>NZ_JACIIV010000010.1 GCF_014205635.1 Polymorphobacter multimanifer
GTCGATACTGCGCGACTGTCCGGGGCCAATCCCTACAACACCATCCTCGGCGCTGTCTCCGCCGGATAGCTCAACGCAGGGGGTGGGTAATTACGGTTGCGGTCGCCATTTAACCAAGGGAAATCATACGCATTTTTGGCGCTACGCTGAGTTTGATCCTGTTCAAGCTGTTATTTCAGTCGAGCCAATATAATGCCGATTCGGAAACAGAAACCATTACACGGTACTGTGGAACAGGTTTTACTTTGGTACGATGGGCCGCAGATTCTTCTCGGCTCTATTAGCCGAAACAGAAAAATCATTGCAGTGGCCATCGCTGATAACAACCATGAGGGGCAGTTTTTAGGCGCAGCTGTTAGTGATGAACAGCTGTTAAGTTACGATGAGGGAAAGTATGATTTGCGCTATCTGATTACACAGTGTTTCTACGGTGAGTGGTATAGCTTCCTTTACGAGCCCGATCAGGATAAAATCTGTTTTTACAAAATAAATCGAGACAGCGCACTTATAATCGATTCAATTCCGGAAGCGGGACTGTTCTCGCGAAGCCACGACCCGATCACTAAACTTCCAGTAGCAATTGATTATTCGACAGAGAAGTTTTCCATTGATGGCCACTGGCAGTTTGCTGAACTTTCAAAATTTTATAACCAAGTTTCCGACATATACCATATTTATAACACTATCAGGCGGATCACTGAGGTCATGCCAAATGGGAACGAAGAAAGGCAGATTCAGTCGAATTTTCTGCGTCCGTTTCAGGGCGGGGGTAGTTATGTAGGCATGTTTAATTCGATTGCGAACGATAATTTTGACTATGCTCCATTGAGATTTTCTGGAGTTAAATATAATTCACCCGGCTGGATTGAAGTAAAGGGCCGTCGAGAACAATTTGGACAGACGGTGGCCTTGATTGACCACTTCGCGAATTTTTCTCAATCAATAAAGACTAGTTATACGGAACTCTATTCCTATTTATCAAAAACTAATTTGCTTTCGGCTGACGCTGACGTATTTATAATGGACTCGGTCCTTTCTGAAATTAAACAGCTCACCTTGCAACTTTGTGTAAATTTGCCTGATATCCGATTTGGCGATATTTTGAAGTTGTCTTCTGATAACTATTTGGTCACCGCAAAGGTCTGTCTGTCGATTTGTCGCCGCGGAGAACGACTGGCGAGTTTTTTCCTTCAAGGTCGAGCAAACTACGGTGATATCGACATATCAACTGCGGCTATGTTGCAGGATTGAGTAAGCTGCTGCGACCCTATGGGAATGCGGCCGGCGGCAAAGCCGCCGAGTCCGCTTTCGCCCAAAAGGCAGAAAGAAAGAGCGCGGCGAAGCCGCGCCGTCGGTCGCTCGGTCGGATTCTCCGACCGTACGCCGGCCGGGCACTGCGGCGAGTCTCAAGATAGCTGCGCTATTTTTCGCCGCCTTGGCCTCTGTCCTACACACGCCCTTTTCCCCATACTCCCCCCATGAGCCACACCCTCCCCGCCCTCACCACCCGCCATGATGGCTGGACCCCGGCCCGCCAGGCGATCTTCCTCACCGCGCTCGCCGATATCGGATCGGTCAGCCAGGCCGCCGCCGTCGCCGGCATGTCGCGCGCTGCCGCCTATGCGCTGCGCAGGCACCCCGATGCCGGGGATTTCCGCGCCGCATGGGATCTCGCCCTCGCCGATGCGATGCGCCAGATCGAGGAGCTCCTGATCGAGCGCGTCATCGGCGGCGAGACGATCACCGTCACCAGCGCCGATGGCAGCACCCACACCCGCCACCAGCCCTGCAACGAAAAGCTCGCCGTCCTGATGCTCGCGCGCCTCGATGCCATGCGAAGCCGGCAGCAGAATCTCCCTGAAACGTCCCGAAACACCCCCCAGATGTCCCCCGCAGCACCCTTGGCCATACCCTGCACGCCCCCGAACGAGACCCCGGCCCACCACGCCTTCCACAATCTCGCCCGCACCCTGCCCGATCGTGAAGGCTGGCTGGCACCGGCGCCGCGCGATGCCTCCAGCACCGCCGCCCTGCCGCCGCCCGTCACCCTGCCCCGCACCCTCGCACCCGGCAGCAGCCGCATCCCCAGCAAGAGTTCGCGCCCCGGCATCCGCCCCCCACGCGATCCTGCCACCAGCGATCCGGCCGCCAAACGCCCGAAAAAACCGCGTTCCGTGTCAACTTCGTATGGTTCGATGGCGATGGCCGAGTTGCACGAGATCGAGGACATGATCGCACGGCACGCCGGAATCCCCCCGTTTTCAGGCCGTTGATCAGCATCAAAGCTTTTCCGGCGCATCCGTGCCATGGTAGCGGCCGCAACAAGGAAAATCAGCATGTCCAACGCCATCGCCACCAGCCTCCACGCCCGCCTCGCCGAGCTGGAAACCGAAATCGCCCGTCTCGATGCCGAAACCACCCAGCCGCTCAGCCCCAAATTCAGCGACCAGGCCAATGATCTCGAGGATCTCGGCACCAACGAAGCGCTGGAAAGCGTCCACAAGGCCGAAGCCGAGCAGATCCGCGCCGCCCTTCACCGCATCGACGCCGGCACCTATGGCACCTGCGACAATTGCGGCGCCGATATCGCCCCCGCCCGCCTCGAAGCCCAGCCCGAAGCCACCCGCTGCATCAATTGCGCCGCCTGACCACACAAGCTAACGGGAGGGGATGAACACCCCCTTCACCCGCTTCGCCGAATGGCTCGCCGCCGCCGAGGCGACCGAACCCAACGACCCGAACGCCGTGGCCCTCGCCACCGCCACCCCGCAAGGCCGCCCCTCGGTGCGGATCGTGCTGCTGAAAGGCTGGGACGAGCAGGGCTTCGTTGTCTACACCAACCTGACCGGCCGCAAGAGCCTGGAATTGAAGGCAAATCCCTTCGTGCAACTGAACTTCCACTGGAAGACCCAGCGCCGCCAGATCCGCATCGAAGGCCCGGTCGAACAGGTCAGCGACCATGAAGCCGATGCCTATTTCGCCACTCGCCCCCGCCTCAGCCAGGCCGGCGCTTGGGCCAGCCTGCAATCCCGGCCCCTGCCGGACCGCGCCACCTTCGAAACCCGCCTCGAAGAGGTGCTGCAGCGCTTCCCCGACGAAATCCCCCGCCCCCCCCATTGGTCCGGCTGGCGGATAATTCCCGAAAGCATCGAATTCTGGCAGGACCGTGATGGCCGCCTCCACGACCGCGAGCTCTTCACCCTCGGCACTGACGGCTGGACGAGCGGCCTGCTCTATCCATGACGAAGTTCCTGAAAATGCACGGCCTGGGCAATGATTTCATGCTGCTCGACGCCCGGGAACACCCCGTTGCCCTCACCGCCCAGCAGGTGAGAAACCTCGCCGACCGCTGCACCGGCGTCGGCTTCGACCAGCTCATCCTCGTCGAGCCGAGCGAAACCGCCAGCGTCAAAGCCCGCTTCTGGAACCCCGACGGCAGCGAAGTCCCCTCCTGCGGCAACGGCAGCCGGGCCCTGGCCGTCTATCTCGGCGGCGCCGCCAGCATCGAAACCGCCGGCGGCCCCCTCACCAGCGCCGCGTCCGGCAGCCAGGCCGAAATCGACATGGGTCCCCCGCGCTGGCACTGGGAGCAGACACTCGCCTACCCCCTCGACACCCTCCACCTGCCGGTCAGCTGGGACGAGCTCACGGACCCCGCCGCCCTCAGCGTCGGCAACCCCCACATCGTCTTCGAAGTCTCAGACCCTGCCGCCATCCCGCTGGAATCCCTCGGCCCCCGCATCGAGACCGACCCCCTCTTCCCCGCCGGAATCAACGTCGGCATCGCCCGAGTCGACGCGCTTGACCGCATAACCCTCCGCGTCTGGGAGCGCGGTGCCGGCCTCACCCGGGCTTGCGGCACAGGCGCCGTCGCCGCTGTCGCCGCCCTCCAGAAGCGCGGCCGGATCGGCGCCGAGGTGACAGTCACCATGCCCGGCGGCGAAGTCCGGGTCCGCCGGGACGAGTCCGGGCACCTCCACCTCGCTGGCCCCGCCATCATCTCCTTCACCGGCGAGATCGACCTGGAGGCCTTTGCATGAGCTGGCTCGATCGCCTCAAATCCGGCCTCAGCCGCTCGACAACCAAGCTGGCAGACAGCCTCGCCGGCCTCGCCAGCGGCACCATGCCTCTCGACGAAGCCCGGCTCGATGCCATCGAGGAAGCGCTGATCACCGCCGATCTCGGCCCCGCCGTGGCGCAGCGCATCCGCGAGAAACTCGAAGGCCCCCGCTTCGAGCGCGGCATCGACGAAGCCGGCCTCAAGGCCGCCGTCGCCGAGGAAATCACCAACATCCTCGCCCCCTACGCCAAGCCACTCGCCGTCACCGCCTTCCCCCGCCCCCATGTCATCCTCGTCGTCGGCGTCAACGGCGTCGGCAAGACAACCACCATCGCCAAGCTCGCCCGCCGCTTCACCGAAGCCGATTACAGCGTCATGCTCGCCGCCGGCGACACCTTCCGCGCCGCCGCCATCGCCCAGCTCCGCATCTGGGCCGAGCGAGTCGGCGTGCCGCTGGTGAGCGGCGAACAGGGTGCCGATGCCGCCGGCCTCGCCTTCACCGCGCTCGAAAAGGCGCAAGCCGCCGGCACCGACGTGCTCATCATCGACACCGCCGGCCGCCTCCAGAACAAGTCCGGTCTCATGGACGAGCTGGCCAAGATCCGCCGCGTCCTCCAGAAGCGCAGCCCCGCCGCTCCCCACGACACCTTGCTCGTCCTCGATGCCACCACCGGCCAGAACGCCCTCTCGCAGATCGAGGTGTTCCAGAGTGTCGCCAAGGTGTCCGGCCTCGTCATCACCAAGCTCGATGGCACCGCGCGCGGCGGCGTTATCGTCGCGGCAGCCGAGCGCTTCCACCTCCCCATCCACGCCATCGGCATCGGCGAGGGCATGGACGACCTCCGACCCTTCGAAGCGCAGGACTTTGCCACCGCCATCACCGGCCGCTGATTGCCAAGTGCACGCATTTGCTGGCAGGATGCGCAGGCGCCGCATCAAGGAGACCCGTCAATGATCCGCCTTCCTCTCGTCCTCGCCGTTCTCGCCATCGCCTCCCCCGCCCTCGCCCAGACCGGCCCCATCGAAACGCGCAAGGCGCTGATGGAAAACAACGGCCGCGACGCTAAGGCCGGTGGAGACATGCTCAAGGGCACTTCGCCCTATGATGCCGCCCGCGCCAAGGCGATCTTCGCCAGCATGAACGATGTCGCCAACAAGTTCGGCGCGCATTTCCCGCCCAACAGCAAGACCGGTGGCAAGACCGAAGCCGCGCCAGCGATCTGGGAAAAGCCCGGCGAGTTCAAGGCCTCGCTCACCAAGTTCCAGGCCGATTCCGCCGCCGCCATGAAGGCCGATCTTTCCACCCAAGCCGCCTTCGGCACGCAGTTCGGCAAAGTCACCGCCAACTGCAAGAGCTGCCATGAAAGCTTCCGCATCAAGCTCGATTGATGACGAAAGCCGCCCGCCTCCTCATCGGCCTCGCCCTCATCGGCGGGCTCGCGGGCGGCGCCTTCCTACTGCTCACCCTGCCCGATCGGCTCGATGCGACCGCCATCGCCGCCGAAGGCAGCGGCAATGCTGCCCGCGGTGAGCGGCTGTTCTGGGCCGGTGGCTGCACGTCCTGCCACGCTGCCGGCGGCGCCAAGGGGGACGACCGGCTGATCCTCGCCGGCGGCGCCCCGCTCGAAACGCCGTTCGGCACCTTCCGCGGCCCCAACATTTCGCCGCACCCCGATGGCCTCGGCAACTGGACCCTTGCCGAATTCGCCAACGCCATGCAGCGCGGCGTGGGCCAGGACGGTCGGCACCTCTACCCCGCCTTCCCCTACACCAGCTACCAGCACATGACCGCAGCGGACATTGCCGACCTGTTCGCCTGGCTCCGCACCTTGCCCCCGGTCGCCGGCAAGGCGCCCGACAACGAACTCGGCTTCCCCTACAACATCCGTCGCGGCATCGGCCTGTGGAAGCGCGCCTTCGCCGGCGACACCAGCCCCATCATCCCCCTGCCCTCCGATGCCCCCGAGCCGGTGCGCCGCGGGCAATATCTCGTCGAAGGCCCTGGCCATTGCGGCCAGTGCCACACCCCGCGCACGCTGGACGGGCTTGGCGCTCTCGACCATGGCAAATGGCTGGCCGGCGCTCCCAACCCGGAAGGCAAGGGCCGCATTCCCAACATCACTCCCGCTAAGCTCGACTGGTCAGCGGCCGACATCGCCAGTTATCTGGAAACCGGCTTTACTCCGGACTATGATTCCGTCGGCGGATCGATGGTGGAAGTCCAGGAGAACATGGCAAAACTTCCCGCCGAAGACCGGGCCGCCATCGCCGCGTATCTGAAAGCAATCCCCGCAGCCGAGTAGCCATGCCAGCGTGTCGGGGGAACGGAACCGCCTCTCGGCGATTGACGACCCGCAACGGGAGACGACCATGGCCGCACGCCCTTATTGGAAAGGTCATATCCGGCTGGCGCTGGTGTCGATTCCGGTCGAGATCTTTTCGGCGACGAAGAGCGGGGCATCGATCGCCTTCAACCAGATCCATGAGCCGTCGGGCAAGCGCATCAAATACGAGAAAGTCGTTCCCGGGATCGGGCCGGTCGATGTCGACGACATCGTAAAGGGCTTCGAATATGCCAAGGGCGAATATGTGCTTCTCGACGAGAAGGACATCGAAGGCGTCAAGCTCGAGAGCAAGAAGACGCTCGAGCTGACCCAGTTTGTCGACAGCCACGACATCGACCCCATTTATTTCGAGAAGCCCTATTATGTCGTGCCGGCCGACGACCTCGCCGAGGAAGCCTTCATCGTGCTGCGCGAGGCGTTGCGCCGCAGCCGCAAGATCGGCCTGGGGCAATTGGCGATGCGCGGCCGCGAACATGTCGTCAGCATCAAGGCCTGCGGGCGGGGCATCGTCATGGAAACGCTGCGCTATGCCGATGAGGTGACCAAGGCGAGCAGCTATTTCCGTGATATCGGCGACGCCACTCCCGATGACGAACTGCTCGAACTGGCGACATCGCTGATCGACAAGAAGACCGGCAAGTTCGACGCCAGCGACTTTCACGATCGCTATGTCGATGCGCTGCGGGAGCTGATCGAACGGAAGAAGCAGGGCAAGACGCTCAACATCGACAGTGATGCCGGCAGCGGTGCCGACCCGCGTGGCGGCAATGTCATCGATCTGATGGCCGCCCTGAAGAAATCGCTCGGCAGCGGCGCCGCCAAGTCCGCGAAAGCCCCGCCGGCCAAGGCGAAGGCAGCGCCGTCCAAGGCCCCCTCCAAGACAGCCTCCAAAGCCCCCTCCAAGGCAGCGCCCAAGCCACCGGCGCGCAAGCGGGCCTGAGCCACGGCCTCCGCGACATGCCCCGCAAAGCCGCAAAGCCCGACACGCCTCCCAGCACGGACGCCGAAGACAGCCTGGCACCCTACCGCGCCATGCGCAACTTCACGCGCACCACGGAGCCCTCGGGCGGCCGCACCGCAAAGCCAGGCAACGGTTTCGTCGTCCAGAAACATGCCGCCAGTCGCCTGCACTATGATTTCCGCCTCGAACTCGCAGGCGTGCTGGTCAGCTGGGCGGTGACGCGCGGCCCGAGCGCCGACCCTGACGACAAGCGGCTGGCGGTGCGCACCGAGGATCACCCGCTCGACTATGCACGCTTTGAAGGCAGCATTCCCAAGGGGGAATATGGCGGCGGAACGGTGATGCTGTGGGACAATGGCACCTGGGAGCCGATCCCCGGCAAGGACCCGAAGAAAACCCTTCCCGAAGGGCATCTGCATTTCATCCTGCACGGGCAGCGGATGCAGGGGGAATGGATCCTGTTCCGGCTCAAGCCGCGCGGCAAGGAGAAGCGCGAGAACTGGATCCTGCGCAAGGTCAACGACAGCTTCGCCGCCCGCTCGGATGATCTGGTCGGGGGCCATCTGACCAGCATCGACAGTGGCCGCACGATGGAAGAGATCGCGCAAGGCAAGGCTGGCAAGGCTGCCGTTGCCGGAAAAGCGGCCAAGCGGCGCAAAGCCGCCAAGAAGTCCGCCACCGACAAGCCGCCGCCGTTCCGCCCGGTGCAGCTGGCAACGCTGGTCGATCATGTGCCGCCCGGCGATCGCTGGCTGCACGAGCTCAAATATGACGGGTACCGCACCGTCCTCGCCATCGGCGGCGGCGAGGGCAAGGCCTACACCCGCTCCGGCCTCGACTGGTCGGACCGGTTCGCCGGCCTGATTGCCGAAGCCGTCGGCCTCAAGGCGCGCACCGCACTGATCGATGGCGAGGCCGTGGTGCTGACACCGGACGGCCGCACAAGCTTCCAGGCGCTGCAGGCCGCTCTCAAGGATGATCCCGACAGCATCACCTATTTCGCCTTCGACCTGCTCGAGCTCGACGGCAAGGACCTGACGCAGACACCGTTGATCGAGCGCAAGGCGTTGCTCGCCAAACTGCTCGGCAAGGCAGACGGCAAGCTGCGCTATTCGGACCATATCGTCGGCCATGGCGAGGCCCTGCTCGCCAAATTCTGCGGCCTCGGGCTTGAAGGCGTGATCTCCAAGCGCGCCGACGGACCTTATCGCGGCGCTCGCGGCAGCGGCTGGCTCAAGACCAAGTGCATCCAGCGGCAGGAGTTCGTCATCATCGGCTGGCTGCCGTCGGACCGACAGCGCGGCTTCAAGTCCCTGCTCCTCGGCGTCAACGACGCCGGCGAGCTTCGCTATGCCGGCAAGGTCGGAGCCGGCTTCACCGAAGATGCGATGACACGCCTGCTGGCGCTGATGGCCCCCATCGAGCAGACCAGGGCCACAGTGAAGGCCCCGCCCGCCGCCGTTCGCGGTGCCCATTGGGTCAAGCCCAGGCTCGTTGCCGAAGTGGCTTTCGCCGAAGTGACCGGCGACGGCGTGCTGCGCCATTCGAGCTTCCTCGGGCTGCGCGAGGACAAGAAGCCGGAAGCCGTTGTCGCCGAGGTGCCGGCGCCGGTGGCATCCGCCACCCCCGATGCAAGCGGCATCACCATCAGCAACCGCGACCGGGTGATCTTCCCCGAAGGCAAGCTCACCAAGGGCCAACTGGCCGATTACTACGAATCCATCGCCCCGATCATGTTGCCATGGGCGGGCAGCCGACCCATCAGCCTCGTCCGCTGTCCGCAGGGCCGCGCCAGGAAATGCTTTTTCCAGAAGCATGATGCCGGCAGCTTCGGCGACAGCGTCAGGCAGATCGCCATTGCCGAAAAGGATGGCGGCAGCGAGCCCTATCTTTTCATCGACTCACCGGCAGGCCTGCTCACCTGCGTCCAGATGGGAACGATCGAGTTTCATGGCTGGGGTGCACGCATCGAGGATGTGGAAAAGCCAGATCGGCTGGTGTTCGACCTCGATCCCGATGAAAGCCTGGGCTTCGCCGATGTTGTCTCCGCCGCCTTTCACCTGAACGACATGCTGGCGCAGATGGGCCTCACCACCTTCCCGCTCGTCACTGGCGGCAAGGGTGTGCACGTCATCGCACCGCTCACCCCGGGTGCCGAATGGCCTGAAGTAAAGGACTTCGCACAGCGCTTTGCCACGGCATTGGCGCAGGCCGAGCCCGATCGCTTCACCGCCGCCCTGTCCAAGGCAAAACGCAAGGGTCGCATCTTCATCGACTATCTGCGCAACCAGCGCGGTGCCACCGCCGTGATGCCATACAGCGCACGCTCCCGCGAACACGCGCCCATCGCGGTGCCGATCACCTGGCAGGAATTGCGCTCGCTCGACAGTGCAGCAACCTGGCATATCGGCGATGCCGCCGAGATGCTGAAGCGCGCGCAATCGAAATCCCTCGCGCAATGGGGCCGCGCCAACCAGATGCTTCCCGAACTCTGACGTTGAACTGGCCTGCACGAGGCTGCCGAACATGCGCGCAGGCATCAGGGACACAGAGAATGAGGTCGCGTGCAAGGCAAAGGCCTTTTTCTTGACCTCTCTCATCAGATCGCATACGGCTCCGCCACCCAGCAATGGGAAAAGGCGCGTCCACGGATGCACGCCGGCCGACGAGGGTTCGTCCGCCGGCGTGAAATTCGTTTGAGGAATTGGATTTGTTCGACAGTCTTGCCGATCGTCTTGGCAGCGTTTTCGAGAAGCTCCGCGGTCGTGGTGCGCTGACCGAACTCGACGTGCGTGCAGCAATGCGCGAGGTGCGGATTGCGCTGCTCGAAGCCGATGTCGCATTGCCGGTGGTCAAGGATTTCGTCGAGCAGGCAACCGAGCGCGCGATCGGCGCGGAAGTCATCCGCTCGGTCACGCCCGGCCAGCAGGTCGTCAAGATCGTCAATGATTGTCTCGTCGAGCTGCTTGGCTCCGAGCATGAAGGCCTCAACATCCCCGCCACCCCACCGGCGGTGCTGATGATGGTCGGCCTGCAGGGCTCGGGCAAGACGACGAGCACGGCGAAGCTCGCGAAGTTCCTCACCGAGCGCCAGGGCAAGAAGGTGCTGATGGCATCGCTCGACGTGGCACGGCCGGCCGCCCAGGAGCAGCTGCGCGTACTCGGCGAGCAGACCGGCGTTGCCACACTGCCGATCATCGCCGGCCAGTCCCCGGTCACCATCGCCGAGCGCGCGCGGCAGTCCGCCAAGCTGCAGGGCTTCGATGTGGTCCTGCTCGATACCGCGGGCCGGCTTTCGGTCGATGCCGCCCTGATGGCCGAGATGGCGCAGATCGCCAACGCCACCCAGCCGCATGAAATCCTGCTCGTGGTCGATGCCCTCACCGGCCAGGATGCGGTGAGCACGGCGACGCTGTTCAAGGCCGAAGTGCCGCTTACCGGCGTCATCCTCACCCGCATGGACGGCGATGCGCGCGGCGGTGCCGCCCTCTCGATGCGCGCCATCACCGGCAAGCCGATCAAGTTTGCCGGCACCGGCGAGAAGCTCGATGCGCTCGAAGCTTTCGACCCGCAGCGCGTTGCCGGTCGCATCCTCGGCATGGGGGACATTGTCGGCCTCGTCGAGCGCGCCGCCGCGAACGTCGAGCAGGCCGATGCCGAGCGGATGGCCGAAAAGCTCTCAAAGGGCCAATTCGACCTCGATGATCTGCGCGCCCAGTTGAAGCAGATGAAGGCGATGGGCGGTCTCGGGGCACTGGCCTCGATGATGCCCGGCGTGGCGCAGGCGAAGCAGGCGATGGCCTCGGGTGCAGTCGACGAAAAGCTGCTTGGCCGCATGGAGGCCGTCATCAGCTCGATGACGCCCAAGGAGCGTTCCAAGCCCGAAATCATCACCGCCAAGCGCAAGATCCGCATCGCCAAGGGCTCCGGCACGACGGTGATGGAAGTCAACCGCGTCCTCAAGATGCAGCTCGAAATGGCGACTGCCATGAAGAAGCTGCGCAAGATGGGCGGCATGAAGGGCATGGCCGCCATGCTCGGCCGGATGGGCAATTCGCCCGGCGGCGTCATGGGGGGCCTCGGTGGCCTGCTCGGCGGACCCGGTGGCCCGATGGGTGGGCCGGGCAACAAGTTCAAACGCTAGAAATCAACCGAAGGAAGTCTCTGAAATGTCTCTCGCAATCCGTCTTGCCCGTGGTGGCATGAAGAAGCGCCCCTATTATCGCATCGTCGTCACGGACAGCCGCAACACCCGCGATGGCAAGTTCATCGAGAAGATCGGCACCTACAATCCGGTGCTGCCGAAGGATTCGGCCGAGCGCGTGAAGCTCGATTCCGAGCGTGCCGCCCACTGGCTGAGCGTCGGCGCCCAGCCTTCGGACCGTGTCGCCCGCTTCCTCGATGCCGCCGGCGTCCGCACCCGCGCACCGAAGAACAACCCGACCAAGGGTGAGCCCGGCGCCAAGGCCAAGGAGCGGCTCCAGCTCGCCGCGCAGAAGGCCGAGGAAGCCGCTGCCGCTGCCGTGGCTGCAGAAGCCGCTGCCGCTGAAGCCGCCGAAGCTGAGGCCGCTGCTGCTGCTGAAGCTGCTGCTGCCCCCGCCGAGGAAGCCCCCGCCGAGGAAGCGCCAGCTGAAGAGGCTCCGGCCGCCGAAGAAGCGCCTGCCGCGGACGAAACCCAGGCCTGAGCCTGAATTCGGCTCATGGCTGCCGAAATCACGCTTGCTGTTGTCGCCGGTGCCCATGGCATCGGCGGCGCAGTGCGTCTGAAGCTGTTCACGCCGTCGCTCGAAAGCCTTGAGGCGCACCGCGTCTTCCTCGCCGGCGACCGCGCGCTCACCCTCATCGACATTCGCGCCGAAAAAACCGGCGCCGTTGCGCGCTTTGCCGAAGTGAAGGACCGCAACGCCGCCGAAGCGCTGCGCGGGACCCTCCTCAACGTGCCGCGTGAAAGCCTGCCCCCCCTCGAAGACGGGGAATATTACCATGCCGACTATCTTGGCCGCGAAGTGCAGGCCCCCGATGGCACGGTGATGGGTACGGTCCGCACCATCGAGAACTTCGGCGCCGGAGACATTCTCGACATCACCCTCACGTCCGGCAAAAGCGCCATGGTGCCCTTCACAGCGGAAGCGGTCACCGAACAGGGCGACCAGCTCATCATTGACCCAATCTGGCTCACCTAGTATATACGCCACGTGTATACAGGAGCATTCGCCATGGCACGCAGCAAGGTTTTCAAATCCGGCAACAGCGCCGCCGTGCGCCTGCCCGCAGCCTTCGCACCGCCCCCCGGCACACTCGTCGAAGTCCGCGAGGAGCACGGCCGCTGGATCATCGAACCCGTCCCCGAAACCCCGAAGATGATCGACCTGACCGGGATCTATGGGTGCGCTCCGGGCCTCAAGCCGATTCCCAGCGAGGACCGGCTGTTCGAGGAGCGCCCGTCCGAGCGGCTGGCGCGAGAGGCAGCCTTGAAGGCGTGATCACTCCGCAATATCTGCTCGATACCAACATCGCCATCTACCTGATGGAGGGCACGGCACCCGCTGCGGTGCAGCGCCTGGAGGCCTGTCCCCTCGGGTCGGTCGTCACGTCGAGCATCTGCCTTGCCGAAATCCTGATGGGCACCGGCCCCGCCGGTCGCCCGGTGCTCGATGCCCTTCTTGCACAGATCGCGGTGCTCCCCTTCGACGAGGCCGCCGCGCGGGCCTATGCCACCATCCCCTTCCGTCGCCGCAGCTTCGATCGGTTGATCGGCGCGCACGCGCTGGCGCTCGACCTGACGATCATCACCGCAAGCTCGATCGACTTCGCCGACATCCCCGGCCTCCGCGTCGAGGACTGGACGCAGCCATGAGCTGGTCCGCCACCATCCTCACCCTCTACCCCGAGATGTTCCCTGGCCCGCTGGGGGCCGCAATCGCCGGCCGCGCGCTCGCCGAAGGCCGCTGGACCTGCACCGCACACAACATCCGCGACCATGCCACCGACAAGCACCGCTCGGTCGACGACACCCCCGCCGGCGGTGGCCCCGGCATGGTGCTGCGCGCCGATGTCGTCGCCGCCGCCTTCGATGCGACCCGCAACGGCACGCCGGCATATGCCCTCACCCCGCGCGGCCGGCCCCTCACCCAGGCCCTCGTCCGCGAGCTGGCTGCCGGCCCCGGCGTGACGCTGCTCTGCGGCCGCTTCGAGGGTTTCGACGAGCGACTGTTCGAGGCGCGCGCCATCCAGGAGGTCTCGATCGGCGATTACATCCTGTCGGGTGGCGAGACCGCGGCCCTCGTGCTGCTCGATGCTTGCGTCCGGCTGCTTCCCGGTGTAATGGGCGCGCCCTTGAGCGGTGTGGAAGAAAGCTTCGAAAGCGGCCTTCTCGAGCATCCGCACTACACAAGGCCCGCCCAATGGGAAGGTCTTGCGATCCCCGAAGTGTTGCGATCGGGGGATCACGCAAAGGTCGCTGCATGGCGGCTCGAGCGGTCCAGAATGGACACACGGTCAAGGCGGCCGGATCTTTGGCAGCGTCATCCCGACGCTGCGGATCAGTCGCCCTCTGGCGCGCGACGACCAAACAAGGAGGAATGAGATGAATCTCATCCAGACACTCGAAGCCGAGCAGGTTGCCAAGCTCGTCGAAAAGCGCGCCATCCCCCAGTTCAAGGCCGGTGACACGCTCCGTGTCGGTGTGCGCGTCGTCGAAGGCGAGCGCACCCGCGTGCAGAACTATGAGGGCGTGTGCATCGCGCGCTCGAACCGCAGCATCAACAGCAATTTCACCGTCCGCAAGATCAGCTTCGGCGAAGGTGTGGAACGTGTTTTCCCGCTCTATTCGCCGTCGATCGAGTCGATCACCGTCGTCCGTCGCGGTGTCGTGCGGCGCGCCAAGCTTTATTATCTGCGCGGCCGCAGCGGCAAGTCCGCGCGTATCGCCGAGGAAAAGACCCGGTAATTTTCCACTTCGCGTTCGAAAGAGCCTCCTGCCCGCCGGCAGGAGGCTTTTTTGTTGGCCGCCCCTCCCCTACAAGCGCTGCATGACGACCGTTCCTGCTTCCGGCACGCTCGCGCGTGGTGTCCATCGCTTGCCCGTGCGGGTCTATTACGAGGATACCGACAGCTCGGGCATCGCCTATCATGCCAGCTACCTGCGCTGGTTCGAGCGCGGCCGCACCGAGATGCTGCGCACGATCGGCATCACCCACACCGAGCCCGAAACTGCGGCGGCCGGCTATTTCGCCGTCGCGAGCATGGATATTGTCTGGCACCGCCCTGCCCGGCTGGATGATGCGCTGATCATCGAAAGCCGCGTCACCCGCCTTCGCGCCGCCGCCGTGGTGCTGAAACAGGTCGTCGTTCATCCTGACGCAAGTCTTTGCACCGCATCAGTCACCGCAGCGCTGCTCTGCCCCGAGGGCCGGCCCCGCCGGTTGCCGAAGGGCTGGCACGACCAATTCCTCGCCCTCCAGCACGAAGCCGAAACCGCCTGATGGAACCTGTCATTGCAACCGCCACCGAGATCAGCCCCTGGGCGCTGTTCCTGCAGGCCGATATCGTCGTCAAGCTGGTGATGCTGGGGCTGCTCATGGCCTCGGTCTGGTCCTGGGCGATCATCTTCGAGCGCTCGCGTGCCATCCGCCGCATCAACCGCGAAGCCACCCAGTTCGAGGACTGGTTCTGGAAGGCGGAGAGCCTCGACGCGCTCTTCGAGCCGGCCACGCGCGCCACCCATCCCTCCGCGCGACTGTTCGTCTCGGGAATGAACGAATGGCGGCGCAGCCTGGCACGCGGGCGCTTTGACCGGGAAGGCATCCGCACACGCCTCGCCAGCACCACCCAGGTGAGCATCGGCCGCGAGATCGACACGCTGGGAGACCGGCTCAACATCCTCGCCACCATTGGCGCCGTTGCACCCTTCGTGGGGCTCTTCGGCACCGTATGGGGCATCATGCGCAGCTTCACCGCCATTGCCGCTTCGCAGAACACCACCCTGGCAGTCGTCGCTCCCGGCATCGCCGAGGCGCTTTTCGCCACCGCCCTCGGTCTCTTCGCCGCAATCCCGGCGGTGATCGGCTACAACCGCCTTCTCCACGGCGTCGGCCGGCTCGAAGCGCGCCTCGGCGCCTTTGCCGAAGAGTTCCAGGGCCTGCTCGGCCGCCAGCTCGACAGCATGGACAGCAAGTAGATGGCGATGATGTCCCCGGGCAAGCGCCGGCGCAACGCGCCGATGGCCGAGATCAACATCACGCCGATGGTCGATGTGATGCTCGTGCTGCTCATCATCTTCATGGTGACGGCGCCGCTGCTCGTTGCCGGCGTGCCGGTCGATCTGCCGGACAGCAAGGCCGGCGCGCTCCAGAATGACGACAAGCCCATCCAGCTCAGCCTCGATGCACAGGGGCGCATCTTTATCGACAGCCTCGAGATTCCTGCCGACGGCCTCGCCGAAAAGCTGGCCGCACTCCGCGAAGCACGCACCGACGAGGCGCGGGTCTATGTCCGCGCCGATCGTGGGCTCGATTATGGCGCAGTGATGCGCGTTGTCGGCGAAGTGTCGGCATCGGGCTTCCGCAAGGTGGCGCTGGTGTCGGACGGCGAAAGCAAGCCTGCCGGGCGCCGATGACGCTGGCTGCCGCCCGCCTGCCCCCGCCGCCGCCTGTGCAGGGCTCGGAAGGGCGTGCCCTGGCAATTGCCGGGGCGGCGCATGTGGTGCTGCTGGTGGCGCTGAGCTTCGGATGGCAATGGACCTCCACGCCGCTGCCGATGGTGGACGAGATCACCCCGGTGGAGTTCGTCGACATCGCCGATGCGCCGCGGGTGACCCGGCCGCCCGAGCCGAGCATCGAGGCCGCCCCGCAGGAAACAACCGCCCCCGAGCCGACGCCACCCGAACCCGCACCCGAGCCCGAGCCGGCACCGGTGCCCGATCCGGTGCCCACGCCGGATCCTGCCCCCAAGCCCGAGCCCCGGCCGCAGGCGAAACCAAAACCCACGCCGCCCAAGCCGGAAGCCAAACCGCTCGACACGCAGACGCTGAGCAACCTCATCAACAAGGCGCTTCCCAAGGCGCCGACCAAGCCGCTCAACACCTCCGATCTCGCCAAGACGATCCAGGCCGCCCAGCCGAAGAACGCCGCCATCGATCCGCGCGCCGCGGCCACGCTGGCCCAAGCGATCCGCGCGCAGGTCGCCCCCTGCTGGAACCCGCCGATCGGTGGAGCCGATGTGCGCAAGATGACCGTGCTCATCGGTGCCGAGTTCCAGCCCGATGGCAGCGTCGCCGGCAATCCGCGTGTCATCAGCCAGACCGGAACCAGCGGCCAGAACGGCGATTATGCCCGCGCCTTCGCCGAGACGGCGCGGCGTGCGGTGCTTCGCTGCTCACCACTCAAATTGCCCGCGGACCTTTACCCGCTGTGGAAATCGGTCGAAATCAATTTCGATCCCGAACAGATGACTTGAGCGATGCCCCGTTCTTTGGAGATGTCCATGCGTATCCCCCTCCTTCTCGGCGCCATGATGCTGGCCGCCCCCGCCAGCGCCCAGCTCAGGGTGGACATCAACAGCGGCATCAGCCAGCCGATGCCGATCGCGGTGCCGACCTTTCCTGCCGCAACCCCGGGCCAGACCGCAGCCGGCAGCACCGACGAGCTCGGCCAGCGCATTGCCGAGGTGATCGCCAATGATCTGCGCTCGTCGGGCCTGTTTCGCCCGATCGCCCAGGCCGCCTTCACCACCCAGGTAAGCAACGCCGATGTGCTGCGGCCGCAGTTCGCCGCCTGGCGCACCGTGGCAGCGCAGGCGCTCGTCACCGGCAATGTCACCGCCAACCCCGATGGCGGCATCACGCTCGCCTGCTACGCCTATGATGTGTTCGCCGGCGTCGAGCTCACCCGTCAGGGCTTCGTCACCACCGCCGCCGGCTGGCGGCGTGCCGCGCACAAATGCGCCGATCTGGTGTACAGCCGCCTCACTGGCGAGACCGGCTATTTCGACAGCCGCATCGTCTATATCTCCGAAACCGGCCCGCGCTCGAAGCGCATCAAGCGGCTTGCGGTGATGGACCAGGATGGTGCCGGCCACCGCTTCCTCACCTCGGGCCAGAACCTCGTGCTCACCCCGCGCTTCAGCCCCAGCCAGCAGCAGATCACCTATATGAGCTTCGAGGGCAATCGCCCGCGGGTATGGCTCTACACGCTCGGCACCGCACGGCAGGAGGCGATCAGCCAGAGCAGTGCCGGCCAGTTCCAGGGCATGAGCTTCGCACCGCGCTTTTCCCCCGATGGACGCACGCTGGTGTTCTCGATGGCTGTGAATGGCAACACCGACATCTACACGCTCGATCTGGGCTCGAAGCGCCTGGCCCGCCTCACCTCGCAGCCCGGCATCGAAACCTCACCGAGCTTCTCGCCCGATGGCAGCCGCATCGTCTTCGAATCCGATCGCGGCGGCACCCAGCAGCTTTACATCATGGGTGCCGATGGCAGTGGCCAGCAGCGGATCAGCTTCGGCGATGGCCGCGCCGCCTCGCCGGTCTGGAGTCCGCGCGGGGACCTGATCGCCTTCACCCGCTTCGGCGGCGGCCGCTTCGCCATCAACGTCATGCGCCCCGATGGCGGCGGCGAGCGCCAGCTCACCAACGGCTATCAGGACGAGGGCGCCACATGGTCCCCCAATGGCCGGGTCATCATGTTCCAGCGCTCCTCGCGCGGCGGATCGCCCGCCCTCTGGTCGGTCGATCTGTCCGGACAGAACGAACGCAAATTGCCGACACCACTCGGTGCATCCGATCCAGCCTGGTCGCCGTTGTTGGACTGAGCTTGCCGTTGCAGATTCCACAAGCTACACCATCCGTCGATACTTCAGAACATTTCGGCGTGTTATTGCAGAAGGAGAGTAGAATGTATTCGCGACATCTCAGCCTGGCCTCGGTTGCTGGCCTTGCCCTTCTCGTTGCCGCTTGCGGGCCCAAGAAGCAGGACCTGCCGCCTCCGCCGCCGCCCGCCACCGCGACGACTGCACCGACACCCACGCCCAGCGCCCCGATGACCGATCCTGCCGTAGGCAGCAGCCTGGTGCCCGGCAGCCTGGCCGATTTCATCGCCCAGGCCGGTTCGGACCGTATCCGTTTCGCCTATGACAGCTACGAGATCGACCAGACCGCCAGCGGCGTGCTCACCCGCCAGGCGCAATGGCTTTCGCAATATCCCAGCGTGCGCATCACGGTGGAAGGTCATGCCGATGAGCGCGGCACCCGCGAGTATAATCTGGCGCTCGGCGATCGCCGCGCCCAGGCCGCCAAGAACTTCCTTGCAGCCCAGGGTGTCGCAACAGCGCGCATCGCGACCATCTCCTATGGTGCCGAGCGCCCTGAGGCGGATGGCGCCGATGAAGCCAGCTATGCGATCAACCGCCGCGCCGTGACGTCGCTGGGCAACTGACGGCATCGCCCCTCTCCCGCATGCGGGGGAGGGGCTGCCCTTCCCAAATCCTGCAAAAAGCCCTAGCCGGCTGGCCATGCGCATCATCTTCATGGGCACGCCGGCCTTCGCCCTTCCGGCTCTCGAAGCCCTGCACGCAGCCGGGCATGATATCGTCGCGGCCTATACCCGCGCCCCACAGCCCGCCGGACGCGGCAAAACCCTCCAGAAAAGTCCCGTCCATGTCCGCGCAGAGTCCCTCGGCATCCCTGTACACACCCCGCGCACCCTGAAATCGCCCGAAGAACTGGCCGGATTTGCAGCGTTCGGTGCCGATGTCGCGGTGGTGGCAGCCTATGGCCTGCTGCTTCCACAGCCCATCCTCGATGCTCCGCCAGGCGGGTGCATCAACATCCACGGCTCGCTGTTGCCCCGCTGGCGCGGCGCCGCCCCCATCCAGCGCGCCATCCTCGCAGGTGACGAGACGACCGGCATCACCATCATGGCGATGGAAGCCGGGCTCGACACCGGCCCGATGCTGCTCGCCGAAGCCACGCCGATCGGCCGCAAGACCGCCGGGGAGCTGTTCACCGAACTGGCGGAGATGGGCGCACGGCTGTTGCTTCGCACGCTCGACGAGCGCCCTGCCCCGGTCCCGCAGCCCGATGGCGCCACCCATGCCCCCAAGATCGCCAAGACCGAGACACACCTCGATTTCCGCCAACCGGCAGCCACCCTGGACCGCGCCATCCGCGCCTTCAACCCGTCCCCCGGCGCCCATGCCATGCTGCTCGGCGAGCGGGTGAAAATCCTGTCGGCAGAAGTGCTTGCCGGCGCTTCCTCACCCGGAATCACAACCGATGATGCCTTCACCATCGGCACCGGCGAAGGCCTGCTCCGCCCCACCCGCGTGCAGCGCGCCGGCAAGCCCGCCATGGCCATCGCCGACATGCTGCGCGGCTGGCCAATCCCCGCCGGCACCCCGCTCGCATGAATCGCTACCGGCTCACGCTGGAATATGATGGCCGGCCCTTCATGGGCTGGCAGCGGCAGCATCATGGCCCCTCGGTGCAGTCAGCACTCGAGGATGCAGTCTTCGCCATCACCGGCGAGCGCACGACCGTCCACGCCGCCGGCCGCACCGATGCCGGCGTCCATGCACTCGCCATGGTGGCGCACTTCGACGTGGAGCGCGATCTCGCCCCCTTCCGCATGCACGAAGCGCTCAATGCGCGGCTACGCCCGGCCCCCGTCGCCGTCCTGGCCTGCGCACTGGCACCAGGCTTCCACGCCCGCTTCGATTGCGTGCGGCGGCGCTACCGCTATCACATTGCCAACCGCCGAGCCGATCTCACCTGGCAGCACGGCCTCGCCTGGCGGATAAGCCAGCCGCTCGACACCGACGCCATGCACGCCGCCGCCCGCCATCTGCGCGGCCGGCACGATTTCACCACCTTCCGCTCGATGGCCTGCCAGGCCGAAAGCCCCGTCCGCACGCTCGATCGGCTCGATGTGGTCCGCTCGGGCAACGACATCCACATCCATGCCGAAGCCCGCAGCTTCCTCCACCATCAGGTGCGCTCGATGGTGGGTTGCCTCAAATTCGTCGGAACCGGCCAATGGTCCGAGGCCGATCTGGTGGCAGCGCTTGCAGCGCGCGACCGCCAGGCGCTGGCACTCAACGCGCCCCCGGACGGGCTATGGTTCATGGGCGCCGATTACTGAGCGGACAACGCCGTCGCGGCAAAGCCGCGACTTGACGTCGGAAAGGTTCGGCCGGCGAAGGGCCGGCCGCCCTGCCGGCCGCGCGGCGCGCGAGTCGGTCGCCAGCTCCGCTGCCGCCGCGCCGCGCTCAGCGCCACCCCAGCGCCTCAGCCATCACATGAAAAATGACGTTCTGCTCGATCACGCCGCCCACCAGATGCGCCCGCGGTCCGGTGGCATAGAGCGCCACATCATCGCCGCCATGGCTTTCGCCGCTGGTGCCATAGGTCTTGGACGCCAGATAATTGGGGTCGTTGGGCGGCAGCTGGCGTGAGAGCGGCGGCGCCACGAAGGGGCCATTGGCATAGGTGAGCGTCGTCATCGGCTGGCCACGATCGTCAAGCGCATAGCCTTCGGGGCTGGTCGGCCCGCCGCCCTCGCCATCGCGCGAGCTCTTGATATAGCCGAGAATGTCGTTGCCGCGCTCCGGATAGCCGGCAAAGCTCAGCGTGTGCGAATGGTCTGCGGTCACCAGCACCAGCGTATCGTCGAGATCGACCGACTTGAGCACCGTCTCCACCGCGCGCGCAAACTGCTGAGTTTCAGAAAGCGCACGATAGGGGTTGCTGGCATGATGCGCATGGTCGATCCGCCCGCCCTCGATCATCAGATAATAGCCCTTCTTCGAAGCGACGAGCTTCTTCAGCGCAAACGCCGCCATCTCCGAAAGGCTCGGCTCCTTCGCCTTGTCGCGGTCCACTTCAAACGTCAGATGGTCCTTGTTGAACAGCCCCAGCACCGGCCCGGATGCCGTGGGATCGAGCGCCCGAAAGCCCCCGGCATCGCCCACGAAGCGCCCGGCGGGAAAGCGCGTCTTCCATGCCGCGATCAGGTCCTTGCCGTCATCGCGGCGCCCGCCGGCGGCTTCGGGAAGGAACTGGTTGGTGCCGCCGCCGAGCACCACATCGAGGCCGCCACCGGGCGCGAATTCGACAAGCTGGGTCGCGATATCCTTGCAGCCCTTGCCGCGTTCCGCCGTCGGAAAGCTGCGGTCCGCACCTTCCCAGTTGCGGTTCGGCACATGCGAAAACACCGCCGCCGGCGTCGCATGGGTGATGCGCGTGGTTGAAACGATCCCCACCGCCATGCCTTGCCCCTTGGCGATTTCGGCAAAGGTGCGCGGCCAGCTCGCGGGCTTGCCGCAATCATCGGCAGTCTGATTTGCGGCGAAGTTGATATAGCCGATCCGCGTCTTGATCCCGGTGTTGATCGCGCTTGCCGTGCCCGCCGAATCCGAAACCTGGGCATTGGTGTTGTAGGTCTTCACCAGCGCCAGATGCGGCAGCGTCTCGAAGCTCAGCACATTCTCCTCGCCGGTGCGGCGAGCGGTGCCGTCATCGGGATATTGGGCGGCAAATATCCGCGCCGCGGCAACGGTGGCCACGCCCATGCCGTCGCCGATCAGCAGCACCACATTCTTCGCCTTCTGCGGCCGGTGCACGACCTTG
Source organism: Polymorphobacter multimanifer (assembly GCF_014205635.1). Classification (GTDB taxonomy): domain Bacteria; phylum Pseudomonadota; class Alphaproteobacteria; order Sphingomonadales; family Sphingomonadaceae; genus Sandarakinorhabdus; species Sandarakinorhabdus multimanifer. The sequence continues at coordinate 21,993 of NZ_JACIIV010000010.1, forward strand.
AGGCGGCTCTGCACCACCGCACGGCCCATCGCCCAATAGTCATCGCCCCTGGCAGGCGTGTCGAGCACCTGGGCAGACACATCGGTCGACACCAGCAGCGCCAGCCCCATGAAAATCGCACGCATCCGTCTCTCCCCGATTTCACATGCTGATGGCCGCCGCGTGTGACGCCCGTGTTACAGGAGTTTGATTTCCCGCAGCCGCTCCTGCAGAAATTCGTTCGCCGTGATCGGCGGCCAGTCGCTCGGCCCGCCAGGCATCGTCTCGATCAGATAATCGGGGCGGAAATGCAGGAAGAAGGGCGTGGAATAGCGCGCCACACTCGCCCGCTCGGGGGCGGGATTGATCACCCGGTGCGACGTCGAAGGCAACCGCCCGCCCGAAAGCCGCTGCAGCATGTCCCCGATGTTGCACACCAGGCTTCCTGGCGGGGCATCGATGTCGCGCCACTGGCCCTGGCGGTCGAGCAGCTGCAGCCCAGCCTCCTCGGCGCCGAGCAGCAGGGTGATCACATTGATGTCCTCATGCGCGCCGGCACGGATCGAGCCGCCCTCGCCACCCCGCAAGGGCGGATAGTGGAGCAGCCGCAGCACCGAATTGCCGTCGCGCACCGGATCATCGAAAAAGTCCGGCGCCAGCCCGAGATGCAAGGCAAGGGCTTTCAGCAGCTTGAGCCCGGTCACTTCAAGCGCATCGTAAAGGTCGAGCACCGCCGGCTTGAAGTCCGGCCATTCGCGTGGCCAAACATTGCCCGGCATCACATCTTCATGCGCATGGCCTGCGGGCAGCTCGCGCCCCACGTGCCAGAACTCCTTCAGGTCCCGCGCCGCCGCCCCCTTGGCGGTCTCGATCCCGAATGCCGTCATCCCGCGCTGGCCGCCGCCATTCGGCACGATATTAGCCGCCTTGGCGCCTTCATCGAGTGCGAAAAGCGCCTTGGTGGCGCCGAGCGCGCGGTTGATGACGCGGTCGGGAATGCCATGCTCGCTCACCACGGCAAAGCCGGTGCGGGCAAAGGCGTCGCCGAAGGCTGCAGCCGCGGCAAGCGGGTCGCTGTCCACAAGGCTGAGGGGGATGGGGTGAATGTCTGCCGCCGTCATGACCGCGTCCTAGCGCCATTCAGCCCGGCTCGCCAGCCTTGACACGGGGCAGCGTATTGCCTTGAAAGCACCTGACCGAGGGAGAGGTTGTCATGCGTATCTGGATTGTCCCCCTGCTCGCTGTCGTCGCGGCACCCGCGCTCGCCAAGCCGATTCCCTCAGCGGTGGCAGCGATGATCGAGGCGGCACGCAACGATCCTGCCAAGCTTGCAGTCGTCGCCGAGATGGCGCGCGCGACCAACCCCGGCTCGGTGCGCGAGATCAACGCCCGCATCGCAGCGATCAATGCCGATCGTGCCCGGGCACGCGAACAGGCGCTGGCAGAACAGCGCTACTACGAGGGGTGGAAGGGCTCGGGGGAAGTCGGCGGCTTCGCCTCGTCGGGCAACACCAACACGCAGGGCGTGGCGCTCGGCGTCAATCTCTCCAAGGAAACCCGCCAATGGAAGCACGCGGCACGCGGCTTCGTCGATTACCAGCGACAGGATGGTGTGGTCTCGCGTGAACGGTATCTCGCAAGCTACCAGGGCAACTACAATATCAACCCGTCGATGTTCAGCCTGCTGGCCGTCTCCTACGAAAAGGACGAGTTCTCCGGCTTCGAGCATCGCTTCTCGCAATCGCTCGGCATCGGGCAGAAGCTGGTCGCCGGTCCTCGCCTGCTCGCCACCGTCGAAGGCGGTCCTGCCCTTCGCCAGACGCAGTTCACCGACGGCCTCAACGAGACAAACTTCGCGGCACGCGTTGCCGGCAACGTGCGATGGCAGCTCAGCGAGCGCCTCAAGCTCACCGAGGACGCCAGTTATTTCTACGACGGCAACAACAACAGCCTGCAGGCGCTCACCGCCCTCAACGCCAAGATCAACGGCTCACTGACCGCGCGCCTGTCCCACCAGATCAACACCGAATCAAACCCGCCCCTGGGCCGCCGCAACAGCGACCAGGTGAGCCGCGGAACGATCGTCTATTCCTTCTGAGCATAAAAAAAAGGGCGGCTCCGGTGAAGGAGCCGCCCTGGTTCAAGTTTGTGTCGCGATCAGAAGCGAACGCGGGCGCCCACGCGGATCTGCCAGAGCGACTGGTTCTGGAACAGCGCCTGTGCCGGCTCGGTCACGGCAGTACCTGAACGGTTGCTATAGCGGTATTGTGCACATGCCTGGCCCGGCGTCGTGATGTTCACGCCATCTGGGGTCGCCGTTGAAACGCACGAGACGTTTACGAGCGTGCCATAATAGGGGAACGCCACCTGCCGCAGTGAGCCCCAGTTGCTGTTGACCAAGTTAAGCACATTTTCAATGTCACCGAACACTTCGAGCTTGCCGCCGAACACGAACGGTAGTTCTTGCCGAACCGAGATGTCGAGCTTGTTGAAGCGCGGACTGCGCCCGATGTTCTTCGGCGCAATCTGGCCCTGATACTTGTTTAGCTCAGTGTTCTGCACAACGCGCTGGAAACCGGCGAAATCAAAGCCGGGAGCATATTGCACCAGCGGATCGGCAGTCTGTGAAGCGACGTTAGGCACATAGATCAGGTAACGGCTGTTGCTCTGCACGGTGCCGAACACTGCCGAACGGTTGGGTGTCAGGTCGGCAAAGGTGTAGCTGAAACGCTGGCCCGCCCGGCTGTTGAAGAACAGTTCCACCCGGGTGTTGTTGTCGCCGAACAGCGCCTTGTCGAAGCCGACATTGAGGCGATAGGCATCGTCGATCTGATAGTTCGACGTGCCATAGGCGCCATTGTTGGAGTCGATGCCGGCCGCTGCGTTGCCATAGTTCGAGCCGGCCGTGGAGGATGTACCTGAATTGACATCCTTGGCACGCTGGAAGGTGTAGGCGGCGTTGAAGAAGAAGCCGTTCAGCCAACGCTTGTCGACGCGCGCCACAACGTTCCAGCTGTAACCGAGGTTGGTATTGGTCAGGAAGAGATCGGTGTTGACCCCGGCAGCGGCATTGAACGCCTGGTAGCGCTGCCGGCCGTCCGGGAGAGTGCCCTGCACGGTATTCGGCACCGAGCGCAGGTCGGTGTAGGTCAGGGCATTCTTCACGCGTGACCAGACGACATCGGCGCCGAAGTTCCAGTCGTCACCCAGGAAGCCGAGGTTGGCGGCATAATCGACGGTGCCGGCGATGCGCCACTGCGACGGGATCTGGAAGTTGGGATCAAGCACATTGGTCGTTGCCGCAGCCGATCCGCCGCCCTGGATGCCGTTGATCAACTCCTGCGGAATGCCCTGACCGCCCGTCACGTTGTTGAGGGCAAGCGCGCCAAGGCGGTTCTGCTCAGCCGCCGAAAGCGCAAGGCCGCCGATGGTGAAAGTCTCGACACCGTTGGTAACGACACGGTTGATATTGACACTGCCGAGCGTCGGCCCCGGGTTCGAATAGTTGTTCGAAATCCAGACGTTGGGGTTGCCGCCAGCAAACAGACCGGCCGAAGCGCGCACGTTCAGGCGGTCGCTCGGGGCCCAGGTTGCCGCCACGCGCGGCTGGAAGACCTGGCGACCGTTGAGCGAGGCATTGTTGGCAAAGCCGGTCCGCGCCAGGAAGTTCTCGTTGAACAGCGGCGTGTCGGGAGTCTCGTAAAGATCCCAGCGGAAACCGGCCGTCAGCGTCAGCGTGTCGGTCGCATTCCACACATCCTGAAGACCGAAGGTGTAGACATTGTTGGAGAACAGCGCCCGAACGGTGTCGATGCCGCCGCGCAGCGGTGCTGCAAAGGTCAGCGAGTTGGCGCGGCCATTCTGAAGATCGCCCAGCGAGTCGAAGCGGAAGTTGCCCGAGACGTTCTGCGCGAACAGGTTGTTGAAATCCTGGCCACGGCGTTCGGCAATGAGCTTCACGGTGTGGTTGTTCATCTTCAGCTGCGCCTGAAACTCGATGCCGAGCGTTTGCGCCGAAAGTTCATTGGCCTGACGCGAGACATCGGGGCCGAAGGAGATGCGCTGCTGGCCGGCAGGGCATGCGGGGGAGACGGGAACCGGCGTCGGCCCGGGCTGCAAGCAGACCTGGAACTGGCCAAAGTTCTTGTCACCGAACGGCTCCTGGAGCCGAACATAGTCATTGTAGCTGACCCGCAGCTGGGTCGAGAAGGTGTCGCTCCACTGGTCGTTCAGCTGGAACACACCATAGTGATTGATCGAACCCTGGTTGTAGTTGTTGGAGAACAGCGCGAGGGTGGCATTGCCGGTTGCGACGTTGGACACTTCGCCCAAGCCCGTCTGGCCCGCGAGCAGGCTGCCTTCATTGTAGATGTATGTGAGCGCGGCACGGTGGCCGTCGGCGATGTTCCAGTCGATCTTGGCGACGACCTTGTCATCACTCTCCTCGACATTGTTGGCAACCTGGCCCGCATCGAAGTTGTAGCGGCTGGTTGCAATCTGGTTGACCTGATCAATCTCGCCCTGCGAGATCCCGAGATCGATGGCCTGAACCGCCGAAGGCGTCGCGTCGCGCAGCCGCTCCCAGGTTACTGCGAAGAACAGCTTGTCCTTGATGATCGGGCCGGTCAGCTGCGCGCCGAAGATCTTCGATTCAAAGTCTCGAGGCCTGTCGATGCCACGGGTCTTGGTGCCGGCAAGGCTGTCCGACGAATAGGTGAAGAAGCCCTGTGCCGTGAAGTTGTTGCCGCCAGACTTGAGCTGCGTGTTGATGGCGCCACCCTGAAAACCACCCTGCTGGATGTCGACCGGCGCGATCTCGACGGTGAATTCTGCAATTGCATCGAGCGGGACTGGACCGCGTGCCGATGCAAGGCCGCCGGCTTCGAGGCCAAACGGATCGCCGAACTGAATGCCATCGACCGAGATGCGATTGAAGCGGTTGTTCTGGCCGGCAATCGAAATGGCGCCGCCATTGGTGGGGTCGAGCGAAACCAGCGGGTTGCGCACAGCCAGGTTGCGGATGTCGCGATTGACCGTCGAAATGCCGCGAATGTCTTCGGCAGTCAGCACGGTTGCGGGGCCGCTGGCGATCGAGATCGTGGAGCGCTGGCGGGCGGCCGTCACCGTGATCGTCTGGCCGACTTCGGCCATGTATACGGTGATGCGCTGCGGCGTGCCGGCCGCCAAGCTGGCAATCGTCTCGCTGGCTGCATCATAGCCATCCGCGCTGACGTCGATGCTGTACGGGCCGCCGATGCGCAGGCCGGACGCATTGAAGTTGCCCGAAGCATCGGTCGTCACCGTTGACCGCGTTCCCGAAGGCGTGTGGATCATCAGAACCGTTGCATTGGGAATGCCGACACCGGCACCGCTGGCCACCTGCCCGCGGATGCTCGATGCCGTGTCCTGCGCATGGAGCGCCATTGGAGCAGCGAGGGCGGCGAGCGCGCAACCGATCCGAAGATAACGCATGTTGTAGACCCCTGGGTTCTGGCTCGAAGAGCCGCTGACAAAAAGTGCCGCCGAACTGGCTTGCTGGCGGGAGATTCGATGGCCCCCCTTTCAACCGGTTGTGTGACATTTTCTTTACAGCGCGATGGTCAGTTTGTGACGATTGCCTTCCAGCGGGAGATTGCTGCACGCTGTTGCAGTGCGGCAACAGTTCGGCAGCGTTTTGCGGCGCTGCAGCGGGGGGTGAAACCATCGGGCTGCGCGGGGGGCCAAGGCAAAGCCGCGTCCTGACATCAGGCGAGCTCGGCTGGCGAAGGGCCAGCCGCCTCGCTGGCTGCGCTTGCGCGAGACTCAAGACAGCTCCGCTATTTTGTGCCGCACTGCGCGTGGGCGGTGACGGGCTCGAACCGCCGACCCTCTCGGTGTAAACGAGATGCTCTACCAACTGAGCTAACCGCCCCACGCTGCCCCGCCATAGCCAGCCGGCGATTGCCCCGCAAGCGCAGCGCGTCTATTCGTGTGTCATTGGCAACGATGCGGAGATCACAATGCTCGACCGGCTGTTCCTGCAACACCCTCGAACCGTCGGCGAAAGCTATTTCGAGCATATGGGTGCAGCCCTCACCGTCGGCGGCCGCATGTTCGTCGCCAGCCTGAAGTGCGTCGTCCATGCGTTCGTGCCGGCCTGGTGCAAGACCAGCGGCTCGGATGCCATCGTCAAGCTGCACGGCGAGATCGCCCCGCGCCGCTACGACCAGCCGACCTTCTGATGACCTTTCATCCCGCCCGCCTCGCCCGCCTCGAAGCCCATCTCGCCGAGAAATATGTCACGCCCGGCCGCCTCGCCGGCACCCTCACCCTCATCGCCCGCCACGGCGAAGTCGAGCATCTGGGCGTCCAGGGCCATGCCGATCTCGAACGCGGCAAGCCGATGGCCGAAGACACGATCTTTCGCATCTATTCCATGACCAAGCCCATCACCTCGGTGGCGCTGATGATGCTGGTGGAGGAAGGCCGCATCGCGCTCGACGAGCCGGTGCACAAGTATATCCCCGAATGGAAGAACCTCGGCGTCTATGTGGCGGGCACCCACAAGGTCGGCTTCCAGACCAGGCCCTGCACCCGGCCGATGCAGGTCGTCGATCTGCTCCGCCACACCGCCGGGCTCACCTATGGCTTCCAGCTGCGCAGCAATGTCGATGCCGCCTATCGCGCCCACAAGATCGGCGAGATCGAAAAGGCCGGCTCGCTGGCGGACATGATCGCCGGGCTGGCCAGGCTGCCGCTCGAATTCTCCCCCGGAGAGGCGTGGAATTATTCGGTCGCCACCGATGTCGTCGGCTGGCTGGTGCAGGTGGTCAGCGGCCAGCCGTTCGAGGCGTTCCTGGCAGAGCGGCTGTTCACCCCGCTCGGCATGGTGGACACCGGCTTCCATGTCCGCGAGGGCCAGGCGCATCGCTTCGCAAGCTGCTACCAGCCGACCCGCACCGGCGGTATCGAGCTGCAGGACGATGCCGCCACATCGAGCTTTCTCTCGCCCGCCGAATTCATCTCCGGCGGCGGCGGGCTGGTTTCCACCGCGCAGGATTACCTCCAGTTCGCCCGCATGATCCTGCACGGCGGCTCGCTCGGCGGCCACCGTTACCTCAGCCGCAAGACCATCGACCTGATGATCGCCAACCATCTCCCCGGCGGCGTCGATCTGCCCGCCCTGTCACGCTCGCTCTTCTCCGAAGCCGCCTATGAGGGCGTCGGCTTCGGCCTCGGCTTTGCGGTGAGCACCAGTGCCAGCCGCACGCTGATGCCGGGATCGGACGGCGACCATTTCTGGGGCGGGGCGGCGAGCACCTTCTTCTGGATCGACCCCGAAGAAGACCTGATCGGCATTTTCATGACCCAGCTCATCCCCAGCAGCACCTATCCGGTCCGCCGCGAAGTCCGCACCCTGACCTACGCCGCCCTCGACGATTGATCTTTTTCGGGCGCCCTGTCTGAATCGCCCCGTCTCGCCACTCATCCGTTCAGCGCCCCGGAATCATCCGGCGGTGTGGACGGAGACGATCCCATGGTCCGAACATGCATCCTCGCGGCAGCGCTTGCAGCCGCCCCCTGCCAGGCGGCCGAATTTACCCTGCTCATACACGAAAGCCCCGGCGAACTCGCCAAGCGCAGCGACACCGGGCCGGCGGGCAACGCCTATTGGCAGGGCTTCGCCGCCGCCGGCGGTACTCTCGCCAAAGCCGGCGCGCTCAAGGGTGGCGCTGCACTCGAACCCTCCAGCGCACCCGATGAGCGCGGGCTCATCCTCGGCGGTTATTTCATTGTCGAGGCTGCAGATGCCGCCGCTGCGCGCGCGCTTGCCGGCAGCCTGCCGGCAGCGCGCGGCGGGCGCATCGAAGTCATCGCCCACGCGCCCGCCAAAACCGGCATGTAACTCGACAAACCCGCGATTCCGGCAAAGGATAGTATGATGCAATTCGCCCTTCTCTACAATGAAACGCCCGAGGAACAGGGCCGCCGCGACACCGCCGATGCCCCCGCCTATTGGGGTGCCTGGAGCGCCTATATGGGCGCCATGGCGGCCGCCGGCGTGATGCACAGCGGCCAGGGGCTGCTGCCGCCCGCCACCGCCACAACATTGCGCACTGCCGGCGGCAAATGGCAGGTGCACGATGGCCCCTTCGCCGACACCAAGGAGCAGCTCGGCGGCTTCGTCATTCTCGAAGTCCCCGATCTCGATACCGCCCTCGAATGGGCCGCGCGCGCCCCCTGTGCGGGTGCCGGTTCGGTGGAAATCCGCCCGGTGATGCCGCCACCTCCGGCAGGCTGAGCATGGAGGCGCGCCGCATTGCTGAAGATGCGGCGCGCACCGCTTATGGCCGGCTGCTGGCGCTGCTCGCGAGCCGCTCGCGGGACATTGCCGCCGCCGAAGATGCACTCGCCTCGGCCTTTGCCGCAGCACTCCAACACTGGCCGGTGTCCGGCGTGCCGGCCAATCCCGAAGCCTGGCTGTTCACCACTGCCCGCCGCACTCTCGGCGCCGCCCGCGCCCGCGCCGCCACCGCGTCTGCGGGCGAGGCCATGCTGGCGCAGCTCGCCGAAGAGCGTGCCGAAGCCGCGATGCCCGACTTCCCCGACAAGCGGCTGAAGCTGCTCTTCGTCTGCACCCACCCCGCCATCGCCGAAGCCGCCCAGGCGCCGCTGATGCTGCAAACCGTGCTCGGCCTTGATGCGGCGCGGATCGCGGCGGCGTTTCTCGTCACTCCCGCCGCCATGGGACAGGCGCTGGTGCGTGCCAAAGGCCGCATCCGCGCGGCCGGCATCGCCTTCACCGTCCCCCAGCCCGATGTGCGACCCGCCCGGCTCGCGGCCATCCGAAGCGCGATCTACGCCGCCTATGGCACCGGTTGGGAGGCGCTCACCACCGCCGATGGCCGCCTCGCCGGGTTGGCACAGGAGGCGGAGTATCTGGCGCGGCTGCTGCTGGCGCAGCTGCCCGACGACCCGGAATCGGCCGGCCTGCTGGCGCTCATCCTGTTCTGCGAAGCGCGGCGCAGCGCCCGGCGCGACAGCAATGGCGACTTCGTGCCCCTGTCACGGCAAGATCCGAAATCATGGTCCATGCCGCACATCTCCGAGGCCGAAGTGCTGCTCCGCGCTGCGGCCCGGCACCACAGCCCCGGCCGCTTCCAGTTGGAGGCCGCGATCCAGTCGCTCCACAACCATCAGCGCATGACCGGCGAGCCGCTGTCCGCACCCCTGCTCGGGCTCTACGACCGGCTGCTCGCAGTCGCCCCCAGCATCGGCGCCGCCATCGCCCGCGCTGCCGCTCTCGCCCAGGCCGGGGAGCCCGCAGCGGCCCTGGCCGCGCTCGATGCCCTGGCCGCGCGCTGCACCAGCCATCAACCCTGGTGGGCCGCCCGCGCCCGCGCCCTCCATGCCAGCGGCAAGAGGGACGCCGCGCAGCTTGCAGCGGCGCGCGCAGCGGGGCTCACCACCGATCCGGCAGTCCGCGCCTATCTGCTTTCAAACAAATTCTTCAGCGATTGAATCCTTGCTGCCACGAGAGCCGACCCCCACAAAGGCGGCAGAACAGCGGAAGGACATCAGCATGACCGACTATACCCCGCCAAAAGTCTGGACCTGGAACAAGAATTCCGGCGGCCAGTTCGCCAACATAAACCGCCCGATTGCCGGCGCCACGCATGACAAGGATCTTCCCGTCGGCAAGCACCCGCTGCAGCTCTACTCGCTCGGCACGCCCAACGGTCAGAAAGTGACGATCCTGCTCGAGGAGCTGCTCGCCGCGGGGCATGCCGGGGCGGAATACGACGCCTGGCTGATCAACATCGGCAAGGGCGAGCAATTCGGCTCGGGCTTCGTCGCCGCCAACCCCAACAGCAAGATCCCCGCGCTGGTCGATCACAGCACCGCCCCACCGACGCGGGTGTTCGAGAGCGGCAGCATGCTCGTCTATCTGGCGGAGAAGTTTGGCAGTGCCTTCCTGCCCACGAGCGGCACCGCGCGCAGCGAAACCTTCAACTGGCTGTTCTGGCAGATGGGCAGTGCCCCCTTCCTCGGCGGCGGCTTCGGGCATTTCTACGCCTATGCGCCGATCAAGATCGAGTACGCGATCGATCGCTATGCCATGGAAGTGAAGCGCCAGCTCGACGTGCTCGACCGCCACCTTGCCGAAAACGAATTTCTGGCCGGCAGCGAATACACCATCGCCGACATGGCCACCTGGCCCTGGTACGGCCTCGTCGTCACCTCGGGCGCGTACAACGCTGCCGAATTCCTGTCGGTGCACGAATACAAAAACGTCATCCGCTGGGCCGAAGCGATCGCCGCCCGCCCTGCCGTAAGGCGCGGCCGGATCGTCAACCGCACCTTCGGCGAGCCCTCGGCGCAACTCCACGAACGCCACGACGCGTCGGACTTCGACTTGCGGACGCAAGACAAGATCGGGGAGAAGAGCACCAGCGGCTGAGCGTCTGGACAGCCTGCCAAATCGTCATCCGTTGTCCGCCCTACGCTTGGCGACCTCCGCGAGCAAACCGGCCAAAACACTGCGCGAAAAGCTGAGGGTCACGCCATCTGGAATGCAGGGGCCGATGCTGGGCGTGAGTTCTCGAAACGCCTCCTGCTCGGCAGCGGTCCCGGCGTCGGCGAGCAACAGCGCATGAACGGCAGCCGGTTGCGCGTCGAGGATACAATTGCCCAACTGACGTAATCCCACATGAAGTGTCCGCTTTTCGGCAGGCATTCCCGCATCGGTAACGTCGCTGGCCCAGTCAGGTGCCGCACCGAGTACAGGGAGTGCTTTCGCATGGGTCTGCACATATGCGGCCTTGAAAACCGCTCCCCTAAGCAACTCTTCCTGGAACTTGAGCGACACTGTGCTGAAGCCGGCGGGATGCAGACAAACGTCGCCCGAGCCAGACACCTACTTTCCTATATCACGGGATATGAGGGCATCTGACATAATCGACTTTGCTATATCGGGGTGCACCTGAAGCAAGCAACGACCAAAATCATCGAGCACTTTTCGTCCGACACTCGCCTTGTTAACCCTGCCGATCGAAGCAGGCACGACGGCTGCCGGCCCCGGCTTTATGGTTGGAGCGGGAACTCTCTGCGCGGAACATACGCTGGCCGACAGCCAGAAGCCAATTACGATTCCTCGACCGACAACTCGCACAATGGTCATGTTCCTCCCCCTTAAGCGAACATTTCGTCAAGACTAATTTATCAGAGCAAGAACACGTCAACAAGTCTGCGCAAAGTCGGCACGCATTTCTTCATTGTTACGGAGTGGCGAGTTGTCCAGTTTTTGAACAATTGTATGGCAAGTGTGCCGAATGAGAACCGGGCCGCGGCATAGACCTCAACATCGGTCGTCCTGCATATAAGGCAACAGCCTATTCCGCAGCGACCGCCAGCCCCGGCACCGCCACAAACCCCTTGCGCTTCGCAATCCGCCGCTCGATTTCCGGGCGGAAGTGGCGGATCAGCCCCTGCACCGGCCAGGCCGCGGCGTCGCCCAGCGCGCAGATGGTATGGCCTTCGATCTCGGTGGTCACATCGAGCAGCATGTCGATCTCGCGCGGCTCGGCGTCGCCCGTCACCAGCCGCTCCATCACCCGCCACATCCAGCCCGTACCTTCGCGGCACGGCGTGCACTGGCCGCAGCTCTCGTGCTTGTAGAAATAGCTCAAGCGCGCGATGGCGCGCACGATATCGGTGGACTTGTCCATCACGATCACCGCCGCAGTGCCGAGCCCTGACTTCAGTTCACGCAGACCATCGAAATCCATGTGTGCGTCGGCAATCTCGTGCGCCGGCACCAGCGGCACCGACGAGCCACCGGGGATGACCGCAAGCAGATTGTCCCAGCCGCCACGGATGCCGCCGCAATGCGTCTCGACGAGATCGCGGAACGTAATGCCCATCGCCTCTTCAACGACGCAGGGCTTGTTCACATGGCCCGAAATCTGGAAGAGCTTGGTGCCCTCGTTCTTCGGGCGGCCGATCCCGGCGAACCATTCCGGCCCGCGCCGCAGGATGGTCGGCACCACCGCGATCGACTCGACATTGTTGACCGTTGTCGGGTTGCCATAGAGCCCCGCGCCGGCGGGGAACGGCGGCTTGAGGCGCGGCTGGCCCTTCTTGCCCTCGAGGCTTTCGAGCATCGCAGTCTCTTCACCGCAGATATAGGCTCCGGCACCGCGGTGGACGACCACATCGAAATCATAGCCCGAGCCACAGGCATTCTTGCCGATCAGTCCTGCCGCATAGGCCTCGGCAACCGCGGCAAACAGCGTCTCGGCCTCGCGGATATATTCGCCGCGGATATAGATGAATGCCGCCGAGGCGCGCATGGCGAAGCCGGCAATGAGTGCGCCCTCGATCAGCTTGTGCGGATCGTGGCGGATGATCTCGCGGTCCTTGCAGCTGCCGGGCTCGCTTTCGTCGGCGTTGATGACGAGATAGCTCGGCCGGCCGGGCGCGGGTGCCTTGGGCATGAAGCTCCACTTCATCCCTGTCGGGAAGCCCGCACCGCCGCGCCCGCGCAGCCCGCTGGCCTTGATCCGGTCGATGATTGCATCGGGGCCATCGGCGAGCAGTGCCTTCGTCTCTTCCCAATCGCCACGCGTGCGCGCCGCACCGAGCGCCCATGGCTTGAAGCCATAAAGGTTGGTGAAGATCCGGTCCTTGTCAGCGAGCACGCGTCAAACTCCTTCACCGGGGTTCTGCGCATCCAGTCTGGACGCCCGCCGGTCAAACAATAGCCCTGCCACGAGAAACACCACACTGCCGATCATCAGCAGCGGTGTCGAACTCCGCCCGCTCACCAGCAGCCAGAGCGAAAGGCAACCCGACACGATTGCCACCACGAGTGCCGTCAGCGCCAGCCGCCGCAAAGTCGCAGCGCCGATGCTCACTCCGCCATCTCCTTCAGCGTCGTCGGTCCGCCTTCAGGGCAGCTCGCCTGGCGCCCGATCGCCGAGCCCGGCGCCGGCATCTCGCCGCGCTCGAGCGCATCGAGGATCGCCATGGTGCTTTCATAGCCCAGATCCTCGTAATTATCGTCGTTGATCTGCACCATCGGCGCATTGGCGCAGGTGCCGAGGCACTCGACTTCAGACAGGGTGAACAGCCCATCGTGCGTCACCATGCCCTTGCGCAGACCCTTGTCCACACAGGCACGCATCACATCATCGGACCCGCGCAACATGCACGGCGTCGTCCCGCACACCTGCACATGGAAGCGCCCGACCGGCTTCAGATTATACTGGGTGTAAAAGCTCGCCACCTCATAGGCGCGCATATAGGGCATGCCGAGCTGAGCGGCGACGAACTCGATCACCGGCACCGGCAGCCAGGCACTGCCCGTCGCCGCCGCCATCTGCCCCTGTGCCAGCCACAGCAGCGGCATCACCGCACTCGCCTGCCGGCCTTCGGGATAGAGCGCCACTATCTCCGCCGCCTTCACCGCGTTTTCGGAAGTCCAGGCAAAGTCCTTGAATTCGGTCACCGGTCGACCTCCCCGAACACGATATCGAGCGAGCCCAAAATCGCCGGCGCATCGGCAAGCATATGCCCCTTGCACAGGAAATCCATCGCCTGAAGATGCGCCATGCCGGTGGCACGCACATGGCAGCGCCACGGCTTGTTGGTACCGTCCGCCACCAGATAGATGCCGAACTCTCCCTTGGGGCTTTCAGTCGCCACATAGGCGTCGCCAGCGGGCACGCGCATGCCTTCGGTATAGAGCTTGAAATGGTGGATCAGCGCTTCCATCGAGCGCTTCATCTCCGCCCGGCTCGGCGGCGCCACCTTGCGGTCGAGCGTCGTGTGCGGGCCCTCCGGCATATCGTTGACGCACTGGCGGATGATCCGCAGGCTCTGCCGCATCTCCTCCATCCGCACCATGAAGCGCGCATAGCAATCGCCGTCCTTGCCCACGATCACATCGAAATCGACGAGGTGATAGGCATCATAAGGCTGCGCCTTGCGCAGGTCCCAGGGAATCCCGCTGGCCCGGATGCACGGCCCGGTGAACCCCCAGGCCACTGCATCGGCTGCCGGAATCACCCCGATATCGGCGTTGCGCTGCTTGAAGATGCGGTTGTCCGCCACAAGCCCCTGCATTTCGCCGAGCACCTTGGGAAAACCATCGCACCAAGCCAGAATATCTTCGAGCAACCCATCCGGCAGGTCCTGATGCACGCCGCCGGGGCGGAAATAGGCAGCATGAAAACGAGCGCCCGAAACCCGCTCGTAAAACTCCATCAGCTTCTCGCGTTCCTCGAAAAGCCAGAGGATCGGCGTCATCGCACCCACGTCCATCGCGTGCGTCGTCACGTTGAGGATATGGTTGAGAATGCGCGTGATCTCCGCAAACATCGTGCGGATATACTTGGCGCGCAACGGCACCTCGATGGCAGCAAGCTTCTCGATCGCAAGCACATAGCTGTGCTCCATGCACATCGGGCTCACATAATCGAGGCGGTCCATGTAGGGCAGCGCCTGCAGATAGGTCTTGTACTCGATCAGCTTCTCGGTGCCGCGGTGGAGCAGGCCGATATGTGGGTCGCAGCGCTCGATGATCTCGCCATCGAGCTCCATCACCAGCCGCAGCACGCCGTGCGCTGCCGGATGCTGAGGACCGAAGTTGATCATGTAGTTCTCGATCGCGTTGCCGTCCTTCGCCGGCAGCAGATCGGTCATGTCATCCTTGGTCCAGGCGACGCCGGCACGCTCAAGCACGCTTGTGCTCCTTGGCTAACTCGCCGGCCTTCTCGTCGCCGGGCAGCACATAATCGGTGCCCTCCCATGGCGAGAGAAAATCGAACGAGCGGAAATCCTGCGCCAGCTTCACCGGTTCATAGACCACGCGCTTGTGCTCCTCCGAGTAGCGCAGCTCGACATGGCCGGTGAGCGGAAAGTCCTTGCGGAACGGGTGCCCCTCGAAGCCGTAATCGGTGAGGATGCGGCGCAGATCGGGGTTGCCGTCGAACAGAACGCCATAGCAATCCCAGGTCTCGCGCTCGTACCAGCCTGCCACCGGCCACAGCGCGGTAAGGCTCGGCACCGGCGTGCGCGCATCGGTTGTCACCTTCACACGCAGCCGCAGATTGGCGCGCATCGACAACAGCTGGTAAACCACCTCGAAGCGCTCGGCGCGATCGGGATAGTCGACCCCGCAAATGTCGATCAGCTGCTCCATCCGCAGCACCGGATCGGCACGCAGCGTCTCCATCACCCAGGCGAGCCGCTCGCGGCCGACAATTGCCGTCGCTTCGCGCACATGCACCTCGGTCGCCAGCAGCGCATCGCCGAGAATCTCGCCGAGATAGCCCTCGATGCCCTGCACGCTTGCCACCGCCGGCCAGCTGCAGCGGCCGGGCTGCGGTGCCTTCACCTCGGGCGCGCTCATCGCTCGAAGCTCCCGACGCGGCGGATCTTGCGCTGCAGCGCCAGCACGCCATAAAGCAGCGCTTCGGCGGTCGGCGGACAGCCAGGCACATAGATGTCGACCGGCACGATCCGGTCGCACCCGCGCACCACCGAATAGCTGTAATGATAATAGCCACCGCCATTGGCGCAGCTGCCCATCGAGATCACATAGCGCGGCTCGCTCATCTGGTCGTAAACGCGGCGAAGTGCAGGCGCCATCTTGTTGCACAGCGTGCCGGCCACGATCATCACATCGGACTGGCGCGGAGACGCACGCGGTGCCACGCCGAAGCGCTCGAGGTCATAGCGCGGCATGTTGGTGTGCATCATCTCGACGGCACAGCATGCGAGGCCGAAGGTCATCCACCACATCGAGCCGGTGCGTGCCCAGTGGAACAGATCCTCGGTGCTCGTCACCAGAAAGCCCTTGTCGGCGACTTCCTTCGACACATCGCCCAGAAACTGGTCGCGGTTGGCTTCACCCAGGGCGATGGCACCATTAGGCCTGATGATGCGCGGTTGCAAGGATTCAGGGTTGGCCACGGCGCCCTCGTTCATTCCCATTCCAGCGCTCCAGACTTCCATTCATAGGCAAGCCCGATGGTGAGGATGAAAAGGAACATCATCATCGACCACCAGGCCTCGGGGCCGCCCCAATGCAGGCTCACCGCCCAGGGAAATAGAAAGGCCGCTTCCAGATCGAAGATGATGAACAGGATCGCCACCAGGTAGAAGCGCACGTCGAACCGGTGCCGGCTGTCCGAAAACGCCGGAAAGCCGCTCTCATACTCGCTGAGCTTGACCGAGTCCGGCTTGGCGGTACCCGTCAGCCCCGAAACAAGGATCGGCGCACCGACGAAGATCAGCGCAAACACGATCCCCACAACGAGGAACAGCAGGATCGGCAGATATTCAACCGCAATTTCAGACATGGCCTGCGGGGCCTTTCACGCTCACAAGGGGTTGCAGCAGCCTCTAACCCGCCCCCATGAAGGGAGCAAGCACAGTCAGCCCTTCAGCGTTCCCGAAACGAGCTTGTGGAGCCGCGCCTGTACCTGGCCATTGCCCGCCACCACCTCGCGCCGCGCCACCATGGCCTCGCCGCCGCGATAGTCGCTCACAAAGCCACCGGCCTCCTTCACGAGCAGAATTCCCGCCGCCACATCCCATTCGGACAGGCCGGCTTCCCAGAAGCCATCGAAGCGCCCAGCCGCAACCCAGGCCAGGTCAAGGGCCGCCGCGCCGAAGCGACGCACGCCCGCCACTTCCGGCATCACTGCTGCCAGCTGGCGCGAGAACAGCGGCGCATCGCCGTGGCCGCGAAACGGAATGCCGGTCGCCATCACGCAATCGGCGAGCTCGCGGCGTGCCGAGACCCGCAGCCGCCGGTCGGAGAGCCAGGCTCCCCTGCCCTTTTCGGCCCAGAAGCTCTCGCCCGTCAGCGGCTGGTGCACCAGCCCCGCCACCACCTCGCCGTTGACCTCGGCGGCAATCGAAATCGCAAAGTGCGGCATTCCGTGGAGGAAATTGGTCGTGCCATCGAGCGGATCGACAATCCAGCGCGAGTTGACGTCGGCCCCTGTGGACTCGCCACCTTCCTCGAGCGTCAGCCCCCAATCGGGCCGTGCATGGCTGAGCACCTCGACGATCGTCTGCTCGGCCTGCCGGTCGGCGTTGGACACGAAATCCGCCGGGCCCTTGCGACTGACCTGCAGCGCATCGACTTCGCCGAAATCGCGGCGCAGCTTGGGCGCCGCCTTGCGCACCGCCTTTTCCATGACGGTGATGAGCGAACTATGGGCAACCATGGCTCAATCCGCCCGCCGCAGATACTCGCGCGCATAGGTGTCGACCACGATCTTCGTGCCGGCGTTGATGAACGGCGGCACCATCACGCGCACGCCATTCTCCAGGATCGCCGGCTTGTAGCTGCTGCTCGCGGTCTGGCCCTTCACCACCGCCTCGGTCTCGGCAATCACCGCCTCGATCTGGTCGGGCAGCGCCACCGAAATCGGCCGTTCGTCATAAAGCTCCATCGCCACGTCCATGCCGTCCTGCAAAAATTCGGCGGCGTCGCCGAGCAGGTCCTTCTGCATCGAGATCTGGTCGTAGTTTTCCTTGTCCATGAAGGTCAGCGTGGCGCCATCGGCAAACAGGAACTGGAAATCGCGCACATCCAGCCGCACCTTTTCCACCGTCTCGGCCGAGCGGAAGCGCTCATTGGTCTTGCGGCCGTCCATCACATTCTTCATCTCGACCTGCATATAGGCGCCGCCCTTGCCGGGCTGGGTGTGCTGGATCTTGGCAACCTTCCACAGGCCGCCTTCCCATTCGAGGATGTTGCCGGGGCGGATTTCGGTGGCGTTGATCTTCACGGGGTCTCTCGATCGATTTTGCAGACGAAGCGGAGGCCTTAGCGGCTTCGCCCGCTCCTGCCAACCGCATCGGAGTCCGCCCCGCCGTCCATCGCCCCGCGCGCCGCCACCACCAGCGCCACCAGCATCAGCGCCGCCCCGCCGAGAAAAGGCGCCGCAATGCCCACCCCGGCATAGATGCTGCCCGAAACCGCCGGGCCAAGAATGCGCCCGCCCGCACTCGCCCCTTGCGTCAGCCCGTTCACCAGCCCGCGGTCGCGGTCATCGGTCGCGGCCGCCACCATCGTCTGGAACGCCGGGTTGAAGATGCCCACCCCCAGCGCCGTCACCGCCAGCGCCGCCAGCACCATCGCATCGCCGGCCCAGTCCCCGAGGCCCGTCATCCCGAGCCCCGCCAGCCCGAGCGCATAGCCGATGATGCCGAACAGCGCGACCTTGCGCGCCCCGAAGCGCCGGGCGAGCGGTGCAGCAGCACCCGCCTGCATCACCGCCGAGATGGTGCCGATCAGCCCGAAGCTCAGCCCCACGTCGCGAGGGCTCCACCCCAGCTGGTCATCGGCGAACATCGCGAAGGTCGTCTCCATCATCGCCGCCGAGCCGATGACGAGCGCCGCCACCACCATCAGCGCGATCACCGCCGGCTTGGCGGCCATCACCTCGCGCGCGGTAGGCCCGGTGCCCGCATCCTTGACCGCCTTGCGACGCTCGGGGCCAAGGCTCTCGGGCAAGCCGACAATCACCAGCACCACGCCCACCGCGCAAATGGCAGCAGCCACATGCGCCACCAGTCTGAAATCCGCCGTCCCCGGCGCATCGCCCGCCACCAGCCCGCCGATCGCCGGCCCGAAGATGAAACCCATGCCGAACGCCGCCCCCAGCAGCCCCAGCGCCCGGGGACGCGCCTCGCCCTCCACCACATCGCCGACATAGGCAAAGGCCACCCCGATATTCCCCGCCATCAACCCGCCGAACAGCCGTGCTGCGCCCAGCGTCCAGATATCCTGCGCCTCCGCCATCACCAGATAGCTCGCCATGATGCCGACAAGCGACCCGATGAGCGCCGGCCGCCGACCGAACCGATCCGAAAACTTCCCCCACAGCGGTGCAGCAACGAATTGCCCCGCCGAATAGGCACCCAGCGCCACCGTGACGATCTCCGGCCCCGCCCCAAGCGCCCGCCCCCAATAGGGAAACACCGGCAGCACCACGCCAAACCCCATCAGCCCGATGAAGACGCAGAGCAGCAGCGGCAAAAGCTGCGCCATCGGCAGCGCGCCGGCAGAAGGTCGAGTTGTCGTCATGGCCTTGCGCATAGCAGCCGCGGCCGCATCCGTCAGTGGGCGATCCGCCGCTGCCAGCCTCCGGTGCTCTTGCATCTGCATACCGGTTTGAATGCCAGATAACATAATGTATCAACGCCGAGCACAGCGAGTCGGCATGGCTCCCGGTGCAAGGGGATCACGACACAGATGCACATTTCGAAGCTCACTCTGGTGGCATTTCTCATGGCGGGCGCTGCATCCGCCGCTGTTGCCGCAGACGTGGACGACGATGACCAGATCGTGGTCACCGGACAGCGCCAGGCCTATCGCGGCAATTTCACGCTCAAGGAGACGCCGCAGGCAATCCAGGCGATCGACGAGCAATGGATCGACAACAACGGACTGACGCGGCTGACCGACGTGCTCGACCTGTCGGCGTCGGTGGCGCGCCAGAACAATTTCGGCGGCCTTTGGGATGCCTATGCCGTCCGCGGCTTTGTCGGGGACGAGAACCTGCCCTCGGGCTATCTGGTCAACGGCTTCAACGGGGGTCGCGGCTTCGGCGGCACCCGCGATGCCGCCGGCATCGAGCGGGTCGAGGTGCTCAAGGGCCCCAACGCCGCCCTGTTCGGCCGCGGCGAACCCGGCGGCACGATCAACATCGTCACCAAGCGCGCCGATTTCGCCAATCGCGGCCGATTGAACCTGCTCGCCGGGAGCTTCGACCGCCAGCGCGCCGATGCCGACATCAACATCGCATCCGGCGAAACCGCTGCCATACGCCTCATCGGCTTCTACGAAGACGCCGGCAGCTTCCGCGAGACCGTGCGCAGCAACCGCTTCGGCTTCCTGCCCTCGGTGCTTGTCAGGCTCGGCGCCGACACCAGCCTCACCTACGATCTCGAACTCTCGCGCACCGAAGCCGATTTCGATCGTGGCACCCTCGCCATCGGCGGCGTCCTCGGCCTCGTTCCGCGCGAAAACTTCCTCGGCGAGCCCGGCGATGGCCCGGTCGAAGCCGATGCCACCGGCCACCAGCTTCAGCTCCAGCATGATTTCGGCGATGGCTGGAGCCTGCTGCTCGGCACGCAATATCGCAAGACACGGCTCGAGGGCTTGTCCACCGAAGCCGAGCTCGCCGGCGGTCGCCAACGCCTTGGCCGTGACGGTCGCTCGCTCTCCCGCCAGCGTCGCTCGCGGCTCTACGAAGGCGAGCATTTCGTCGTGCGCGGCGAGGTGGCCGGGCGCTTCGAAACTGCCGGCCTGCTGCACCGTGTGCTGATCGGCGCCGATTACGACAGCTTCGACAACAGCCAGCTGTTCCTGCGCTTCCGCCCGCCCGTCGTCGGCGCTGCCACCACCCCGGCACAGACCAACGATATCGACATCTTCAGTCCCGTTTATGGCCGCTTTCCCCTGCCCACCCCCGGCCCGCAAACCGATCGGCTCGACCAGCAGCGCGCATTCGGCGCCTATGTGCAGGACCAGATCACGCTGAGCGACCGTGTGCAGGTGCGCCTCGGCGGCCGGTTCGACAGCTTCGAGGTCAAAACGCTCAATCGCGCCAGCGGCGCTTCCAACCAGCGCACCTACAAGCGCTTCAGCCCCCAGGCCGGCATCGTCTTCGAAGCCAGCGACGCGGTGTCGCTCTATGCCGCCTATGGCCAGGGCTTCCGCGCCAATCTCGGCGCCACCGAAGCCGGCACCCTGTTCGACCCCGAAATCTCCAAGGCCGCCGAAGTCGGGGCCAAGTTCGGCCTGCTCGACGATGCGCTGCAAGGCACGATCTCGCTGTTCAGCCTCACCAAGTCGAACGTCCTCGCCGCCGATCCCGGCAACCCCGGCTTCTCGCTCCCCATCGGCCAGGCCCGCAGCCGCGGCTTTGAGCTCGATCTCACCGGCAAATTGCCGGGCGATTTCGACCTGTGGTTCTCCTACGCCTATGTCGATGCCGAAGCCCGCAACGATGTCGCCGATCTGAACTTCGGCTTCGCCATCCGCGCCGGCGATCCGCTGCTCAACATCCCGAGGCACAGCCTGAGCCTCCAGCTGGCCAAAAGCGTTGACATCGGCACGATGCGGCTGATGCTCGGCGGCGGCGTCCAGCATGTCGGCGAGCGGCTGGGAGCGACGGGCACAAGTTTCACCCTTCCCGACTATACCCTGGCGCGGCTGTTCGCCTCGCTCGCCATCACCCGCAACATCGAGGTCTTCGCCGACGTGACCAACCTCTTCAATACCACATGGTATTCCAACAGCTTCAACGATCTCTGGGTGCAGCCCGGCGCCCCGCGCGCCGGCTCGGTAGCCCTTCGGTTGCGCTATTGATGGTCATGCAGCCCGACATCCTGCCGCTGACGATCCACGATCTCGTCATCACCCGCGGCGACCGGCGCGTGCTCGATGGCCTGTCGCTGTCGCTCGCACCGGGCGAGATCTACGCGCTGCTCGGCGGCAACGGCGCCGGCAAATCGACGACGCTGTTCGCCATCCTCGGCTTCCTCGCCCGCAGCAGCGGCACATTGTCCGTCGCCGGCACCGATCCGGCCGAAGCCCCCGATGCCGTCCGCGCCCGCGTCGCCTATCTGCCCGAGAATGTGGCGCTCTACGATCATCTCAGCGCCCGCGAGAATGTCGATTATTTCCTCAAGGTCGCCGGCACCCCGCGCCCCCGCGTCGATGTCGAGGCGGCCTTCGAGAGTGTCGGCCTCGCCGCATCGGCCTGGGATGCGCGCGCCGCCAGCTTCTCCAAGGGCATGCGCCAGAAGACCGCCATTGCGCTGGCCCTGCTCCGCCAGGCGCCACTGCTGCTGCTCGACGAGCCCACCTCGGGCCTCGATCCCGCCGCCGCCGCCGATTTCCATGCGCTGCTCGCATCGCTCTCGGCGCGCGGCGTGGCGGTGCTGATGGTCACCCATGATCTGCTCGGCGCTGCCGACACCGCCAACCGCATCGGCCTCATCCAGGCCGGCCGCATTGCCCGCGAATGGACCGCAAGCGACACCGCGCCCCGCTTCGATCTCAACGCCCTCCACGATGGTTTCGCCGGAGCGCGGGCATGGGCGCCGGCATGATCGCCACCATCGCCGCCGCCGAGCTGCGCCTCATGCTCCGCTCGCGCCTTGCGCTGGTCGGGCTCGCCACCCTGCTGCTGCTCTCCGCCATCGCCGCCATCACCTCGGCCGTCCAGATGTCCACCGCCGCCATCGCCCGCGCCGATGCCCAGGCCATCACCGACGCCCAGTTCAAGTCGCAACCCGACCGGCATCCCCACCGCATGGTGCATTATGGCACCTATGCGCTGCGCCCGGTGGGGTCGCTGGCGGCGTTCGATCCCGGCGTCGATGCCTTCACCGGCACCGTTCTCTTCCTCGAAGGCCACCGCCAGAACAGCGCCACGTTCGGCGCAGCGCGCGAATCGTCCGATCTGGTCCGCTTCGGCCAGCTCACCCCGGCGTTCGTGCTGCAGACGCTGGCGCCGCTGCTGCTCGTCTTCCTCGGCTTCGCGACCGTTGCACGCGAGCGCGAGAGCGGCAGCCTGCGCGCCTTGCGCGCCCATGGTGCGAGCGCCGCCACCATCCTCGGCGGCAAGGCGATTGCCCTGGCAGCCGTCGCCGGCATCGCCATGCTTCCCGCACTCATTGCCCTGCTCTGGGCCGCCGCGCGGATGCCCGGCGAAGCAGCGGTCGCTGCGCTCACGGCGCTCGCCTATGCCGCCTATCTGCTCGTCTGGGTGCTCGCCATCGTCGCCGGCTCGGCGCTGGCACGCACCGCGCAAGGCGCGCTCGTCGGCCTCATCGCCGCCTGGGCGATCATCGTCGTGCTGGTGCCCCGCGCCGCCGCCGGCTGGGCCGGGCTCGCCGAACCGCTGCCAAGCCGCGTCGACACCGAATTCGCCATCGCCGCCGACCTGCGGACGCTGGGCGACAGCCATAACGCCAATGATCCGCATTTCGCCGCCTTCAAGGCCGGCGTTCTCAAGCAATATGGCGTCAGCCGCGTCGAGGATCTGCCGGTCAACTATCGCGGCATCCAGGCGATGGAAGGCGAGCGGCTGACCGCGAAGCTGTTCGACGAATATGGCGCCCGCGCCGATGCCATCCAGCTCGGCCAATCGGCCCGGCTCGCCGCCTTCGGGCTGCTCAGCCCTGCCCTCACCGTGCGCCGGGCCTCGATGCTCGCTGCCGCCACCGATCTTGCCACCCATCTCGATTTCATGCGCCAGGCCGAGGCCTATCGCTTCGATCTGGTCCAGCGCCTCAACCGACTCCAGGCCGAAGCCGTGTCGGGCGCCGATGATGGCGCTCGCAGCCGCGATCCCATCGCCGACCGGCGCACCCGCATCTCGGCCGATTTCTGGAGGTCGATGCCCGAGTTCGCCTTCGTCCAGCGCTCGCCCGCCCGGCGCGCAGAGGCGATGCTCCCTCCGCTGGGCATCCTCATTCTCTGGCTCGCTGCAGCAGCAGTCCTTTTCGGCTTCGGCATTCGCCGCGTCGGGAGCGATGCGGCATGAACCACCTCTTCCGCGAAGCCTGGCTTCTCGGCCGCAACCGGGCCGCCCTCGCCGCCCTCGTCCTGCTGGCCATCTGCGCCGCGGCAGCCGTGGCGCTCGGCTTCGGCAGCGTCGCGCGCGACCGCGCGGCAATCGACCGGATGCTCACCGGCCAGGTGGCCGAGGAAGCCGCTCTCGCCGCCTTCGCCAAGGAACCCGGGGACGGCGCTTATTATGGCTTCCAGCCGACCTGGGACCCACCCTCCGACCTCGCCTTCGCAGCACTCGGCAGCCGGGACATCGCCCCCGCCATGCTCCGCGTCCGCGCGCTGGCCCTCGAAGCGCAGATCCACGAGAACGAGGCCGCCAACCCCGAGCTGGCGCTGCCCGGCCGCTTCGATCTCGCCTTTGTCGCCGTCTATCTGGCGCCGCTCGTGCTGATAGCGCTCCTCCACGATCTCTGGTCGGGAGAGCGCGAGGCCGGCCGCCTGTTTGCCCTGCAGGCCACGCCCGGCGCGCGGTGGCGTCTCTGGGCGCCGCGTGTCCTTGTCCGTGCCGGTGCCGTCCTGCTTGCCCTGCTGCTGCCCTTTGTCGCCGGCGCGCTCATCTCCGGCACCACCCCGGGGCGAGCGCTGGCCTTCGCCGGCCTCCTGCTCCTCGTGTGCGCATTCTGGACCGTGGTGGCGCTGCTTGTTGCCCGCCGGCCGATATCGTCCGCCGTCAGCGCCGCATCGCTTGCCGCCCTGTGGTTCGCGCTCACGCTTGTGGCACCCGCTGCCGCCGGGCTGGGCATCAACGCTGCGGTGCCCGTCCCCGATGGCGCCGCGATGGCGCGCGAGAACCGCGAAGAGGTCCATGGCGGGTGGGACAAGCCCAAACCGGTCACCATGGCGCGCTTCGTGGCGGTCTATCCGGCCTTTGCCGACCGCGCCGAGGTGCCGCAGACCTTCACCTGGAAATGGTATTTCGCCTTCCAGCACCTTGGAGACCTGCACGTCGCCACCGAATCAAAGGCCTATCGCAACGGCATCGCCCGGCGTGCAACCCTTGCCCGCTGGGCCGGCGTCCTGCTGCCCCCCGCCGGGCTGGCACAAGCCATGGCAGCGGTCGCAAAAACCGACGTCACCGCCCAGCTGGCCTACCAGCAACGCATCCGCGCCTATCACCAACGTCTGCGGGAATTCTATTATGCCTATCTCTTCGACGAGAAACCGTTCGGTGCTGCCGATCTGCCGCTGGTACCGCGCTACAGCCCGTTGAACGACGACTAGACACGATCTCGAAAAAGTTGGCATCGGTTTTCGACAAGAAACGCAGGAAAAAAGGTCCGGGCCGTCGCCCGATGTCGATCGCCAGAGCTCGACAATGGTTCGCCATGCTGTTGCCGGTCACCAACCCTGTGCTATGAATGCGTCCTGTCCGGGGGAGAAGCTGGCATGGCAGCGGAAAGCGATCGCATCGGCAAGATCAGCACCAGTCCTGATCGAAGCCTGTTGCTACTCGGAATGACAGCCGTCGAGAAACTCTCGGAGCTGTTCATCATCGAAGCCGAGGTTGTCGCCCGTGGTGGCCCCGTCGATCTGCATCCCTGCCTGTCCAAGCCGGTCAGTTTTACCTTCCAGGGCAAGCCGCACGTCTCGCGACATTTCCACGGCATCTTGTGCGAATATGTCGAGGTGGGGCGGAGCAACGACGATCAGGATTTCGTCTATCGGCTGGTCATCCGCCCGCAACAGTACATCAGCGCGCTCAACCGGATGTCGAAAATCCACTTCAAGAGCACCATGGTCAACATCCTCGGCCTGCTGGCGCCGCAGCGCCACAGCCTTTCGGCGAGCTACAGTGCCATCGAATATCGCGTGCAGTATGACGAAAGCGATTTCGCCTTCGCCTCGCGCCACATGGAGCGCGAAGGCATCTATTATTTCTTCGAGCATGCCGAGGGCAGTCACACGCTGGTCGCCGTGGATGCGCCCGCCGCGCACACGGCAGGAACGCCCGCCACGGTGCGCTTGGGCGGTGGGACGCCGGATGGCCGCGAGGCGCTGCTGTTCTCGCTGCGCGAGCACCGCCGCTTCGGGCCGACCGCCTACACCGTCGACGACTATGATTACGAGAAATCCACCGTTGTCCTCAAGAAACAGAAGCAGGTGACCAACCTCGGCGCCGGCGCCTCCCGCTGGCGCAGCGGCACTGCCAGCGATGTGGGCGGCACGATTGCGGAACGCTTCGAATATCCCGGACACTACGACCAGCCGGGCCTCGAACGCGGCGCCCGCTACGCCAATGTCCGCATCGAGGCCGATCGGGCGGAGATGGCCCGCAGCCATGCCGAGGGCGATGTCTTTGCCGCTGCGGTCGGCCGCAAGCTCACCGTCGCCTTCGACGAGAGCGGCAATGGCCACAGCTTCAATGGGGACCAGGAATATCTCATCGTCGCCACCCGCCACCATTATCACGCTGCCGGCTATCGCTCGGGCAGTGGCGGCAACGAGGACATGCGGGTGGAGCTCGAACTGATGCCCGTGCGCCATCCGTATCGGCCCGCACTCAACACGCCGATGCCGCGCATCGCCGGCCCGCAGACCGCCGTCGTCGTCGGTCCGCCCGGCGAGGAGGTGTTCACCGACAAGTACGGCCGGATCAAGGTGAAGTTCTTCTGGGACATCCAGCGATATGAAGACGGTGGCCAGGTGCCCGATCGCAGCATCTGGGTGCGCGTCGCGCAGATGAGCGCCGGCAGCGGCTACGGCGCCTTCATGATCCCGCGCATCGGCCATGAGGTGGTGGTGGAATTCCTGAACGGCGATCCCGACAGACCGCTCGTCACCGGCAGCGTCTACAACGACGGCAACCTCCCCGCCTTCGGCAGCGCTGCCGCCAACCCGCTGCAAGGCATCCGCACCAACAGCACCAAGGGCGGCGGCGGCTTCAACGAAATCCGCCTCGACGACACCAAGGACAGCGAAGTCTTTTCGGTGCAGGCGCAGAAGGACCTGAAGACCCTTGTGCTGAAGGGCGACGAAACGCGGGATATCAAGGAGGGCAAGCGCACCACCACGATCAAGAGCGACGAGACGCTCACGATTCAGGACGGCAACCGCCAGGAGACGCTCGAAAAGGGCAATGACAGCCTGGACATCAAGCAGGGCAACCGCGCCGCCACGCTCGACATGGGCAACGACAAGCTTCAGCTCAACATGGGCAATCGCGCCATCAAGCTAGACACGGGCAAGCAGGAGACCGAGGCGATGCAATCGATCGAGCTCAAGGTCGGCTCGAGCTCGATCAAGATCGACCAGACCGGCATCACCATCAAGGGCATCATGATCAAGATCGAGGCCACGGCCATGTTCCAGACCAAGGGTGCGATGATGCAGCAACAGGCCAGCGCCATCCATATCGTCAAGGGCGCCATGGTGATGATCAACTGATGGACGGCACGACCACAGCCAGGTCCTGGCCCCGCGTGAAGTGGACCCGCGCCGGCCAGGTAGCCGCATTGGCGGGAGACAATGTCCAGCTCGAGGACATGCTGGAGTTGCCACCTTCCGAAGCCTTTGCGCGCATGCGCGCACGCGATGCCGTCGAGGCCACCCATTTCATCGCACATTGCCTGCCACGCCTGCAGGCACTGCAATGGCTGAGCCAGTGTCTCGCAACCATGACCCCCACCACCCTTGCCCGCCGCCTTGCCGCGCGCAAGGCGGTCAATCGCTGGCTGGCAGACCCCTCGGATGCCAACCGCCGCCTCGCCTTCGAGGCTGGGGACAACGCCGGTTTCGACACGCCGGAAGGCTGTGCCTGCCTCACCCTGTTCCTGTCGGGCGGCAGCCTCGCACCTGCCACCCAGGAGCAGCCGGTGCTGCCGCCGCCGGCGGCATTCGGCCAGCTGCTGGCCAGCGCCGTGCTGCTCGCCACCCTCAACGACGATCCTCCCAACCACGCCCGGCGGCTCGCCACAGCGCTTGCCGATGCCGAACAGCTGGCCGCCACTGCGGAAGGCCGCGCATGAGCTGCACCCTCACCATCGAGAATGTTTCAAGCCTGGCTTCGGGCGATCCCGTCGTCATGACCCTTAACGAACATGGCCTCTCGATCGGCCGCGCTCCCCATGCCGACTGGACCTTGCCCGATCCGCGCAATTTCATCTCGTCGATGCATGCCGACATCGAGTTCAGCGATGGCCAATATGTGCTGATCGACCGCTCCACCAACGGCACCTTCATCAATGGCGACAACAACCGCCCGACCGCACCCTACACATTGCGGGACGGCGATCTGTTGCGCGTCGGCAGCTATGATGTGCGGGTGAGCCTGGGTGGTGGTGGCTTTGCTGCCAGCACGGGCCAGGGTGCTGCCCCTTCCGGCGGGCTCGACTGGATGGTGGGTGCCAGCGGAGCCAGCGCCCCCACCCGCCCGGATGAATTCGGCCGCGAAGCCCGTCGCGCGCTTTTCCAGTCCAACAACGACCCGATGATGGCCGATTTTGCCCCTCCAGCGACCCTTTCTGCCCCTCAGGACCCCTTCGGCATCGCCGCCCATATCCCTTCGGCACCCGTTTCAGCCGATCCTTTCGGCCTCACCGGCCCCGCAGCACCGCCGGTGCCAGCCTTCAGCGCGCCGGCGTCTCCGGACCCGTTCGGCATCGCCTCCCCCGCACCCACGGCCCCCGCGGCAGCACCCACACCCGCCGCAGACAATCCCTGGGCCAAGCTCCACGCCTTCGATGCGATCGATTTCGCCACCGCCGCCACCCCCACGGCACCACCCGCCCCTGCACCCGCACGCACGCCGGAAGCTCCCGATGGCGGCGCCGCTTTCGCTCGCTTCCTGGCCGCCGCCGGTCTGAAGCCGGCCGATGTCGAAGGCGTGCCCCCCAGCGAAGTACTTGAAGCAGCAGGACATCTCCTCCGCCAGACAGCCGACGGTCTCATCCGTCTCCTCGACGCCCGCACCCGCGTGCGCCACCAGTTCGGCGTCGGCGCCCAGGTCACCAGCTTCCAGACGCAGGGCAACAATCCGCTCAAATGGACCCGCCAGCCCGAACAGGCGCTCCGCCAGATGGTAGGGCGCCCCGATGGCGGATTCCTCACCGGCCAGCAGGCTGTACACGGCGCCTTCCAGGACCTTCAGGCGCATGAAGTCGCCATGCTGGCTGCCATGCAGGAAGCGCTTGCCGCCACCGTCCAGCGCTTCTCCCCCGACGCGATCAAGAGCCGTGCGAAGGCCCGCAGCGGGCTGTTGCCCGGCGCCCGGGAAGCCACGCTCTGGCGCGCATTCGAGACGGAATATCAAGCACTTGCCGCCGAAAGCGATGCCGCTTTCCTCGATCTCTTCGCCCGCCATTTCCGCACGGCCTATGAGCGCAATGTGAAGAAGGACTAGGCCATGCCCGGACCCCCCGCCGCCCGCATCACCGACATGCACGTCTGCCCGATGGTCACCGGCATCGTCCCCCATGTCGGCGGCCCCATCGCGCTCGGCTGCTTCACCGTGCTCACCGGCATGCTGCCCCAGGCCCGCATCGGCGACATGGCAATCTGCGTCGGCCCGCCCGACACCATCGCCCTCGGCAGCTTCACCGTCATTGTCGGCGGCATGCCCGCAGCCCGCATCGGCGATCTCACCGCCCATGGCGGCACCATCGTGCTCGGCCTTCCCACTGTCCTGATAGGCTGAACTAGCGCACTTCGATCCAGCCACTCACCAGTTCGCAGTCACCCGACCGGCACGCACTGGCCATATCCGGCGCTGCACCGCTCGCGGTGGCCGGAGACAATTCGGTCGGGGACGCCACCATCGCGACAAGGTAGCGCCCGGTCTTTGCTTCAAAGCCTATGGCACTGGGATCGAGGTTGAACCGGTTGGCGTCACCCGACGAAACCTGTTCGCCTCGACCGGCGAATCGATCATCGATCGATGTGAACAGAAGGCGCCCTGCCGGTCGGTCGGCAAGCTTGAAGTCGAGCATGATCGTGCCGTCAGCGCCTCGCGGCAATGAAGCCAACGACAGGATCTGGCTGCCAGGCATGCTGAAGCGTTTGTCGGGCGTGGATGCCGCAGCAATGCGGATGGAATCGATCACCCGGCAGGTCGCAGGCGCAGGCGCGTTGATGGCGGCCACGCCACTGCCATCCAATTGCCATCCGGCAACAGCCGCTGGCAGCGCCGTTGCGGCGTTGCGCCATCCAGCAAGCCGGATCCGCCCGGCTTCGGGCGGACCGTCGATCCGCACATCGGCGCACTGCAGAGCGCCAAGCGCTGCAAACACCTGTGGTGCGGACGTCGCCCACTCCGCAGCGGATGCCACGGCATCGCCGCCCGCCACAGCAGTGCTCTCGGCGCGCACCGCGTCGGCATCACCGGTTCCATCCGCAGGCCGCGCCATCTCGCCCGGCGGCTCCGCCTCTTCGCCACCCGACAGGCCGAACCACGCGCCTGCCGCAATGACGGCAACGGCCACACCGGCAATCGCCACAAGCGGCAACCTGGATTTGGGCGCATCCCTACCGACAGACGCCACCGCTTCCGCCTTCACAAAGGCGGCGCCGCCTTCACTGCTGCCCGCAACCGGGGCGGGCGTACTCATGAACATGGTGCTGCGCGCGTCCGCTGCGTCCGCCACTTCCTCCATCGACTGAAATCGGTCAGCCGGGTCAGGCGCCAGCATCTTCGCGACGATCGGCTGCAAGTCAGCGGGCAGGTCCGAAATGTCCGGAACAGTATCGCGCGCCTCCAGCGCATCGACGATGGTGATCCCCATGGCTACCGGCGCCCCGCGGGCAAGTGCCGCAATCACCAGGCCAAGGCTGTAGATGTCGGTCCATGCGCCGACATTGCGCTTGTACTTGCCGAACACCTCCGGTGCCGCATAGCCGAATTTGCCCGCAAACGCTTCGCCCACAACGCTTTTTTCGCCAGGATTATTGTCCTTGGCGATGCCGAAATCGATGATCTTGGCGCGCTCGATGTTGCCGCCGGGCAGCAGCACATTGTCTGGCGAAAGATCCCGGTGGATCACGCCGGCCTCGTGCGCTGCATGCAGCCCCAGTGCGAGCCGCCGCAACACCCGCCGCACCAGCGCAGGTTCGGCCGGCGCGCCATTCAGAACCTGCGCCATCGAGGGTCCGTCGACATATTCGATGGCCAGGTAGTTCACACCCCGACTTCGGTCGAATGCCAGCGCGCGATACTTCACCAGCGCATCATGGCCGATCTTCTCAAGGGCACTCGCCTCGCGGCGGAACAGGGCCATGAACTGATCATCGGTTGCATACTGGCCCAGGATCACCTTGATCGCGACCTGCTCGCCGGATGCAATGTTGCGCCCTTCATAAACCCGGCCCATCCCGCCTTCGGCAATGAAGCGAACGACTTCGAAAAGATCGTTCAATTGCACACCAATCAGGGCGTCCGCACTCCCTGGCCCGCTGCCCACGAACGATGGCATCGGTGGTGGTGCCGGCAGCGGTGCAGACGGCGGTGCGGACGGTTCAGCATCAGCTGGCGGCGGCGCAGCCGCACCCCGCAGCGCAGCAGCCAGCGCATCCGCCGAAGCGACCACCGTGCGGTCACCACCGGCCGGTGGTCGCGGTGCCGGCGTGGGCGTCGGCGTGGGCGGGCCGTCAATGGGTGGCTGCGTGGTCATGCGTCCATCCGCATCAATTCGGTCACTTCTTCAACCGATATCACGATCACGGTAACGTTGTCGGGCGCGCCGCGCGCCAAAGTCTCGGCCACGAGCCGCTCGGCCACAAGCGTCACGTTCGGCTGGCGCAGCAACGGGATGATGTCGGCGTCCGCGACAACCTTGGTAAGGCCGTCGGTGCACAGCAGGTAAAGGTCTCCCGGTTGTGCCTGGTCCTGCACCACCTCGGCGCGCAATTCGGCCTCGGTACCCACGGCGCGGGACAGAACATGCGCCATGGGATGGCTCTCGGCTTCGGACGCTTCGATCATTCCCCGGTCCACCATTTCCTGCACAACGCTATGGTCGCGCGAAATCTGGACGAGGCGACCCTGCCTGAAGCGATAGGCCCTGCTGTCTCCGACCCAGACGCAAAGGAGATCAGCGCCCTGCAGGTGCAGGAGCACGGCGGTCGTGCCCATATCGCTCCCCGCCTGCGACGCGGCATCGATGATGGCGGCATTGCCGGCGTGCAGCGCTGACAGAATTGCCGAATGGTTGCCATCTGCCGCCGGCAGCACAAGCGCGCCGAACTGGGCAGCGAGCGTCTGTGACGCCCAGTCGCCATGCGCATGCCCACCCATGCCATCGGCGACCATCCACAGCGCCACATCTTCCCGGCCGACCGCAGAGTCCTCGTTCACCCTGCGCACCAGTCCCGGGTGGGTCAGAACCGCCGATCGATACCTAAGCCGCATCGCGCACTGCCCCCTCCACCAGCCAGGTCAGCGTGTCAGCATCCAGCGCCATGCCTGGCAGAGCCACCGGAGGCCCGGCTGCCGGATTGGGCACCCAAAACGCACTTGCCACCGGGCAGGACAATGAAGCGAGAAAGCGGCCCACTGCTTCGATCCGGGGCGCGGCCGCGGCCAGTTCCAATGCCAGCCCATCGGCATCCAGTTCGCCCGAGAGAGCCTGATAGACTGCAGCCTCCACGCCTGCAGCAAAGCCCGGATGCTGCGTCGCCGCTGCCCACACCATGTCCGGAGGGCCTGCCACACCCGCGACCAGCAGAAACAGCCGGCCAGCGCGATCGACCGTGGGCGTGATCACCCCGTGAAGTGCCATATGCGGCTGCAGCACAAGCCAACAATGCCACAAGGGTGCCGCCGTCATGCGCGCGGCAAACCCCTCGTCGCCATTGCGCACGCGCAGCGAAGCCACGCCATCCGTCATCCAGCGATCCAGGTCGGCAACCAGGGTTTCGGGCCATCCCCGCCACACGAAATCACCATGGGCGGGCAATTTTCCGAACAGCCCGGCCGCGAGCATCACAGGGTCGCAGGGCAGCGCAGGGCAAAAACGCCGTCCGCCGCAAACGGATCGGGTCCCGTCACCACCTCGACGTCGATGGCAGCCTCGGCGCCATAGGCAAAGCGATATCGACCAGCGCCCAGCATCTGCTTGCGACCCTTGGCAAGCAGCCGGAACAGCGACCATGGGCCTTCCTCGCGCAATGCCGGTGCCGTGCCACCTTGCAGCGCCGCAAGCTCGGCAATCTGCGATCCCGAGGCCGACCAACCGAACCGCTCGGGCGGATTGCCAGGCAGGAGATCCATCGGCACGCCACCAGCCCGCAATCGCACGCCACCCTTGATCCCGGGCGCAGCACTTACCCGCAGCACAAGATTGCCTCCCATCAGCGACTCCGCATCGCCGGCACGCTGAAATTGCTGTGCCGATGTCGCACGGAAGCTGCGGACCGTCGGCTCTGCCACCCAACCCCAAGGCTTGGGGCCGCCTGTGCGCACCAGATAGCCGGCAAGTGTGTCGCGCGCGAAGCCGGCCATTTGCGCTGCTGCGCGGCTGACATCGGCGGGCGCCAGATCGTCACCCGTCCCGAATGGATACCCTTCGCCGAATACCCGTGCGCAATCCGCCAGCACACCATTGGCATAGGCCGCCCTTAGCTCGCTGGTGCGCTGCGTTTCTGCAGCATTGCTCGATCCGCTGGCCACCTGGGAGACAAAGGCCCCCAGCTCGGGCGCACCGGCGCTGGCGTTCTGCGCGGCCACCTGCAAATCGGCTGCCGCGGCGGCAATGCCGGCTGCGCCACCACCACCACCACCACCGCCGCCTCCGCCACCGCCGCCTCCACCGCCGGCAACTTGTGCCTGCGCCAAGGCCAGCTGATAGCGGCCGAGCGCATCGAGAAGCTGCCCCAGCTGCGGAGCCGGCCCGCCGGCATAGTCCTTCAGCCCGGCGAAATCCGCCTCGATCATCCGCGCTGCAACTGCAGAAGCACCCCGCCCAGCCCGTTGTGTCAGCGCGCCCGCCGCGGCCTTGCCAAGCGCGCCGCCCGGCACTTTCGGCGCTGCCAGCTTGGGCATGAGCGCGGTCACGTTCGCGACTACCTGATCGCTGATCTTCTTGAGCGGTGATGAGCCCTTGTTGGCCAAGCGTGCCAGCGCCGTGGTGTCAGTTGCATAATCGCCCGGCTGTGGGGATTGCAGCACGGATTTCCAGCGCCGCGCATATTCATCGGCATAAAGCGCGCCGAGCTGTTCCATGTTCAGCGGCACTTGCGCTGCCGCACTGCTGCCCAGCATCCAGCGATCCCGGTCCAGCGCTTCGCGAATGGTCGGAAGGCTCGTCGAAAAGCCCTTCTGAAACCCGGCCTTTGTGAAGAAATAGGGCACCGACAAGGATTCGAGCTCGGCGGGATTGGCGAAAGCCCGCGCTTCCCCCGGCAGCAATGCATTGCCGACCATCCGCCAGTCCTCGCCCGTCACCTGCTGCTTCATCAGCGCCAGCCCCCGTTGCTCGGCGCTCATCGCTGCCACGGCGCCTTGCGTTGCCTCCACAAGAGGCCCGTCCAGCAAGGGACCGGTCAGCTGTCGACCGAACCGGCCCGTGTCGGCCAGCAGGGCTCGCGTGTGGCGCAAGATCCGCTCCCGCGTCGGTGCGTTTTCTTCGCCCGGGAAGCCCTGTGTCAGCAAATAGGTCTCAAGCCATTGCACCACATAGCCATTGTCGCGCCTGGCACCGGCACGGTTGCCCAGCATCAGATAGACCTTGAGCGGCTCGTAAAGCGTCACAGGGTCTTCACCAGCATTGCGCAGCGCCGTCTCGGCGGTCACGATCAACCGCGGCAGCAGATAGCGCTGCAATGCGTCAACATAAACCCGCGCTGATTCTTCGGCCAACGTCGTCCTGTACAGGCCAAAGCCCTGCGTCAGAGGCACGGCGCTTGCCGCAGTCACGCTGAAGGGCAGTTGATCGCGAAGTGCATCGAGGGTGTCCAGCGGCTCCGCGAGCGATGCCGACAGCGCCACACGGTCACCCGGATCGAGGCTTGTCTGCGCTGCCTTGAGCGTCTCTGCGGCCACCAGCGTTGCGTCCTGCCCTTTCCGGTTGGCGAGGAAGCTCGCCACCATCGCACCTGCCAGACCGAGCACCATCACGGCACCAAGCAAAAGCGCCGCCAGCTGCAGGCGACTGTTGCGCTTGCGGCGAGCGAGGTCGGGGCCAGCCAGCCCGGCCTCCGGAATTATCACCTCGGCCAGCAGCCGGTTGACGAAGAACGCCCGGGGGTTGGACGCACGCGCACGCTGGCCCTGGCCAACGGCGCCCGCAAGGCTGCCCAGCAACCGATCAAACGGCGTGCCCTGTTGCACACCGCTGGTGAAGTAAAAACCCCGCAACCGGGCAGCTGCGGCGTTTGGCGTGGCCGCAGCGCCGCTGCCGAACACGCCGTCGAGCAACCTGATCAACCGCGCCCGCAAATCGATGAATCGCGCTGGCAAGGTCAGTGCAGCACCGCGGCGCACCGGATCGCCCTCGGCCTGCAGGCGCGCCGGCAGCCGGTCCGCCAGCGCCTGCACGGCATCGTCATAGCCTGCTGCGAGGGTCGTCTGGCTCGGCCGGTCTCCGCTCAGCGGCAGCGTGTGCCCCAGCACCGATCGCCGACCCTCGACCGACAGATCGTCGAAGAATTCGGTGAACCCCAGCAACAGATCGGCCTTGGTGAAGAGCACATACACCGGCAGTTCGAGCCCAAGCTCCCGCGAAAGCTCAGCCAGCCTTGCCCGCAGTGTCACCACATGCCGGTCCAGCGCCTCGGCACCGCTACGCGCGACCTCATCGAGGCCAATGGCGATGATCACGCCGTTGAGCGGCTGCAGCGGCCGCGCCTTCTTCAACGTGCGCAAAAAGGCTTTCCAG
This sequence comes from Polymorphobacter multimanifer, assembly GCF_014205635.1. GTDB lineage: Bacteria > Pseudomonadota > Alphaproteobacteria > Sphingomonadales > Sphingomonadaceae > Sandarakinorhabdus > Sandarakinorhabdus multimanifer. The sequence continues at coordinate 57,369 of NZ_JACIIV010000010.1, forward strand.
CCTTGGGCATCGGCATCGGCGCCGCTGTCCTGGCTGGTGTAGCGACCGGCGGTGTCCACCAGCACCGCCTCGTCGGCAAACCACCAGTCGCAGTTGCGCGTGCCGCCGACGCCGGCTGCCGCTTCGTCCGTCAACAGCCGCAGGCCGCTCTTCTGGATGAGGGTTGTCTTGCCCGCACCCGGCGGGCCGATAATCACATACCAGGGCTTGGCATAGAGTGCGCTGCTGCGCTTGCCGCCGCCATCCGCCTTTAGCCGATCGAGCGCTTCGCGCATCTTGGCAGCCATCGCCTCGCCGTCGCGGTCAGCCGGCTTGGCGATCGCCTCGACCAGTGCCGCATCCGCCTTTCGCAGCCGCCACCAGCGCCAACCCGCGGATGCAGCAAACGCGATCCACACCGCGCCGATCAACCACCAGCGCAGGAACAGCCACGAGGCGACGAACAGTCCGCACACCAAAAACACCACCAGCGTCGTCAGCAGCGCTATGCCGACCGCCAGCACCCACCAGTTGCCCAGCCATTTGCGGATCATCGTCATCAGTCGCTCCGCGGCAGCACGAGCTCAACTCGCCGGTTGGCAGCCTTGGCCTCGCGTGTATCGGCACGGTTCACCGGCTCCCGGTCCCCGCGCCCTTCCACCGATAGCCGCGCCCGATCACCGACGATCGGTTTCAGCAGCAAAGCCACATCCTCCGCCCGCGCCAGGCTCAACGCCGCATTGTCGGGGAAGCTTGCGCGCAGCCGGCCCGAGATGGGGTCGCTGTCGGTATGGGCGACGACGGCAATCGGACCCACTTCCGGCGCCAGCGCCCGTCCGGCATCCTCGATCAACGGAACATAGTCCGGGCCCAGCAGCGCCGCACCCGCCGGGAACATCCCCGCGGCCAGCCCGGGGCATTCGGAAATCACCAGCCGGATCGTGGCCCCGTCATCACGCGCCTCAATGCACGGATTGCGAAGGCGGCCGCGGATCCGCTCAAGCTGTGTGGACTGCACTTCGGGAACATCCGCTCCCAACCGGTCAATCCGTGCCGCTGCAATCGGCGGTAACGGTCGCAGGGCTGCCCGCGCCGGCTCGTCCCGGCTGTCGAGCCAGAGCTTCAGCACAAGGAACACCAGCAGCAGGAAGGCCGCTCCGGCCGCAAGCGCAAGCACCGCACGAACGAACCAGCCGACCTTGGGCATCGGTGTCGGCTTGCCTTGCCATTGCGGGACAAGATCGGTCTCTTGCCGCGGTCTGATGCCCGAAAGCGCCCCGTAGATGGCCGCCATCCGACCCTCGATCTGCTGGCGGCCATCCGCTTCGATCCTTGCACGACCCAGAAAGCCGACGGCGAGGCACGCATGGTAGAGCTCCAGCATGTCCAGATTGGCGGCCGGCCGCTGCAGAAGCGTGTCCAGGATGGTGAAGAACTGGTCGCCGCCGAACGCCTGACCAAAGCTTTGCACCACCAGGCTGGATCGCGCCCAGTCCGATTGCGCACCGCCCGGCAGATTTTGCACCACGTCATCGACAGTGGCCAGCACCGCATAGCGCGCCCGGGCATTGTCTTCAGCCGAAAGCCCCATGGCAATCAACTGCTTTTCGAAGGCCTTGGCTTCCTCGCCGGCACGCGCCCGCAGCGCCGGCACATCAGTCACCTGCCGATCGGACTGCACCGCAGCCGCAAGGGCCAGCAAGCGCGCCGCAACAGCCGTAAGCGGGTTGCGCACTCGCATCGGAACATCGAGCGGCGGCACATCATCGCTCGCCCAGGCCCTGGGCGTCGGGGCCTTGGGGCCACCACCACCATCCCCGCCGCCGGGCGGCGGAGGCGGCGGCGGCGAGGGTGGCGCAGGGGCTCCGCCCTTGGCAGCCGCCAGCGGTGACGGACGGAAGACCGTTTTCTCGCCGCTCATCGCGTTGTCCTTCTCACGCACCACAGCTCCATGGCCAGGTCAGGCCATTCCCCCGCTATGTAAAGGCCGAGTGCGGGTGCCGTGGCGAACTCCTTCCAGTCCGGGTGGCTGCGATCCAGCTCGAAGTACACATAGCCCGCCATCGCCCTGATCTGCGGCGGCGGAGCCGCCACCGCCGCCAGCGGCACCCCTGGCAGCGCTGCCTGGACCAGCTGCTGCATCCGCGTCACCGCGCCGATCTTCACCACCGATGGCAGCGAACGGCGGACATCCTCGGAAGGCCGCCGGGTGGAGACCGCAAGATAGAAGCGGCCCTGGTCATAAAGGCCGCGATCGGTGATGGTGGACACATAGGCACCCGGCTGCAGCAGCTTCAGCTCCAGCTGCACCGCGGAGCGGCTGAACTCGGTCGAAAGCCCCGCCCGCAGCGCGTCCACCACCGGCTTGAAACATGCTTCAAGGTCCTCATGCTCATAGGTCGGGAAATCGCCCGGGCGCCGGTCGGCCCGCGTGAAGGTCGCAAGCTCTCCCGCCAGTGCCAGAAAACCGGTATATAGCCGCTCGGGATGCACCCGCTCGAGCCGCTGCAGATGCTTGAGCTCCGGTTGCCAGCGATTGAGCAATTGGAGCAGCAGATACGCCGCAAAGGTCTCGCTGCCGCCATCGGCACCCTCCACGGCGCGCAGCGAAAGCTCCTCCTGCCGCTGCTCCAATCGGCCCAGGATGTCGACGAGAAAGCCGGCCAGCGTCGGGGACGCCCGGATATCGAGCACCGGCGGGATATAGGCGTCATCCCACACCACCCGCTTGCCCACCAGTTCGCGGATTCGCCCAATGCCGATCTTCGTGCGGCCGGCAAGATCGGCCTCGTCGATGCCGAAGTGCAGATTGGGCAGCGCCACTTCAACAAGTTCCATGTTTCGGTCGGGATCAGATTGGTCGACCACTTCGCGCTCGGCGATCAGGTAGCGCGTCACATTGGCATCGGCACTCTCGGGCCGCGTGTAAACAACCGCCCCCTCCTGCCGCGCCGGCAGTGTCAGATACACGATCCGCCCGCGCACCTGGTCATCGACATCGAGCGGCGGCGGCGGCGCAAGCCCGCCCGGCACCGCCACGACCTCGCCGTCCTGCATCACGGCCACAAGCCGTCGCACGCCCACCTTGGCACCCGAACCAAGGTCCTCATCCAGCGTTAGTTCCACAAGCCCCCAAGGGTGCGCCACCGCGCCGCCCATCCGCGCATGCAGCGCCCACAGCCCCGCATCACCCTGCATCTGCAGATGCTGCGGCCGCAGGAACAGCCCTTCGGACCAGACTGGTTGTGTCACTTTAAAGTGTTCCCCACTGATCGACCTGGCCATGCGTCATGCGATCACCAAGTTCTGCTGGGGAAAACCATCAACCAGTCGCATGCGTCCCAGTGCCGCCACACCTCGCGGATCAGCTTTGAGCAGAGGACCGCATTTGTCCAGAGACAGCAGGAACCCCTGGACCACTTCGAATGCAGCAGCGCAGACAACTGCCGTCGTCAACACTGTGCCGCCAAGAGCAATCAGTGCCGATACCACCGGCACAGCCGCCGTCGCGGCGCTCCCCGAAGCAGTCGTCTTTGCGATCAATACCGTATTGCGCGTGGACCCGGCTGTGGTGATCACCAAGTCGACAACTGCGGAAAAACATTGGATCATGTCGACATCAGCAGCGGCAAAAGTCACTATTGCACGAACACGTTCCGTCAGCATCAGCACCAGATCGCGTTTTGTCGGCATCCGTCCATGCCTTGCCGATTCGATAATCAACGCTGCCGACTGCTCGCTCAACGTGATCACGAACTCAATGGCCTGCCGATCACGTTCATTATTCATGGTGCTGTTGACCAGCGCCCTGATGATCTCCCCAACAGCTTCCACCGTAACTTCGGCGGCATCGGCAGATTTGACTCGTCCTGCCATCACGCCGCCGCCACAAACACATATTCCAGCCCGTCACCCGGCGCCGTCACCTCGATCCGCTCCACCGTCACACCGTCCGCCATCCGTCCCAGCAGTTCGGTCGAAAGCGTCGGCAGCATGTCGTTGGTCAGGATATTGTCGATCATCCGTCCACCGCTCGCCAGTTCGGTACAACGGCTCACGATATGAGCCACTACCGCCTGGTCGTAGGTCATCGTTATCTTGTGGTTTTCCTTCACCCGCTTGACGATTCGGCCCAGTTGCAGCCGCACGATGCCGCCCAGCATCTCTGGCGAAAGCGGATAATAGGGCTGCACGATCAGCCGCCCCAGCAGCGCCGGTGGAAACACCTTCAGAAGCTCCGGCCGCAGCGCCTTGGCCATCGTCTCGGCATCCGGCGCGGTTTCCGGGTCCGCCGTCATGTCCATGATCATGTCGGTGCCGACATTGGACGTCAGCAGGATCAACGTGTTCTTGAAGTCGATGTAGCGGCCTTCGCTGTCATCCATGTAACCCTTGTCGAACACCTGGAAAAACATCTCGTGCACATCCGGGTGTGCCTTCTCCACCTCGTCGAGCAGCACGATCGAATAGGGCTGGCGTCGCACCGCCTCGGTCAACACGCCGCCTTGCCCATAGCCGACATAGCCCGCCGGCGCGCCCTTGAGCGTGGACACGGTGTGCGCCTCCTGGAACTCGCTCATGTTGATGACGATCATGCTGCCGTCGCCGGCGTACATCAGCTCCGCCAGCGCATGTGCCGTCTCGGTCTTGCCGACGCCCGATGGCCCGCAAAGCATGAACACGCCCACGGGCTTGTTCGGATTGTCCAGCTTCGCGCGGCTGGTCTGCAGCCGCTTGGCGATCGCCTCCATCGCATGGTCTTGGCCGATCACCCGCTTCTTCAGTTGCTCGGCAATCGCCAGCACGCCGGCAATCTCGTTCTTCACCATCCGGCCAACCGGGACACCGGTCCAGTCGCCCACCACGGCGGCGACCGCATTGGCGTCCACCTGCGCAAATACCATCGGCGCATCGCCTTGTGCTGCCGCCATCTCCGCCATGCCGGCGTGCAGCGTCTCGTCGTGGGTGGCCGTGTCCTCGCCGTTCCCATTTGCTTCGGCGCGCGCACTGCGCGCTGCAATCACCGCGGCGACAGCGGTCTTCTCTGCCTCCCATTTCGCATTGGCTTCGGCCAGCACCGCGCGCGCCTCCACCAGCGCCTCGTCGACCTCATCGATGCGCTTGGGGCTGGCCATGCCACTGCCAGCTTCGCGCACTGCAATTTCGCGCTCGACCTCAAGCAGTTCCACCCGGCGCAGCCGGTCCTCCACCGGCGCCGGCGTGGCATGCTGGCTCACCGATACGCGCGCACACGCCGTATCGAGCAGGCTCACCGCCTTGTCGGGCAGCTGCCGCGCCGGAATATAGCGCTGGGATAGTTTCACCGCCGCCTCCAGCGCCTCATCCAGCACGATCACCTGATGATGCTTCACCATCGCGTCGGCAACGCTGCGCAACATCGCGATCGCCTTGTCGGTCTCCGGCTCGCCCACGTTCACGGTCTGGAACCGCCGGGTCAGTGCCGGGTCCTTTTCAAAATACTGCCGATATTCCGCCCAGGTGGTGGCCGCGATGGTCCGCAGCTTGCCCCGTGCCAGTGCCGGCTTGAGCAGATTGGCCGCATCGCCTGTACCGGCCGAGCCACCGGCGCCGATCAGCGTGTGCGCCTCGTCGATAAACAGGATCACCGGGCTGGCCGACGCTTCGACTTCGTCGATCACCTGCCGCAGCCGCTTCTCGAATTCGCCCTTCACACTTGCACCGGCCTGCAACAACCCGATGTCGAGCGAGCGCAGAGTCACATTCTTCAGTTGGGGCGGCACATCGCCATCGGCAATCCGCCGCGCAAAGCCTTCCACGACTGCGGTCTTGCCCACGCCGGCCTCCCCGGTGAGAATCGGGTTGTTCTGCCGCCGTCGCAGCAGGATATCCACGACCTGCCTGATCTCGGCATCGCGCCCCACAATCTTGTCGATCTCGCCAGATCGCGCCCGCGCCGTCAGATCGACACTGAACTTTGCCAACGCAGATCCTTCCTGCGCTGGCTCGAGCCCCGGCTCACCGTCACCGCCGCCGCTGCCGGCTCCACTGCCAAGCCCCCCTGCCTCGCTCGCCTCACCGCTGCCGGCGGTTATGCTTCCAAAACCGTCCGCGAGCTTGTCGGCATCGACCTTGCGATACTCGTTGGACACGCTGGTCAGCACATTCTTCAGGTTCGGAGTCTTCAGCATGGCAAAAAGCAGATGCCCGCTGCGGACCTTGCCGGCATTGAACATCAAGCTGGCGTAGAGCCAGCCCTTCTCAACCGCCTCCTCGACATGTGCGGACAGGTCGGACACGCTGGACGCACCACGCGGCAGCTTGTCGAGCGCAGCCACTGTATCCCGCCCCAACTGTCCCTCATCGAGACCGAAATGCGCCCGGATCAGCGCGAAATCACCCTTAGGGTCGGCATTCAGCGTGTGAAGCCAATGAACCAGCTCCACATAGGGGTTGCCCCGCAGCTTGCAAAAGCCGAACGCGGTTTCGACTGCTTTCAGGCTGCTGGGAGCAAGCCTGCCAAACAGGGCTGCCCGGCTGATTTCAGTCATGCTGCTTCCTCCAAATTGCCGGCAGCGGCTGGTGCCGGCGCCGCACGTTCATGAATGGTCAAATCCTTGCGCAGCCGCGCCCGGCCACGTGGCGCCATCCAGCTGGTCCAGCCCAGCCGTGTCGGCACGCCGCCGCGACCACCCAGCCGCGCCGGCTCGATCAGATGTTCTGCAATCGCCACATGCGCCCGCCAGTTGACATGGTGTGGCAACGCCGAACGCGCGGCCTCGGCCATCAGCTGGTGGCCATGGCCACCGGGAAGCAGATCATCGAGGTCTGCCATCGAACGGGCACGGATCGAGAAGGCAACGTCATACTCCACGCTCCAGAACCGCCCGCCCAATGAGGCACCTTTCCCGAGCGCCACATCATGCTGTCCCAACTGGCTGCGCTGATCGACGGGCGCTTCATGCCACCGTCCTACTGCTTCGCGCACGGTCACCCGCCGCCCCAGCATGTGGGAGAGCATCGATCCGATTGCCGTTGGAGACCGGAGCGCCGCAAGATGGCCGCCGTAAGGCAGCCGCCGCCAATCATCGAATGATGCCGGATCACCCATCGCCGGCCTGGAACCGGGCGCCAGAAATGCCAGTTCGGTAGTTCCCGCAACAGCGGCCAGATAGCCTGCAAATCGGTCATCGGCCGGTCGGCTGGCATTGGCCGCTGGGCGCGCATCAGCCCAGGCCCGGTAAAAGAACTGCAAGGACCGTGACCCCAGCATACCGAGAAATTCGTTGAACGGCCGTGGACCGCGGCGTTGTCGTTCGTACACGGCAATCTCGGTCAGATGGCTGGGCAACGGTCCCATCGGCCCGGTCAGTCCAAGATGCCGGGATTCCAGGACCGGGCGCCGGCCATCGGTTTGCCAGGCGGCAATGGTGGATGCCGGAAAATTGAAATCCGCCACGTGCGCCAGGTTCACGACCTCGCGGGAAGGCTCGAGCGCCTCGCCCACGCGCGGACTGGCCGGAGTTGCCACTTCCAGCGCGTTCACAGCCGCAAAAAAGTCCCATCGCTCCGGAGAGGCCGCCAACGCTTCGAACAGGCGGGTCAGATCGTCGGTCGTCGACCGGTCCATAGCCCCTCCCCGTCCACATCCCTCGCGAGATGTCGCCAATGCCACGACAATCCATTGTCGGCTTTCACTTCGCATTCCGCAAAGCTGTTGATGGTTGCGAAATCGGCCAGAAATCGCGCAACAACCGTCGAGAACAGATAGGCTGTCCCGGCTTCGTAACTGTTCCAGGCGAGTTCCAGCGTCAGACGCTGGCCGCGCAGAAACGCCAGTCGGCTGCTGCCATTGGCACGCCGCGTCACCAGCCGCGATGTCAGCCCCGAGAGACCCTGGATCTCGCGACGCATCACCGGCGACTGATCCCGCAGATACAGGCTCAAATGATCTGCCAGCGCATCAGGCGCACCGTCGGCACGAACAAATCCGTCACGTCCTGGCGCCAGATGGCTGATGATCCGCCAACCCGAATCCACCATGCCCATCGGTGGCTGCGGACGCGTGGGTCCGATCAGCATTTCGATACCTCCGGTCGCCTTCATGTCCATCATCGTCAGCTCGAGCAGCGCTGCGCCGGGCCGCAACCGCGTCGATAGTGCACGATTGGTCACCAGCCCCCGCGCGCCAAGCTCGATGATGCCGCCAGCCAGCGCCGGGTTGCCGGGCGAGGACAGGCTGATCCATGCCTCGGTGCCTATATAATCGCCTTCACGGCGCCGACGTGTCTCCGCTTCGGTCAACCGCCGCAGTCGTCGGCGCAACGTATAGTAAAGCGGCTTGGCACCGCGCTCGACCCGCCGCGCATAAAGCGGCAGCGCTGGCGTGCCCACCATGTCCTCGGTTGCAAAGCCGGTCACGCTGTCCAGCCTGTACACTTCGAAATCGAGAGCAGCCGTCCGGTCGGGCAGCACGATGTGTTCCGACTGGCGCTGGTCGACCAGAACGCGGTCGAAGCGCTTCTCGAACAGATTGATCACAGGGGTTACGAACGGCAGCAGCGAATCATCAGCCACTGCCGAAGCCAGTTGCGGCACTGCCCGCTTGAGTGGGATCACGATATCGAGCGCCCGGTCGGCCCGTGCAAAGCCTGCCGCCAACCCCGTAAGGCAGATGAAGCGAAACTTCTGCGGCATGGCAAAATATTCGGCCAGCAGCCGATATCCACCAAAGCTGCGCTGCTCATCGGGAAGCAAGGCCTCCTCCGGCCCGAAACCATGAGGCACAACAGCGCCAGCCCGCTCGATCCACGATTGCTTGCGGCCCCGTTCGGGAGCGGCCAGCCGAACGCCCAGGCTGTCATCCAGCAGCTGCTGATACAAAAGCCCCGGCACATCGCCGCTGCCGCCCAGGAACAGCGGCAGCCTGTCGATCGTCAAAGCCGACAGGGGTGCGGCTGATGTCGCTTCGATCCGGAAGCGCAGGCCGGCTTCACCCAGCGCCTCCCCACAGGCTGCAGCAATGGCCGCTCGGGTCGGCAGATACTCCACCGCCATCACCGTCAGCGGCAGCAAGGTGACGTCCTGGCCGGTGGTGAACTGGACCGGCTGTGTCATATCACCTGACAGACTGGCCATCAGGGTCGAGCCGCGCTCGTGCAAAACACCCTTTGGCGGCGTGGCGTCTCCCTTCATCGGCTTGAGCGCCACGATCGCCATCGCCGGCGTGGGCGCCAGATAATGGGGATACAGCGCCTCCAGCAACGATTGCGTGAAGCGGGGGAACTCCTCCTCCATCTTCACCCGCACGCGCGCGTTCAGAAAGGCCACACCTTCCATCAGCCGTTCGACATGCGGGTCCGGGTCGGTGGGGGCGTCAAGCCCGAGCAATCCCGCGACCTGCCGGTTATCCTCCGCAAATTCTGCCGATCGCCGGCGCAAGTACAGCAATTCGCGATTGTAGGCCGAGAGCAGGCGCGGATCAGTGGCGCTCATGTCGTCACCTCGACCTCGCCGGAATCCAGTGACACAGCTGTCTTCAGCTCGATGTAGCGTTCGTCGATCGCGCCGCGAAGCTCCCCCTGAATGGTGAACCTGACCTTGTTCTCATTGTCGATGTCACCGCTGAAGGTCACCTTCACGGTATCGGCAACGAGCCGCGGCTCGAAGGCCAGCAACGCCTTGACGATATCGTGCGCCCGCCGCTCGAGGCTGCCACGAGACATTTGCAGCGCGGTGAGATCGGAAATGCCCTGGTTCAGAACAGATGTCGCAATCTCGGGATAATCCCCAATCGGCACTGCAGTGGCGAAGCTGATATCGTTCATGAGCCAGGCGACATCGCGGATGACAACCTGGCGCAGTTCTCGCTCGCCGAACTGTTCGGTCGGGGCGATGAAACATGGCAGAAGGTCGCGGCTCCCATCGCCCTTTACACGGCCGAGGTGGCCGATCAGCTTGTCGACGACCGATGGCTTGAGCGGCCGTTCATCATGCATCGGCTGCCCCCGGGTCGGTCATGCGATAATCAATTGGCGCAGTTCGAGAATGCCAGCCTCCGGGCCGTCAGTGGTCAGCAGGTGTTGGCCAACACCCACCTCCAGCCCCCCCTGATCACGCCAATCGGTCGCACGCGCCAACATGAGGGCCGCTGACCCGCTGCCGCCTGTGCCGGGGTAAGTGACCGGCAACATTGCAGCAGAGGTCTGGCCGGATCGAAGCTCGATGTCCCCCGGGAGCCAGATCAGGTCCCTGAGGTCGTTTGGACCCTGGCAAACCACTCTCTTGATCGCCGCAATTGGCAGAAAGCCATAATTGTCGCCGACGATGACCTCAAGCATCGGACCAAACCGTTGGTCGGCGTCTGCTATCCACTCGAATTGTTGGCCATTGATGCTCCCTGCACTGGCAGGAGCAGCCTCAAGCGCCGCCGCCGAACGGGATTCGGCATCAGGGGCCTGCACCGCACTCGCATGAACTGCGTCGAGCAATCCATCCACCCAGGGCTCGGCACCAACGATCGACTGCGGCCGCTCGCGTCCGCTCCAAACAGCATCGCGCGTCAACATCGCCGCAAGTGCTTGATTATAGACGCCCGCCATCATCATTGCCTTGGGCTCGGCTGTCGCAAGGGCTTGCAGTTGCGTCCTTGCCTTCTCCCATTCACCGTGCAATGAAATCAATTGCCAAAAGAACTGCCGAGCGTCGGCGTCTCCCGGCACCATCCGCAAGGTCGCCGCCAACGCCGCACGCGAACCAGCAAGGTCACCGCTTTTCAGCAGTGTTTCGGCGTCCATGTCCGTCTCCAGCCGACCTAACGCCGGGATGAGTGAGGCGCGGCGAGGAGGATGGCGCTCGCTTCGCCGCCAAACCAAATAATGAGGCGGGCACCGGCAAAGGCCGGCGCCCGCCAAATTCATCAGGATGCAGCATTGCCTTCTACGTCGAACGTGAAATCGCCAGCAGCGCTCACTGCGCCAGTGTCGCCCTGCTCGAAATACTCGACTTTGACCTTGGCAAAGTTGAGGCTGACATTCTCGGTGAGCCGGTCCTCACCACCCGAGCCCCCGGTCGAAACCGACGAGATCAGACACTTGGTCATGGTGATCTTCAGATAGACATATGGTTGATCGCCGGCCTTGCGCACGTTCAGCACGCACTCGGTGATGTGCGTACCCTTGAGGCAAGCCAACTGCATCTTCGGCGAAGCCTTGTCGATCCACTTGGTCAGCGAAATGTCCTGCACGTTCGCCTTGCCAGCGCCACCCCCGCCGCCTTGGTGGAACGTGCCGGACTGGCTGGCCCCCCAGGACCAGGCAAGCACATCGATGTCGCCGACAGTCGCCTTGTCCTTGTCCTTCGACTCGCCAGTAATTCCGTTGCTAACCTTGAGAAACATGTCGAGAGCCATGGTAAGTCTCCTTCTACAAATAAGCCGTTGTCAGATACGCGCTCAGTTACCTGCCTGACGCAGCGCAGACGTCATTCCCAATGTAATATCCATGCCTTCCATCTGGAAATGCGGCACGAACTCGAACTTTGCCCGGTAGTAACCAGGGTTTTCCTCATCTTCGAGAATCTTGATTCCAGCCGCTTTCAAAGGCTTGCGCGCCTTTTGCTCCTCGGACGACATCTCGGGCATCTGGTCCACATACATCGAAATCCAGCTGGTCAGCCGGTTTTCCATCTGCGTTGCCGTGGGCGTGCCACCAACCCAATCCCGCACCATGCACTTCAGATAATGCGCAAAGCGGCAACTGGTGAACAGATAAGGCAGTCGCGCCGAAAGTCGTGCATTTGCAGTTGCGCCCTTGTCGGCAAACTCCTTGGGCTGATGTAGCGTCTGCGCACCGATAAAGGTCGCCTGGTCGGTATTCTTGCGGTGGATCAACCCGATCAACCCGGCGGCAGACAGTTCACCCTCGCGCCGATCCGAAATGGCGATCTCGGTCGGACATTTAACCGCCGTATCACCATCCTCGGTCGGGAACATCGCAACTGGCAGCCCCTCAACCGTACCACCTGACTGCACGCCACGAATTCGCGTGCACCAACCATATTCCTTGAAAGCCGAATTCACCCGCACTGCCATGGCATAGGCCGAATTCATCCATGCATATTTCCCATGGTCGCCGGCCGTATCTTCCTCGAAGCCGAACTGCTCCACCGGATCGGACGACGCGCCATAAGGCCGCCGCGCCAGAACGCGCGGCGCGGTGAGCGCGATGTACCGGCTGTCGTCCTTCGCACGGAGAGACCGCCAAGCCGCATACTCCGGCGTGTCGAAAATCTTTCCAAGATCCCGAGGCTTGGCAAGATCCTGCCAGCTTTCCATGCCGAAAAGCGCGGACGATGTTCCAGAAATGAACGGCGCATGCGCAGCACTGGAGATTTTTGCCATACCTTCAAGAACTTCCACATCGGTCGGCATATGTGCAAACTGATAGTCGCCGACAAGGCAACCATAGGGATGACCGCCAAGCTGACCGAATTCCGCCTCGTAAACCCGCTTGAACAGGGGAGACTGATCCCAGGCCGCACCACGGTAGCTGGAGAACATCTTGCGAAGTTCATCCTTGCCGACGTTCATCACCTTGATCTTCAGATCGCTTGCTGTCTCCGAGTTCATCACCAGATAGTTGAGGCCGCGCCACGCGCTCTCCAGAGCCTGATACTCAGGATGATGGATGATCAGGTTCACCTGTTCTGTCAGTTTGCGGTCGAGCGCCGAGATCATGCTCTCGATCGTACCGATGACGTCACCTGGCACCAGGTTGCTTCCCGCAAGCGCCTGCTCCGCAAGCGTGCGCACTGCCGACTCGACACGGTTCTTGGCTTCATCGGTCGCTGGCTTGAATTGTTTCTGCAAAAGGCTCGAAAAATCGTCGATAGTGACTTCAGTCGCAGCAGCAGAAGCGCCTTGCGCGACATTCGGATCACTCGCCATGGCCTGATCTCCTGAATCTAAAGTTGTTGCGCCAGAATCAGGCGTCGTTCCCATCCGAGCGCGCCTTGGATTCGGCGGCGAGGGTACCCAGCAAGTCCGGGTTCTTCAGCAATTGATCGATGACGTCCTGAGCCTTGTCCTTGCCGTCCATATACGCCAGCAAATCGGACAATTGCCTGCGCGCCTCGAGCAACTTGGCCGTCGCGGGCACTTGCTCGGCCACACGACCCGGCGAAAAATCATCCATCGACTTGAAGGTCAGATCGACCGACAACTTGCCCTCACCGGTGAGCGAATTGTCTACCATGAACGCAGCACGCGGCGAAATGGAGTTCTGAAACTCACCGAAATTGTCCATGTCGACATTGACGAAGTCGCGCTCGGCCATTTCCTTTTTGGGCTTTTCAGACTTTCCCGAAAGATCGGACATCACACCCATCACGAACGGCAGAGAAATCTTCTCGACCGATCCGTAGGTTTCGACTTCATACTCGATATGCACACGCGGACTGCGATTCCGCTTGATGAACTTCTGGCCGTCTTGCGCCATGGAATCCCCCCCTTGCACGCTCAGCCACGACATTGCTCGCGGCCGCTCTTTGTCTAGACACAGTGTGCATCACTCATTGCGAATTGCCAAGAGCCGACGTATCTCATCAACGCTGTTCGGCGAAATTTCTTCGACCAACCGATAAAAATCCATCTCGACCCAGTTTCGAACGCGCTTCAACATCAACGGAACGGGGCTTGTCGGCTCATTGTCTGAATAATAACGTACGATTGCATCAATTGCGACGAGGACATCGCTTCGAGAGCGCGGGGTATCACCGGAAAATCGCTTTGCAGGTTGAGTGCCGCCCGGAGCCGAAACGCCGGCAACATCTGCCGCTGTTTCAGCGTCCTCTGTCGGCGCGATGTCCTCCAGGGCCGCCGGATCGGGAAACCGCTCCATAAAGGCTTCGGAAACGCCGATCATCGCCTTCAACTGATTGAGAATAGGCCCCATGCTCGGCGAATCGCTCATCCGTCGCTCAAACGCTTCCACGAGCGAATGAATTTCGTCCGAGAGGCCTCGCAGGCCGACCAGCCGCGCCTCGACGGCCGAGCGAAGTTGCAAAGCCAGCGGCCGAACGGCATCGGCATCAAAACTTGGTATCAGACACTCCGCTGCCGCATCACGCCCGCGCTCGGTGTCAGAAATTGCGATCATGATTCCGCGGAGCTGCCGCGCGGCATCCTGGTTCGGCCGCGCCAATCTCGCGGCCACCGCCGTGACGGCACCGCTGGCAACCCGCGCGTTCAACTTCTCCTGGTCGTCAGACGTCCACTCAGGCACAGGCTCAAGCGCCATCTCGACAACGGCGGCCGTAAACTCCGTCGTGGAAGGCGCCGGCAGGCCGACGATACCAAGGCGCTGCAAAGGCAGCAGCATGGCAGCCGGTCGCGCGAGCGCCGACAGTTCGTTGATCCGACCGATCGCCATGTCTTCGGCAGGACCGGGATGATAATCATCCCAATATTCCTCTGCCAGCTTTCTGACATAACACAGCAGCGCAGTTGTCGCCTCGATATCGCCGGCACGCACCGCCGCCTGTGTCGCCACGATCGCCGGCATCTGGTCCTTGGTCCGCATCAGCATGTCGGTGCAGCGGCGCACAACTTTCATCAGTTCCGGCGGCTTCAGGCTGGAAAATTCGCCCGGCGCATCCTCGAGATCCCGGAATTCGGGCTCCCCGCGCAGGTCAGGGCCACATGGATTGTCCCCATCCAGGGAAGCCAGCAATCCGTCAAGATCGATGCTGCTCATCTTCCGGCCTCCACGGTGGTACCCAACATCGGCCGTGCGCCATCGCCCACCAGCATGAAGGCGCCCCAGTAATAAGGATGAGACGTGTCGATTCCACTCATCATCCCCATTTGCGCCTGGCGCAAAGCGCCCCCCATGGACCCCGTGCGGCCAGCCTGGAACATCTGGGAAATCAACCGTGTGGAGGCTTCGATCGTTCGCCCGTCCTGAGCGCGGAAACTGTCCGGAATCGCCCAATGGGTCGTGAGCACTGCGCGGCTGCCTGCAACCAGAAATGCGCGTGCAAGGCCGTTGAGCGTGGCAGCCTGCCCCAGCTCACTGCGAAAACCGCTCTGCCGCGCGCGCGCGCTGCTGGCAGATGCCGCAGTGTTGCACGCCGAGAGCACAACAAGATTGGCATCCAGCGAAAGGCCGGCGATCTCTTCGAAGCTCAACAATCCATCGCTCGCTTCATCCTCCGCAATCGAGGTCACGAGTGCCGGTGGGCTGTCGCAATCGAGCTCATTCTCTTTCAGGCCATGGGTAGCAAAGTGCAGAACTGCAAAATTCTTCAGCGTTCCGCCAAGCGTCGTCTCGTCACCGAGCCGGACATCGGTGAACGCGCCCTTCTCCACTGATTCCGCACCAACACCCATGGCCTCCCGTGCAGCCATGATTTCGGCCGCACCCACCGGGCGCAAAGCTGCAAAACCGGCGCGCAGCGTGTCGCCACGAGCCGCACATTGGCCGCGAAATGCGCCCCGCTGCGGCAGGTCTGCCAAGGCCGCCTGTTGCGGCACGGCATGGTTGCCAAGTCCGAGATAGGGCTGCGAGGCTCGCGAGGCTGCCAAGGTGCGGCTGATCAGGAACGAGCGCGGCGACACCGCCGAATCGATCCTGCGGTCGCGCACCAGAAAGCGCACTTTCGTATAGTCACGACTGTTGCGTTTCACGCTGTCGTCGAAGGCTGCCACGCTTGCCTCGTCCTCGACGAGAACTGCATAAGGTAATTGTGTCATCGGGCCATTGGGCTCGGTGATCAAAGTCGTCACACCGTCCAGTGCCGGACCCGCGCCACCGAAAATCGCCTCCTTGAGCTTGTGCGCTCCCTCTACGTCGAAGACCAGGACAATGGTTCGGCCATCACGCGCCAAAGTACCATCGATCGACCGCCGGACCTTCTGGGAAAGTTCTGCAAGGCTCGCAGTGTCGATCCCGGTTCGATAGATGACCGCATCATCGGATTTGACCAACATTGCGTAGCTGCGACCGTCCAGCGTCACAAGCTTCAGATATGCTTCGCCCGGTCGCAGTGCGCGCTGAAGCTCCGCGAGCGTCGCGACAGTTTCGTTGGCCTGTTGATATTGCTGATCACCTTCGAGTTCGGCACGCACGGCCGCCGTCTGCGCGTTCATCGCCGCCAGATCCGCTTCAAGGTCAGTCCGCTGGGCTGCATCGGCCGGCAGCAATGTCAGCCTGGTCGATAGCGCCCGAACTTCCCGGTCCAGAAATTGCAGGGTCTTCGCGCGCACCGCGCCATCGCTGCTGCCGCTCTCGAAGATCTTCTGCAGTTGCGCGATCTGGCTCGCCACTGCAGGCGGGCTCACAAGCTGCGCCGCCTCGAAAAACTTCGCACGTGCCGATACCGCTCCCTGGCCGCCAGCCGCAGCGTCGGCAGCCAAAAGATCAAACCAGGCATCCAGCCCGCCAACTGTCGCCGCGGTCGACGGCCCGAGAGTCCGCAGTATTTCGAACCCGTTGTCAAAACTCGTCCTTGCCGCTGCCGGATCGCCCGCGGCAAGGGCAGCGGTTGCCAGCTCGATGTGTCGTTGTCCAAGCAACGGCGTTCCCGCATAGATTGAAGATTGTTCGAGCGAGGCAACTGCACGGGCAAAGGCCGCGCGGGCGGCGGCCAGATCTCCCCCCGTTCTTGCTGCGCGACCCTGCTCGCCAGCCACTGCGCTGCGCAACCACTGGAGACGCGACGTATCCAGCCCACTGTTGTCGAAGCGGGTGAGCAAACGGTCTGCGGCCGACAGTGCTTCCATGGCATCAGCCGCTCGCCTTTGACTGCGCAGTGACACCGCCCTTACATACTGGGATTGCGTTTCCAGAATGGTTGGCGCCACCCAGCTCTGGTCGCGCCGCGCCAGCGCCGATCGCGTGCTCCCCGCATTCAACTGCCCCAGCACGACCGGATCTGCCAAAGGTGAGTTCGAAGAACTGCCCATTTCACGGCTTGCCTGCAGCGCTGCATCTGCCTGTACAAGCGCGGTCGCATAGTCCCGCCGATTGAGTGCGTCGAGAGCACGATAAACAAGGAGCTTGCGGTTGAGCGTCTGACCAGGGGCGCCCCCCAAGGCACCGATCAATGCGGCGGCCTGCGACAGACCGACCTCAGCAGCCTCGGCATAGCCGAGATTCGATGATGATAGTGCCTGTTCGAGCATGAAATCGGCCCGGTCGGCTGGCAACGCGGTGGCAGACAGTTGCGCAAGATAGCGTGTCGCGAGCTCGCGGGCCTCACCATGCTGACCGCTGAGGCTGTACTCGATCACTTCCGAACGTTGCGACATCAGCCCGGCGGCATCGGTGCCGGCCAGCGCCAGGCGGGAGCCGGTGGCAGCCGCCTGAAGGCGCGACAGATCAGGAGCAGTGCCAGGCTCGGCCGCAAGCTGCACGTCGTCTGCAACAAGCGCGCGCGCAACACCGGTCAGATTGGCGGCAAAACGCTCAAGGCCATCGATGGCCAGAAGGTCCTTCCTCTGCGGTACAGTCACGGCGAATGCGCCATAGCCACCTTCGCCATTGCGGCAGCGTGACGCCTCTCCTGCCTCGAAGCCGGCAAGCGTCAACGCCGCAGGCGCAGCACAGATCATGCGCTTCGCCACGGCGGCTCGAATTTGCGCCAGTGCATCCTTCCCACTTCTGAATACACCGACGCGTCCCACGCTCGCCGTATCTGTCCAACCGCGGCAGCGCACACTATAGACCACATCGAACAGGTTGCTGGACGCAGCATCATTCCACACGCGTTCTGCCTGGCACAATTCACCCTGCGGCCCGCGGCCGGCATCAAACCTGTCGGGAAGCGATTGTGCCGCGGCCGGCATCGCCAGTGTTGATGCCGTCAGCAAAAGCAGAGAATGTCTCATGGTCATGTTTCCCCTCATGGCCGTGCCCCATCAGCCGGGGTCGTTGCAGCCGGCACCGGCGTGACCACCGGCTCCAGCTCGTCGTCGCGCCATAGCGCCTCGTTGGTTGTTCCCGAGATGAGGTCCAGGGGAAGGACAAGATCGGGCGTGCTGCGAATGAGCAGCGCCTGCCCTGGGTCATTCAGCTGCACCAGTGGCAACGGGAGGCCGGTCACGATGCATCCAGCCGTGGTCAAGGCAACACAGCCGTTGATACGCACATTATTGGGGCTGATGCCGCCTAGCTGGTCTATCGTCACGCGTAGCGCTGCGGCGATGCCTTCCTGTCCGCCAAGCGAGCCAAAGAAGCCCACCACCGGTCCACCCTGCACAGCGCCGCCGTTAAGCAGCTGCACGCTACCCAACCGCACACCACCGCCGGGTTGCGCCGAGGTGTCGGTGTTCTGCAACAGACCCCATTGCTCAACCCGCACCACAAGCCGTTCCGCCGTCAAGACATTGTACCGCGGCGGCTGGAATGGAGGATTGGCGATATAGAAGCGTGAGGTCGGCTGTTCCGTAAAGGATCGCCGAACGGTTGCCGGGTCCGGCGGACTGTCTGTCAGCAGCGTATCGAGGAACTGGGTGCGCAAACCGACCGCCAGATATCGCCCATTCAGCCGCACTGCCGACCCATCGGCAACAATCTGGCCACCGCCGGCTGTCGCGCCGGCAGCTTCGACCACACGCACTGCCACGCTCCGCGCAGCATTGGCCAGCCCCTCGTTGCTGGTCGCACTGCCGCTATCCGCCACCGCGAGACCACCCAAAGTCAAGGTACGCCGAGCGGCACTTCCTGTGGACCGGAATGTCAGGACGCCGGTCACATCGATGTCGTTGCTGGTCAGAACGCCGACATTGACAGTGTTTGGAAACAGGTCGGTCGTACCAATCTTCACCGCCCGGCCCTTGCCATCAATTTGCACCGATGGCGCAAACACGCGTGGCATGTCGGCATTGTCGAACAGGCTCATGCCACCGTTGGCAACATTCACCACACCGCCCGCAGTATTTGCAGTCAGACGTAGCAAGCCGTCCGTCCGGAGTTCAGCCGCCGGTACCAGATCGATCCGATCAGTTGTCAGATCGGCTGTTCCAGCAACCCGGACCGAGCCATTCAACAAAATCGAACGGCCAGATGTCAGCGCCAGCCTTGATGAGCGGTCAACGCCCGCCAAGGTAATATCCGATGTGATGCCTGTCGCCTCGGCCACGATCTCGCCGCCCGCCAGAGTACCTGCGGCAATGCTCCCTGCGGTCGACCGCAGGTCGATCCGCGCCGACGTTGCATTCACCGTGCCAGCTCGCAGGTTGCCACTGGTCGCAACGTTGCCGACCTGCCCGGCCCGCAGCGTCACCGCGCCGCTCGAGATCACGTTGCCGAGCGTGGCGTCACCAGATGCCTGCGCCAGCACCGAGTTGGAACCGGTAATTCCCGCGATAGTCACTGTTCCCCGCGTTGCCCGCACATCGATCGCGCCGGCGCGCAGCCCTCCGGTATTTACCGAAGTCAAACCCGCCATGCTGATGGAACCTGCGGTCATGGCCTCGGATGCGATGACGTCGGCACCAACCGTGACAGCGCCGGTCACCGTCACATCGCCGAGCGCAGCTGTGTCAGCTGCTGTGACTGCAAGGGTGCCTGACTCCGCAATACTGGCGATGTCCACACTTCCGGCGGATGCAGAAACTGCAATCCCCGCAGCCTGAAGCGCCCCGGTCGTGACCGAAGACACACCGGCAAGATCGATCGTTCCTGCCGTCATTGCCTGGACGCCGATCGTGTCCGCTGCGATCGTGACTGCATCCGTCACTGCCACATTGCCCAGCGTCACGATGTCCGATGCCGTGACCGTCAGCGAGCCCGAGTCTGCGACAGTGGCGAGGTCCACGGTCCCCGCGGATGCCGAAACTTCGATACTGGCGCCCCGAAGCGCTCCCGTCGTGACCGAAGACACGCCGGTCAATTCGATCGTTCCTGCCGTCATTGCCTGGGCGCCAATCGTGTCCGCTGTGACCGTCACTGCATCTGTCACTGTCACATTGCCCAGCATCACGATGTCGGATGCCATAACTGTCAGCGAACCGGACTCAGCGACGCTGGCAATGTCGACACTGCCGGCGGAAGCAGAAGCCGTGATGCTCGCGGCTTGCAGCGCCGCCGTCGTCACCGACGACACGCCAGTGAGATCAATGGAACCCGCAGTCATCAATTGCGCCGCAATGGCATCTGCAGCAACCGTAGCCGCGCCCGACACCGCCACATTGCCCAGCGTCGCCACGTCAGATGCCGTGACTGTCAGCTCGCCCGAATCCTGGACATTCGAGATCACAACACTGCCAGCGGAAGCCGAAGCCGCGATGCTCGCGGCCTGCAGCGTTTCGGTTGTCACCGAAGACACGCCTGTCAGGTCTATCGAACCCGCAGTCATTGTCTGCGCAGCGACGACATCTGCTGCAACCAAGACCGAGCCCGTCACCGTCACATCGCCCAACGTCGCCACTTCAGATGCTGTGACCGCAAGCGCGCCTGAGTCCGCGACTGTTGCAATGTCCACGCTGCCAGCAGAGGCAGAAGCCGTGATAGTCTCGGCCTGCAACGCCCCGGTCGCCACCGACGTCAAGCCCGCCAGTTTGACCGTACCTGCCGTGATCGCCTGCGTAACGATGACATTGGCGCTGAACTCAGCAGCTTCTGTCACGACTGCAGTGCCCAACGTGGCGGTGCCAGATGCCGTGAGCGCCAGCGACTTCGCACGTGGCACCCCGCCGATGGTTGCATTGCCAGCGCTTGCGGCCAACGTCAGCACGCCACCTGAAACGTCACCCATTTCAAGATCGCCCGCCAGCGCACGTGCGGTCACCGAGCTGTTAATGCGGCTGTCCACATCCACCGTGCTCAGCCCGTTCCCGGCTTCGAGGTCGATCGACCTGGCAACGCTGATGGCATCATTGGCGACCAGAACACCTCCTGCCATTGCCGCAAGAGCTCCATCGGCAGCAACTGCCTGCACGGTCATGGCGCGCCCCGCAGCGAGATTGATCGAGCCAATGCTTGTTGCATTGCCGGCCAGAAACAGATCGCGCCCTGCACTCGCTGCAAATTGGCTGGACCGCAAGATTGTCTGCAACAAGACATCGCCGCTCGCCCCGGTCGCATCTGCCTGGATCACGCCACCAGCCAGGGTTCCGGATGCGATACTGCCGTTTGTCGCACTGAGCGTGATTGCGCCCGCCCCGGAGTCGACCGAGCCCACAAATAGGTCACCACGACCGGCGGTAGCACCCACCTGCCCGGCCCGCGCCGTCACCGCGCCGCTGGTCCCGACGCCACCCAGGGTCACATCGCCAAACGCCTGCACCAGCACCGTGCCCGACTGCGCGATCCCCGCGATATTGACCGTCCCGGCCGTCGCGCGTGCATCGATCCGGCCAGCCTGCAAATCGGCGGTGGTCACTGACGATACGCCAGTCAGTTCAATCGATTCTCCGGTCATCGACTCTGCAGCGATGACATCTGCGGCAATTTCGATGGCATCCGACACTGCCACACGTCCTAGCGTCGCGGTATCGGACGCCGAGACCGCAACCGAACCTGAATTGGCGACGCTCGCGATATGAACACTGCCGTCCGAGGCCGAAGCGGTGATGCTGTCCGCCTCAAGCGCGCCCGTCGTGACCGACGAAACGCCTGCAAGTGCGATCGTACCGGCAGTGACGGACTGTGTTGTGATCGTGTCTGCATCAACCGTCACAGCGTCGGTGACGCTCACGATACCGATCGTGGCCGCATCGGATGCCATGACCGTGAGGTTGCCCGAGTTATCGACGCTCGCAATTTCAACATCGCCGCCAGATGCCGACACGGTGATGTTGCCCGCCTCAAGTGCGCCTGTTGACACCGACGATACGCCTGCCAGCTCAATGGAACTGGCGGAAATCATTTGCGTGGCGATGCTGTCCGCGCCGACCCTCACGGCTCCAGCAACCGAAACAGGCCCCAGCGTCGCCGCTTCCGACGCCTCGACCGACAACGAACCCGAATCCGCAACGCCCGCAATGGCCACGCTGCCGTCCGAGGCCGAAGCGGTGATGCTTTCCGCCTCAAGCGCGCCCGTCGTGACCGAGGAAACGCCTGTAAGTGCGATCGTACCGGCGGTGACGGACTGTGTTGTGATCGTGTCTGCATCAACTGTCACAGCGTCGGTGACGCTCACGATACCGAGCGTGGCCGCATCGGATGCCATGACCGCGAGATTGCCCGAGTTCTCGACGCTCGCAATTTCAACATCGCCGCCAGATGCCGACACGGTGATGTTGCTCGCCTCAAGCCCGCCGGTGGTCACCGAAGACACGCCAGCAAGGTTTATGGAATCAGCGGCAATCACCTGCGTGCCGATGATGTCCGCATCGACTGCCACGGCGCCCGAGACCGAGACAGGGCCAAGGGTCACAGAATCCGATGCCGAGACCGCCAACGAACCGGAGTTAGCAATGCTCGCGATGTTGACGCTACCGGCCGATGCCAAGGCGCTGATGCTCACCGCCTCAAGTGCGCCGGTCGTCACCATCGACACGCCCGACAATTCGATCGTGCTTGCAGTAATGGGCTGCGCGGAAATGATACCGCCGCCAACAACCACAGCGCCGGTGACTGTGACGGCTCCCAAAGTCGCCGTATCGGACGCCATGACCGTCAACGAACCCGAATCCGCAACGCTCGCGATGGCCACGCTGCCATCAGACGCCGAAGCGGTGATGCTGTCCGCCGCAAGCGCGCCCGTCGTGACCGACGAAATGCCCGTAAGCGCTATTGTGCCCGCCGTAATGTCTTGAGTGATGATGCTGCCGGCGCCAACCGTCAAAGCGCCATTGATTGTAACTACGCCGAAAGTCGCGGTGTCCGATGCCGTGACCGTCAACGATCCCGAATCCGCAACGCTCGCAATGGCCACGCTGCCGTCCGAGGCCGAAGCGGTGATGCTGTCCGCCTCAAGCGCGCCCGTCGTGACCGAGGAAACGCCTGCAAGTGCGATCGAACCGGCGGTGATGGACTGTGTTGTGATCGTGTCTGCCTCAACAATTACAGCGTCGGTGACGCTCACGATTCCGATCGTGGCCGCATCGGATGCCATGACCGTGAGGTTGCCCGAGTTATCTACGCTCGCAATTTCAACATCGCCGCCAGATGCCGACACGGTGATGTTGCTCGCCTCAAGTGCGCCTGTTGACACCGAAGATACGCCTGCCAGCTCAATGGAATCAGCAGCAATCACCTGCGTGGCAATGATGTCGGCATCGACTGCCACGGCGCCCGAGACCGAGACAGGGCCAAGGGTCACAGAATCCGATGCCGAGACCGCCAACGAACCGGAGTTAGCAATGCTCGCGATGTTGACGCTGCCGGCCGATGCCAAGGCGCTGATGCTCACCGCCTCAAGTGCGCCGGTTGTCACCAACGACACGCCCGACAATTCGATCGTGCTTGCAGTAATGGGCTGCGCGGAAATGATGCCGCCGCCAACAACCACAGCGCCGGTGACTGTGACGGCTCCCGAAGTCACCGTGTCCGATGCCGTGACCGTCAACGATCCCGAATCCGCAACGCTCGCAATGGCCACGCTGCCGGCCGAAGCGGACGCGGTGATGCTGTCCGCCTCAAGCGCGCCCGTCGTGACCGACGAAACGCCTGCAAGTGCGATCGTACCGGCAGTGACGGACTGTGTTGTGATCGTGTCTGCATCAACCGTCACAGCGTCGGTGACGCTCACGATACCGAGCGTGGCCGCATCGGATGCCATGACCGTGAGATTGCCCGAGTTCTCGACGCTCGCAATTTCAACATCGCCGCCAGATGCCGACACGGTGATGTTGCTCGCCTCAAGTGCGCCTGTTGACACCGACGATACTCCTGCCAGCTCAATGGAACTAGCGGAAATCATTTGCGTGGCGATGCTGTCCGCGCCGACCCTCACGGCTCCAGCAACCGAAACAGGCCCAAGCGTCGCCGCTTCCGACGCCTCGACCGTCAACGAACCCGAATCCGCAACGCCCGCGATGTTCACATTGCCGTCCGAAGCCGAAGCGGTGATGCTGTCCGCCTCAAGCGCGCCGGTCACGACCGAGGAAACGCCTGTAAGTGCGATCGTACCGGCGGTGACGGACTGTGTTGTGATCGTGTCTGCATCAACTGTCACAGCGTCGGTGACGCTCACGATACCGATCGTGGCCGCATCGGATGCCGTGACCGTGAGGTTGCCCGAGTTCTCGACGCTCGCAATTTCAACATCGCCGCCAGATGCCGACACGGTAATGTTGCCCGCCGCAAGTGCGCCTGTTGACACCGACGATACGCCTGCCAGCTCAATGAAACTGGCGGACATCATCTGCGTTGCGATGCTGTCGGCTCCGACAGTCACGGCTCCAGCAACCGCGACAGGCCCGAGTGTCGCCGCTTCCGACGCCTCGACCGTCAAAGAGCCAGAATTCGCAACGCCCGCGAGGTTCACATCGCCGTCCGAAGCCGATGCGGTGATGCTGTCCGCCTCAAGCGCGCCGGTCACGACCGACGCCACACCGGAGAGCAGGATGTTTCCGGCAGTCATTGTCTGCGTCGAAATCTCGGCTGCAGTCACTTCAGCTGCACCGGTCACGGTTACGGGAGCGGACAGAGTGGCCATGCTGCCTGCCATCACATCGAGCGATGCCGAATTCACCGCGCCTGCCAGTGTGACATCACCCAGCGTCGCGCCCAGCGTCACCACGCCGCCCGAAATTGACTGCATCTGAAGATTGCCGGCTTCGGCAAGCGCAAACACTGCGCCATCGCCAGTGGACTCGAGAGCAGCAGCGGTCAGGTTGCGTGCTGCCTGAAAGTCCACGCTACCCGTGACCTGCGTTGCGCCGGCAATGGCGAGATCGCGCCCGGCGCGCACCAGGACATTGCTACCTGTAGCTATGGCGGCGACTGTCACATCGCCTTCTGTTCCAGTAGCGCCAGGGCCTCGTCCCGCATTGAGAGCGATCGTGCCTCCAGCAAGTGTATCGGTACGGGTAAAGCCATTGCTCGCAACGATGTCGATATCGGCTGCAGTCAGTGCCCCGGTTGTCGCATTGCTGCCGGCTTGCACATCCACCGTACCAATCAGCAGCGCCGGACCGACAATGCTCGCGGAACCGCCTGTCGCCATCAGCAATGACAAAGCGGTCACCCCGTCGATCGTCGCGTCGCCCGCTGTCGACTCGATTTCCACCACGGACGCACTGGAAAGTGCTCCCATGTTCAGGTCGCCCGCCACCGCAACCGCTGTCAGTTGGCCGTTGCCACTGTCCACATCTGCCGTCTGAAGGCTGCGTTGCGCCTGAAGCTCCACGCCCGCCGTGATGACAACATCGCCGTTAAGCGTAAGGTCCCGGGTGGCCAAACCGCTCAAGGCGCTGCCTGAAATCTCGCCATTTACAAGCAGGTCGGAGCCGGCAAGCAATATGACCCCGCCGGTCAACGCACCAGTTTCCACATTGCCCAAAAGTGCTTCGAGCGCGATCGTGCTGCCCGACACCGCGCCCGTTGTCACTGCTGTGCCGGTAATATCGGCAGTTCCTGAAACACGTGTGGGACCAACAAGCGAAACTGCTCCCGCTGCCGATACCAACAGAGTTGATGCGCCGGGCGTGCCGCCAGCGCCCTCGACACGCGCAATTATCACGTCGCCACCGGTGCCTGGCGATGTCTGCACAAGCAAATCAGAGCCAGTGAGGTTGCCGAGAGTCACATCGCCAAGATTGCTCGTCACGGTCACACTTCCGGCACCCCCGGCAATATCGCCGGCCAGCACGTTGCGCTCGCTGCTCAGCACCACCCCACTGCCGGCAGACACATTTGCCATGTCCACGCCAATCGGCGAGACTGGCGCCATGGCCATCAAGTCCGTGCCACCAGCCACCGTCACGGTGCTGCCGGCTGTCGTCCGGGCATCAACAAGCACGCGACGCCCACCTGCCAGCGTCACGATGTTGCCGGCCGCCACGGCCAACTGCCCGGCACCGAGCGCTTCAGCCAGCCGGAGGTCCCGCGTGGCTGCCATGCTGATCGAGCCCAATGGTGCCGCACTGCCGCGGTCCACGACAATGTCGAGTGCAGAGTTGAGAATGATATCTCCGTTGCTCGACGTGAGACTGCCGACATAAATGCCATCGGGGCTCGGCCCGCCAGCATTCTCACCTGTCGCTGTCAGGATGATACCGAGGTTGGCCGAGATGGTGCCGCCGACAATCCGCCTTCCAGTGACATCAAGCAGGCCGGGATCGCTCACATCGCCAAGATTGACCGAGTCGCCTGCCAAGGTCGCACCATCGGCACCGAAGACATCGATGCCGATCAGGTCACCGCCGGCCAACGCCACAACCCGTTTTCCGGGCAGCGGTCCGATGGCTGTCCCGGTAACCGGGTCGAAAATGTCGTTGCCGGATGCGTCCACCGGCGCATCACTGTTGTCGTTGTCGGGGCTCGAGATCCTGAAATCAGCGCCGGTCAGATCGCCCATCCTCGCGACTGCCACGATGTCGTTGCGGCTAGTCACATCCCCCAGTGCGATCTCGTCGGCCAGTGCCACAACCCGACCGCCGGACGAGATGGCACCAGCTACATCCAGTGTCGGTCCCGCGTCCAACGTAAGGAAACTGCCTGTCGTCGTCACATCACCAACAATGGCGACTGCACCAGGGCTTTGCACAAGCAGAGCCCCGCCGGCTGCCAACGAGCCGCTTCGCGCAAGTGACAACCCATTGACCAAAGGCGCGGTCGTTACGTCGATGGTCGTGCCAAACAGGCTGATCGGCCCGTTGCTGGCCGAAGCCTGGCCGAGCACGAGCGCGTTTCCGGCGGTCAGCGTGATTCCCGCTGCATTGCTGGTGCTGGCCGTGCCGATAGCCATGCGGCCAGTGTTGGCCAGACTGATTCCCGAGTTCGAGGTTGTCAGCGTGGCAATGTCCACATCACCATTGATCACGGTCGCGGCACCCAGGAGACTTGCTGCCGTGACATTGGCAAAAGCGAGGCCGTCAAACGCTGCCCCCTGCACCAACGTCACATTGCCGGCGCCGGCGGTGATCGTCGTCCCCGCCATCGATATGCTGCGCACACCGGCTGCCGGTGCCACGGATCCTGCAGTCAGTGTGGTCGCGACTGAGTCGAGTGTCACGCCACCAAGGCTGCCGATGCTGCGCGCGGCCGACACCGCCACGCTGCTCGCCTCGATCGTCGCGCTGCTGCCGGTCCGGCCGAGCACAACATCAATCCCGGCCGTGATGGAAACCGCGCCTCCACCCGCATCAATGCCGGCCCGCACGATGGCGTCGCCGGTCACGCTCGTCAGCGTCACCGGTCCGTTGCTTTCGATCCGCCCCGGTTGGGCGACATCACGCCCGACCGTCAATGTGCCGGCGTCGGCCCTCACCGTTACGGCGTTGTCGCTTGAAACCGTGCCGACGATCACATTGCCGCTGGTCGAGCGGATTAGCGCGTCTGCCGTCAGGACGACATCGCCGGTGGTAATCGCGGCGTCGGTCAAAAGCCCTGCCGCCGATGGCCCATATGCCGCCGGCGTGAACGGCGAGGCCGCCGGTGCCACCCCAATGCCCAATGAACCCGCTGTAACCGAGCCCAAAGTCAATGCTGTTCCAGCGCCACGCACCAGCAAAACGGCGCCGCCATTGTTGGACAGGTTTGCACCGCCGCCGATCGCCCCGGCCGCATCCAGAACGAGGTTGCCGGCAGTCGCCGCAAGCGTTGTCGTACCCTCGCTCAGGATGTCGCCCGTCGCGGCACGCAGCAGCAGGCCACCGCTGGAGGTTTGCATTCGGACCTGACCATCCGCGCCGACCACGATACTGTTGGCGAGCACGATATAGTCCTCGCCCGTCCCGCTACTTACATCGCCGGCCACGCGCGCAGCCCCGCTCGCGGTCACCAGCACTGCCCCGCGGGATGCCAGGCCAGCAGTGGCCACATCCCCGCTCGTCGCCGTGACGGAAACATCGCCATTGCCGGCACCCGACCCGCCGATCCGCGCCAGCACATCCCCGATCGTGATGCTGCTACCCTGCACTGAAAGGGCGTTGTTGGCGCTGGTCGTGCCGACAATCGTGACGGCACCGTCTGCCTCAAACGCAGTCACGCCCGAGGTCACGATCTGTCCGCCTGCCGCGGACAGTGCCAAGGTCGACAATGATCGCGCATTTCCGATCACAAGATCGCCATTCTGCGCGGTCAGGTTTATCGCACCCGATCCGGGCTGCCCGGTCACCCCCGCCAGCGACAAGCTTTCTGCCACAAGGACCAGCCCACCATTGACGCTGGTGTCGTCTACAAATCGAATTTCGCCATCGGTGGCAGCCAAGCTCAGATCGCCAGTGGTTGTCACCGGCCCGGTCACGACCAAGTCGCCGCCCGTCGCATAGTTTGCCGTGTCGGCCAAAGTCACGCCACTGGCACTTGCCAGCCGCAAACTCCCGCCAGCGGTCAGCGTCAGGCCGCTGGTGTCGAGCGTGCCATTCGTGCGTGTCAGCGAGAGATCGCCCGTCGCACGCACCCCGTCGGTCGCAAGACTTCCCGCCAGCGCACCAGCGCTGACGGAGACATTCGCTGCCGGCGCCGCCGCCCCATCAAAAGCTGTCATGTTCGCATTCAGCGCCAATGCGCGCGTTGCGAGCCCATCGTCGATATTGATCGTCAACGTGCCGGGTGTCACGATGTCGACCGCACCCGTTGCCTCGATACTGTCCGCCGTCACGTTCGACGCACCGCCGCCGATGACAACACCTCCGCCGGCCCGCACGGTCGAGAGTGCAAGATCCGATGGGGTTGTCAGCGTCACCACCCCGCGAGCAGCAAGGCTACCGACTGCAATCGTCCCGGCATCAACCGAGACCGCACCCGTGAATGCCCTTACACCACCCAAAGTGACCGCTGTGATACTCTGGCCGCCCGTCGGCGTCACAACCAGGCTGCCGCCGATCACCTCGCCGAGCGACACATTGGCTGTGTCGCCTGGCCGCACAGTGATCGAAAGGCCACTCGTTTGGGTACTACCGGCCGTGATCGTGAGCACGCCACCGGTGCCAATGTCTCCGTCGGCGATAAGGCTTACCGTTCGATCGGCACTTGCCGTGTTTCCACTGTTGCCTACAAGGCCAACGCCGCCGACGCCCACCGCAATTGCTGCATCGGAAACAACGGACAGGCCGTCAGAAGCGCTCACCAAAGTCGCCAATGCACCGCCCAGCACCACGCCGTCACCACCGAGGCTGATACTGCCGCCGGTCGCGGACAAATCGCCCGTTATCGTCAGTGTGTCACCTGCCATGAGGGTCAGATCACCCGCAGTTGCGGTCACGAGATCGACAGCCAGGCTGTTCGCGTCGAGCACTTCAACGCTCGCGCCGCGCAGCACGACTGTCCCGGCGGCGTTGTCGATGCTGCCTGTCACGAGCGCCCCACCGGCATCGAGATCCACGTTGCTCGCCGTGGTCAGGCTGCCGGTTCGGATGTCCCCTGATACTTCAAGCAACAGCCCCGTTGTCAGGTTGACGTCCCCAAGTCGCACATCGTCCAAACCTGCTGGCGTCAAGACGAGATTTGCCGCGGTCACATCGCCAAAGATAACGTCAGCGTCGACCCCCGCCGTCACACTGACATCGCCGCGGTTTGCATCACCCGTCACCAGCGCTGCCGCATTTGCGCCCGGTGATCCAACCCCGGCCGTCGACGTGAGCGCGATGCCACGAAGATCGAGATTGGTATCGGCGTCGCCACTGTTGGAGCGCAATGTGCCGCCACTGGTCACGATCGCGCCATTGGTTGCCGTCACTGCAATGCCTCGCGTTGCAGTGAGTCCGGCTGCCGCAAGCGTGACAGTGGCGCCGCTCAGGCGGATATCTGCTCCAGCCGTCAGCCCCGCAGCAAGCGTGACTGCACCATTGCCGGCTACAGAAATCCCGCTAGCGGCCGCGGAAAGCACGGCATTTTCTCCGATCTCTATGCCCCGCGATATGTTCAGTGGTCCGGCATCCGGCATCTCGACCGGCACCGGTCCATCTGCATCCGCCACGCCGGCGCGCAGAATGATGCCATTTTCCCCGATCGCGGCATGGCTCGCCGTAATGCTGCCACCGACATTGAGGAGGGTTTCGTTTAGGCTGCTGCGGCTTGCCACGGCGGCAAACACGCGATCGCCGTTCACTTCGCCCGATGCCACCAGCGCCGCACCCGTGAGCACAGTGCCCTCGCCGATCGCGATTCGCATCAAGCTCGTCGGCGTCAATTGCACACTGGCATCTTGCGCCACCACAAGACCAACATCCCCGCCTGCAGACAGTTGCGCAGGGTTATCACCACCCGCCATCACAATGCGCGGCGCAACCAGCAGAACGACGCCATCAGCATTGATGCTGGCGCCCGAACCGCCGCCCGAATCCAGCCGGATTTCGGCCCGCGCATCCGCATTCCCGCCCTCGGTGCGTGCTCCAAGGAAGTTCACTGCATTCGCTGTTCCGAAATTTGCAAACTCGGCATCAGTTACCGCCAGCGTCGAGGCCACGAAGCTCGACATGTTTGTTACCGAGCTTTCGGGACCAAACAAAACTCCATTGGGGTTGACCAGCCAGATACTGCCCCTGTTGCCGGCCGAGGCGGTCGGATCACCCCGCAATATGCCATCGATCACCGATTGCGGCACGCTGTTGCCGTCCCCGACAACACGGTTGAGAATAGCAAACGGCATGTTTGCCATGGGCAATCCGTTGCGAAACTCTACAGTGGCAGCACCATTTTCGTCACGACCGATGGAAAAGCTCTCCCAGTTGATGATCGCATTCGGGCTTTGCACATTTATGGTCAGCTGGTTGATGTCCGGCATTGCATCCGGCAGACTAATGACACCTTCAGGCGGAGGCGTGAACGCCCCAGGAGCCCCGACGCTGTAACTGAATTCGAGTACACCGCTTTGGACAGTGCCATTGTTCGGGAGCGCCAACTGCGCCGCAACCGGCGAAGCCACCGAAACCAGTGCAAGCGAGGCCGCTCCAGCCAGCAACTGCTGACGGCGGATGATACGACGATCCATCATCATGCCCATATCCCCCGTCAGCGCCAAGGCAGCGCGCGCACCGTGAGAGAAAGCAGCAGGCGCGCGCCCGGCTTCTCAACATCGATGGCCAGATTTCTGTCGAGCGGCTTCGCGTACACGAGATCGAGCCGCATATGGTTGCCAAAAGTCGCCCGCACGCCCCCGCCGATCGATCGCAGCGTCCGCCTTCGCTCGAAATTGTTGCTGTCGAGATTCCAGAGCTCGACATGGTCGTAGAAGCCAAGCGCCTCGAACGCGATGTCATTTGTGGAAAGAGGCACCGGCTTGCCCAGCCGCACTTCAGTACTGGCGCCAACCACGCGATCGCCGGCTGTGGCACCTGGGTCGTAGCCGCGGCCGAGCGTCAGGTTGCCAACTGCGAATTCGTCAAAAGCCAGCAGCGGATCCGGCGTCCACTGGCCGCGGATATCGGTCGCGAGTGTGGCTGCATAGGGTGAATTGGGACCAAACCGCACCCGCGCCTCGCCGTTCAGTCCGGCACGGAAAACAAATGCCTGGCTGTTGCCTTCGAAGCGCGTCGGCAGCGCCGAATTGCCGCCGCCACCAACCGGGGTAGCGCCGAGAACCCCGAGCCCCTGCCGCAATTCGGCATAGGCACCCAGGCGCCACGCAGGTGCCAGAACCGAAAGCCGCCGCGCTACAACATCGCCATCAAGTCGAAGCCATGCCGCGCGGACTTGATCAAGGTTGATCAACTGGCCAAGTGCGCGCGTGCGCTGGTCAATCAGGTCGAATCCGCCACCAACCCGAACATTGGCAGTGGTCGATCGCACCAATGGGTAACTGGCCGACAGCGAAGCAAGGATCGATTCTGAGGTCAGCGCGAAATTGGCGGCCGCGTTGGGAAGTGTCGGTCGTGTCTTTGCATAGGTCATGTTTGCAGCGAACCGAAGTCCATCATTTCCGGCGGCAAAATCATGTCCGCCTTGCACGACCACGAGCTCGCGCACATCGCTGGTTGAAAACACCGATAGATAGGTCCGGTCAGCCAGGCCGGTGATCCCGTACAATTCACCCCGGATAACGCCGCTCCAACGCCCGATCTGCGTAGAACCATAGTTCTGAACGTTGGTCACAACACTGCCGATGTCACGCTGAAGCAGAATCTCTCCGATCACCTCGCCGGCTTGGCCCGATGGCGCAGGACGCAGTTCAAGCGTAACCTGCGTGCCTGGAATGTCGTTGGCGAGCAGCAGTATGCGTTCTGCTTCTTGCTCGTTCAGCGGATCGAGCGCTCGCAGACGTTCGAGCAATTTCTCGAGCCGCGCCTGCCCCTTGCCGGCATCGCCGCGAACCCGAAGCTCCACAATTCTGGCGGTCGTCACCCGAAGCCGCAGGACACCGTCAGCAAGCTCCTGCTCCGGCACTTGAACAGCGGCCACAAATCGTGCCCTTTGCAATGCCGCGCTGGCTTCGTCGCGCAACCTGCAAATTTCGGCCAGCGGCTGGGCCCGGCCATCAAGCCCGGCACCAACGTCTGCGAGCACGGTCTGCACTTCAGCCGGCAATGCGATGTCACCAGGCCCAACAAAAACAACCTTGCTCAGCGGCGCCGTCAGCGCGCTGTTGGCCAGAGCCTCAGGACACGGGCCCGGCACAAAACCCCGCGACCTCACGGTCGCTCGTGGCTGCGTCAGGTCAGCCGATGGCGGTGCCCTATCCAGTTCTTGCGCTGTCGGCGGCCGTCCTGGCGCGCCAGGTGTGATTTGTGCCGCTACAGGCTCCGCTGCTCCCACAGCGAGTGCCGCCGCGCCCATGAACAGCGAGGCCCTTGAACAGATTTCAAAGCGTCCGGAGCCTCGACTCCGTCGATACGCGCCACTGCGTTCAACACGCACCATTCGGCCACCCCGCCCCATTCGCCCCAACCCCCTGCCGGCTTCCACCGGCCCCCCGCACCGCAGCGACACCAACAACTGCCCGAAGCTGGCAAGCACCCGGCAGGGATCAGCGTGCAACAACCTCCACGCGACGATTTCTCGGATCGCTCGCTGTCCGCCCCTCAAGCGGTTGTTGATACCCCAACCCACGTGCTGTCAGTCGCGCGGAGTCAACACCTTTGCCAGCAAGGTAATCGACAACAGCCTGCGCCCGCGCCCGGCTCAACGCAGCGTTCAACTCTCGCCCACCGCTGCTGTCAGTGTGCCCCTCAACGGCAAATGGCCGAAACGCTCCAATTTTCAGAAGTCCTGCTGCAAAACGATCCAGTGTTGCTTTGGCTTGGCCGGTCAAGGCTGCAGAGCCAAGTTCGAAACTCATTCGAATGTCTTGACGAACAACCTTGCCTTTCACCCATTGGCGCGTGCAGGGCACGTCGGGCCTGGTGCCGTCTGGATTGCTCTGCGCCACTTCAACCGGGGGGCAATCGGACAACGCTTCCGCGAGCTTGTCGATGTCCGCGATCTCAGATGGCCGCCCTGCCTCTTGCGCCGCGACCCCGGACGCGCTCGCCGCCATCATTGAAGCCAGCACTGCGAATCTTCTAGCTGTTTTCATCAGATGTGTCCCCACACGTCCGATCCGCCTCAGCGTGCCACGACTTCGACACGGCGATTGGCAGGATCGCCGGCGGAACGGCCCGACAAAGGCTTGTCATAGCCAAAACCTTGCGCAACCAACCGTGCCCGGTCAATGCCCTTGGCGGCAAGGTAATTCACGACGGCCTCTGCACGGGCCTGGCTGAGCGCCATGTTGGTCGCACGGTCACCACTGCTGTCCGTGTGACCCTCGATCACAAAGGGGCGATAGCGGCCAATCCGCACGAGCTCGGCCGCAAACCGATCCAGCGTTGACCGGGCACGATCGGTGAGATCGGCAGAGCCAAGCAGAAAGCTCATCTGGATGTCCTTGCGGATCACCTGCACGGTGCGCGCCGCAGCCTGCGCAGGACGGCCGAGGACCATTTGCCGGGTCTCGGGAAGATCTGCACAGCTGCCATCGGGCAATCGCGCCTCGCACGCTGTAGCCGGCGCTTGCGGCTCCGCCAGCATACGCGCGAGTTCTTCCACATTCTGTGCCTGTACCGGTGCAGTCAACGCCGCGACCCCGCCGACGAGGATGATTTTCGACACCGTAAGAATACGAATCACTGCCCCAACTCCTGCCGATAAGGTCTCCAACTAGGCTGAATCTACAAGTTGTCAATGAATTCACCAGTCCTAAACGCCTAAAGGACCGTTTCCCTTTCCGTAATGTTGCTTTGCACAAAAGCGACCAGACCGATGATGGAGTCGCCTTGTCGGACGTTGTGGCTTATGGTCGTGCAACTGGCCCAAAGTGATATCAGGGCCGCCGCGGAAGGAAGTCGGCCTGTGCTTCGTTGACACGTCTGAGCGATGCTGTAGCCTTTCCACCAAGCGAACAGTTGGGGTGCGGGGAGCATGATTTTTCAGCACGATGCTTCGCGTGGTCATTGCGCGAAGCGATGTTGAAAACTTGGCTGGCGATAAGTCCGGTGTCATGCATGGCTTTCGCTGCGCTGACACTGACGACGGCGTGCGGCGCGGGGGAGGCGGCAGTGGATCAGGCAGTTCTGTTTTCGGCACTCGACGGCAAGCTTGTTCGCGAAGGAAAGCCTGTCGCGGGCGCGACGATCATCCGGGAGTGGGATTTTGCCGAGGATCGAGTGCACGGCATCGACCGGGCAACAACCGACATGCAGGGCCGATTTCAGTTTCCCCCAGTACTGCACAGCTATCAGAAGGCTCGCTTCCTGCCGCAACAAGCTGTTGTCACGCAGTTGATCAAGGTGCAGCTCGGGGATGCCGAGTGGCGTGTGTGGGCGGCCTCCAAGCACGATCTCAAAGCGGGGACGGAAGCGGTTGCCGGTCCCGCTGACGGAACGGACCCCGGTGTGCCGCTCGACATTGTGGTCGATCTTGATTCGCCCATGGCGCTGCGCGGCCAGGTTGCCGGACATACGATCTTTGGAACGGCGCCATGAGCCTTCTGACGCCGGACTTTGCTGCAGCTCTCGCCGACGGCGTTTATGGTGTGAACGCCAATCCTCTTCTCAACGTGCAGGAGCGCAGCCTGCTACTGCGGTGCGAGCCCCTTTTCTCGATTGGGCGGCCGGATGGTGAGAGCAGTCACCCCTTCGCACGCAGCACATCCGGCGTGGCTCCTGGCGGCTTCAGCTTATTGAACAATGTCCCAGGTGGCCGCCGGGTAACGGGACTGTTCGCGCCGGTGGAAAGCGATTTTGGCTATGTCGCTACGGGCAACGGCGACTGGCGAGGCCATATGGTGGTTGTGACCCGGGGCACCATGGGACCGAAAGGTGTTTCCGCCGATTGGCTAAGCAACTTCAACGTCGGTCTTCAACCGGGGCCCGGCGGCTTTCCGGTGCATGCAGGCTTCAACCGCATCTGGAGCGGTTTCAACGGTTTCGTGAACCGCGCCATCGAGCATTATCGGCCGGAGCATATTCACTGCGTCGGCCACAGCCTTGGCGGTGCATTGGCAAATCTCAATGCGCTCATGCTCGCCCGTGCGGGTGAACGCGTGTCCCTGTACACCTTCGGTGCGCCCCGCGTCGGCACGGCAGCATTCGTAGCGGATCTGTCACGTCGGCTTTCGGACCGAGTGAAGCGTGTCTATCATCCGGCTGATCCAGTCCCCATGATCCCGCTTTTGCCGTTCCTGCACGCACCCATGACCGGCGGAATTCGACTGGCCGGTCCGGCCGGCGCGCTGGTCGATGCCAGCGCACATGACATGAACGCGAGTTACGCCAGGCTCGTGGCGAACCAGAGCTGGCTCAGCCTCGAGCGCGCCAACACCATGCTGGGGGACTTTCAGATCGACAGTTGGCTACAACAGTCAGCCCAGCGTCGAGGCGGCTTCGTCATGCGATCTGCAGCACTGCTGGAGCGCATTGCCAAGGGCTTGGCCAGGCTCGTGGCAAAGGCCAGCGTGTATGTGATTGGCTCCGGCTTGAGCGCAGCGGCGACCGCCACCCTGACCACCCTGGATTTTGTATCCTGGTTGCTGGCGCGCGCCTCGGCAATGCAGGCAGCCATCCGCGAAGAAATAATGGGTCTGGTCAATGCCATCTTCGGTTTCATGGGGCGGGTAGCCAACAGCATGGTTTCATTGACACAGTCCGCGCTGCGTTGGGTGCTTGATCTGCTGTTCGACTTTCTGTCGAACATGGCTCGCTTGGCCATCGACCGTCTTCGCTGAGGTTGGAATGCAATCGGCTGGTCCTTGCAACCGGTGCGCCCTGGTGAAGTTTTGTCCTGCCGCAAGTTTGCCGCCACATTGCTGACCGCCGGCAGTTCTGTCTGTTGTCGAGCGAAGCGGCGCGAAGGGGGATGACGCGTTCTCCGGCATCGTCTTCCGTCAAGACGACGGCAATGTTTGTGCATCCGCTTGTTTGAGCATTGATCCGATCAAGCTAGCGCAGGCCGCGAGACCAAGAGCCGGGCTCACCCACTCGCGGCACCTCGGTTCTGAGCGGTCCTGCGAAGGCGCTCGGCCCGCTTGCCTACGTCGCCGCTTTAGCGGTCCGTCAGCGTCACACTGGCACCGGCCGGTATGACGCTGACGGACAGGCTCAAGCTGCGACCGCCGCGCGGCGACGCATTGCGGCGCCGGTCAGGCCGAAACCGGCGATCAGCATCCCCCAGGTCATCGGCTCTGGAACGATGCCATTGAAGCGGACTTCTGAAAGGCCGGCGTTCCAGCTGGCTTCGGCATAGGTGCCTTGGCCATAGTTATTGAGGATGTCGAAGCGGACATAGCGCGCATCGCCGGTGAAGGCCGCAGCCTGCCCGGCCAGCGGCTCGCCGGTGCCGAGCGTGAGCGTGCCACTGTAGGCTTCGCTGAACGCAACGCCGTCAGTCGACGTGAATAGCTGGAAGTCCTTCACGCCGCGCAGAATCGTCGACTGGAACTGCGCTGGGTTGACGAAATTATAGTTCCAGAATGTCGCGCCCTTCAGCGTATAGGTCGCCCCCAGATCGAACACCAGCGTCGCCTGGTTTACACCAAGGTCGGTCATCCACATGTCGGTGTATTCGGGGCTGTGCAGGCCCCCGACAAGGCCGCTGCCGTTGATCAGGTTCACGTCCCGATACTCCCCGAAGAACGGAAAGGTGTTGGAGGCGACGACGCTAACCGGGGTGATCGTTGCCGCCGAAAGCGGCGCGGCAACAATAATAGCCGCAGCAAAAAAATACACGTTACGCATATCACTAGATCCTTCACATGGTTACTATGACGTTGATAGAATAGACATATGTCAGCTTTATAGAAATTTTGTGAAGAGTCTGGGTCGGCCTATTCGGGTCGCTCGTTGTCGAGCGCAGCTTGGGTCTCCTTCCTTGCCTCAAGGCGCGACACGTTCGACGACAGGGTACAGGGGCCTTGGCTCGACCCTCTGCTGGCGGCATTGCTGCTTGAATCCATGTTCGGCTATGCCACTGCGGGGCTGCGACTGTTGCGTCGCCATCGTGCATGGCTGCTGTCGCGGCGTTTGGATCTTGCGGCAGCAGACAGGGTAGGCTCGGTCCTCCTGGCCTTCATCGGTATCGTGGTTGCCCGAAACAGGCTATCTGTCCGCCGATGCGCTGGTGCGACCATTGTCGCACTTCGACATGATCGGCATTTATGTGTTGCTGGCGATCATTGGCAACTATCTCGCGATTGAGAGCTGAAGACACACCGGGGCGCGAACGCAGCCGATTTCCGAACGCGCGGAGCGGGTCTTTGCCACCATCGCTGCCGAGTGGATGAAACGCGTCGAACAACAGAATTGGTGGCGGGATGCGGAACTCGATCTGGCGAGCCTCGCCCAACGTTTTGGGACGAACACAGCCTATCTCTCCCGCGGATTGAACGAAGGGCTGGGAACCGGTTTCAGCGAGGCGATCAACGGGCTGCGGGTGCAGCATGTCGCCGCCGAATTGCGCAGGGGCTGCAGCTAGGACATCTTGTCGATCGCGATCGATGCGGGGTTCGGATCGAAAGCGACATTCAACCGCGTATTCAAGGAGCGGTTCGGCATGACGCCGTCAGCATTCCGCCGGGTCTCAAAGAACAAAAAAGATCATGCAAAGGACAAGTTTCAGCGCATCGCCTGAACGAGACGCCATCATTGACGCGACCACCCTATGACGGAGTTCAATGATGTTCGATCTGAATCGCCGCCTCTTGCTGGCCGGCGCGCCGGGCTTTGCCCTGACGACGCTTTTGCCGGTGTCGGCGCGCGCATCGGGACCTTCCCGACGACCGCTGAGCCTGACGCGGGACTGATCCCGGACTTGATCGTGTTCAGTACCGCCGCGTCATTATTCAGCGGAACAGACATTCAAATGGAAGCAGCCCTTCACGCGCTTACGAAAATATAGTTCGTCCACTTGAGGTCGACAGCTGCAGATGCCGCACTGGAGACATTCAGGCGCGTTATCGCCTTTGGGCAGCAGGCCTTCCGCACCGTGCGGAACGCCGCAAGTGCTCCGCCGAGGCAAATGAAGACCGCACCGGCTGCCAGCCATAGCCTTGCCGACCATAGTCTGGCCCAAGATGGCAATGTGCTGATACCATTGTCCGGCAGGTCCGCAGCTTCACGGCCAGAGGATCAGGTTCGCTGGTCGGGCCAAGACTGCAAACCCCCAAAAACGACAGAGGAAATGTGGCCCGGCTTGAATGAGACATAGCCATTGAAGAAGATGGCGGATCGGGAGGGATTCGAACCCTCGAGGAGCTTTAGACCCCTACACACTTTCCAGGCGTGCGCCTTCGACCACTCGGCCACCGATCCGTTCGCCCGTGCCCGAAAGCCCTGCGAGTGACGCGCGATAGACATTGCCGGCGCGGAGCGCAAGCTTAAGGCCGACGAAACGCGAGCCAAAGGGCGGCGCCGGTCTCCCGGCGCCGCCCTCGGACCGCTTGCGGTGGGCGATTATCGCAACAGC
Organism: Polymorphobacter multimanifer; assembly: GCF_014205635.1. Lineage (GTDB taxonomy): Bacteria > Pseudomonadota > Alphaproteobacteria > Sphingomonadales > Sphingomonadaceae > Sandarakinorhabdus > Sandarakinorhabdus multimanifer. The sequence continues at coordinate 96,317 of NZ_JACIIV010000010.1, forward strand.
TGCAGCACCTGCTGGCCAGCCTGGTTGGCCTGTGCCAGCATCGCCTGCGCCGCCTGCCCCAGCACCTGCGAGCGCGACAGCTCGGTCGTTTCGCTGGCGAAATCGGCATCGGTGATGCGCGACCGCGAGGCGACCAGATTGTTCGCGTTCGATTCGATGTTGAGCAGGGTCGCCTCGAGCCGGTTCTGGGCCGCACCAAGATTGGCGCGGTCGAGGTTGACCGACTTCAACGCCTCGTCGATTGCGTCGAGCGCCAGGCTGGCACCGGCCTGGGTGCTGATGTCGAGATCCTGCACCTTCAGTCCGCCCTTGTCGGTACCATAGGTGTTCTCCTCGAAGCCCAGGTTCGTGAAGTTCGACGCAGTGCCGAAGCCGAGGCTGCCGGCATCAACCTCGATTGCCCGCGATGATTCCAGGCGCACGGTCGAATAGGCGGTGTTCGCCGCCGCGGCCGTGGCCGCAACGGTGTAGCTGGTGCTCGTGCCCTTGATCGTCATGCCGCCGAGCCCCAGTTCGGCGCTGGTCGCGGTCCCGGTGTTGGCGAGGCTGATGTTGCGGCCATCGGCTGCGGTCAGGTCGAGGCCACCCAGGCCATTGTCCTTCGCGGTCACGCCGGTAAGACCAGCAAAGTCGTTGATGGCTTCGGCCACCTTGTCGCGACGATCTTGTGCGCTTTCACTGGCGGCAAGGTCAGTGATGCTGATCGACACGCCGTTGATGTCGATCGTTGCAGCGCCCGCCAGCGTGACAGCCGTTGTGCTTGAGGAGAGGGTCAGCTCGTTCGCGGTTGCCGTCACCCCGGTTTCCGCCGAACTGGCGTTGATTGCAGCAGCAATGGCGATACCGCTGCCGGCCTTGACCGAGGCTGCGCTCACCGTGGATGACACGGTGTCATCGGCCGAAACCGCACCACGGATCGCCACGCCGTTGATGCTGAGATCGCCGTTGTTGAGCGTGCGGGCGTCGGCCGCGCCGGTGGCAACTGCACGGGCATCGCTCGACACGGTGGAGACACCGCGCTCGAAGCTCCCTGCCGAAAAGCCCGAGCGGCTGATCCGTGCGGCCGAACTGTCCGACGTGCCGATGCTGATCGGCTCGCCGTTGAGCGAGACCAGCGACACGGTTCCCGACTGCGCGCCGGTCTTGATGCCGGTCTGCGCCGAGGTCAGCGTACCGAGGCTGACGATGACGTTGCGACCATCGGCAGCTTCGAGACGGATACCGCCGTTGTTGTCCGACGTGTCGATGGCGGTCACTCCGGTCTGGCCGGCGATCGCGTTGATCGCCGCCACCACCAGCTCGCGGCTCTCCGCAGCATTGGCGGTGGTGGTGATCGAGGCAGTGGTGATACCGTTGATTGTCACAGTGCCGGTCGCGACACCCGCCGTCATCGCAGCGCCCGTCAGCACCGTCTTGCCGACTTCGGCTCGTACGCCGGTCTCGGCGGTCGCGCGGTTGATGGCAGCGGCGCGTGCCACCGCCGAGCCCGACTTTTCGGCCGAGGACACATTGTCGTCGCGCACCGAGCTCGAGCCGATGGTCACACCGTTGATGACGAGGTCGCCAGCCTGCATCGCCTGGTTGGCGGTGAGGTTGGTGGACGTGGCCTCGAAGGCGCCGGTGCCGGTCAGCGCCGGCGTGCGGCCGGTGCCGAGCGAACCGGCGCGTGCCGAGCCGATATCGAGCTTCACAGTCTCGCCGGCACGGCTGCCGGTCTGCAGCAGCAGGCTCTTGGCCGAGCCGTCGAGCAGCTTGATGCCGTTGAAGTTGGTGCGGCTGGCGACCGTGTCGATCTCGTCGATCAGCTGCTTCACTTCCACCTGCAGGGCGGCGCGGTCGGTGGCGCTGTAGATGCCGTTGGCGGACTGCACCGAAAGTTCGCGCATCCGCTGCAGCGAGTTCGACACCGAGGACATTGCACTTTCCGCCGTCTGCGCCAGGCTGATGCCGTCCTGGGCGTTGCGCGATGCCACTTTGAGGCCTCGCAGTTCGGCGGTCATGCGCTGCGAAATGGCGAGACCGGCGGCATCGTCCTTCGCCGAGTTGATGCGCAGGCCGGTCGACAGCCTTTCCATCGCCATCATCAGGCCCTTGCCAGCAATTCGCTGGCCCGACTGGGCCGTCAGTGCAGAAATATTGGTATTGATCACCGTCATGATAAATGCTCCCGCTTCGGTTCCCCGGGCTCCGTGGACAGCCACGAGGCGCCGTGCCCCAAGATACGGGCGCGGTGAAGTTTGCTTAATTCTGGCTGTTGGCCGACAGGATCCGATGTGAGCAACGATCGAAAAACTCCTGATCCGGGCTCGCTTCCCTTCACCATCCTTCATCTTGGCGCGGACTGGCTGGCGATCGACAAGCCTGCGGGGCTGGCAGTGCATCCCGGCCCCCGCACGCCGCACAGCCTGGAAGACCATTTGCCTGCACTCGCCCGGCTGCTCGGCCAGCGGCGGCCGCCGGTACTGATGCACCGGCTTGACCGGGACACATCCGGCTGCCTGCTGCTGGCGCGCACCGTCGGCGGCCGCAGATGGCTGGCGCAGGCCTTCGAAGCTCGGCAGGTGGAAAAGACGTATCTCGCGCAGCTCGATGCGTTGCCCGAAGCCGATGCCGGGGAGATCGATGCGCCGCTCGCCAAGATCTCGACGGTCGAAGCCGGCTGGCGGATGGTTGTCGATACCGTGCGGGGCAAGGCAGCACGCACACGCTGGCGGGTGCTCGACAGGGACACACGCCTGGTGGCGATGATGCCCGCCACCGGCCGCACCCACCAGCTTCGGGTGCATGCGACGCTGATCGGCGGTGCGATCATCGGGGACAGTGTTTATGGCCGCGCGGCTGCCGGAGGGCTCCGGCTCCATGCACGCAGCCTGATGGTGCCGCAGCCATCGGCACCACCGGTGCGGATCGACGCTGCCCTGCCGGCGCGTTGGGGGCTTCCGGAAGGGCTGATGTCGGCCTGGGGACTCGGCTGAACATCCGACTTTGCAAAATGTGCAAGACGAGGCGCGCTGGCGATGCGAGGCTCGATCGGCAGTATCCGCGAGACGAAGGCCGCGAAAGACGGCGTCGAGCCGGCGGATGCACTGTTCTGGCGGCCCAGCCTTCTGCTTGATAGGTCCTGAGGCGGTCAGTTCCCGCCGGTGCCACCGGGTTGAAAGCCGATGAACTCGGCATAATGGCCCGACACCCTCGCGAGTCGTTCATGCACCCGCTCTGCGCCGATGGCGCGTACCACATCGTCGACAAGCAGGTTGAGCAGGCTGGCAAGTGCAGTGTTCATGTCCCAGAAGTGGCCGAGGCTGACTTCGGCGGCGAGGATGTGCGGGGTAAGGTCCCGGGCCCAGGGGCAGTAGGGATCGGTCACGACGATGAGCGGAATGCCGGCCGTGACAGCGCGCTCCCCGAGCACCCGGAAGTGGCGCGAGTATCGGCGGATGTCGACGAGCACCAGCGCATCCTCCGGCCCGGCTTCCGAAAGCAGTGCGGGAAAGCGCCCTGCCCCGCTTTCATGGCTGCGCACGCCGCCCCGCACATGGCTGAGATGATCGGCAAAGGCTGCCGCCAGCCCGCGTTCGGTCTGGAAGCCGGCCACGTGCACGGTGCCGGCATTGGCGAGCAGCCGCACGACATCGGACCAGCCGGGGGTGGATGCCAGCGCATAGACATCGGCGATGGCAGCGAGCTCGGCCTGCAGCCGGGCATCGGGACTTTGCGGCCGGGCCAGCAGCCAGGGGGCATCGCGGTCTCCCCGCAGTTCCTCCTTGAGCGCTGTCAGCCCGTTCCAGCCGCGGGCTTTCAGGAAGCGGCCCACGGTCATCGCCGAGACGCCGACGCGGGCGCCGACCGAGGCGGCGGTCTCGAAGGGCACGCGGTCGAGATTGTCGATCAGCCAGCCGGCGATCATCCGCTCGGCGACGGTGTAATCCTCATAGCCGGCCTGCAGCCGATCCCTGACACGTGCACCCATGTTCGGTGGCTAACATGTCGCAGCGATTGCGGAAAGCGGCAAACAACAGCTCAGCGCAACGCTGCTTCAAGCCAGGCGGCCGAATGGGTGAGCAAGTCGATTCGGGCCGTGCTGTCATCGAGGCTGTGGGCCAGTTTCGGATAGACGACCAGTTCGTGTTTCTTGCCGGCCTTGGCAAGCGCTGTCGCCATCACCTTTCCCTGCATCACATCGACATTGAGATCATGATCGCCATGGAAGATGAGCGTTGGCGCGCCGATGCGTTCGGCCTGCCTGGCCGGCGAGCCTGCAAGGATATGCGGGCCCTCGCCGAAGAAGCGATTGATGATCGTGCCATAGGTGTTGAAGCGCGCCGATGCCTTCATCAGCCCGAGATCGGTGACCGGCGCCACCGCGATCACGGCCTTGTACAGGGTCGGGTCGAGCACATTGGCCTGGAGCGCCGCATAGCCGCCATAGCTCCAGCCGAAGATCGCCATCCGGTTCTTGTCGGCGATGCCCTGCCCAAGCAGCCAGCGGGCGCCGGCGTTGACATCGCCGATCGCGATTTCCCAGCTCTTGAAGCCGTTGGTGGCGTACCAGGCTTCGCCATAGCCCGACGAACCGCGGAAATTGGGCTGCAGCACGGCATAGCCGGCCTGCGCAAAGAATTGCGCCAGCCAATCGAAACCCAAGGCATCGCGCGATGCCGGACCGCCGTGCGGCATCACGATGGCGGGCAGGCCCCTGGCGTCTTCCTTGCCGGGCGGCAGGGTAAGATAGCCCGGGATCATCGTGCCATCGGCAGCGGGGAAGCGCACCGCCCGTTGCGGCGCCACGGGAATTTCTGCCACTTGCGGACGCACCGGCAGCACTTCGGTCAGCTCGCGACCCTGGGTGTCGAAGCGATAGTAGCGACCGGGGTCGGTGACGCCGCCGGCAAAGACCAGCTGGTAGCGACCATCCCAGCTTTCATCGATGATCGACACCGGCGGCTTGCCCGGCAGAGCCCGGGTAAGGGCTTCGGCGCGCTTCTTCAGGGCCTCGTCGAAAAAGGCGAGTTCGAGCGCGTCCACGGTATAGGCGACCGCCACCGGCCGGCGATGCTTGCCGATGCGCCAGACGAAATCGGCGTCGACGATGGGATGGGCGAAGATGAGCTCGGCGGGCGCGCCGCTGGCAAGCGGCTGGCGATAGAGCGCGGCACGGCCATCGAGAGTGCGCGTGACCAGTGCCGCATCGCCGCTCTCGTCGAAACCCTGGAACGCGGGGCCGCCGCTTTCGCTCAGGCTGGCCGAATCGAGTTCCTGCCAGTCCCGCGATCCCTTTGGCCGCACCGACATCGTCTCGCGGTCCCGCACATAGCCATTGGGATCGTAGTTTACCATCGACCGGAACCGGACATTGCCATGCCCGTCGCTGCGATAGTCGCTGATATTGCGGTTGCCAGGCTCGACGATCGTTGCCCTGTTGTTGAGGACATTGACCTTCTGGACCGAAAGGCCCGGCCTGGCGCCGGGGATGTTGGTGTTGATCGTGATCGAATCGACGACATTCACCTCCATCAGGACATGTTCGGGATCGTCCGGAAGCCAGTCGATGACCCGGGCGCCGCCATAGTCCCGGCCGATCGAGCGGGAATTGGCACGTGGGCCCAAGAGGAGCGAGCCGGCGCCATCGGCCGCCACCGAAAAGGTGCGCTGGAACGCCACCAGGGTGCCTACCTGCTCGCGATCAAGGGCGTAGACCCGGCAGAGCAGCCGGGTGCTGCTTTTCCAGCCGCAATCGATCGGCTGCACCACGGCGCTATCCAGCACCAGGGCGATGCGCGACTCGCCGGTTTCGATGTCGCCGACCTTGACCGCGGTTCCGGCGCTGCCGGCAGCCACGAAATACAGCACCTGCTTGCCATCGGGCGAAATGCGCATGCTCGATGCGGCTTCGCGGGTACCATAGGCAGTGGCAAGCGCCTTGATGTCCGGGACTGCCGCGACCGGTGCAGCCGACAACAACAGGGGCACGACAATGCCCCGCAACAACATCTGCATCCTGCCCCCGATCAATTTGCCCCGACGATGTCCCTATCAAACAGCACAGGCTTCCACTTTTCAACGACAAACAAGGCGACCTGATCATTGTAATGCGGCGACTTTGTCCTGATCGTCGCCGCGCCGAACTGGTGGATGCTTTCCGAGCGCACAGCGCCGTCCTTCGGCCATTCGACGACCATCATGAAGCCATCGCCATTGTTGCCGACGCGGCGGCCGTCCTCGGCGACCGGGGCATAGATGGCGCGCAGGGCATCGGGACCGCCCATCACCGGCAAATCGACGTCGCCGCGCCGTACCCGCTGATAGTCGCCGAGGCTGGGCGTCAGCGTGCCGAAGGTGGCCATCAGCTCATCGACCGCGGCGCGAAGCTCGGGCGCTGCATCGGGGAGTGCCACACCGCCATAGCCGGCCCGAACGCCCTTCCCCAGGACGTTGGCGGCGAGCGCATCGGCAGCACCCTCCCCGTCCTGCGTCCAGTCCCAGCTGCGCAGCAGCGCCTGCGCTTCGGCGAGTGCCGGATCTTCGACGGCAAGCACTGCAGCCATCCAGCGGCCGGCCCAGCTGCGCTTGTCATAGCCCTTGTCGAACTTGATGCGCAGCAGCGCCTCGCGGCTGATGGGGCCGTTCACCGCGGCAAACAGGTCGTAATAGCGCCAGGTCCGGTTTGTGATGTAGGTCTCGATCCCCATCTCTTCCGGGAAGCTCTTCGGATCGAGCTCGTCGGTGGCGGCGGTCGACATGAAGGGGGTGTTGTTGGCATTGCCCACCCAGCCGCTGGCCGGATCGACGACCTTGGGATAGGCGGTGTACGGCTCATATCCCGTCCACAGCGCCTTCGAGGTGTTGCCCGGAAGCACGCCCTTCCAGTCGAACCCCTTGGGTCGCTTGGGGAACTTGGCGTTGTAGATCATCGCGACATGGCCCTGCGCATCGGCATAGACGAAGTTGGTGCCGGCGACGCCCTGGGTGGCCATGGCGTCGCTCCATTCGGCGAAATCCCTGGCCTTGTTGAGCCGGTAATATTGGTCGATCTGGCCGGGCTCGCCAATGCCGGCGTAGCGGATTGCGAAAAAGCCCTGGTCGTTCTTGATGACCGGCCCATGGACCGAGCGATAGACGGTACGCGGCACCGGCAGCACAAACGGCCCCATCTTGACGCGCAACCATATGCGGCGTGCCTCGAGGGGCCGCCATGCGCCATCGAAGCGGTAATTCTCGCCCGCCGCATCGACTTCGAGCTTGTAGACGTCGACGAGATCGGGACGGTTGACGGTGTTGGCCCAGCCCAACGTCTTGTTGTGGCCGACCAGCGGGAACGGGCTGCCGGGGAAGAGCGCGCCGGCAAAATCCCAGCCTTCGTCCGAATGCACCACCAGCTCCCACCAGGCCACGCCACCTTCCCAGGGCTGGTGCGAGTTGACGATGAGGCGGGTGACGCCGTCATCGGACCGGGCGGCACTCACCGCAAAGGCGTTGGAGCCGCGCTCGTCGGCGGGGCCGGAATCGCGCGGCACCGGCGTGCCGGCAACCAGCGCGCCGAGTGGCTTGTCGAGCCCGATGAAGAAGGGCGAGCGCAGCATGAAGCCAGCCAATATGTCTTCGCCATTGACCGGGAACAGGCCGCGCACCCGGGGCGCGGAGGGGTGTGTCCTGACCCACTCATTGAGGCCGCGGGCATAGCCTTCGAGCACCAGGCGCGAGGCAGCGGACAACCTGGGATATCCGACCTTTGCCGCTTCGTTCGGCTGGAGCAGGCCGCGCGCGAAATCGATCTTGGCCCCCTCCTCCCCGGTGATGGCGCCGGCACGGCCACGGACGGCGGCGACAACGTCTTCGATGTTGGCGAAATCATCCTGGGCGTGGGCCATTGCCACGCCATAGCCGACATCGGCATCGGTCTTGCCGATGATGTGCGGCACGCCATAGCCATCGCGGACGATGCGGACTTCGTGCCGGACCGGAGCGTCGGGTATCGAGGCTTCGGCGGTGAGGCCATCCCAGCTCATTAGCCCGACCAGCACGGTTGCCACCGCTGCGAGCAGGCCGATCAGCCCGCGCATCCACTTCGACATCAAGCGTCCGTCCCCTTGTTCTGCACGCTGAGTGGTAGTGACCGGCCGGTGTCAAGGGAAGTGGACGAAGTTGACAAAAAAGACGCGAAACGCAGTTTTTTCGCGGCCTGGGAGGGTGAAGTGTCCATTGCCGGACCATGACCGGAAATGACGATGTAGGACAGCGCCTTATGCGCTTTTTAGGCCGCCAGCGCTTCGGGCGGCGCCTCGGTGTCGGTTAGGCTGGCGAGGAACTGGTCGCAGGCATGGTCCCAGCTGAACCGGGCGCCGAAGGCGGCGCATTCGTCTCGGTCGGCGTCGAGAGCGGCGTGCATGGCGGTCGCGAGAACTTCGTCCACCGCCCCGACCGGCCGGCCCGACAGCGCACCCGAGACGCCATAGCCGATACGGCCGAGGCCATCGGCCCCGAGAATATCGAGCGGGCCCGGCACCGGATAGCCCGCCACCGGGGTGCCGCAGGCGAGTGCCTCGATGATCACGAGCCCGAAGGTATCGGTGCGGCTGGGGAAGGCGAGGACATCGGCGCCGGCATAGGCGCTGGCCAGCGCATCGCCGTGGAGGGCGCCGAGGAACAGCGCGTCCGGATAGCGTGCAGCGAGGGATGCGCGGGCGGGGCCATCGCCGACGATGACCTTGGCGCCGGGCCAATCGGCGGCGAGGAACGCCTCGATGTTCTTCTCGACGGCAACGCGGCCGACGTGGAGCGCGATCGGCCGTTCGAGCGATGCGAAGGCCGAATGCGGGGTGCGGGCCGGGGAGAACTGCAGCAGATCGACCCCGCGCGTCCAGGGGCGGGTGTGAGGGAGGCCGTGCCCAGCAAGCTCCTCGGCGAGGCGCGGCGTCGCGACAAGGATGCTCTTGGCGGGCTGGTGGAAGCGCTTGATAATGCGCCAGATGAGCGCCGGGGACATGCCGGTGCGCGCCGCGACATAATCGGGAAAGCGGGTGTGGAAGCTGGTGGTGAAGGCGACACCATGCGCGGTGCAAAGGCTGCGCGCCAGCCAGCCGAGCGGACCTTCGGTGGCGATGTGGACGGCATCGGGCGCGAAATCGGCGATGGTGCGCGCCACGGTGCGCCGCGTGGTGAGCGCCAGCCGGATTTCGCCATAGCCGGGCATCGGCAGCGAACGGAAGCGATCGGGGCTTATGACCTGGACATGGTGACCGCGCGCCGTGGCGATATCCATGACGGTGGAGAGGGTGCGCACCACGCCGTTGACCTGTGGCGCCCAGGCGTCGGTGACGAGGGTGACCCGCATCAGGCTGTTGCCGGCAGTGCTGCGATCCGGTGGAGGGCGGCGGCGCGCTTGGCCCAGTCGAGGATCTCGATGCGGCCATCGTGATACTCGACGAGGGCGGTGCAGCTTTCCACCCAATCGCCGTCGTTCATGTAGGTGATGCCGTCGAAATCGCGGATTTCCGCCGAGTGGATATGGCCGCAGACGACCCCATCGACCCCGCGCTCGCGCGCTGCCCGCGCCACGGTTTCCTCGAAGCGGCTGATAAAGGAGACGGCGTTCTTGACGCGCTTCTTCACGTGCGCCGACATCGACCAATACGGCAGCCCGAACTGGCGGCGGACGCGGTTGACCCAGACATTGGCGCGTAGCAGCAGCGAATAGCCGATGTCTCCCAGGAAGGCGAGCCAGCGGGCGTAGAGGACGACGCCGTCGAACTCGTCCCCGTGCAGCACGAGGAAGCGGCGGCCATCGAGCGTCTCGTGGATGGCTTCGGGCATCACTTCGACCCCACCGAAGGCAAGCTGGGTGAAATCCCGCAGCGCCTCGTCATGGTTGCCGGGGATGTAGACGACGCGGGTGCCCTTGTTTGCGAGCTTGAGGACGCGGCGGACGATATCGTTGTGGCGCTGCGGCCAGTACCAGCCGCGCTTGAGGCGCCAGCCGTCGATGATGTCCCCGACCAGATAGAGAGTATCGGGCTTGATCGAGCAGAGGAAATCATGGAGCAGCTCGGCGTTGCAGCCGGCAGTGCCGAGATGGGTGTCGGAGATCCAGACGGTGCGGAGCTTGAGCTTGCCGCGCGGAGTGAACTCGTCTTCCTCCTGCCAGTGGCGGTTGAAGGCTGCCGGGCGGAGCGGTGGTGGCGGGCTTTCGCGCAGCAGCGCGTCCAACAGCGCTTCCGGTGGCTCCAACGGGAGACTTGCCATGCCCTTGGCCCTTCACAGCCTCGATGCAGCCCCCTCTACATCTGGTATGTGACAATCAAGCGACGCGCATCATATCGGTTCCGGCGCGCTGCGGCCAAGGCGGGCGCGTTCGAGCCACCAGAGCAGGGCGGCGACGGCGACGAAGGCCAGCCACCAGGGCCAGGCGGGGCCGGGCAGGCTGCGGTCGGCGGTGGTGTTTGCAGCGGCGGGGCGGCTGCGGGCGAGGAGCAGCGTGGCCTCGCGGCGGGCGGCGGCGCGGATGTTCGGATGGGCATCGGCGGGCAGGATGCGGAGCGGCGTTTCCGTGACGGGGTCGCCGGAGCGCAGCCGGTGCCAGCCGGGGGTGATGGGCCAGTAACCGGCGCAGCTGCGTGCACTGGGGTCCGGATGGAGGGGGATGGCGGTGCCGCCGGGGGTAAGCATTTGTGCAGGGCTCGAGAGGCCGCAGATCGAGACGCGTTCGCCGCTGTATCCCCAGGCGGGAAGATCGGGTCGGGTGGTGGCGGTGGACCTTGCAACAGCGCTGAACATGTTGCTCCAAAGCCCTGCAAAGGCTGTGGACTTTCCCGTGAGGACAAGGGCGTAGCTGTCCAGCACCGGCCAAAGCCCGATGCGGCCGCGGCCATAGCTGCGCCAGGCGGCAACGGGCCTCCCGGTGGTGTCGCGGAGCCAGGGAATGGCGTCCGTGCCGAGTGGGGCGAGCGGCAGAGATTGCACGGTGGTGCCGCCGGCGAGGCGGGTTTCGCGGGGGGTGTCCCCGGTCGCCAGACGGAGGCCGAGGGTGCTCCAGGCGGTCCGTACAGGGGCGGGAACGGGGCCGCTGGTGCGCAGCACAAGGCCCATGCCGCTGCGGACTGCGGACAGCACGGCAGCGCGGGCGCTTGCCGAGAGGCCGGCCCAGCTGCGCTCGTCGAGGACCAGCACGTCGAGGCGCGCGAGGGTGGCGGCAGTCATTGCCAGGGGAGAATCGCCCATGGTCACGCCGCCGCCCAGCGTCACGTCGCTGCCGAAATCGAGGCCGGCGTCGGCGGCCCAGCGGGCAAGATATTTGAGCTCGGGGCCGGGCGCGCCGGCGCGGACCCAGAGACGCGGCGGGGGTGATTCAAGGGCGGTGATCGGTATGTCGGCGGTATCCGAAGGGGTGCCGGCGGTATCGCGAAGGACGATCTTCCAGTCGGCGGCACCCGCTGCGCGGACCTGGCCGGCGAGGGTGAAGCTGCCGTCCGGGGCAAGCTCGGCAAGTGCCGCGCGCTTGCCGGCGGGATCGAGCAGTTCGACACTGCCGCCGTCGATCCCGGCAGCGGCGCCCGAGATTTGCAACCGGCCCCCTGCCCCGACCGGCGGCGGCGGATCGAGGCGGATGAGGCCCGTCGGCGAGGGAGGCGGTGCGAACTGGACCGACACGGTGCGGGCCATGGCCCGGTCGCGGGGCTCCAGCCCCTCCCCCACCACGCGGACGGTGGTGGCGGGGCGCTGGCGCAGGGCAGTTGCGAGATCGGGGGCGAGATCGGAGGCACTCGCGGGGGCTTCGGGGAGGCGGATATCATAAGCGCCGGGCGGGGCGCCGCGTGTGGCGACGACGAGGGTGCTGCCCGGCACGGTGACGGCGGGGGGGTGGAGGGCCAGCCAGAGCAGGCCGGCGGCGAGCGGTTGCAGCGCCAGCAGCGCCCAGAAGCGAGGGCCGCGTGGCTGTGCAGCCTGCCAGCGCCAGAGCCGCAGCCAGCCGAGCAGCACGGCGAGCACCAGGATGGCGCCGGTGGCGAGCGCGAAGGTCATCGTGTGGCCAGCGCGTCGAGATAGCGGCGGCCTGCTGCATCGCCGGCGGGGCGGCGGAGGACGGCGGCGGGGGGCGTGGCGATGGCGGCCCAGATGGCGCCGCGCAGCGTGGTTCGGCACGGGGCGCAGTCGGGATCGGAGCGGACCGCGTCGATGGCGGCGACGACCGAGAGCTTGTCGGCCACTTCGGCCTGCGCCAGCCAGCGTTCGAGGCGCTGGAGATCGGCTTCGCTCGGGCTGGACGTGGCGAGGCTGGCGAAAAGCGCGGCGGGCACGGCGTCGGGATAGTCCTGACCGTCAAGCGACCTGCGGCCGGGGGCAATGCCCTCGCGCTTGCCGGTGAGGCGGCGCGCCATGTCGATGGGGGGCAGGTTGGTGCCGGTGCGTTGGAGGAAGATGCGCGTCGCCTGCTGGACGTCCTTGATGAAATTGAGGGCGGCATAGGCTTGCGGCAGGGCGGCGGCGGGCTCGGCCTGGCGGAGCGAACGTTCGGCCTGCCACATGGCGTCGAGCGCCTTGCCGAGAGTGGCGCGGGTTTCCGGATCGAACAGCGTGGCGGTTTCGGAATCGCCGTGCGCATGGCCATATCCGGCGAGTTCACCATTGTCCGACCCGAAGACCGGGGGTGCCCGGTCACCGGCGCCATGGTTGTGGCCGTCATAGGCATCATGGCCTTCGGGGAGGACGAGCTTGGGTGCGGGCTTGTCGGCTGGCGCAACCTTGTCGGGGGCGCCGCCGTCACTGGTGAGAAGGTCGGCCATCGTCGGCGCCTTGGGCTGGCCTTCGGACTCCTCGCCAAGGAACTGGCCGTAGCGCAGGCGCAGGATGCGCTGATCGGCACCGATGTTGTTCGACCTTGCCGTGAAGGTGGCGGCCGGGAGGCGGCGCCGCTCCTTGAGCAAGGCTTCGATGTCGATGATGATCTGGCGCTGGCTGCGGAAATAGGCGGGCATCACGCGCTGCACCATGCCTTCGAGCCCGGCGGCCTCGGCCATTTTTTCGGATGGCACGCGCAGGATGAGGCTGGGGCTTTGCGCGGTCTGCGCGGTGCCGGGCTTGTTGTCGGCGACGCTGAGCTGCGCCACCAGCTCGCCGCCGGGGGTGAGGCCCAGCGCGTTCAAGTCGAGCGACACGCTGAAGCGGCGCGCCTTGGGCGAGCCGGTGCCGGAGAGGACCATGGCGGATTCGCGGAAGCGTACATTCTCGCCGGACCCTTCGGCGCGGATGAGGCGGAGGCGGGCGGTGGCACGCACGCCATGATCGTCGCGGGCTTCGAAGCTGAGCGCCCAGCGGGATTGGCCGGGGGTGGCGGAGGTGAGGGTGGTGGCGGGGACGAGGACGCGGACGACCGGCGGGGCATCGGCGATGGCATCGAGGCGGTGAAGCGGGCCTTGCCTGGCTTCGCCTGTCGCGACGACGCGGTAGAGCGCCGAGCGATCGAGCCGGGCGGTGCCGACGAAATCTTCGTTCTGCTTGGTCAATGATACGCGGCGGCCGTCGAGGAAGACCAGCGTGGCGGATTCGGGGACGGGGGCGAAGCGGAGGCGCCAAATCAGCGTGCTGCCTGCGGGGGCCTTGGCGGACAGGCCTTCGGCATTGCGGGCGGGCAAGCCGGTGTAGCCCGGCGGCGTGATGCGCAAGGTGCGTGCCACCAGCACCGGCGGCGGCTGATCGGCCTCGCCGCGAATGAGGGCTTCGACTTCGGCGGAGCCTCCGCGCGGCCAGAAGATAGCGTCGGCGATGGTGACGAGCGCGAGGCCCCAGATGGGGACAAGACGTTTTGGCTGCCAATCGGGCTGGGTGGCGATAGCGGGGCCGGTTTCGAGGCGGGTGATGAGCCGGTCGCGCTGGAGGCGTTGCAGCAGGCCAAGGGTGGCGGGCTCGGCGAGGAGGAGATCGGCGCTGTCTTCGACATCGGGTCGCTCGGCATCAAGGCGACGGAGCAGCCAGCGCTGATCATAGCGGGCGGAGGCGCGGAGCGCGAGGAAGGCCGTGGCGGCAAGGCCGAGGGCAGCGACGGCCGCCGCGGCACCGGGACCGGCGAGGCGCCATGCGATGGCGGCGGCGGCGAGGACGAGCGGCAGGGCGGCGGCGGCGGTCTGGGCGCGCACGCGCCAGACGATGGGGCGCAGCCAGGCGGCGAAATCGGGGGCGACGCTCATGGCCGGGCTGCGCGCCGGCTGCGGGTGGCGACCCAGCGCTCGATGAGCCAGCCGAGTGCGATGGCGAGGCCCAGCCAGCCGGAGAGATCGAGCCCGGCGAGCACGGGGGCGGGGCCGCCGGTGCGCGGCTGCCAGCCTTCGGCGCTGACGCGCGCCGGCTCGGGCGGGGGTTGCAGCAGGGCGGCGAGAGCTTGGGGGAAATCGGGTTCTAGCAGCGCCGGAAGGGCGGCGGGGGTGAGCGGGCGCACGAAGCGGATGAGCCTTCCGCGCCCAAGCGGGCTGGCCTCGGCGATCGGGCCCTGGGCATCGCGCCAGACGGTGGTGCCGGCGGGGATTTGGGTTTGCGCCATCACCAGCGCGGTGCCGCCGGAGGCGACCCAGTTTGTGATTGGGTCGGGCGGGGTGCCGGACCCAAGCCACAGGAGGATGCTGCTTTGGGGCGGCATGGGTGCGTCGGCGGGCTGGAGATCGAAGCCGGCGCCGAGGCCGGTGGCGGCAGCGCGGAGCCAGCGGAGGCCCGGGTCGGTGGCAGGGCCGCGTGCGGCGAAGGCCAGCTTTTCGACAGGTGCTGCCAGTGCCGGCATGGCGCCTTCAAGAATGCGGACTTGCACCGGGCGGGAGAGTCTCGGGAGTTCGGCGTCGACGCCTTGCAGGACGCCGGGGACGAGGATGGTGAGCGGGACTTGCGCGGCGAGGGTGGAATCAAGCTCGCGGACAAGGCTGGAGACTGGGCCGGCGGGCGGGGCGATCTCGCCGAAATCGGGGAAGCCGGGGGTGAGCCAGAGCGCCCGGGCGTCCCCGGCCGAAGCGAGGGCGGCGCGGGCTTCCACCAGATCGGCGCCGGGGAACACCACAAGCACCGGGCGGCGGTCGGTCCAGCCGCGCCAGATGGGCTGGGCGAGGAGAAGTGCGAGCAGCACGACGAGCAGCAGCCGCAGCAGCAGCAGCGGCACTTCATCGAAGCGGATCTGCGCGCGCGGGCGCGGGGCGGCGCGGAGCCAGCGGAGGGCGGCAAAGTCGATGATATCGGCGTCGCTGCGGCGCGCGAGATGGATCGCCAGCGGCAGCACCACGGCAAGCAGGCCGAGCAGGCCGAGGGGGAAGAGGAAGCCTGGCATCAGCTGTATTCGTCGGCGTGGCCGCTGCCGAACAGGCGGCGGAGCGGCACGTCGAGCGCTTCGTCGAGGACCAGCCGGGCGTGGCGGATGCCGTCATGCTCGAGCCGCGCGGCGAGTTCGGTCTGTGCTGCGGCAAAGCGGCTGAGGAATTCGTCGCGGAGCACCTTGCCGTCGCCGAGCAGCTCTTCGCCGGTTTCGGGATCGCGGAAGCGATGGCCTTGCGCGAAGGGGAAGTCGCGCTCCTCGACGCTGAGGATCTGGATGGCCAGCACTTCGCGGCCTGCCGCTGCCAGTCGTTCGGCAAGGGTGACGGTGCCCTCGTCGAAGAAATCCGACAGCAGCACGACGAGATCGCTGGGGCCGACACGGTCCCACAGCGGCCCCAATTGGGCGAGTGCGGGGAAGCCGCCGCGGGGCTCGACCGCGCGGAGGGCCAGCGCCAGCCGATCGCGCTGGCGGACGCCATCGGCGGCGTCGATGACGTTCAGCCCGGCATCCGAAAGCACCACGAGGCCGAAGCGATCGCCCTGGTTCATGGCAAGCTGGCCGAGGCAGGCGGCGAGGCCCATGGCGGCATCGAGGCGGCTGCGGGTCGGTTGCGCCCGGTCGGCCTGGCCCATCGACGCCGAGGCATCGAGCAGTATCCAGAGCCGCAGCGGGCTTTCGCGCTCGGATTCGCGGACGAAGAACTTGCCCGAGCGGGCGTAGAGCTTCCAGTCGATCATCCGCGGTTCGTCGCCGCGCTCATAGCCGCGATATTGCGCGAATTCGAGGCCGGCACCGCGCGCGCGGCTATGGTGGAGGCCGAGGCCCTGCAGATCGGCGGCGCGGCGCGCGGTGAGGCGCAGCGTGCGCAGCCGCCCGCGCACGTCCGGGGGGATCAGGTCCGGCCCCACGCCTCTCAGCCGGGGAACGGCACGGCGCGGAGCAGCGCCGCGACCACATCGTCGGCGGTGCAGCCTTCGGCTTCGGCGGCGAAGCTCAGGAGCAGGCGGTGGCGCATGACGGGGGCGGCGAGCGCCATCACGTCCTCGCGGGTGGCGGCGAGGCGGCCCTGCAGCAGGGCGCGGGCCTTGGCGGTGAGCACCAGCGCCTGGCCGGCGCGCGGGCCGGCACCCCAGCGGACATATTTGGCGATGGTTTCGGGAGCGTTTTCGGCCGGGCGGCTGGCGCGGACGAGGCGGGTGATCCAGAGCAGCAGATCTTCGCTCAGATGCACTTCGCGCACGAGGCGCTGCAGGGCAAGCACATCGGCCTCCCCCATCACCGCTGGCACGACGCCGGGCTTGCCGCCGGTGGTGGCGGCGAGAATGTCATGCTCTTCGGCCTCGGAGGGATAATCGACGCGGATGAGCAGCAGGAAACGATCGAGCTGGGCTTCGGGGAGCGGATAGGTGCCGGCCTGTTCAAGCGGGTTTTGCGTTGCCAGCACGAAGAAGGGTTTCGGCAGCACATGGGTGACGCCGCCATAGCTGACGGTCTTTTCCTGCATCGCTTCGAGGAGAGCGGCCTGGGTTTTCGGCGGGGTGCGGTTGAGTTCGTCGGCGAGGAGCAGGTTGGTGAACACCGGGCCGGGCTGGAAGCGGAAATGGCGCTTGCCGGTGCCGTGATCCTCTTCGAGCAGCTCGGTGCCGAGAATGTCCGACGGCATGAGATCGGGGGTGAACTGGACGCGGCGGAATTCGAGCTTGAGCGCTTCGCCGAGGCTCTTCACCAGCAGTGTCTTGCCCAGACCGGG
Source organism: Polymorphobacter multimanifer (assembly GCF_014205635.1). Lineage (GTDB taxonomy): Bacteria > Pseudomonadota > Alphaproteobacteria > Sphingomonadales > Sphingomonadaceae > Sandarakinorhabdus > Sandarakinorhabdus multimanifer. The sequence continues at coordinate 113,350 of NZ_JACIIV010000010.1, forward strand.
GACGCCTTCGAGCAGGCAATGGCCGCCGGCGAACAGGCCGATGAGCAGCTGCTCGACGACCTCGGTCTGGCCGACAATGGCCTGTCCGACAGCGGCGCGCAGGCCGCCGAGCTTGTCGAGCAGTGCTGCTACGGAGGCTTCGTCGATGGTGTCGGTCATGGGGAATCCGGCTCAGGCTGAAAGGGCGTAGACGATGATGTTGACGGCGAACTTGGTGTTGTCTTCGGCGAGGAAGCGCTTGTTGCGCCAGTCGTAGTCCCACTCGCAGCCATAGTCCTTGTTGCTGTAGAGGACGCCCAATCTCCCCTTTCCGGCCCGACCATTGATCTCGATGCCCTTGAGGTAATCGTGGATCAGGTCATCGCCCCAGCCGTTGAGCTCGAAGCTGGTGGCGGGCGGGCCTTCGAACTTGAAGAAGCTCGAATAGACGGGGTGGGTGTTGGGCAGCTTCTTCATCGCGCTGCTGCCGAAGATCTTTGCCATTTCGGCTTCGAAGGATTTGGCGAACAGGCCGTCGATATCGTGGTTGCAATCATCGACGAACACGAAGCCGCCGTTTTCGACATAGCGCTTGAAGTTGGCGCGCTCGGCGGTGTCGAACTCGACGAGGCGGTGGCCGGCGAGATAGCAGAAGGGGGCGCGCAGCATCGCCGGGTCCGACAGGGCGATGACATGTTCCTTGGGGTCGACGCGCAGGCTGGTGTAATCGACGAGCGAGGTGAGGATGTTGTTCGGCATCCGCTGGTCGACGTCCCAATCCCCGCTGCTGTACTTCAGCCGGGTGAACCAGAAGTCGTAGGCCGCGGCGCGGGCCGGGATGGCGGTGGCTGCCATGGCGCCCGCCAGCAGTCGCAGGAAGCTCTTGCGGCTGATGGCGGGCTGCACGATCAGACGGCGTCCGACAGCGAGGTGAAGGTGAAGTCCCGCAGCTTCATCGGCGGGATCATCATCACCAGCGAGCTTTCGTCACTGGCGACGCGCACCGGGCGGCCGAGCTCATCGATGTTGTTGAGCATGATGACCGGGCTCTCGTTGAAGCGGAAGTTCTTGAGCGGGTATTTGATCTCGCCATTCTCGATGTAGAAGGTGCCATCGCGGGTGAGGCCGGTGAGCAGCACCGTCTGCGGATCGACCATGCGGATGTACCAGGTGCGGGTGACGAGGATGCCGCGCTCGGTGGTGCGGACAAGATCGGCGGTGGACTTGGTGCCGCCCATCATCAGCAGGTTGCCGGGCTGGCCAACGGCGGTCTTGCCGGTCTTTTGTGCCCAGAAGCGCGAATAGTTGAGGTTGGCGATCTTGCCGTCCTGCACCAGCGCCTGCCTTTCGCGGGCGAGGCCGGTGTTGTCCCAGGGCATCACCGCGGCTTCGGGGTTCCAGGGGTCGGCGATCATCGTCACGCGCGGATCATAGACCTGCTCGCCGAGCTTGTTGCCGCCGCCCTTTTTGGAGAGGAAGCTGCGGCCTTCATCGGCCTGGCGGGCATCGAAGAAGCGGATCATGAAGCTGACGAGGCCGGCGGCCGCGGCGGGCTCGAGGATGACGGTGTATTTGCCGGGCTCGAGTGCCCGTGCTTCGGCCGAAGCGGCGGCCTTGCGCATGGCGACGCGGACTTCGGTATCCGCATTGAGCTGGGTGACATCCTGCACATCCTTGCCGACCCAGCCCGAACCGCGGCCATCGGTCGTGCGCACGGTGCAGGTGTAGTTGGCGCGGGTGGCGGTCTGATAGCCATAGTTGCCGTTGCTGTTGGCGGTGGCCGAGAAGTTGCTGGTGTCGCTGAGGAAGCCGGCGGCGATCAGCTTTTCGGCCTTGCACGCCGCGATCGACTTGGCGGCGACATCGGCGCGCAGATCGGGGGTGATCGCGGCGGTGGCGGCGTCGAAGGTCGGGCTGGCGCGATAGGCCTGCTTGGCGACCGCCGGCACGAACTCGGGGTTTTCGGGCGCCAGCATTGCCAGCTCCTCGGCGCGCTTGACGACGCGGGCGAGCGAGGCATCGTCGAAGGCGTTGATCGTGGCGGAGCCGACGCGCTTGCCATAGGCGACAGTGACCGCCAGCTCGGTATCGTTGACGATGCCGCTGGTCGACACGTTGTTGAGGGCGAAGCGGATGTTGCCGTCGGTGGAGCCCGCCATCACGGCGGTGCACTCATCGGCCTTGGAGAGCTTGACGACCTTTTCGAGGATCGCCTTCACCTGATCTTGTGTGGGAAAAGCCATGTGTAAACCCCTTAGCCCAGCGAGCGGGCGGTGTTGATGACGTTGATGCCGTCGAAGCGCGCGGTGGACGAACCATGGCTGACCGCCGACGATTGCGAGGGCTGGCCCTTGCCGTCGTTGAAGGCGCCGCCGAGGCGATAATCGCGATCGTCGCAGATGGCCGAACAGGCGTTCCAGAATTCCGGGGTGCGGATCTGATAGGCCACGTCCTCGATCATCTGGGTGACCTTGCCGTTCTTGATTTCGTAGAACAACTGGCCGCCGAACTGGGCGTTGTAACGCTGCTGGTCGATCGAGAAGGAGCCATCGCCGATGATGTAGATGCCGTCCTCGACCTTGGAGATCATGTCGGCCACGGTCATCGGGGTCTTGCCGGGGGCGAGGCTGACATTGGCCATGCGCTGGAACTGCACGCTCGACCAGCTGTCGGCATAGCAGCAACCGTCGCTCTCGGTCTTGCCGACGATGTGCGCCTGGTCGCGGATGGTCTGGTAATCGACGAGCTTGCCGTCCTTGACGAGATCCCAGCGCTTGGTCTTCACGCCCTCATCGTCATAGGGCACCTGGCCGAGGCTGCCGGGCTGGACCTTGTCGGCGAAGAAATTCACCTTGTCCGAGCCATACTGGAAGCCCGAATTGCGCTTGTCCATCGTGGCGAAGCTGGTGCCGGCGAAGTTGGCTTCATAGCCGAGCACGCGGTCGAGTTCGAGCGGATGGCCGACACTTTCGTGGATCGTCAGCCAGGTGTGCGACGGATCGAGCACCAGATCATATTTGCCGGGCTTGACCGTGGGCGCCTTGAGCTTTTCGCGGGCGTGGCGGGCCGCGGCCTGCGCATCCTCGAGCGGATCATAGCTCTTGTTGTAGACGGTGACGCCGGCGGGGGTGACCACCTTCTGGCTGGCATCGCCATCAAGATATTCATAGCCCTGCTGCGACGGGGCCGAAAGCTGCGCGCGGGTGCGGAACTTGCCGGTCTGGCGGTCGATCGCGGTGGCCTGCATCGGGATGTGGATGCGGTGAATGTCCTGATCGATGTACGAGCCGTCGGTCGAGGCGAAATACTTCTGTTCGTTGACGAGGAACAGGACCGAATTGAAGAAGTCCGCCCCGGCAGCCTGTGCGGCGGCGTTGATGGCGAGCAGCATGTCGACCTTTTCCTTGATCGGCACTTCCATCGCGTTCTTCTTGATCGGCGTGCGCCATTTGATTTCGCCCACACCCGGCGTGGGGGCCAGCCGCACCGGCTCGGTCTGCTGCCGGGCATTGGCCTTGGCGATGGCGAGTGCCAGCCGCGCGGTTTCAGCGACGCCATCGTCGGTCATGTCGTTGGTGGCGGCAAAGCCCCAGGCGCCATCGGCGATGACGCGGATGCCCACACCGACGGACTCGGTGTTGATGACATTCTGCACGGTCTTTTCACGCGTGACGGTGAACTGGCGCAGATAGCGCCCCACCCGCACGTCGCAATAGGTCGCCCCGCCGCTCGTTGCGGCACCCAGGCCCACATCGGCGAGGCGGCGCTTCAGCGCATCGGGGATCGCATCGCCGAGCGCTTCCTGTGCGATGACCTTGCCGAAAGCGGCCGGCAGCACGAGGCCGCCGCCGAAGAGGCCGGTAAGCCCCATGAATTCACGTCTGCGCACTTAGTCCCTCCCGGATGACCAAGCCTCGCCCAGGCCCGGCAAATGTCATGTTGTTTCATCGGCATATCGACCGCCCCCCAGCGACATGCCCGATGCGCCCGTCTTTGCGCCAAACGGACGAAAGGTCAAATGCCCGATGCTGCCCGTTCGACGAACGACCGCAGCGGCCATTACCCCAGCGAGCGCGCCGTGTTGATGACGTTGACGCCGTCGAAGCGCGCGGTCGCCGAGCCGTGGCTGACGGCCGACACCTGGCTGGGCTGGCCCTTGCCGTCGAAGAAGGAGCCGCCCATCCGCCAATCCCGCTTGTCGCAGATGGCCGAGCAGGCGCCCCAGAATTCCGGGGTGCGCATCTGATAGGCGACGTCTTCGAGCATGCGGGTGATCTTGCCATTCTTGATCTCGTAGAAGAGCTGGCCGCCGAACTGGGCGTTGTAGCGCTGCTGGTCGATCGAATAGGAGCCGCGGCCGAACATGTAGACGCCGTTTTCGACCTGGGAGACCATGTCGGCGACGCTCAGGGGGGCGGTGCCGGGCATGAGGCTGACATTGGGCATGCGCTGGAACTGCACGTCGCTCCAGCTGGCGGCATAGCTGCAGCCATCGGATTCGTTCTTGCCGACGATGTGCGCCTGATCGCGGATCGTCTGGTAATCGACGAGCTTGCCGTCCTTCACCAGATCCCAGCGCTTGGCGCGCACGCCCTCATCGTCCCAGCCGATGGCGCCGAGGCTGTTCGGCTCGGTGCGATCGGCGACGAAATTGACGAGCTTGGAGCCATACATGAGGCCCGCATCGCGCTTGTCGATGGTGGCGAAGCTGGTGCCGGCGTAATTGGCTTCATAGCCAAGCACGCGATCGAGTTCGAGCGGATGGCCGACGCTCTCGTGGATGGTGAGGAAAGTGTGGGTCGGATCGAGCACCAGATCATATTTGCCGGCCTGCACGCTGGGGGCGGCGAGCTTTTCGCGCGCCTGTTTGGCGGCCGCCACGGCATCCTCGATCATGTCGTAGGAGGCGCCATAGGTGATGACGCCGTTGGGGGCGGTGAACTTGTCCTGCGGCTTGCTGTCGAGGAACTCATACCCCATCCCCATCGGCGAGGAGAGGCCGTCACGGGTGCGGAACTTGCCCGACTGGCGATCGATGGCGGTGACGGTGAACGGCGCCCAGATGCGGTGGACATCCTGATCCACGTAAGTGCCATCGGTGGAAGCGAAGTATTTCTGCTCGTTGACGAGGAAGAGCGTCGATTGCGCGAAATCGGCACCCGCAGCCTGGGCGGCGGCGTTGACGCTGAGGAGCAGGTCGACCTTTTCCTTGATCGGCACCGCCATGGCGTTGGTGCGGATGGGGGTGGCCCATGTGACCTCGCCCTGTGCGGGCGCTGGGGCAAGGCGAACGGGCTCGGTCTGCTGACGGGCGTTGGCGCGGGCGATGGCAGCGGCGGAGCGGGCGGCCGCAGCGACGCCATCGGGCGTCATGTCGTTGGTGGCGGCAAAACCCCAGGCGCCATCGACGATGACGCGAACGCCGACGCCGAGCGACTCGGCGTTGACGACATTCTGCACGGTCTTTTCGCGGGTGAGCACCGACTGGCGGAGGTAGCGGCCGACGCGGACGTCGCAATAGCTGGCCCCTGCCCCCTTGGCGATGTTGAGGGCCGCATCGGCGAGCCGCTTCTTGGCGGCGACATCCATTGTCGTCACCAGCTCCTCGGCGGCAATCAGCCGCCCGAAGGCCATCGGCAGCACGACACCGCCACCGACCACACCCAGAAAATCACGCCGCCGCACAGGCTTCTCCCATCCCAGAACTCGTGCCGGGTCTAACGTCTGCGTCCGACTTTGCAAACGCTCTTGCCCAATGCGGCGCGCACTGGTCTGTTGTGCGCACAGCAACCGGGGGTTCCATGATCCGCACATTTCTCATCGCCAGCCTGCTCGCCACCACACCGGCGATGGCGCAGACAAAGGCACATGCACTGACCGACCCGATGACGCCTGATACCGTGGCGGTCTATGATCCGGTGCGGGCGGAGGCCGATTACATCCGCCGCGAAGTGATGGTGCCGATGCGCGATGGGGTGAAGCTGTTCACCGTGGTGGTGATGCGCAAGGGCACAAAGGATGGCCCGATGCTGCTGACGCGCACGCCGTATAATGCCGGGGGTGCGACGACCCGCAACCGTGCCCAAAAGATCGAGGAAATCTTGCCGGTGATGGACGCGGAATTCGTCAATGACGGGTATATCCGCGTGTATCAGGACGTGCGCGGGCTGTACAAATCCGAAGGCGATTATGTGATGAACCGGCCGCTGCGGGGGCCGATCAACACCACCAGGGTCGACCATGCGACTGACGCCTATGACACGATCGACTGGCTGGTGAAGAATGTGCCCGAGAGCAATGGCCGGGTGGGCATCACCGGAAGCTCCTACCCCGGCTTCACGGCGCTGATGGCGTTGATCGACCCGCACCCTGCCCTCAAGGCGAGCGTGCCGCAGAGCCCGATGGTCGATGGCTGGATGGGGGATGACTGGTTCCACAATGGCGCGTTCCGCACCTTCGCCTTCGATTATATCGTCGGCCAGACGGCGAAGAAGGGTGGCGGCCGCGTGCCCTATTCGGATGCCGACCAATATGAGGTTTTCCTCAAGGCCGGCTCGACCGGGGATTTCGTGCGCAAATGGGGGCTGGATGACTTTCCGGCGGTGCGCAAGTTCATGGAGCATCCGGATTACGACCAATATTGGCAGGAGCAGGCGCTCGACAAGCTGCTGGCCAAGCGCAAGCTGACCGTGCCGACGATGCTGGTGGTGGGGCAATGGGACCAGGAGGACAGCTATGGTGCGCCCGCGGTGTACAAGGCGCTCGAGCCGCAGGATGTGAACAACGACATGGTGCATCTGGTGATCGGGCCATGGCGGCACAGCCAGGTGAATTACGAAGCGGCGAGCCTGGGGGCGCTCGATTTCGAGGGTGATACCGGGCTGCAGTTCAGGAAGACGGTGATGAAGCCGTTCCTCGACCAGCATCTGAAGGGCGGACCCAAGGCGGATACGCCGCCGGTGATGACCTATGCGACGGGTGCGAACCGCTGGGAGCGCAGCGACCGCTGGCCGGTGGGGCCGGGCAAGCCGCTCTATCTGCAGCCGGGCAAGGCGCTGGCGTTCACCCCTGCCCCGGCTGCGGGCATGACCAGCTATGTGTCCGACCCCGCCGCTCCAGTGCCGTTCGTGCCGCCGCCCTACAATGGCCGCGACCGTGCGGTGTGGACGACCTGGCTGGTGACCGACCAGCGGTTCGTGGCGACGCGGCCCGATGTGATCAGCTACACGACCGAGGTGCTGACGCAAGAGGTGCATATCGCCGGGCAGCCGATGGTCGATCTGTTTGCTGCCACCAGCGGCACAGACTCGGACTGGGTGGTGAAACTGATCGACGTTCACCCGGGCGAGGACAGCCTGCACCCGAAAACCGCGGGCATGCAGCTGCCGATCGGCATCGAGATCTTTCGCGGGCGCTATGCGGGGAGCTTCGAGACGCCGGCGGCGCTGGTCCCGGGCAAGGTGACCAACTTCAAGTTCGGGCTGCCGCATGTGAACCATGTGTTCAAGCCGGGCCACCGGATCATGGTGCAAGTGCAATCGAGCCTGTTCCCGCTCTACGATCGCAACCCGCAGACGTTCGTGCCCAACATCTTCAATGCCAAGGCGGGCGACTATGCGGCGGCCACGCAATCGGTGGCGCATGGGCCGGGCCAGGCGAGCGCGATCTGGCTGCCGATCGTGCCCTGAACGGGTTCGGGTGGCACCGACGGCGCGCCTCTGCTACCCAAATGGCTGAAGAAGCGATGGGAAAATGGCGTGACGGCGACAGGAACGACGCTTTGGTGGCGGTCCCCCGGCTCGGTCGATTGGGCGATCCTGATCCGGCTGAGCCTGGCGTTTGTGTTCGGGTTCGAAGGCTATCAGAAGCTGGTGTACCCGGACATTCTGGGCGCCGGGCGCTTTGCCGGAATCGGCATTCCTGCACCCGAGCTGATGGGGCCGTTCGTGGGATGGGTCGAGCTGGTGTGCGGCTTGCTGATGCTGCTGGGGCTGTTCGCGCGGTTGGCGGCGGCGCCGCTCATCATCACGATGGTGGTGGCGATCATCAGCACCAAGGTGCCGATCCTGCTGGGGCAGGAATGGATGGGCTTCTCGCTGCGCCCGCTCGATCGCTATGGCTTTCTGAGCATGACGCATGAAACCCGTACCGACTGGGCGATGCTGATGGAGGCCGGATTCATCCTGCTTGCAGGTGCGGGCCGCTGGTCGCTCGATGGCTGGCTGGCGAGAAACCGTCGCGTTGCGCAGTAGCGCCGCGCCCTCGGCGGGCGAGGTTTTCCGCGCCTTTTTGAAGCTCGGGCTGACGTCTTTTGGTGGGCCGGTGGCGCATATCGGCTATTTCCGCACCGAACTGGTGCTGCGCCGGGGCTGGGTGGACGAGGCCGAATTCGCCGATCTGCTGGCGCTCTGCCAGTTTCTGCCGGGCCCGGCATCGAGCCAGCTCGGCTTTGCGCTCGGACTGCGGCGGGCCGGCGGGCTGGGCGCGCTGGCGGCCTGGGTGGCATTCACCTTGCCGTCGGCGCTGTTCATGCTGCTTGTCGCACTGGGTGCGGGCGTGCTCGGCGGGCCGTTGGGGCTGGCGGTGGTGCATGGGCTCAAGCTGGTCGCGGTGGCGATCGTGGCGCAGGCGGTTTGGGGCATGGCACAAACGCTGACGCCCGATGGGCGGCGCCGGGCGATTGCCCTGGTGGCGGGTGTGCTGGTGGTGCTGGTCGGCGGGGCGCTTGCCCAGATTGCGGCGATCCTGGCCGGGGCGTTGCTGGGCTGGCTGCTGTGCAAGGGGGCTGCGGTGACCGGCGCGGGCGGGCGTTGGCCGCAAAGGCTGGCGCCGGCATATCTGATCGGCTTCTTCACGCTGCTGCTGGGCCTGCCGGTGCTGGTGGAGGTGACTGGCTGGCAGGGGCTGGCGCTGTTCGATGCCTTTTATCGCGCCGGGGCGCTGGTGTTCGGTGGCGGCCATGTGGTGCAGCCGCTGCTCGAGGCCGAGATCGTGGGTGCCGGCTGGATGAGCGCCGATGCGTTTCTCACCGGCTATGGTGCCGCTCAGGCGGTGCCGGGGCCGTTGTTCACCTTTGCCGCCTATCTCGGTGCCGGCGTTGGCCCGGCGCCCAATGGCGTTGCCGGTGCGGCGATTGCGCTGTTGGCGGTGTTTTTGCCCGGCTTTCTGCTGCTGCTCGGCGTGCTGCCGTTCTGGGCCCGGGTGCGCGGCTGGCCGGCGGCGCAGGCGGCGTTGCAGGGCACCAACGCTGCCGTTGTGGGGATATTGGCGATGGCGCTCCATGATCCGGTGTGGACGGGTGCAGTGGCCGGGCCGGTGGATGTCGCGATCATCGGGTTCGGGATATTGGCGCTGTTGCGCTGGGCGGCGCCGCCCTGGGCGGTCGTGCTCGCGATGGTCGGGCTGCAGCTGGTCGTGAGCGCCGGGGGTCTGGCAGGCTGATGCCCCGGGCGCTGGCAACAGCGCCCGGGAGCATGCGTTTATGCAGCCTTGTCCTGCTTCATCAGGCGGATCGGCTCCTTGAGGCCGGCAACGACCTCCTTGTCGACCTGCACCTCTTCGAGGCCTTCCATGCCGGGCAACTCGAACATCGATTCGAGCAGGATCGACTCCATGATCGAGCGAAGCCCGCGGGCACCGGTGCGGCGCTCGATGGCGCGCTTGGCGATGGCCGAGAGCGCATCGGCGTTGAAGGTGAGCTTGACGCCTTCCATCTCGAACAGCCGGGCATATTGCTTGCTCAGCGCGTTCTTGGGCTCGGTGAGGATCTTGATCAGCGCATCCTCGTCGAGATCCTCGAGGGTGGCGATGACCGGCAGGCGGCCGATGAACTCGGGGATAAGCCCGAAGCGCAAAAGATCCTCGGGCTCGCACTGGCGGAGCAGCTTGCCGACGCGGCGCTCGTCGGGCGCTGCCACATGCGCGCCGAAGCCGATCGACTTGCCCTGCAGACGGTCCCCGATGATCCGGTCGAGGCCCGAGAAGGCGCCGCCGCAGATGAAGAGGATGTTGGTCGTGTCGACCTGCAGGAACTCCTGCTGCGGATGCTTGCGCCCGCCCTGCGGCGGCACCGAGGCGGTGGTGCCCTCCATGATCTTGAGCAGCGCCTGCTGGACGCCCTCGCCCGACACGTCACGGGTGATCGACGGATTGTCCGACTTGCGGCTGATCTTGTCGATCTCGTCGATGTAGACGATGCCGCGCTGGGCGCGCTCGACGTTGTAGTCGCTCGCCTGCAGCAGCTTCAGGATGATGTTCTCGACATCCTCGCCGACATAGCCGGCTTCGGTGAGAGTGGTCGCATCGGCCATGGTGAAGGGCACATCGAGGATGCGCGCGAGCGTCTGTGCGAGCAGCGTCTTGCCGCAGCCGGTGGGGCCAACCAGGAGAATGTTCGACTTGGCGAGTTCGACCTCGGCGCCCTTGCCGCCATGGTTGAGGCGCTTGTAGTGATTGTGCACCGCCACCGAGAGCACGCGCTTGGCGTGCATCTGGCCGATGACATAATCATCGAGCACCTTGCAGATCTCGCGCGGAGGCGGGACGTCGCCGGACTTCTTGACGAGCGCCGTCTTGGTCTCCTCGCGGATGATGTCGTTGCAAAGCTCGACGCACTCATCACAGATGAACACGGTCGGCCCGGCGATGAGCTTGCGCACCTCGTGCTGACTCTTGCCGCAGAAGCTGCAGTAGAGCGTGCTCTTTGAATCGCCGCCACTCAATTTGGTCATGGCATTCCTCTCTCGCGTCGCGCGAGTTTAGCGTTGCTTTGCGTCACCCTGCAAGGGCAGCAACGCACGCAAATCTTACATCGCGGCGATGAACGCCGCGATAACGGGCTCAAGCTGCGGCCCGTGTCTCTTCCTCGGTCGGCAGCGGACGCCTTTCGACGACCTCGTCGACGAGCCCGAAAACCTTGGCTTCATCGGCCGACAGGAACTTGTCGCGCTCCATCGCCCGCTCGATCGTGTCGATGTCCTGGCCGGTGTGCTTGACGTAAAGCTCGTTGAGCGTGGCACGGATGCGCAGGATCTCGCGCGCCTGGATCTCGATGTCGGTCGCCTGGCCCTGGGCACCGCCCGAGGGCTGGTGGACCATGATGCGGGCATGCTTCAGCGCGACGCGCATCCCGGGCTCACCGGCGGCGAGCAGGAAGCTGCCCATCGATGCCGCCTGGCCAACGCAGACGGTGGCGACCTTGGGGCGGATGTACTGCATCGTGTCGTAGATCGCCATGCCCGCCGTCACCACCCCGCCCGGCGAGTTGATGTACATGAAGATGTCCTTCTTCGGATTTTCCGATTCGAGGAACAGCAGCTGTGCGACGATGACCGAGGCCATGTGATCCTCGACCTGGCCGGTGACGAACACGATGCGCTCGCGCAGCAGGCGTGAATAGATGTCGAACGAGCGTTCCCCGCGGTTCGATGTCTCGATGACCATGGGGATAAGACCCGCATGCGCGGGGGGCGGGATGAGGCCAGCATGCGTTTGGGGAAGCAGGTCGTGCATATTGAACTCCGATTGCCCGTCCAACGTCGGACGTTTCCGCATGCTTTTCAAGGGGCGATACCGCGCTGTCCACAGCTGCGGCATCGCGCCGATGAAAAAGGTCAGGCTTTCCTGGCGGCGGCCTTCTTGGGCGGAGCCTTTTTCTCGGGCTCCTTGATGGCCGGCGCCTCTTCGGCGGGCGGCGCTTCGACCGGGATTTCTTCGGCGCCAGGCTCTTCGGCAGCCTTGGCGGGCTTGGCCTTGGCCTTCTTTGCCGGCTTAGCGGGCGCGTGGTCGTGATCATGGTCGCAATCGGGGCCATGGACGTGGCCGCCGGCGGCCGGCGACTCGTCTTCGTCCTCGATCGCGGCTTCGAGATCGGCGCGGCTGACGGCACGCTCGGTCACCTCGGCCTTGCCGACCAGATAATCGACGACCTTGTCCTCATAGAGCGGGGCGCGCAGCTGGGCGGCGGCCATCGCATTCTCCTGGAAGAACTTGACGACCTTCTGCTGCTCGGCCGGCGCATAGCGCGTGGCCTCCTGGCCGATGAGGCGGTTCATCTCGGCATTGCTGACGGTGATGCCGCCGCGGTTGCCGATTTCGGAGAGCAGCAGCCCGAGGCGGACGCGGCGTTCGGCGATGCGGCGATAGTCGGCGCGTTCGGCCTCGATCTCGGCCTTGGCGGCTTCCGGATCCTCGGCGCGCGAAGCTTCCTGCTCGAGCTGCGCCCAGATCTGCTCGAACTCGCCTTCGACCATCGTCTCGGGCACTTCGAAATCATGGCGTGCTGCGAGCGTGTCGAGAAGCTTGCGCTTCATGTGGGTGCGGGTGAGCTGGCTCGTCTCGGCTTCGATCTGGTCCTTGAGGATATCCTTCAGCGCATCGAGCGAATCGATGCCGAGGCCCTTGGCGAACTCGTCGTCGATCGGCGTTTCCACCGGCGTCTCGACGCCCTGCACCATGATCTTGAACTGCGCCGGCTTGCCCGCCAGCGCCTCCGAACCATAATCTTCCGGGAATTTGACGTCGATCGTCAGCTCCTGGTTGGCCTTGGTGCCGACCAGCTGGTCCTCGAAGCCAGGGATGAGCATGCCCGACCCGATGGTCACGCGCATGCCTTCGCCCTTGCCGCCTTCGAACAGCTCGCCGTCCACCGAGCCTTCGAAATCGATCACCACCGTGTCGCCGGTCTTCGCCTTGTACTTGGCGGCGGCGGGCTCGGTCTTCTGCTGCTGGGTGGCGAGGCGCGCGAGCATCTCGGCGATGGCGGCTTCATCGGACTGCACCACCAGCTTTTCCAGCGCCAGATCGTCGATGTTCACTGACTCGATGGTGGGGAGGATTTCGAGCGCCACCTTGAACGAAAGGTCCTGGCCATCGACCAGATCGCCTTCGAGATCGACCTGCGGCTGCACCGCGGGGCGCAACGCCTTTTCGCCGAGGAGCTGCTGCACGCCATCGGAAACAGCGGCCTGCACCGCTTCTCCATGAAGGGCGGGGCCGTGCATCTTGCGCACGAGGTTGGCGGGCACCTTGCCGGGGCGGAAGCCGGGCATGCGGATCTGCTTGGACACTTCGGCAAGCCGCACATCGACACGCTTGGCGATATCGGCGGCCGGGATGACACACGAAAATTCGCGGCGGAGGCCCTGGTTCAGTGTTTCGGCGATCTGCATGATGGTTCGGTCTTTCAAAAAATCTTTTCACAAGCAAGCTGCAGCGAATCGGGGGCGTTGGTGCGGGCGAAGGGACTCGAACCCCCACGTCTCTCGACACTGGAACCTAAATCCAGCGCGTCTACCAATTCCGCCACGCCCGCATCAGCGTGAAGCGCGCGTCTATAGCAACCCCAAGCTCATAGGCAAGCGTGACGGCTCGTGCGCATCATGGCAAGACCCTGTCTGCGAACCGAGGGGACTTTGCACAGCATGCCGACCGACATCGAAATTGCCCATGGCTATACGTTGCGCCCGATCGAGGCGATTGCCGCCCTGCTGGGGCTGGAAGCGAACGACCTCGAGCCGCAGGGGCGGCACATCGCGAAGCTGACGGCCGAAACGCTGCGCGGCCTGCGGTCCCGGCCGCACGGCAAGCTCATCCTCGTGACCGCCGTCAACCCCACCCCGGCCGGCGAGGGCAAGACGACGACGACCGTGGGGCTAGGCGATGCGCTGAACCGCATCGGGCGGCGGGCGAGCATCGTGCTGCGCGAGCCGTCGCTTGGGCCCGTGTTCGGCCGCAAGGGCGGGGCGACCGGCGGTGGCCATGCGCAGGTGGCACCGATGGAGCGGATCAACCTGCACTTCACCGGCGATTTCCACGCCATCACCTCGGCGCACAATCTGCTGGCGGCGCTGATCGACAATGCGCTCCATTACCGGCTGCCCACCGCTACCGGCGAGGCGCTCGATGCGCGCAGCATCAGCTGGCGCCGGGTGCTCGACATGAACGACCGCGCGCTGCGGCAGGTGGCGCTCGGCCTCTCCGGCTCAGGGGGCGCCGGCAACGGCCCGGTGCGCGAAACGGGGTTCGACATCACCGTGGCCAGCGAAGTGATGGCCGCCCTTTGTCTCGCCAATGATCTTCCCGACCTGCAATCGCGCCTCGCGCGCATCCGCATCGGCAAGGATCTCGCCGGCACCCCGGTGTGTGCAGGCGACATCGGGGCGGCAGGCGCCATGGCGGCGCTGCTGACCGAGGCCGCGCTGCCCAATCTGGTACAGTCGCTGGGTGGCTCGCCGGCGTTCATCCATGGCGGGCCGTTCGCCAATATCGCGCATGGCTGCAATTCGGTGATCGCCACCCGCGCCGCCCTGGCGCTGAGCGAATTCGCGGTGACCGAGGCCGGCTTCGGGGCCGACCTGGGGGCGGAAAAGTTCGCGAACATCAAGTGCCGCTCGGCCGGACTGGCGCCGGCGGTGGCAGTGGTCGTGGCGACGGTGCGGGCGCTCAAATATCATGGTGGCATGGCGCTCGCCGACCTCGGCAAGCCCGATCCGGCGGCACTTGCACGCGGGCTGGAGGTGCTCGCGCGGCATGCCGAAAATCTTGCCAAGTTCGGCGTGCCGGTGGTGGTGGCGATCAATGCCTTCGCGACCGATGCGGCGGCGGAACAGCAGCAGGTGCTCGACCATTGCGCAAAGCTGGGCCTGCCGGCGCATCTCTGCACACACTGGGCCGATGGCGGCGCAGGGGCGGAGGCGCTGGCACACACGGTCGCTGCAATTGCCGATGCCGCCGATCCGCACGCCGGCTTCCGGCTGCTCTATCCCGATGCCATGCCGCTCGCCGACAAGATCGGCACCGTGGCACGCGAGATCTACCGGGCCGAGGGCATCAGCCTCGCCCCCGCCGCTGCCCGCGACCTGGCACGCTTCACCGAGCAGGGCTTCGGCCATCTGCCGGTGTGCATTGCCAAGACGCCCTACAGCTTCACCGCCGACGAGCATGTGCGGGGCGCTGTGACCGGCCATATGCTGCCGATCACCAGCGTGCGGCTCGCGGCGGGGGCCGGGTTTGTGGTAGCGCTGGCGGGCAGCATCAATACCATGCCCGGCTTGCCGCGCAGCCCCGCTGCCCACCATATCGGGCTCGACGAGTATGGGCGGATCACCGGGCTGAGCTGAGGCGCTACAGCAGGCGCTTGATCGGCAGCCAGCCCAGAAAATGCATGACGCCACGCTGCCACCAGCGTGTGCCGGGCTCGGTGCGGTGGCAGATCGACGGGCCACGCCAGGCAAGGCCGTCGCCTGCAAGCTCTACCGACCAGCTGTGGTACGGCAGCTCGGCAATGACGCTGGCCTCCACGCGGCCGGCGACCATGGCACTTTCGATGAGGAAGCCGATCTCGGTGTTGAGCTGCCACGAGCGGGCATCGAAGTTCATCGAGCCGACGAACAGCCGGGCGCCATCGGCGATGAAGGTCTTCGCATGGAGCGCCGAGGCGCTGGCGCGGAAGAAGCTGGCCGTGCCGGGGTTGCGCCGAAGCGATCGCGGGACGAGGCCGAGCACGGCCGGACCCAGCCCGCGGCCTTTCATCTCCCACAGTCGGACCCCGGCACGCAGCAGTGCCCGCCGCGCCGGCGCATAGCCAGCGTGCGAAATGGCGACGTTGTTCGATTGCAGCGAGTTGGTGAGCACGGTGACCTGCACCCCGCGACCGACGAAGCCGGCCAGCAGCGCGACACCCGCATCGAGCGGAACGAAATAGGGCGAGACGAGCAGCAGCCGATGTGTCGGCGCCAGTGCCGCGATGAGCTGGGGCAGCATCAGCTCGGTCGGTCCGGCACGGCCCAGCACCTTGTCGGGATCGTCGCTGAGCATGCGCATCGCCACCCAGTCGAAATCCGCAGCCTCGTCGATGAGGGCTTCGGCGGCGGGATCGCTATCGCGAGGCTCGGTCTCGAGTGGTGCCGCCGGTGAGGGGCGAGTGACGACGGCATCGAGCGGCAGGGCAGCGTCCGCATGCCAGTAGCGCTCGAAATCGGCGGCGACATCGGCGGCGATGGCGCCGACGGCAAGCGCATCGAGATCGGCGGCGAGTGCCGGGTTGCTGCCGTCGAAATATTCGTCCCCGATGTTGCGACCGCCGAGGACAGCGGCGACGCCATCGACCACCAGGCATTTGTTGTGCATGCGGCGGTTGAGCCGCGGGAAATCGAACAGGAAGTTGATCCAGCGGGGCCAGCGCAGCCGCAGCGGGTTGAAGAGCCGCACTTCGATGTGGGGGTGTGCATGGAGGGCCGCAAGTCGCGCATCGCCGACTCCGCAGCCGAAATCATCGAGGAGCAGCCGGACGTGCACGCCGCGATCGGCAGCCGCGAGCAGCTCGGCCAGCAGAAGGCGGCCCGAGCGGTCGCCTCGCCAGATGTAATATTGCACGTCGAGCGACAGCCGGGCGCGGCGGACGAGCAGCAGCCGCAGCGACAGCGACATCGGACCGTCCTTGAGCATCTGCACGCCCGACAGGCCGGGATGCGCGGCTGCCATCGGGCCGAACTGCCGGGCGAGGGATTCAACCATGCGCCACCTGGACCCAGACCGGCAGATGATCGGAGGCGAGCCGCGACAGCGCGCTCCGATGCACGCCCGAATCGAGCACCTTGAGCGCCGGATTGGCAAAGGCGCGGTCGAGCCGCCCCAGCGGCATCCGAGCGGGAAAGCTCGGTGGCAGCGGCACAACGCGCAGTCGCTCGCCGAACGCGGCCATGGCGGCCCCCATCGGGCGCCACTCGTTGAAATCGCCCATCACCAGCTCGGGCGGGTTGCCGGGGGCGCGGGCCACGCCGGCGAGAAGCTCGCGCACCTGCCGCGCGCGCCACAGGCCGGAGAGATCGAGATGCGCGCCCACCAGCCGCAGGGTCAGCCCGCCGGTGGCGACATCGGCCATCACCGCGCCGCGCGGCTCGAGCGCGGGGAGCGGCAGCCGGGCGGCGCGCACAAGCTCGACACCTTCGCGCACGAGGATGGCATTGCCGTGCCAGCCGATGGCCGCAGCATGCTCGGCCACGGGTGCCGCCTGCCAGCCGGCGCGGCCGAGCATGTCCCCCGGAAACACCGAGGTGCGCACGCCGAAGCGGGTGTCGGCCTCTTGCAGAACCGCCACATCGGCGCCGATTTCGGCGAGCACATCGAGAATTCGCTCGGGCATGCGGCGGCCGTCGGTCCCGACGGCCTTGTGGATGTTGTAGCTTGCGACGAGCAGTGCGCTGGTCACTTGCACGCGCCTGGAAAGGTCAGTATTGTTGACCTAACAAGTGTTGATAGAGGACCTAACATGGTCGCTGGTATGCCGCCCGTCAGTCTCGAAGACAAATATGCACTCAGCGAAGGCCGGGTGTTCATGTCGGGGGTGCAGGCGCTGGTGCGGCTGCCGCTGGTGCAGCAGGCGCGCGATGCGGCTGCCGGGCTGAACACGGCGGGGTTCATTTCGGGTTATCGCGGGTCGCCACTCGGCACCTATGATCAGGAGCTTTGGCGGGCCAAGAAATTGCTCGCCAAGCGCAACATCATCTTCCAGCCGGGTGTGAACGAGGAGCTGGGCGCCACGGCCGTGTGGGGCAGCCAGCATGTCGGCATGCGGCCTGGCAACAAGTTCGATGGCGTGTTCGGCATCTGGTACGGCAAGGGCCCCGGCCTCGACCGCGCCATGGACGTGATGAAGCATGGCAATGCCGCGGGCACCTCCCCGCACGGCGGCGTGCTGGCGATCGTGGGGGATGACCATGGTGCCAAGTCGAGCACCCTGCCCCACCAGTCCGACCATAATTTTCAGGCGGCGTTCGTGCCGTTTCTTGCCCCCTCATCGGTGCATGAGTTTGTCGAATTTGGCTTGCTGGGGCTGGCGATGAGTCGCTTTGCCGGCACCTGGGTGGGCTTCAAGGCGACCGCCGATACGGTGGAAACCTCGGCCACGGTCGACCTTTCGAACGAGCAGCGGCGCATCATCCTGCCGCCGTTCGATTTTCCCGAAGGCGGCGTCCACATTCGCGGCGGCGATGTGTGGCGTGAGGAAGACACGCGGCTGCAGCGCTTCAAGGGCTTTGCGGCGATGGCCTTTGCCAAGGCCAATGGCATCGACCGGACGATCTGGGACACGCCGAACCCGCGCTTCGGCATCATTACCACCGGCAAGGCGCATGCCGACACGATGGAAGCGCTCGACGAGCTCGGCATCACCGCGAGCGTCGCTGCCGCGATCGGGCTGCGCGTGTACAAGGTCGGCATGCCCTGGCCGCTGGAGCCCGATGGTATCCGCGCCTTTGCCGAGGGGCTGGAGGAAGTGCTTGTCATCGAGGAGAAGCGCGAGTTCATCGAGCATCAGCTGAAGTGGCAGCTCTACAACTGGAACCCTGCGGTGCGCCCGCAGGTGGTGGGCAAGCATAACGAGCGCGGCGAATGGCTGCTCTCGCCCGACAATGAGCTGACGCCGGGAATCATCGCCGAGGTGCTCGCCGCCCGGCTGCAGCGCTTCCACGATACCGACCGGGTGCGGAACGCACTGGCGTTCTTTGCCGAGCAGAAGCGCCGCTCGGATGCGCACACCACGCCGATCAAGCGCACCCCCTATTTCTGCTCGGGGTGCCCGCACAACAGCTCGACCAAGGTGCCCGAAGGCAGCCGTGCGCTGGCCGGCATCGGCTGCCACATCATGGCGCTGTGGATGGACCGTGCCGAAACCTTCACCCAGATGGGTGGCGAGGGCGTGACCTGGGTCGGCGAGGCGCCCTTCACCGAAGAGAATCATGTCTTCGCCAATCTGGGCGACGGCACCTATTTCCACTCGGGCCTGCTCGCGATCCGCCAGAGCATCGCCTCGGGGGTGAACATCACCTACAAGATCCTCTACAACGACGCCGTGGCGATGACCGGCGGCCAGAGCGTCGATGGCGAACTGACCGTGCCGCAGATCGCCGCGCAGATGGTGGCCGAGAGTGCGAAGAAGGTCGTGGTGCTGACCGAGGACCTCGACCGCTACGAGGGCGTGACGCTGCCCGCCAGCGTACGGTTGCTCGACCGCAAGTTCCTGCTCGAAACCGAGAAGGAATTTGCCGAGACACCGGGCTGCACGGTCATCATCTTCGACCAGACCTGTGCCGCCGAAAAGCGCCGTCGCCGCAAGCGCGGGCTGATGCCCGATCCGGCGACGCGCGTGCTCATCAATTCGGCGGTTTGCGAAGGCTGCGGCGATTGCTCGGTGCAATCCAACTGCGTGTCGGTGGAGCCGCTCGAAACCGAATTCGGCCGCAAGCGGCGGATCAACCAATCGAGCTGCAACAAGGATTATTCCTGCGTGCAGGGCTTCTGCCCGAGCTTCGTGACGATCGACGGCGCCGAGCTGACCAAGGCGGAGACGGTGGCGATCGACGCCAGCGCCCTGCCCGAGCCGGCGATCCCCAGCCCCGGCCATGGCTACAACATCATGGTGACCGGCATCGGCGGCACCGGGGTGCTCACCGTGTCGGCGCTGCTCGGCACGGCGGCCCATCTCGAAGGGCTTGCGAGCACCACCGCCGACATGGCCGGGCTCGCGCAAAAGGGCGGTGCGGTCTATGCGCATGTCCGCATCGGCCAGCACAATTCGGATCTGCTCTCCCCGCGCATCATGGCGGGCTGCGCCGACCTCGTGCTTGCCTGCGATGCCGTGGTGGCGGCAGACAAGCCGACGCAAGCCTTGATGCTCGCCGAGCGCACCGCGGTGGTGGCCAACGCCAACATCGCGCCGACGGCGGATTTCGTGCGCAACCGGGATTTCAACTTCCAGTCGAAAGCCATTGAAAACACGGTGCGCAAGACGGCGCGCGCCAATGCCACGCAGTTTCTGGAGGCCGAGCGGGTGGCGGTGGCGTTGCTCGGAGACAGCATCGGCGCCAACCTGCTGCTGCTGGGTGCGGCGTGGCAACAGGGCCATGTGCCACTCGGCCGCGAAAGCCTTGAAGCCGCCATCCGGCTCAACAATGTGGCGATCGATTTCAACCTGCGCGCCTTTTCGCTGGGGCGGTTGCTTGCGCATGATCCGCAGGCGGTGGAAGCGATGATCGCCGCGACCGATCCGGTTGCGGAGCCGGTGGTGAGCCGAACGCTGGACGAACTGATCGACAAGCGTGCGGCGGACCTGACCGCCTATCAGGATGAAGCCCTGGCGCGTCGTTACCGCGATTTCGTGAGCGATGCCCGCGCACGCGGTGGCGATGGACTCGCAGAAGCCGTGGCAAGAAGCCATTACAAGCTGCTGGCCTACAAGGATGAATATGAGGTGGCGCGGCTCTATTCGGACGGGCGCTTTGCGGCGACGCTGAAGGCGCAGTTCAAGGCCGGCACGCCGCATGTGTGGCTCGCGCCGCCTTTCCTGAGCAAGCTCGACCCGGCCACCGGGCGGCCGGCCAAGCGCAAGTTCGGGCCGTGGATCTTCAAGGCCTTCGGGCTGCTGGCGCGGATGAAGGGGCTGCGCGGCACCGCGATCGACCCGTTCGGCCGCACCGAGGAGCGCCGCCAGGAGCGGGCAGATATTGCTGCCTATGAAGCCGATGTGGCGCGGCTGCTCGCCGAGCTCACCCCCGAGCGGCTGCCGCTGGCGCTGGCGATCGCCGCTCTGCCGATGGACGTGCGCGGCTTCGGCCCGGTCAAGGATGCGGCGCGGACCCGCGTGGGCGCCGAGCGGTCAAGGCTATGGGCGAAATGGGAGCAGCCCGGGATGCTGCAGGCCGCCTGAAGGGCTCCCGCGGGGCAGATCAGGGAGCGTCGACGGGGATGCAGCTATAGCCTGCCGCGGTGAAGCGTGCGCAGGCAGCCTTGGATGCCTCGAGACTGTCGAAGGTGCCGATATGCAGCCGGGTCAATGAGCCATCATATTGCAGGATTGGGCCCACCCCCTCGAGCAGCGCCGGGCTGCGCGATTTGATGGCAGCAAGCGCTGCCTCGGCCAGTTCGCGGCGGCTGTAGGCGCCGAGCTGCACGCGGAACGCCGGTTGCGGCCGGGTCGGGGTGGCGGCCTTGCCGGCAATGGCGGCGGGATTGCTGCTTGGCGTCTGCGGCACGGGTGCATTGGCCGCCAGCGCCGATGGCGAGGGAATGCTGGCGAGCGGACCGCTTGATCCATCGGTCTTTGCGAGTGCGCTGGCCAGCTGCCAGCCGCTGGTACGTTCGACAACGCTCATCTTGGGCGTGAGCAGGTCGATTGCCGAGCGGCCCTCTGCCAGGCCCTGGTCGGCGGCGCGGGCGAGATAGGCATAGGCCGTCACAAGGCTGCGCGGCACACCATCGCCGTTCCAGTGCGCCACGCCATAGACATATTGGGCGCGGGGCTCGCCGGCGTCGGCCGCCTGCTTGAGCCAGCGAAGCGCATCGGCCTTCTGCCCGGACTGGAAGAGCAGGATGCCGAGATTGGCCTGTGCCGGCCGGTGGCCGCGCTCGGCAGCCTTGCGATACCAGTCCCGCGCCTGGGCCTCGTTCTTCGGCAGCCCGCGGCCGAGCTTGTAGGCCTGGCCGATATTGAACATGGCATCGAGATTGCCATTTTCGGCAAAGGGCCGCCACATTGCTGCGGCCGCCGCCCATTCCCCGCGCCGCCACAGCTCCGCGCCGTTGCGCACGCTCGCCGCCATCGGCGCCGGCGGTGCAGCCATCGGCACGGTGACCGGCTGCTGCACCTCGCGTCGCTGGGCGAGCGCGGGCGCGCAACACAGCAGCACCAGCGCAATCAGTCTCAAACCTGCCAAAGCACATCCCCGCCCTTGATCGTGCGCCGCACCTGCCCTGCCACCGGCAGGCCATCGAACGGCGTGTTGGAGGCCCCGGCAAACCGATCGGGCGCAATTCGCCACGGGGCGTTCTGGTCGAAGACCACCACATCGGCGGGCTGGCCGGGCGCCAGGCTGCCGCCGGCAAGGCCGAACAGCGCCGCCGGCACGGTGCTGAGTGCGGCCAGCAGCGCCGGCAGGCGGAGCGTGCCGGCGCCGACCATCGTCAACCCGAGCGCCAGCAGCGTCTCGGCCCCCGCCATGCCGGGGGCGGCATCGGCAAAGGGCTGGCGCTTGGCCTCCTGGCTCTGCGGATCATGGCCCGATGCGATGATGCCGATCGTGCCATCGGCAATCGCCTCGACGACCGCCAGACGGTCTTCCTCGCAGCGCAGCGGCGGCGACAGGCGGCAGAAGCTGCGGAAGCCGGCAAGGGCGGTCTCGTTCATCATCGCATGCGCCGGCGTGATTCCGGCCGTGACGCGGACACCGCGCGCGCGGGCGGCGCGCACCAGCGCCAGCGCTTCGGCGGTGGTGACCTGGCGGAGATGCAGCCGCACGCCGGTGGCTTCGGCCAGTCGCAGTTCACGCGCCACGGCGAGCGTTTCGGCGAAGGCGGGGGCGGTGTGCAGCCCCAGCCGCGTGGCATATTCGCCCTCGGTGGCGACGGCCTCGCGGGTGAGATCGGGATCTTCGGCATGGCTGACCACCACCATGTCGAAGCTGGCTGCATAGGCCATCAGCCGGTGCATGACCTGCGACGATGCAATGCCGCGGCGGCCGGTGGCGACGCCCACCGCACCCGCCTCGCGGGCCAGCCCGAGTTCGGCCAGTTCCTCGCCGAGCAGTCCTCGCGTGGCGGCCACCAGCGGATGCACCCAGACATCGGGCTTGCCAACGCCGCGCGCGAAGCTGACGAGTGCTGGATCATCGAGCGGCGGCGTCTGGTCGGGCATCAGCACGGCACGCGTGATGCCTCCCATCTGGAAGGCACGCGCATCGGCGCGGAAGACTCCGGCATCGACGAGCCCGGGGGCGACGACCAGCCCGGTGCAGTCGATCGTCTCGGCGTGCGACGGCGGCGGCGCATCGCCGAGCCCGGTGACCTGCCGGCTGCCGATCATCAGGTTGGCGATCCCGTCATGGCCGGTGGCGGGACAGATGACGCGGCCGCCGGCGAGGCAGAGCGGCTTTGGCGACGCGGTCATGCCGCGCCCCCGGTCCAGCCTTCGATGCCGCGCCGGCCACGTGTCAGCACATCGAGGCAGGCCATGCGCACCGCAACGCCCATCTCCACCTGCTCGGTGACGGCGGAACGGACGATATCATCGGCAATGGCACTCTCGATCTCGACGCCGCGGTTCATCGGTCCGGGGTGCATGACGAGCACATCGGGCGCCGCGCGCGCCAGCCGGGCCTCGGTGAGGCCGAAGAAGCGGTAGTATTCACGCGTCGAAGGCAGAAAGGCGCCAGCCATCCGCTCGGTCTGCAGGCGCAGCATCATCACCACATCGACACCCTCCAGCCCTGCAGCCATGTCGGTGTAGGGATCGGCACCGAGACTCTCGATGAACGGCGGCATGAGCGTTGGGGGCGCCACGGCGCGGACCTTGGCGCCGAGCGAGGCGAGCAGCTGGAAGTTGGAGCGCGCCACCCGGCTGTGCAGGATATCGCCACAGATGGCGACGGTGAGGCCCTCGATGCGGCCCTTGCGGCGACGGATGGTGAGGGCATCGAGCAACGCCTGGGTGGGGTGCTCGTGGCGACCGTCGCCGGCGTTGAGCACCGGGCAATCGAGCTTCTCGGCGATGAGCTGCACTGCCCCCGAACTGCCGTGGCGGATGACGATGACATCGGGCCGCATGGCGCCGAGGGTGAGCGCCGTGTCGAGCAGCGTCTCGCCCTTCTTGACGCTCGATCCGGCGACTCCGAGGCTCACGACATCGGCGCCGAGGCGCTTGCCGGCGATCTCGAAGCTGAGGGCCGTGCGGGTGCTGGGCTCGAAAAAAGCGTTGATCTGGGTGAGCCCGGCGAGCCGATGGTCGGTGCGCGCCGAGGCCCGGTTGTAATCGACCCATTTCTCGGCTTCCCCGAGCAGATAGAGCATTTCCCAGGGCTTGAGCGCCGAAATGGCGAGAAGGTGGGAATGCGGGAAAGGATGGGCTCCGCCGGCAAGAGCGGGGTGGTCGGGATGGTGTGCACTGGCCATTGCAGGCCGGTCTAACGCCCGGGGCGGCGCATGGAAAGGCACGAGGGCGATTTGCCTCCCAATAAAAAGCCGACGGCCGCGAGGAGGACGCGGCCGCCGGGGACCTGACGTGTGGGAGGCACGTCCGGGAGAGCGGCGATCAGCGGCGGTCGGCGAGCTCGACCGAGGTGTCGAGCTGCGACATCGCGAGGGTGAACTTCTTGCCCGCTTCGAGGCGGCCACCTTCGGCGCAGAGGCGCTCGGCGAGGCGGACGTTGCGCAGCGCCTTGGCGGCGGCCCTGGGCTCGGCGGTTTCGGCCAGCGAACGGATCTGCTCGGACTGCACGGCGCAGCTCTGGGCGGTGGCAGCCTGGGCGGTAGCAGCTTGGGCGGGGCTGAACGCCGCGAAGGGCAGCATGGCCGTGGCAGCGAGAGCGACGATGGTGAGGCGATCGATGGTGATGAACATGACGGGGTTCCTTCCTGTTGTCGGCGGGTTTGCCGTTGCCGATGAACAGGTTTTAAGTCACACTCAGGATGAGCATAATCCGTATAATCCTGGGTGAGCCGTGAAGAACAGCTACACAATCCCGCGTCACCTGCTCGATGGCATCGAGGCCTTCCTGCGAGTGGCCGAGCGGCGCAGCTTTCGCGCCGCGGCCGAGGACATGGGGGTGTCGCCTTCGGCGATCAGCCAGACGGTGCGGGCGCTGGAGGAACGGATGGGGGTGGCGCTGCTTACCCGCACGACGCGCTCGGTGGGGGTGACCGAGGCCGGCGCCCGGCTGCTCGCCGACGCAGCACCTGCCTTTGCCGGGCTGGTTGCGGCGTGGGACAGTGCGCGCACGCTGGGGGACCGGCCGGCCGGGCTGCTGCGCATCAACATGCCGCGCGCGGTGGTGCCGATCCTCATCGAGCCGATCATCGCCAGCTTCTGCGATCAGTATCCGGATGTGGATGTGGAAATTGCTGCGGAGGACGGGCTGGTCGATCTGGCGGCGAGCGGATTCGATGCGGGCATCCGTATTGGCGAGATGCTCGAGGCCGACATGATCGCGGTGCGGCTTTCGGATGCGTTTCGCTACATCGTCGTGGGGTCCCCCGGCTATATCCAGCGGTGCGGGCGTCCATTGGCTGCAGCAGACCTGAAGCAGCATGATTGCATCCGGATGCGCTTCCAGAGCGGCATCATCGCACCCTGGCGCTTTGCCGAGGCCGGGCGGGGCTTTGATGTGACCGTGAAAGGGCGGATCATCAGCAACGACATGCGGACGACGATCGCCATGGCGCTGCGCGGGCTGGGGCTCGCCTATGTGTCGGAGCCGCTGGTGGAGGAGGAGATCGAGCAGGGGCTGCTAGAACCCGTGCTCGGCCATCTCGCGGTCTCGAGCCCGGGGCTCTTTCTCTTCTATCCCGGCCGGGCGCAGGTTCTGCCCAAGCTGCGCGCCTTCATCGATCATGTGAAGGCGCATATGCTGGCCGGCACCTTTCCGGCGTTGCCGCATGGCTGAGATCAGGCGGCGATGATCCTGTTCCGGCCCGCTGCCTTGGCGGCATAGAGGCGGCGGTCGGCGGTTTCGAGCAGCGCATCGAGCACGACGCCATCCTCTGGCCATTGCGCCACGCCGGCGGAGAAGGTGATGCGCGGGCCATCACCGGCGCGCTGGAACTCGGCGCGCCCAAGGGAGGCCTGGATCGAGGCGATGCGCCTGGCGATCGATTCATTCTCGCCGTGGGGGAACAGCAGCAGGAACTCCTCGCCACCGATGCGGAAGATGGGCTCGAGTGGACTGACGCTCTCCTCGAGGAAGCGCGCCACATCGCGCAGCACCCGGTCCCCTGCCGCATGGCCATGGAGATCGTTCCAGCGCTTGAAATGGTCGATGTCGATGAGCACCGCCACCACCTTGCGCTGCTCGCGCGCTGCCTGCTCGGTGCAATGGGCAAAGACCGATGGCAGGGAGAGGCGGTTGCGGACGCGGGTGAGCGGATCGAACTCGGCGGCCTCGCGGAGTGCGGCCTGCATCGCGGTCGAGGTTTCGAGCTGGCGCATGTTGCTGGCCAGTTCGGCTTCGAGATCGCGGTACCGCTGCTCCTCGACGGTAACATCGCTCATCAGCAGCACGGTGCCGATCGGCTCCTGGTTGTGCGACAGCGGCTTGGCGATCGGGATGGCATCGACATCGAAATAGCGCCCGGCGACCGCGATCCGCCGGCCGTGTGCGATACGAAGCACTCCGCCATCGAAGGTGACAGCCGGGCGCAGCGCGGCGAGATCGGTGATCGGGCCGCCGATGCGCGCGACGGTTTCGAGGAAAATGTCCTTGGCCACGGCGTTGACGGCGATGATCTGCCCATCGGCATCGACGATCAGCGCCGGGCTGCGCATGTTGGCGAAGATCAGCTCGGAACCGACATTCACGATGTTGAACACCCGGTTGGTGACGATGAGCAGCGAGAACAGCAACAGCACGAAGAAGAAGGAGAATGGCGTCGGGTCAAGGCCGTAGAAGCGCTGGCCGAACACATTATAGGCGATGTTGGGAATGAAGATGGTGCAGGTTATGAGAACCGGAAAGGCGAAATACAGCCGGAATTGCGGCGCCGTGCGCACCAGACCGAAGACGAGCACCAGCAACGTTCCGATGATCATCGCATAGAGCAGCACCGTGATGGCATCGAGCACGGGGCCATGGGTGTAGTTGACATAGGGATTGCCGACGCTGTCGACTGCGATGCTCGTGTCGGAGTAGAAGAGGCCGTGCAGCGGATTGGTCAACGCGATGGCGGTCACCGCCACGGGCACGACGCAGAGCAGCAGGATTTCGATTGCCCGCGCCTGCCGCGCGACGCTGAAGGCATAATGGTAGATGAAAAATGCCCAGACGATCGGGAGAGAGGTGATGCCCAGATAGGCGAGCCCCGCAAACACCGGGCGGCATTGCAGGGTTGGGCTGAGCATTTCCATGGTCACGGCTGTCAGCCAGATGATCATCGCGGCATGGGCGAGGAGAAAATAATCCTTGCCGAAAAAAGAGCGCTGGTGCGCATTGGCGTAACCCACCAGCGCCAGCCCGACCATTGTCAGCAGCGGCAGCCAGGCGAGGCCTTGCGGCACCGCGAAAGTGAGACAATCAGCTATGGTTACCATAAATTAACTTCATGGTGGTGCTCCACCTCCGTGCCAGTGCTGCAAGCTACGACCACATATACGTCCCTATTATACTTTCGCTTCTGAAATAATGATTTAAACTGTTATTTCTTGTCCGCCGCGGAACCGGCGGTCGGATCCGCAGCTGTCAGCGACGCTTCAACCCGGGCGAGCAGGACCTTGAGTTGCGTGGCCTCGGCGGGATCGAGACATGCGAAGATCGCTGCTTCCATCGCCTTGGCGCGGGGTGCCACCAGTGCATGCAGCCCCCGGCCGGCATCGGTGAGGCTGAGCGCCCGTGCCCTGGCATCGCGGGCATCGGCCAGACGTGTCACCAACCCGCGCCCTTCGAGGGCGCGCGCGGCGCGGCTGACGCTCACCTTGTCCATCCGCGTGCGTTCGCCGATGGCTGCCTGGCTCAGCCCATCGGCCTCGGCCAGCACCGCCACCAGCCGCCACTCGGGCACGCTCAGCCCGAACAGTGACCGATAGGCGCCCGCCACATGATCGCTGACAAGATTCGACGTGACCGACAGGCGATAGGGCAGAAAATCGTCGAGCCGGAGCGGAGTGGCGGTCATGCGGTGATGGTAACATTTGACACCATCGCGGCAATCCATGATATTGGTATCAACTGAAACCATTTGTGACGGGGATGTTGCATGGCCGATCTGTTTGAAAATCCGCTGGGCCTCGATGGCTTCGAGTTCGTCGAGTTTGCAGCGCCACAAAAGGGCGTGCTCGAGCCGATGTTTGCAGCACTCGGCTTTGCCCATGTCGCGACCCATCGCTCCAAGGATGTGCAGCTCTGGCGCCAGGGCGGCATCAATCTCATCGCCAATTACGAGCCCGGCAGCCCCGCCGCCTATTTCGCTGCCGAGCATGGCGCCTCGGCGTGCGGCATGGGCTTCCGCGTGCGCAACGCTGCTCAGGCCTATGCCGAGGCATTGAAGCGCGGCGCCGAGCCGGTGGAAACGCGCACCGGGCCGATGGAGCTGCGGCTGCCCGCCATCCGCGGCATCGGCGGCGCCATCATCTACCTCATCGACCGCTACGGCGACGGGCTGAGCATCTACGACATCGATTTCGACTGGCTGCCGGAGGCGTCGCGCAAGCCCGAGGGCGCCGGGCTGATCGAGATCGATCACCTCACCCACAATGTCTATGGCGGCCGCATGGACCATTGGGCGGGCTTTTATGAGCGCATCTTCAACTTCCGCGAGATCCGCTTCTTCGACATCAAGGGCGAATACACCGGCCTCACCTCACGCGCGATGACCGCCCCCGACGGCCGGATTCGCATTCCCCTGAACGAGGAATCGAAGGGCGGCTCGGGGCAGATCGACGAGTTTTTGCGGGCCTATAATGGTGAAGGCATCCAGCACATCGCCTTTTCGTGCACCGATCTTCCGGCGGTGTGGGACCGGTTGAAGGCGCTCGGCATCGAGTTCATGAAGCCGCCCCCCGCCACTTACTATGCGATGCTCGACCAGCGGCTGCCGAACCATGGCGAGCCGGTCGATGCGCTGCAATCGCGCGGACTGCTGCTCGATGGCAGCACCGAGGCCGGCGACACAAGGCTGCTGGTGCAGATCTTCTCCGCCCCCATGGTCGGCCCGCTGTTCTTCGAGTTCATCGAGCGCAAGGGCGACAGCGGCTTTGGCGAAGGCAATTTCACGGCCCTGTTCAAGTCGATCGAGCGCGACCAGCTCGAGCGCGGCATCATTGGTGGCGAGCTGCTTGGGGCTGAACCCGCATGAGCCACGCTGTCCAGCTTTCGCGCATCCACCATGTCGCGTACCGGTGCAAGGATGCCGCCGAGACGGTCGGCTTCTACGAGCGCGTGCTCGGCATGACCTTCACCACGGCGTTTGCCGAGGATCATGTGCCCTCCACTGGCGCCTATGACCCCTACATGCACGTGTTCCTCGATTGCGGCGGCGGCAATGTGCTGGCGTTTTTCGAGCTTCCCGAGCAGCCGGCGATGGGGCGCGACGCCAACACTCCCGAATGGGTGCAGCATATCGCCTTCGAGGTGCCGTCGATGGACGCGCTGCTTGCCGCCAAGGCGCATCTCGAGGCCGAAGGCATCACCGTGCTCGGGCCGACGCATCATGGCATCTTCAAGTCGATCTATTTCTTCGATCCCAACGGACATCGGCTCGAACTGGCAGCCAACATCGGCACGCCCGAGCAGCTCGCCGAGCTGGCGCGGGTGGCGCGGCCGATGCTTGATGAATGGTCGCAGACGAAACGGGCGCCGCGCCATGCGGCCTGGTTGCATGCCCCGGAATTCCAGGAGGGCGCCGAATGATCGACCACAGCCATGATCCCGCCCTGCCCTGCTGGGTGCCGGGTGCGACCGACCATCCCGAATTTCCGATTCAGAACCTGCCGCTCGGGGTGTTTTCCGATGGGGAAGGCGATGCACGCATTGGCACGCGCATCGGTGACCATGTGCTCGATCTGCGCGGGCTTGCCGAAATGGGGCTGGTGCCGCCCGAACTCGGCAGCCTTTCGGACACCACGCTCAACAGCCTGCTTGCACGCCCTGCGGCCGACCGGCTGGCGCTGCGCCATGCCCTGTCGGCGCTGCTTTCGGACGGCGGCCAGGCGGCGCGGATCGTGCACCTTCTCCACCGCATCGACAGCGTGACGATGCAGCTGCCCGCCGCGATCGGCGACTATACCGACTTCTATGCCGGCATTCATCACGCCGAAAACATCGGCAAGCTGTTCCGCCCCGATGCGCCGTTGCTTCCCAATTACAAGCACATTCCCATCGGCTACCACGGCCGCGCCTCTTCGGTGACCGTGGGCGACGTGCCCGTCCGCTGGCCGCACGGGCAGCGCGCCGGGCCGGAGGGGCCGAGCTTCGGCCCCAGCCAGCGGCTCGATTACGAGCTGGAGCTTGGCATCTGGGTCGGCCCCGGCAATGCGCACGGCGAGCCCATCGCCATCGACGCAGCGCCCGAGCATATCGCCGGTTTCTGCCTGCTCAACGACTGGTCGGCGCGCGATCTGCAGGCGTGGGAATATCAGCCGCTCGGGCCGTTCCTGGCGAAGAGTTTTCATACGACGATCTCGCCCTGGATCATCACCGCCGAGGCGATGGCGCCGTTCCGCATCGCGCAGACGCCGCGGCCCGAGGGCGACCCGCGCCCCCTGCCCTATCTCTGGTCGGATGCCGACCAGGCCAGCGGCGCGCTGGCGCTGAACCTCGAAGTGCTGATCGAGACCGCCGCGATGCGCGAGAACGGCCTCGCTCCGCACCGGCTGAGCGTCGGCCCGGCGAGCAACCTCTACTGGACCCCGGCGCAGATGCTCGCCCACCATGCCAGCAACGGCTGCCCATTGAACCCCGGCGATCTGCTCGGCACCGGCACGATCAGCACCCCCACGCCGGACGGTCGGGGGAGCCTGATGGAGATCAGCGAGGGCGGCAAGTCTCCGTTGACGCTTCCGAACGGCGAAACGCGCACCTTCCTGCAGCCCGGCGACCGCATTATCATGCGCGCGATGGCGCAAGCGACCGGGGCGGCCTCCATCGGTTTCGGCGAGTGCAGTGCCGAGGTGGTCGCATGATCTTCCACGAATATTGGCGCTCGGGTG
Organism: Polymorphobacter multimanifer; assembly: GCF_014205635.1. Taxonomy (GTDB): domain Bacteria; phylum Pseudomonadota; class Alphaproteobacteria; order Sphingomonadales; family Sphingomonadaceae; genus Sandarakinorhabdus; species Sandarakinorhabdus multimanifer. Next base: position 144,011 of record NZ_JACIIV010000010.1, read on the forward strand.
CGGCCTGGCGGGTGCGCATGGCGCTCGGCCTCAAGGGCCTCACCGTCACCAGCGTCACCCATGATCTGCGCACCGGGGAGCAGCGCGACGCCGGCTATACCGCGCTCAACCCGCAAGGGCTGGTGCCGGCGATCGAGGCCGATGGCGGGATCATCACGCAAAGCCTTGCCATTCTCGAATGGCTCGAAGAGACGCACCCGACCCCGCCGCTGCTCCCCGCCGAGCCGATGGCACGCGCGCAGGTGCGGAGCATGTGCGGGCTGATCGCTTGCGATATCCACCCGCTGCAGAATTTGCGCGTCCAGCAATGGCTCAAGGCCGAGGGCGCGGATGTTGCGGCCTGGAATACGCGCTGGATCGGCGATGGGCTGGTGGCGCTGGACACGCTGGTGGCGGCACAGGGCGGCGGCTTCTGCCATGGCGGCACCCCGACGATGGCGGACTGCCTGCTGCTGCCGCAGCTCTACAGCGCGCGCCGCTTCGGAGTAGAGGTGGACGGGTTCAAGGCGCTGCTGGCAGTCGAAGCGCGGGCGATGACGGTGCCGGCAATTGCGGCGTCGCACCCGGAGCGGCACCCGGACGCGGACTAGGCCGTGGGCGCACAAAATGTGAATGGCCGGAACGGGTGGCAAGGGGACGTTTAGTAGGCTTATTCAGACTCCCCCACTCGACATCGCCCCATACCATACGAACGCAAGTAAGATCGCCACCATCCATGCCGTCGCAGAAACGACGACTGAACGTGAACGGCGGATAGCAACAAGAACGAATGCTGGCAAACCTACGCCAGCGATAAGAAATCCAAGCGACCCATATCGATACCAAAGTTCTTGCTCGGGGCTCGAATAGGGACCCTGCACCATGCTTGCGGTGAGTAGACCTATAATTGCCACGTTGACGGCGAGCATTGTCCAGGCGCAGCCGACGCCTCCAACATGCTTCTGCTCGATCGAGTCCCTAGGTTCCATTTGAGCAACGTGGCCGTTTTTACGAACGTCCGCAACTTGGGCGATTGTGTTGAAGAAGTCAGCGTTGTTCGCGGGCCGATAGGGCGATGTGAGCGGTGCGAGCGCGGGCGGTGTCGTTCAGGCCGGCACCGGATGCA
>NZ_JACIIV010000011.1:0-127500 GCF_014205635.1 Polymorphobacter multimanifer
GCATCCGGTGCCGGCCTGAACGACACCGCCCGCGCTCGCACCGCTCACATCGCCCTATCGGCCCGCGAACAACGCTGACTTCTTCAACACAATCGGGTCGAGAGCGGCCTTTACCGCGTAACTTTACTCCTTCCGTGTCAGCTCGTGAACGCTACACTAAGGTGTGACACAAGGGTGCGCCACAAAGATGACGTCTACAATATATCTCAATAGCTTACCGGCTCAATCAACTCACTCTTCCCATCCTTTCGGGTGCACCATTTTTTTCGACATTGCAGATCAGGCGCGGGTCCAGCCGAAGCAGCCGGTGGGGACGCCTGAGCCGCTGACGAGCAGGGCGCCGCGGGGGTAGAGACTCCAGCGACGATCGGGCGCCATGGCGACGACGACGACGCCCATGGCAGGGTCGGTCCAGACCAGCCGGGCGTCGGTGGCGGCGAGGACGTCGATGACCTGGCCCGGAGTGACATCAGGGCGGAAGACGATGGTGGTGAAGCGCTGGTCTTCAGCTGGGCGGAGCGACCAGGCGGCGGCGCCGGTGGCGAAAGCGGCAAGCAGAACGACGGCGGTGGTAGCGTTGCGGCGACCCGGACCCGGCATGGGGCGGCCGCGCATGAGCAGCCAGCCGATGGCGAGCGGCACGAGGCCGAAGACGACGAACCAGACGAGATCCCAGACCAGCGGATTGGGACTGTCCACCCGGATGCGGTGGATGCCGAGCACCCAGTGCGAGGCGATGCTGTCGAGCACATGCCAGGCGCCGACGCCGATGAGCAGGCCGCCGCCGAGGTGCCTGGCCGGCGGCAGGGCAGCGCGGCTGCGCCAGAGGCCGATGAGGCCGACGGCAGTGATGATGTACATCAACGCGTGGAACCAGCCGTCCCACAGCGCCTGCAGGCGCAGGCTGTCGACGCCGGGGACGAGGCTGAGCAGATGGTGCCATTGCAGGATCTGGTGGAGCAAAATGCCATCGAAGAAGCCGCCGAGGCCGATGCCGACGATGATGCTCGCTCGTGTGGAGGAGGGCTGCGTGGGGGAGGGCTTTTGCATGGGCTGGCTCCGCTTCTGCGGGTCAACCATGGGGCGGCGGGGTTGTTCCGTCAGTCTTCGTGGCGGCGGGGGCTGACATTGATGCGGGGGCGTTCATCGACATGGAGCGTGAACAGGTCCGGCCGGGCATAATGGCCGCTGACATCGAGATCGAAGCGCGCGCCGGGGAGGCTCGCCAAGTCGATTTCGGCGGTGAGCAGACCGGGCTCGGGGCCGAGCGGGCCGGCGAGGATGTCTCCCAGCGGGCCGATGATGAGGCTGCCGCCGGCGATGAGCGGGCGGCCGGCGGGCCAGTTGGCGATCGGCGTTTGGGGTGCCGGTTGCGACTGGCAGGCGCTGATGACGAACTGCCGGCCTTCGTTGGCGATATGGCGCATGGTGGCGCGCCAGATGTCGCGATCATCGACGGTGGGGGCGCACCAGATGTCGGGCCCCTTGGCGTACATGGCGGCGCGGAACAGCGGCATCTGGTTCTCCCAGCAGATGGCGGCGATAAGCTTGCCGGCGGGGGTTTCCACGACCGGCATGGTGCTGCCATCGCCTTCGGCCCAGATCAGCCGCTCGATGGCGGTGGGCTTCAATTTGCGGTGGTGGGCGATGAGACCGGCTTCCGGAGTGATGAAGACGGCGGTGCAGAAGAGCGAGGCGCCGGCGCGCTCGATGATGCCGACCACGAGCGTGGCGCCGGTGCGGGCGCTGAGGCCGGCGAGGGCGGCGATCTCGGGGCCATCGAGGGTGACGGCGGCGGCATGATATTCGGCGAAGCGGGCGCGGCCTTCGGGCGTGCGGAAGCCGAGCTGGGCGCCGAAGGTTTCGCCCTTGGGGTAGCCGCCGAGAAGGGCTTCGGGGAGGACGACGAGGCGGGCACCGCTGGCGGCGATCTCGGCTTCGCAGGCGAGGATGTCCGCCAGGGTGGCGGCGGTGCCGGCGGGATTGCTGCCCATCTGCAGGGCGGCGACGGGGAAGGGGGTGTGCATCGCGCCGACGCTAGGGCCGGCGCGATGCACGGGCAAGATCAGCGCGTCGCCACTTGTGGGCGGGTACTGGTGAGGATGAGGGCTCGCGCTTCGTCGCCGGCGGCTTTGGTGTTGACCTTGCCGGCCTCGACCTCATCGGCGAGGGTCATCAGCCGCTCGGAGGTGACGCTGCCCCAATCGGCCTGTTCCTTGATGCGGATGCCCTTGTCGCGCGCCATCACCTCGGCCCAGGCGGCGCGGACGACAGCCCAGTAATCGCTGGTGGCGGCCCAGTAGCTGTCGGCGCGGGCGGCGTTGAAGCCGTCGAACTTCTCGTAGCTGTTGAGGCCGGCTTCCTGAACTACAGGCTTGTCCCCGGCCATCTTCATATTGTCCTGCCAGTGTATCCAGCCAGCCGGCGTCGGCTGGTGGCGGTTGATTGCCATGTAGCGATCATAGGCGGGCTTGCGGACTGCATCGCGCCTGGCGAGCGGGCGCCACGTCCAGTTGCTGCGCCAGCGCGGCACGCCGCCTTCGTTGGAGAACTCGCCCCAGCCGCCATAACGCGGGGAATCATCGGTCTGCCACACGGTCTGCGACCAGCGGCCCTTGCGCATCCGTTCGGGCACGGCTTCGAGCTCCCATTGGTCGGGGCCCTTGTAGGTGAGCAGCTGGGCTGGCTCAAAGGTCCAGTCCTGCCGCCAATGCTTGATGACGAAGGCCTTGCCGTCCTTTTCCGCCACCAGCATATGCTGGAGGACGATCGTGCGTGGCGTGTCCTCGATCACGCGCACCACCTCATGGCCGCCCGAGGGCTTGGCTTCGTGCAGCTTGTAGGCGGCATCCCAGGCGGTGGTCTCCTTGAAATCGAACTTCACCTTGTAGTTGCCGGCCATGCCGAGGATGGCGGCGCGGTCGGCCTCGTACTTGGCCTGGGTGGCGGCATCGGCAGAGATGGGGCCGTGCGCGTGAGCAGCGACGAGCGGCAGGATGCTGCCAAGGGGGGCGGTGGCGAGCAGCAAGGCGGCGAGGAAGCGGGTCATGCGGGGTCTCCTGTGGTTTGAATGCTAATATCAGTAGGAGTCATTATCAATAGCGGAGAATGAGGCTGGCGCTGAAATTGCGGCCGGGCTGGGTGAAGGCATCGGCGATGGCGCTGGTGCCGGCAAGGCCGCGGACATCGTTCCACCACCAGTAGCGGCGATCGGTGAGATTGAAGAGGCCGATGCGCGCCGTGGCGAAGGGAGTGATCTGGAATGCGGCGGTGATGTCGACAATGGTGAAGGCCGGCGAGCCGAAGCAGGCGGGCGTGCAGGCTTCGGCGATGTCGGCCTGGGCCTTGCCGGCGCTGTGGGTGACGATGAGCTGGGTTTGCAGTCGCCCATCCAGCCCGCGCCAGCCGAGGCCGGCGACGAGATTGAACGGGTCGATCGGCGACAGCGGCGCTTCGGGTATGATGGTGCCGTTCGGCAGCGCGCCGCTGCTGGTGCCTTGTGCCCAGGCGGCCGCGGCGTTGAGGGTGAAGCCAGCGCCCAGCGCAAGATCGGCCTTGAGTTCGATGCCTTCGACAGCGACGCGGCCGAAGTTGATAAACTGGAAGATGGCGGGACTGGCGGGGGTGAAGGCACCGCCGATGACCTGCTGATCGATGAAGTTGCGGTAGCGTGCGGTGAAGGCGGTGAGGTTGGCGTTGAGCACCGCACCGGCAACCGCAGCATCGCGCAGCCGCAGCCCGGCCTCGAAACTGCGGCTGGTTTCGGGGCGCAGATCGGGGTTGGGGATCGAGGCATAGCCCTGCAGCGGGTTGGCGAAGCCGTTGTTGACCTGGCTCGGCGTCGGGCTGCGGAAGCCTTCGGCATAGCTTGCGGCGAGCCCCAGCACCGGCGTGGCCCAGACGACGGCACCGAGCTTGGGGGAGACGCGGCTCCCCGATTGCGCCGCACTGTTGCCGGGGAAGGTGGCATCGGGGCGCGGGGTGAGCTCGAAATGATCGAAGCGCACCGAGGGGTAGAGCAGCGCGCGGCCGCCGCCGAGATCGAGCGTGCCGGCGATAAAGGCACCGGCCTGGGTATAGTCGGTATCGGGGAAAGCCTTGATCGGGAAGGGTTCACCCGCCGGCGGGACGGTGCCGTCGCGAAGCCCGGTCTGGAGGGTCTTGCTCCAGTCCCCGCCGATCAGCAGGCGCTGCGCGGTGTCGCCGAAGCGCAGGGCGAGCTGGCCGTTGGCGCCGGTAACGCGGTTGTCGAAGCTGTTGTCACGCGTGCGATCGGCGGCGGTGTTGCGGTCTTCCAAGGCGAACTGGCGGGTGCGGCTGTCCTGATGATAGCCGATCAGGAAGGCGCTCTCGACGGTCTCGGTGCCTTCGTAGCGCCAATCGAGACTGGCGCGGTTGCGGGTGGTGGTGTCGTCGGTGCGCAGGTCGAGGACGCTGGTCGCTGCCAGGGGGGGCACGCCGCGGCCGCTTCGGACATCGGTGGTTGTGGCGCGCGCCACATGCTCGCCGGTCAGGCGCAGCCGGTGGCCGCCGCCCAGATCGAGCACGAGTTTGGCGAGGACCGAGTCGCTGTCGGTGGCTTGCGGGTTGGGAGCGGTGCGCAGCGGGCCATCGACCTCGAGACGGCCAAAGTTCTGCAGCGGGCCGGAGTCGCGACGGCTATAGGCGATGAGCGCCGACAATGGGCCTTCGCCCAATGCCAGCATGATCGACTTGCCCCAGCCTTTATCGGCGCCGCTGTAGCCGAGGCGGGCGCGGACGGCGACGTTCTGGCCAGGCCGCAGCAGGTCTTCAGGGTCGCGCGTGGTGAGGCTGACGGCGCCGGCCAAGCCGTCCGAGCCATAGAGGGCGGAGGTGGGGCCGCGCAGGAACTCGACCGACTTGATGAGATCGAGATCGGCATAATCGCCGCGACCGACTGCCTGGGCACCGAAGGCGAAGCTGTCGGGCACGCGGATCAGATCCTGCTGGATGAGGATGCGGTTGCCGCTGAGGCCGCGGATGGTGAAGCCGGAGTTGCCGTCGCGGCCGGTGGTGCCCAGCGCCGCACCCGGCCGGCTGGGCTGGCTGCGGACGCTGATCCCCGGCTCGAAGCGGACGAGATCCTTGATGTCATCGATGAGCAGGTTCTCGATGTCCTCGGCGGTGATGACCGAGACGGTGGCGGGCACATCGCTGATGCGCGTCGCAGTGCGGGTGGCGGTGACGGTGAGGCCATCCTCGACGATGGCAGCGGTGTCTTCGGCAAGCGCCGGCAGCGGGACGAGGGCGAGCGTTGCCAGGAGCAGGGCGCGGAGATTGATGGGCATGGGGGTCCTTTGCGGCAACGGGTGCGCTTCATGACCATGCAGCGTAATGCGAGTCAATATCAATTATATGCGATGTCAGGATTTGGCCGATGAATGCCTTCTGAATAATTGCGGTTAGTTGGGAAATTGCGCGGCGGATTGGGATTTTGTCCAGACAGCTGTTCTGCCGCGACAGGCGGCGGATTCTTAAGTCATTGAAATAACAGGTTCTGGGGACGGGCTGAAAAACTGGCACGGCTTGTGCAAAGCATTTGGCATCGGAGGCCGGATGGTCCGCTCCTTCGCCAAACAGAGGATTTCAGCCATGTTCGCCACCCCCGCTTCGCTCTCCCGCAACGTTCTCGGCGCCTTCGGCACCGTGGTTTTCGCCGGCATCTGCCTGATGGGCGCTACCGCCCCGGCCCAGGCTTCGGAAACCGTTCGCAGTGCCGTCGTCCGCACCGCCGATCTCAACCTGACCACCGACGCCGGCCGCAGCACCTTCGAGAACCGCGTCCGCTACGCTGCCCGCAGCGTCTGCACCGGCGCAGCCGATGACCTGCGCGGCAAGCAGCAGACCGCGGCGTGCGTGAAGAGCGCGGTGGCTTCGGCGCAGCCGGCACGGATGGCCAGCATCGACTAGCCGGTTGCTCCGGCCGGGCGCTCCCAATCCGTCCGACCGCAGGACCGTATGGCGAAGGCAGGGCTGGCAACAGCCCTGCCTTTTGCCGTTGCAAAACCGCTGCCAGATAGGCTTGGCGTTGGCCGGCGGCAGTGGGTATGGTTGTGCCATGGGGCAGGCGGGGCGGCAGTTTCGTTCGATCTTGCGCCACGCGGCATCGGCGATGCCGGCCACGCACAGGGAAGTTCGACTGCATGATCCTGGCACTTGCGCACAATCTGGTCGCCATCGTGGTGGCGATGGTCATCCTCTGGCGCCTGGCGGTGATGATCAAGGATGTGAGCTTTGTCGATGTGGTGTGGGCCTATGGCATGGTCTTCCTGGCGACCATCACCGCGTTCATCCTGCTCGATGCGCCGCGCGGTCCGCTGGGCTGGGCGCTGTTCGGGCTGACGACGGCCTGGGGCATGCGGCTCGGCACCCATCTGCTCATCCGCTGGCGACGGCTGGGGCGTGATCCGCGCTATGACAAGATCCTCAGCTCGGTGATGGCGAAGCGGCAGTGGAGCTTCAGCACCGCTTCGCTTGTGCAGGTGTTCCTGCTGCAGGGGCCGCTGGTGTGGCTGGTGAGCCTGCCGGCGCAGGCGGGACTGCTCACCGACCCCGGCACGCCGCTCACGCCGCTGGCCTGGGCCGGGGCGGCGCTGGCGCTGTTCGGCATCGCGTTCGAGACGATCGGCGATGTGCAGCTCGAGACGTTCCGCAAGGATCCGACGCGGCGCGGGCAGGTGCTCGACACCGGGCTGTGGCGCTATACGCGGCATCCGAACTACTTCGGCGATGCGGTGACCTGGTGGGGGATATGGGCGGTGGCCATTGCGGCCGGTGCGCCGTTGTGGGTGACTTTGGGGCCGGTGTTCCTGACCTATACGCTCACCAAGTGGAGCGGAGCGCCGATGCTGGAGAAGGGGCTGAAGAAGAACAGGCCCGGCTATGCCGATTATATGGCGCGCACCTCGGGCTTCTTCCCGCTGCCGCCGAAGAAGCTGTGATGCGCCATGCTTTGGGAAATGGTGCCCGGGGGCGGATTTGAACCACCGACACGGGGATTTTCAATCCCCTGCTCTACCCCTGAGCTACCCGGGCTCGCCTGAGCGAAGGCGCGTCCTAGACCGGGTCTTCGTCGCTGTCCAGAGGGCTGTTGCCCTGAAGTGCATAGCTTTCGCCGAGCCAGTGCAGGAGGTCACGGTCTGCACAGCCCTTCGAGCAGAAGGGATCGAACGCCGCCACGCGGGGCTGGCGGTTGCAATAGGCGCAAGCGCGGGAGGCGGGGGGGCGGGGATCAGCTGACATGGGGGGCTGATGTGGCGAGTCGGGGGTCCGGGTGCAAGGTGAGGGCGCCGCCGCGCAGGCGCGATGCCGATTCGAGCAGTGCCGGCCGGGCTTGCAGCCAGTCGATGATCGCCCGCGGCGCATGGAGCGTGGCCGGGCCATGGCCGTGGCGGGCGGCGCGGCGCAATATCTCCAGTGCGTCGAAGCCGGGGGTGCGAACGGCTTCCATCAGGCTCGGCCGGGTGCGGGGGCGGATGATCTGCACCAGGCCGAAGCCGTTGATCGCGGTGGCTTCGTGCGCGCCGGGGAGATGCGCCTTGAGGGCGGAAGCGAGAGCCTGGTCGAGCGACTTGCGAGCAGCGCCCTGGAGGCTGGGAAAGTCGATGGCGGTGCTGCCCTGCAGATCGAGGCGGCGGATCGCCTGGGCGAGCGGCACGAGTGCTGCATGGGCGAGGGCCTCGGGGGGCATGTCGCCGTCGATGTCGACCGTGGTCATGGCGGGTGTGGGGGTGATAGTGAGCAGGCCGCCGGGGAAGGCGATGTGGCCGGTGCGGGCCTGCTCGACGATCTCGGACCAGCCAGCGGCTTCAAGGCGGTCTTCGGGGCCGATCAAGGTTTGCAGCCTGTGGCCAGTGGCCCGCAGCCGCTCGGCAAGGCTGGCGCCGGGCGTGACGGGCGGGACTGCGGGCAGGGGGCGGGCGCGGGGAAGCCGCGGGCGGGCGGCTTCGGGAAGGGCGGCGCGGGTGATTTCGATGCCGATCGTGGCACCTTCGGTCGCATCGGGCAGCGGGGAGAGCAGCAACTCCGTGCCGCAGGGCAGGGTGGCGATACCCCGGCTACCCTGTCCAAGGCCCTTGACGAGGATGGTGGTCAGCCGTGCCGGGCTGCGGTGGCCGGGGCGGAGCGGCGCATCCTCGCGTTCGATGTGCGCTTCGAGGATGGTCTCGCCGTCCAGCACCAGCGCGCGCGTGGCACCTGGGGCGGTCTCGATGAGGGCATCAGCCAAGGGGGAAGCCGGCGCGCAGCAGCAGCCGGCGGGTTTCGGAAAGTGGCAGGCCGACGATCCCCGACCAGCTGCCGGCGATCCAGCGGATATGGGCTTCGGCAGCACCTTGCAGGGCATAGCCGCCGGCCTTGCCCTGCCAGTCCCCGGCGGCGATCAGCGCGTCGAGATCGGTGGCGGCGAGGCGGTGGAAGATGACCTGGCTTTCGGATGCCGTCTCGCGCAGCGCCGCATCGGGGGTCACCAGCGCCACGGCGGTGTGGACGCGGTGGCGGCGGCCGGACATGAGGGTGAGGCAGCGCCGCGCGGTCGCTTCGTCCTCGGCCTTGGGCAGGATGCGGGCACCGACGGCGACGACGGTGTCGGCGGCGAGGACGAACTGCCCCGGGTGGCGGACAGCGACGGCCAGCGCTTTTTCCCGCGCCAGCCGCGCGGCATGGGCGCGCGGCGGCTCGGCCTTGTGGGGGGTCTCGTCGATGTCCGCCGGGTCGATGGCGGCCGGGGTGATGCCCAGCCGCGCCAGCAGTGCCACACGGCGCGGGCTTGCCGACGCGAGGATGAGCGTCGGCGCTGGCATCAATCTTCCGGTGCGATGGTCACGCGCAGGCCGTCGAGGGCGGCGGTGAAGGGGATCTGGCAGCTGAGGCGCGAGCTGGGGGTGAAATGGTCCGAACTGTCGAGCAGGTCGAGCTCGTCCGGGGTGGCGGCGCCGGTGCGGGGGAGATCGGCTTGCGCCACATGGACATGGCAGGTGGCGCAGGAGCAGGCGCCGCCGCACAGTGCCAGCAGCTCGTCGAGCCGGCCTTCGCGAATGATTTCCATGACCGAAAGGCCGGGGCGGGCATCGAGCGTGTGGTCGGTACCGGCGCGGTCGGTGACAATGATTTGCGACATGACTGATCCTGTTGATGGGTTGCATTGAGGCTCTAGCGGCGGTGATAGTGGCGGGCAACAGCCCAGCAACAATCGAATAAAAGTCTTGGGGGAGGGATGCGACACATGCGGATCGTTCATCAGTTTGCGCCGCCGATGTCGGCGATGATTGCCGGCCTGCCGGGGGTGACCGAGGCGGTGGCGATGGAGACGCTGGGGCGCGACCGCTGGGACCTGCCGTCCGACGCCGATGTGCTGTTCGTGCTGCACAGCGAGGAAAAGGGGAAGGGTGTGCCGGTGGCCGAGGTGCCGCGGCCGGCGGGTTGGCCGGGATCGGTGAAGCTGGTGCAGATCGCTTCGGCCGGGCTCGATGATTATCCCGAATGGCTGTTCGAGGCGCCGCAGGTGGCGACGGGATCGGGCACCACGGCGATCCCCATCGCCGAATTCGTGCTGGGGCTGCTGCTGGCACGCACCAAGACCCTCGATGACGTGACCCTCGGCCGTGGCCGCTGGGGTGCTCGCTGGCCGGAGCGCGACGAACTGCTGGGGGCCCCGCTCGGCACACTCGACGGGCGGACGCTGGGGCTGCTCGGGCTGGGGCAGATCGGCCAGGCTGCGGCGCGGCTGGGGTTGGCGTTCGGGATGAAGGTGGTGGCGACGCGGGCCAGCGACGCGCCGTCGCCGGTGGACGGGGTTGAACTGGTGCCGATCGAAACGCTGGCGGCGCGCGCCGACCATCTGGTGCTGGTGGCGCCGATCAGCGATGCGACCCGCGGGATCGTGGGGGCCGATTTCCTGGGGCGGATGAAGGCGGGGGCGCATCTGGTGAATGTGGCGCGCGGGCCGCTGGTGGAGGAGGCGGCCCTGCGGGCGGCGCTCGATGCAGGGCGAATCTGGGCCAGCCTCGATGTGACCGACCCCGAGCCGCTTCCCGAGGGGCATTGGCTGATCGGCCATCCGCGCGTTCGGATCACGCCGCACATCTCCTGGAGTTCCCCCGACACCACGCGGCGGATCATCGAGCGGCTGGTCGGCAATCTGGCGCGACTGGCGGCGGGGCAGCCGCTTGTGGGGGCGGTGACGTGATCAGAAGGGGATGATCTTGCCCTCCTTGCTGAACTTCAGATAGCCGGCGTTGATCCCGAGGCGCCAGCCGAGCCCCAGCTTCATCGGCACGATGATGACCTTGTCCCGCTGCAGATAGTTGATGGCGATGCCACCGACGAGATAGGCCTTGCCCTCGGCGGCGGGGTAGCGGCGGTAGATGTCTTCGCTGTCGTAGAGGTTGTAGACCAGCGCGAAGGTCTTCGAACCGTCTCCACCGACATCGAAGCCCACCGATGGGCCTGTCCAATGGACTTTCCGCTCGCCTTCGACCGCGTGATACAGGGTGCCCGAGCCGTAGCGGACGCCGAAGATGATGGCGCCACCGGCTTCGCGGCCGACGATATAGGCATTGGGCTGGCCATATTGGGCGAAGGTGCGGCGCACGGCTTCGGCCAGGCCCTCGGTGCCCTTGCCGAAGACATCTTCGGCGGCACCGAGCACGTCATCCTCGGCATAGGTGGTCTGCTGCTGGGGGGGAAAGGGGGCGGGCTCGGCGGGAACGGCGGTTGTCTGTGCCGGCTGCTGGGCCACCGCGGGGATGGCGCCGGCGAGTGCCGCAAGCAGCAGGCCCGAAGCGGCAATTCGAGTTGAAATGGTCATGCAGGTCTCCCACCGGCCGCTGCTGCCCTGACGCGTCGGCGGCTGCGGTTTGGCATTGCAAAGATTAATGCGTGATGGCCGAGGCGCAAGCAGATGCAATGATCCGGGGCATTCGGGTTTTTTTGCAGTGCAACCCATGCTAGGCGACTGCGGCAATTCAACCCCCGGTGAAAAGCCGATCAAGGAAGGTTCACTCGATGCGCGTTGCGATGATCGGATCAGGCTATGTAGGCCTGGTCTCGGGAGCGTGTTTTGCCGATTTCGGCCATCATGTCGTGTGCGTGGACAAGGACCCCGGCAAGATCGATCGGCTCCACCAGGGCGTGATGCCGATCTATGAGCCGGGGCTGGAACAGCTGGTGGCGAGCAACGTCAAGGCCGGGCGGCTGAGCTTCACCACCGATCTTGCCGAGGGCATTGCCGGGGCGGAGGCGATCTTCATTGCGGTGGGCACACCGAGCCGGCGTGGCGATGGCCATGCCGACCTGAGCTATGTGCATGCCGCAGCGCGCGAGATTGCCGCCAACCTGACGAACTATGCCGTGATCGTGACCAAATCGACCGTGCCGGTGGGGACGGGGGACGAAGTGGAGCGGATCATGGCAGAAGCCAATCCGCATGCCGAGTTCGCCGTGGTGTCCAATCCCGAATTCCTGCGCGAGGGCGCTGCGATCGGCGATTTCAAGCGGCCCGACCGGATCGTGGTGGGCTGCGAAAATGACCGGGCGCGCGCGGTGATGGCCGAGCTTTATCGGCCTCTGTTCCTCAACCAGTCCCCGTTGCTGTTCGTGGGCCGGCGTACGGCGGAGCTGACCAAATATGCCGCCAATGCGTTTTTGGCGACCAAGATCACCTTCATCAACGAGATGGCGGACCTTTGCGAGGCGGCGGGCGCCAATGTGCAGGATGTGGCGCGCGGCATCGGGCTGGACAACCGCATCGGCTCGAAGTTCCTCCACGCCGGCCCCGGCTATGGCGGCAGCTGCTTTCCCAAGGACACGCTGGCGCTGGTGAAGACCGCGCAGGATTTCGGCACGCCGGTGCGGATCGTTGAGACGGTGGCGGCGGTCAATGGCCAGCGCAAGCGCGCGATGGCGAAGAAGGTGGTGACGGCGGCCGGGGGCGATGTGCGCGGCAAGCGCGTTGCAGTGCTCGGCCTCACTTTCAAGCCCAATACCGACGACATGCGCGATTCGCCGGCGATCGATATCATCCAGGCCTTGCAGGATGGTGGCGCGGAAATTCGTGCCTATGATCCCGAAGGGCATGAGCAGGCAGCGATGGTGCTGACCAACGTGCATTATGCGACCGACCCTTATGATGCGCTCGAAGGTGCCGATGTGGCGGTGCTGGTGACCGAGTGGGACGCTTTCCGCGCGCTCGACATGGACCGGGTGAAGGCGCTGCTGAAGTCCCCGGTGATGGTGGACCTGCGCAATGTGTATGATCCGGCCGAGATGGCGCGGCGCGGCATTGCCTATACCTCGATCGGGCGCTGAGATCGGGCTGAAGGGCGACCATGCGATTGATTGGTTGCCAACCTTGCCAAGGGGTCGGTATAGGGCCGCTTCTTGCTCGGAGTCGTGGGTGAGTGGCTGAAACCAGTAGTTTGCTAAACTGCCGATCTGGGTAACCGGATCCGAGGGTTCGAATCCCTCCGACTCCGCCACTTGCCGCCCTTGCTGATGCAGGGCGGCGCGTTGCAGCATCAGCGCTGGCCTCGGGCTGCCGGCGCGGTTCTGCCGAAGAAGTTTTCTCGCCAGCGCTTTCCGAAAGGCGGCGTGCACCCTATCTGCACGCTGTCGGCGCATCGCATGCGTCCGGCGGCCGGCCATGGCGAGATGGATTGCGATGCAGCGCCGCGTGCGCGGATGGGACAAGATCTCGATGCTGAAGCATTTTTATGGATCGATTGCCTTCACGATCCTCTGCCTCGGGCTGGGCAGCTGGTATGGCTACACTTCGGGTGGATCGGTGGGGGCTGCCCTGTCGGTGCTGTGGATCTGCATCGTGCTCGGTGTGCTCGAAGTGTCGCTGTCGTTCGACAATGCCGTGGTCAACGCCACCGTTCTGAAGGATATGGACCCGGTTTGGCAGCGCCGTTTTCTCACCTGGGGCATCCTTATCGCCGTGTTCGGGATGCGGGTGGTGTTTCCAATCCTGATCGTGGCCATTGCCGGCCAGCTGGGCCCGGTGGCCGCGGTATCGCTGGCGCTCAACGATCCCGATCGCTACGCGGCCATCGTCTCCGAGGCGCACATCGGCATCATGGGCTTCGGCGGCGCCTTTCTGATGCTGGTCGGGCTGAAATTCTTCTTCAACGCCGAGAAGGAACATGACTGGATCGGGCTTGTCGAGGCGCCGCTGCGCAAGGTGGCCGGGCTCGATGCGGTGGAGATCATCGTCGTGCTGCTGGCGCTGTTTGGCGTCTCCACGCAGCTGGCGGTGGCGGATGCGCATGTGTTCATGGTGAGCGGCATCATGGGGATCGTGGTGTATTTCGCGGTGCAATGGATGGGTCATGTCCTCGGCGCGCCGGAGGGGGCCGTGGAGGGCGTGCAGCGGTCCGGCCTGGCAGCGTTTCTCTATCTGGAAGTGCTCGATGCCTCCTTCTCGTTCGACGGCGTGATCGGCGCGTTCGCGCTGACGACGAATCTCGTCATCATCGCGCTCGGCCTCGGCATCGGGGCGATGTTCGTGCGGTCGATCACCATTGCACTGGTGCGGCAAGGCACGCTCGGCCAGTTCCGCTTTCTGGAGCATGGTGCCTTCTGGGCTATTCTGGCGCTGGCTTCGATCATGTTTGCATCGGTGCTCGTGCACATTCCGGAAGCCGTTACCGGGCTGGTGGGGGCAGGCCTGATCGGGCTGTCGGTATGGTCTTCGGTGCGGCACAACCGCGCCGATCGTGCCTTGCTGGAGGCTGGCGATGCCGTGGCGCTACAGACGGGCCGGACGAGCGCTGACGGGCACGCCGCCCTCGCAGATGTCGGCAAGAAGTGACCGGGTTTCGGGAAAGCCGTTCTTGCGGTCGAAATCGGTAAGGGCGCCGTCTCGCTCCAGCGAGGTGTAGAGGGTCATGGTCTGGCGCCAGATGGCACAAGCGCCGGGGACATCGCCGACATTGTAGCGGTTGCCGCCCTGGGTGCGCAGCGCCGAGGCCATCGAGCGGCGGGCGCCGGCGGCATTCTCCGCAAGTGCGACCAGCGCTTCGTGCGCATCGATGAGTTCGGTGGCGATGCGAGCGTTTTCGGCGGCGTCACCGCGGTCGGCGGCGAGCTGTGCGAGGATTTCGGCGGTGATGGAGACCATCTGCCGGCCGCCGGCATCGGCCGGATCGCGCGCCACCATCAGGCGCGCCAGCGCGATGCCCTCTTCGAGGAACGCCTTGGCGGCCTTTGGCTGACCGGTGCCGCGGGCGATGACGCCTGAATACCAGAGCGAGGCGATGAGCTTGCGCTGTCGGCTGGGATCCCCGGGACGGGCAGCAAGCAGCGCGCGGTTGATGGAGACGGCGCGGGCGAGGGTTGCCGCAGCCTCGGCGGTCTTGCGGCGGTGCTGGGCTTCGCCGAGGAGCCGCAGGTTGGCGCTGCGGGGTGCCAGCACAAGCGGATCTTCGCGAAGGGCGGTTGGCAAGGCCGCGATGAAGGCTTCGGCAGCCTTGTGGCCGATGATGGCCTTTTCGTCGTCATTGTCCCAGCCATCGGCATCGGCCAGCGCCTGCAGGGCTGACGCATGGAGCGCTGCGGCCTCCACATCGGTCGCGGCGAGGCGCGCGGTGGCATCGCGCGCGTCGCGGGCGGCGGCGCGCCCTGCCCTTGTGTCATTGTCGTTGTAGAGCGCCTGGCCGGCCTGCTCGACGCGCAGCCGGGCGAAATCGATGGCTGCCGTGCGGTCCCCCGGAGCGGCCTTGAAGGCCCGGGTGAGCAGCGCGTCGGCGCGCGCCAGAAGTGCGCCCGAATCGGCGTAGTGGCCGAGCTGGGCGGCCTGGCCGCCACCGATGACAGCGGCGAGGCGCACATAGCCGCGCCCGGCTTCGGCGGCTACATCGGGCGGGGCGGCGCGCATGGCGGCCAGGGCGTCGAGATATTCGACCCCGGTTTCGGCGAGAAGCGCGCGGGCGCGGGTGGCGCCGGGGACGGCGGACACGGCATCGAAGACCGGGAAGAGCAATGCATGGGCGATGCCGCGGGTTTGGGCAAAGCGCGCCTGCGCTTCGGCTTCGGCGAGCCGGGCCTGGCGGTTGGCGACGAGCACGGCGCCGAGTGCGCCGAAGAGGAGCACGACCGCGGCAGCACTGCCGGCGACGGCCAGCCGGTGGCGCGCGACGAACTTGGCGGCGACATAGCGGCGGCGGCGCGGCATGGCCTCCACCGGCATGCCGTTGCTCCACGCTTGCAGATCATCGGCAAGGGCATCGGCGGTGGGATAGCGTGCCTCCGGATCGGCATGGGTGGCGCGGGCGATGATGGCGGCCAGCTCGGCATCGGGCGCGGGCAGCAGCCGGGTGGCGACGCGGCCGAGGCCGTAGATGTCGGTGCTGGTGGTCATCTCGCCTTCGGCGGCGCGGGCGATGCCGAAATCGATGAGCTTGACCGTGGCATCGGTGGTGACGAGCACATTGGCGGGGGTGATGTCCCGATGGATGATCAGCCGGCTATGGGCATGGGCGGTGGCGCGTGCGGCGGTGATGAGGAGCGCCACCCGGCTGCGGGCATCGAGGCCTTTGCTGCTGGCCCAGCGGTCGATCGGCTGGCCGTCGATCAGCTCCATGATGATGTAGGGGGCGCCTTCGGCGGTGCTGCCGCCATCGTGGAGCCGGGCGATATTGGGGTGCGAGAGGCTGGCAAGAGTTTGCCGCTCGGCGAGGAAACGCTGGGTAAGCACGTCCGACAACAGGCCGGGCTTGATGATCTTGATGGCGACCTGGTGATCGAAATCCCCGGCATCGCGGCGGCCGCGATAGACGGCGCCCATGCCGCCACGGCCGATCAACCCTTCGATGCGGTAATGGCCGACATGGGTGGGCGCCGGCTGCGATGTGAACAGGGCAGCGGCGCCGGTGCCAAGCGACGAGATGGCATCGGCGGCGAGCATGGCCCGCAGCCGGTCCTTGACCGCGGCATCGGTGGTGCGCTCGGCGATCCAGAGCTCGCGCTCGGTTTCGCGGACGTCGACGAGATCGTCGAACAGTGCCAGGGCGGCGCGTTCGGTCGCGAGGTCAGAGCTCATCGAGCGGGCGGTCGAGCGCGTCGGCCAGCCAGGCGCGGGCCGTGCGCCAGCGACGCTTCAATGTGGTTTCCGACAGGCCGGAGACGATCGCGATGTCTCCCAGCCCCATGCCCCCGAAATATCGCATTTCCACCAGCTCCGCGAGAGCAGCGTCGATTGCTCCCAGGCGTACAAGCGCGGTTTCGAGGGCAATCAGGTCAGGTATTTTCTCGCCGTCCAGCCCTTCGTCGAGCGGGATCTTCACATGGGCGCGCTTGTCGGTGCGCCTCGCACGGGCATGATCGATGACGATGTTGCGCATCAGCCGCGCTGCCAGTGCCATGACGTGCGCACGGTCGTTGAGGGTCACATGCCCCATCTGGACGAGGCGCAGCACGGCATCGTTGACGAGATCGCCCGACGAGAAGCTGACATTGCGTTCGCGCCGCATCTGCGCGGATGCGATGGTGCGCAGCTCGGGATAGAGCGCCTCCACGAGCCTGTCGCGCGATTCCGTGTCGCCTGCGCGCCATTGGGCGATGAGCATTTCCATGGTCGCCGTCCGCGGCATCTGCATGTCCCCCCAGATTGCCCGTGGCAAGATTAGCCGGGCTGCACGACTGCGCAAGGATGCAGGAATTAATTTTTCCGAAAGCTTGACCCATTGTTGCGCGTTTTGACGCTTGGACTGGTGCAGGGGTGCGCAGGGTGCCCGCTGCAGGTGGGAGAATATGTGATGCGTAAGGTACTTCTTGCTTCGCTTTGTGCGGCCGGAGTTGTGGGTGCGGCGATGCCGGCGGCAGCGGCTGACATGATCGTCCTCGATTTTGCCGGGAACATCTGCGGGATCGCCGGCACCGCCTCGTGCGGCAATGGCACGCGGATTGGCGGCAGCTATGGCTCCACGGCCCAGCTGGGCATCAGCTATCGCAGCGTGACGGTGAGCACCGGGCTGACCTACACCGACTATCTCGAGCATTGGTCGGGGAACTATGGCAACCTGACGAATGTGGTCTATGGCGGCGCAAATGCCACCAACTACCGGTCGGAAATCACCTTCACGCCGATCAGCGGCTTCGAGGTGCAACTGCTCAGCTTCGATGCTGCTTGTTATCTCAACCGCGTGAGCTGCCGCACGATGAATTACACGCTGAGCAACAGTGGCGGCACGCTTGCCAGCGCCTCCGGGCTTTCCACGATGCATCCCGGCCATGTGGACGTATCGGTGAACAGCGCGTGGTCGAGCTCGCCGCTGCTGCTGGCATGGGGCCCGGATGGCTATGATGTGGGGCTGGACAATATCACCCTTGCCGTGCGTGCCATCGACGGCGGCACCGACATCGTGCCCGAGCCTGCGAGCTGGGCGATGCTGATCGCGGGCTTCGGGATGATCGGTGGGGCGATGCGTCGCCGCACCGGCCTGGCGCGGGTCACCGCCTGAGGCTTGCGCGACGCGGGCGGGGGAGGCAAGGGCGGGGGATGATCCCCGCCCGAACCGCCCTGCACCCCGAGGTTGCGCATGCCTGAACTTGTAGGGGCGGAGCCGGGCTGGCGGACGATCGGCATCTTGGGCGGCATGGGGCCGGCGGCGAGTGCCGATTTCCTGACGATGCTGGTGGGGGCCGTGAAGGCGGCGCGCGACGAGGCGCATCCGCGCGTGCTGCTCGAATCAAACCCCAATGTGCCCGATCGCAATGCTGCCATGGCCGGGGGTGCCTCGCCGGGGCCGGTGCTGGCCGCCATGGCCGGGCGGCTGCTGGCGGGCGGTGCCGAGGTGCTGGCGATGCCGTGCAATGCCGCGCATGGCTGGGCAGGTGCGGTTCGTGACGTGCTCCCGGCCGATGCCGTGTTCGTCGATCTCATCGAAACCGCGGTGGCGGCCACGCTCGCCTGCGCACCCCGCACTGTCGGCTTGCTGGCCGTGGGAGCGACCCATGGTCTGCGCCTCTACCATGCCCCGCTCGAAGCTGCCGGCGTTCGCGTGATCGCGCCGCCGGCTGATGCCGTGGCGGCGCTCGTGGCGCGGGTGAAGGGCGGCGACACCGGCCCGGCGGCGCGGTCGGCAGCCACACGGCTCGCGGTGCGCCTTGCCGAAGATGGTGCCGATGTGGTGCTGGCGGCGTGCACCGAGATTCCGCTGGTGCTCGATGCCGGCAATTGCCCGGCGCCGCTGGTCGATGCCACGGCGGCACTGGTGAAGGCCACGCTCAATGCCGCACGGCTGGCGGTGGCGGCATGAAGATACGCGCTGCCCTGCTCACCGAACATGGTGCGACCACGCCCTTTGCGGCATCGGCGCCACTGACGATGACAGCACTCGACCTGGCGCCGCCGGGCCCGCGCGAACTGCTGGTGCGGATCGAAGCGGCGGGGCTTTGCCATTCCGATCTTTCGGTGGTGAACGGCGATCGGCCGCGTCCGGTGCCGATGGCGCTGGGGCATGAGGCGTGCGCCACGGTGGTGGCAGCCGGCCCCGGCGCGCGGCTGGCGGCGGGGGACCGGGTGGTGCTGGCGTTCCTGCCGGCATGCGGCAGCTGTGCGGCCTGTGCGGCGGGAACGCCCTGGCTTTGCGCGCCCGCAGCTGCTGCCAATGGCAAGGGCGAACTGCTCGGCGGCGGGCGGCGGCTGGCGCTCGACGGGGCGGCGGTGAACCATCACCTCGGCTGCTCGGCCTTTGCCGATTATGCGGTGGTGGACGAGCGCTCGGCGGTGAAGATCGATGCCGACATCGCGCCCGAAATCGCCGCGCTGTTCGGCTGCGCGGTGCTCACCGGGGTGGGGGCGGTGTTCAATTCGGCGATGCTGCGGCCGGGTGAATCGGTGGCGATCTGGGGGCTGGGCGGGGTCGGGCTGGCGGCGTTGCTCGGGGCGATTGCAGCGGGGGGCGAGCCAGTGGTGGCGATCGACCCGGTGGCGGAGAAGCGCGCGCTGGCACTCGAGCTCGGCGCACGCGCGGTGGCGCATCCCGATGAGGCCGAGGCGGTGCTGCGCGGCGTGCTGCCGGGCGGTGCGGATGTGGCGATCGAGAGCGTGGGCAAGGGCGTCGTGCTCGCCGAGGCCTATCGACTGACGGCGCGCGGCGGGCGGACGGTGACGGTGGGGCTTCCCAACCCTGCGGATCCGCTGACGATTCCGGCGGTGAGCCTGGTGGCCGATGCCAAGACGCTGATCGGCAGCTATATGGGGGCTGCGGTGCCGGCGCGGGATATTCCGCGTTATATCGCGCTCTGGCGCGCCGGTCGGCTGCCGGTGGAGCGGTTGCTGTCGGCGATGCGGCCGATGGGCGAGATCAACGCGGCGCTCGATGATCTCGCGAGCGGTGCGGCGATCCGGCAGATCCTTATTCCGTGATGCTGCTGGCGCTCGCCGGGGTGGTGGGCCTGCTGCTGGGAAGTTTTATCGCCGGCCTGAGCTGGCGCTGGCCGCGCGGCGAGGATGCGCTGTCGGGGCGATCGCGCTGCGCATCGTGCGGCGCCACGCTGCGCGCGCACGAACTGGTGCCGGTGCTGAGCTGGCTGGTGCAGCGCGGCCGCTGCCGCCGCTGCGGGGCGGCGGTGCCGGCGCGGCACCTGGCGATCGAATTGGCGGCGGCGGTGGTGGTGGTGGCTCCGATCGCGGTGGCTTCGGGGCTGGAGGGGGTGGCGGGTGCAGGGTTCGGGCTGTCGCTGTTGCTGCTGCTCGTGCTCGATGCCGAGCATTTCTGGCTGCCGGATGCCGTGGTCTGGCCGCTGGCGGGGCTCGGGCTCTGGCTTGGGCTGGGCAATCTGCCGGCGCGCGCCATCGGGGCGGTGGCGGGCTTTGGATTATTGTGGCTGATCGCTGTGGGATACAGGCGGCTGAGCGGGCGCGAGGGCATGGGGGCGGGTGACCCGAAGCTGCTGGGTGCCATCGGTGCCTGGCTCGGCTGGGCGGCGCTCCCGCTGGTGGTGCTGGGTGCAAGCCTGCTCGGGTTGGCGCTGGTGGCGGCCGACCGGCTGCGCGGTCGCGACGTGGCGCGGGACACCATGCTGCCGCTCGGTGCACTGCTGGCGGCGGTGGCATTTCCGCTTTGGTTGTTGCTGGCGGCGGGCGCGCTGGATAGGCTGCTGCCATGAGCTTTGAAGATGCGCAGCGCTTGCCGGTGCGGCACGTCGAAATCTGGCAGAAACGCGACTTTCTGAGTGTGGAGGAGTGCGCAGCGCTGATTGCGCAAGTCGATGCCAAGCGGCGCCCTTCGACGATCGTCGATCCCAATGGCGATCCGGACTTCCGCACTTCCGAGACGGGGGATCTTGATGTCACCGACCCGCTCGCGGCTGCGGTGACGCGGCGGATTGCCGATTTTCTGGGCCTCGAGCAGACGCATTGCGAGCCGCTGCAGGGGCAGCGCTATGCCGAGGGGCAGGAGTTCAAGGCCCACACCGACACGTTCACGCCCGATGGCCTTGGCTATATCGAGCATTGCACGGTTTCGGGCCAGCGGACCTGGACGGGGATGATCTATCTCAACATGCCCGAAGCCGGGGGCGCAACGCGCTTCAAGAAGCTCGACAAGACGTTCCAGCCAGAGCAGGGCAAGCTGCTGGCGTGGAACAACCTGCTGCCGAACGGGCTGCCCAACCCGTTGACGCTGCACCAGGGGATGCCGGTGCGCCGGGGGGTGAAGTACATCATCACCGCGTGGTTTCGGGAGCGGGTTTGGGGGTGGAGCTAGCGCGGCGACCGGATAGCGAAGCTATCCGGCGACTCGCGCGGCGCTCGGCCGGCGGGGCGGCTGGCGCACCTGCCAGCCGAACCCGTTCGACGTCGGCCGAGAGATAAGGACGAGCGCCGCGGCAAAGCCGCGGTTGACGCCTGCCCCGGCGAAGGCCGGGGTCAGACGAGTTCGGCCAGCGAAGCTGTCCGGCTCGCTGGCCGAGCTTGCGTGAGTCGCAGGATAGCTTCGCTATCCTGTCGCCACGCTGCGCTTAAAAGTTCAGACTCGCCCCAAGCTGGAACGTCCGCCCCAGTGCATAGGTGTTGTAGTCGATCCGCGACGAGTTGAGCGTCTGGAACTCCTGGAAGCGGGTGTTGGTGAGGTTGCGGGCTTCGAACTTCAGGTCGAAGTTGAGGCCGGCGATCGGGATCGCCTGGCGCCAGACGAAATCGAGGCGGATGCCGGGGCGCTCGATGAGGTCGGGCAGCAGCGCGGCGCCACGCTGGCTGACGCGGTCGGACGCATAGTTGAGCAGGATGGTCTGCTCGGACAGGCTGTCCTGGTCCTGCAGGCTGATCTGGAAGTTGGCGATGTGGTCCGACTGGCCGGTGAGGCGGGCGCCGTCGCGGAACAGGTTGCCGGCCGCCACTTCCTGAAAAGTGGGGTCGATGGCGGTGTCGCCCTGGCGAACCTGCAGCTTGGACTTGCTGAAGGTGTAGTTGAGCCCGAGCTGGACGCGGCGGCTCTGGAAGAACGCGGCGTCCGACAACGTATCGAGGCCGAAGATCTTCTGCACCTCGACTTCGGCGCCATAGAGCTGCGCGCGCGGGGCGTTGCCGAAGGTGGTGGTGATCGTGTCCGACGTGATGAAGGCGATGATCTCGATCGGCTTGTTGATCTTCTTGTAGAAGCCGCCGAGCGTGATCCGCTCGTCACGGCCGAAATACCATTCGTAGCGGCCTTCGACGTTGGTCAGCTGGCTGTCCACGAGCAGCGGGTTGCCGAAGCTGCCGCGATCATTGTCGGTGTCGAAATAGAACTGGTTGGCGAGCTCACGGAATTGCGGGCGGGCGACGGTCTTTGAGGCCGAAAGCCGCAGCTGCATGTCTTCGGCAAAGTTCCACGTCGCGGTGCCGGCGGGGAGCCAGTAGTTGCGGTCGATCTGCGTGGCGGGCACATCGACGAAGCCGGCGTTGTAGAGATCGACCGGGATGACACGCTGGCGGCCCTTTTCGTAGCGCACGCCGGCGACCAGCTGCACGCCATCGGCCGCCTCGACCTCGATCTGGCCATAGCCGCCATGGACCTTGAGCGAGGCTTCGTAACGCGCCGCACCCGGCTGGGTGTTGGTCTGGGTGAGGAAGATGCCGTAGGTCTGGATGTTGAAGTCCGACAACAGGAAGTCGGGGCGCTGCTGGATGACGCCGATGGGCAGCGCGTCCGACGGCTGGAAGCGATACTGGAAGAAATCGGACTCGCGCTGGTTGTCGTTATAGGCGTAGCCGGCGACGATCCGCACCGGCACCGGGAGCGTCTCGAACTTGTAGCCGAGGTCGACCGCGGCGCCATAGACGTTCTCGTTCAGGCGGCTGAAGGCGATGGTCGCGCCCTGGCCGGGGCCCTGCAGGCCGTTAACAAAATCGTTGATTCCGAACTCTTCCGAAAAGGCGTAGCGGAAGCCGCGCTCATAGGGCGAGAGGCGCTTGGAGTTGGCATAGGTGCCGCGCACATCGAGGCTGAGGTTGCCGAAGCGGAACTCGCCGACCGCCTGGGTGTCGATGAGCTGGCGCTCGAAGAAGGCGGTGGCGGTGCGGTTGAGCAGCACGCCGTCGAAATCGGCGGCATTGACGCCGATCTGCTGGCGGGCTTCCTTGATCACGTCCTTCACATAAAGGTTGGTGAAGCGGATCTTGTGTTCGCCGAATTCGGCACCGAGCCCGATCAGGCCGTTGACCTTGATGTTGTGTTCGGTCGAGAGGAAATCGAAATCCTGGTTGATGAGGAGGATCTCCTCGCCGCCGACAACACCGGCGCCGAGCGCATTCTGCTGCTTGCCGGCCTTGGTCTGCCACTCGTTTTCCCAGCCGGCCGAGGCGATGATGCCGATGCGCACATCACCGATGTCGAAGCTGGTGCCGGCCTGGAAGTTCAGGCCCAGATCGGCGGGAATGTTGGAGTTGCGCTGGATGACCGAGGTGTTGGAATTGGTGAAGCTGCGGGCGATGTTCTGCAGCTCGCCGAGGCTGAAGGCGCCGAGGCCGATGACGTTGCCGGTGGCCTGGGCGGCGCGGAGCGGGCCGGGGACCGAGCGGGTGCCATCATCGAAGCCCCAGGCATCCCAATCGCCACCGCGATAGGTGTAGCCCAGCTCGCCGGTGGTGACGGTGTTGCCGCCGACGGTGCCGCCGAAGGTGAGGAAGGGCTTGTCGGGCACCGCGCGCGTGGTGAGGTTGATGACGCCGCCGCCGAACTCGCCGGGATAATTGGCCGAATAGCTCTTCTGGACGACCGACGATGCGAGCACCGAAGTGGGAAACAGATCGAGCGGCACGACGCGGCGCAGCGGATCGGGCGAGGGGATGGGCAGGCCGTTGAGCAGGGCCAGCGAGTAGCGCTCGCCGAGGCCTCGGACATAGACATATTTGCCGCCCACGACCGACAGGCCGGTGACGCGCTTGAGGGCGCCGGCGATGTCGCCTTCACCCGAGCGGGCGATATCGGCCTGGCTGAGAACCGAGACGACCTCGCGGGTGGAGCGGATGACGTTGGGGATTCGCGTGCCGATGACGACGATTTCATCGAGGCCGCCGCCGCCGGGGGCCGAGATGTCGACCTGTTCCTCGGTGTCAGCCGGGGGCGGTGCTTCGCCGGGCGCAACTTGCTGTGTCGTGGCTTCGGCGGGCGCCGGTTGTGCGCCCTGCGCGCGACCGGCGCTGGCGAGCGCTGTCGAAGCGAGGAGCATGATCAACAGGCCGCTTGCGGCGCGATGACTGGTGGTGGTTTCAATGCGCATCATGGCGTCCCCCGGATCGTGCAGTCGTTTCGTGCAGCAGCGCTGCCGCCTGCTGGTGCTGGCCGCCGGTGACCCGGACCGGAAGCCAGCGGCGGGCGGCGCCAAGGCAGCGCCGCCCGTCGGCCTCATCAGTTGCCGTTGTCGGCGGGCACGGCTTCGCAGGTGACCTGGCCGACGAGGCCGCAGGTCCAGCCATCGAACCAGCGATCGGCAGCGTTCTGGAACGCACCGACATAGTTTGCGAAGGTGAGCGGGCCACCGAGGAAGGTCGGGTTGGTGGCGACGGCCGCCGTCTCGGTGGCCCCAGGCAGGATGCTGTCGGTGAGGGTGGGCGTATAGCTGAGGACGTTGTTGTTGCCGGTCACCAGCGGGGTGATGAGCGACGCCGGAACATCGGCTTCGTCGCGTACGGTGGTGGCGCAACCGAAGAGGACCGAGCGGAAGATCGGCGGGCCCTGCTCGTCCTGCGCGGCATTGGCGGCGGCTGCGGTCTGGTCGCCATCGATATCGAGACAGACTGCGGCGGTGGCCGAGATCAGGCCGTTGACGAAGGCATAGTCGGTGCCACCGCGCAGCAGCAGCGGATCGGCTGCCCGGCGGTTGACATAGGTGAAGTTGACGACGCGCGGGAAGGAGCGCGGGGTGCGCGCTTCGAAGCCACCGGTTTCGGCTTCGTGGATGCGGTCCCCGCCCGCCGTGCGCTGCACGACGACGACGAACTGAAGGAAGCCCTTGTACCCGAAATCGGTATCGAGGCTGTCGTCATCGGCGCCAGTGACGACGATGTAGCGGTGATTGATACGGCCGCCGAACCATTCGATGCCATCGTCCGAGCTGTTGTGGACCTGGATGTTCTCGGCGAAGGTGCCCGAGCCGACGCCGCCGAAGGTGATGCCGTTCAATTCGTTGCCCGGCGCCACTTCGAACCCGGGATAGCGGATCTGCACATAGCGCATCCGGCCGCTGTTATCGATGGCGCGGGCACCGCCATAAAAAGCGTTGGTGAGGCCTTCGATGTTGTTCTGGCAATCGACGCTGCCCGGTGTGGCGGTGCCGATGCAGGTGTGGATCGGCGCGCGGCCGAGGACGACGAGGCCGCCCCACAGGCCGATCGAGTTGGCGTTGGTGGTGCCTTCGATGTTGGCGCGGGCGGTAAGGATGATGGGGTTGCTGGCGGTGCCTTCGGCGAAGATCTGCGAACCACGGTTGATGACGAGCGAATCGGCACCCGAGGAGCCGAAGATCTTGACGCCGGGATCGATGGTCAGCGTGCCTGCGGTTGTGCCGGCGATGGGGGCATCGGGGTTGGCGCCCTGATCCTGGCCGATGTTGACGCGGCCGTTGAGGGCATAGATGACGCCGCGGACGTTCTGCAGGCGAAGCGCCCCGGTGTAGGTGCCGGAAAGCTGGCAGATCAAGCGGTTGGCGATGGTGCCGGCGGCGGTAAGGGTGCCGGGGCACGAGGTGGCGGGGCCACCGGGGGTGGGCGTCGGCGTTGGGGTTGGGGTCGGTGTGGGGGCCGGAGTCGGCGTTGGGGCGGGGATGACGATCACGCCTTCGCCGGGCGAGGCGATGTCGTTGGCGCCGCTGCAGGCGGCGAGCGCCAGGGCGGAGCCCAGCAGCAGGAAGGTGCGAAGCTTGGTGGGCTGTGCCTGGAGCATGATGCGTGTCCCCTGAAAGTCCCGACGGACTGTTGATTCGTTCAGGCCAGTGCGTTGCACGCCAACATTCAGCGGCAGCCTGACGCAGGAGCCTCTAGGCAAGTTTCGTGACGTTGGGATTGCTTCGAGGTGACGCTTTTGTGTCAGCGAGCGAGTTGCACCGTGGTTGTGGTTTTTCGACCATCGCGGGAATAATCGAGCTTCACGGCATAGGCGCCGGCGATTTCTCCAGGCAAATCAATGATCTTTTCTTCGCTGAACAGCGGCTGGTCGTTGATTGCGAGGAGCACATCGCCGGGCCGGAGCCCCGCCAGCTTGAACAAGGGCACGGCGGCGGGATCGCGCACGGTCCAGCCGCGGACATCGCCGCCGCCAGTGCGCAGCGGCTGCAGGGCCAGCCGGTAATCGTTGCTGGTGGCGCGGAGTGATGCGGGAGTCGCCTTGAGCGCAGCGCCGGTGGGGGCTGGCGCCGCGGCTTCCGAAGGCGGGGCGGCGGTGCCGTCGAGCATCAGCGTTTGCAGGCTGCCGTCGGGGGTGCGGAGGGTGGCGCTGCGCGGCGTCAGGCTGGCGAGGATGGCGGTGCCGGGGCGCAACGGCTGACCGATGCGGACGAGGCGCTGGCGGCCCGCTTCATCCTCGAAAATGGCGGCGCGGGGGAGCAGGACGCCGCGGAGCAGGGTTTGCGAAGGGGGTGAAGGGGGTGCGGGAGGGATGTTCGGGGGTTGTGGAGGGGCAGATGGCGGTGGTGCCGTGCTGTCGATCGGGACGGTCGCGGGAGCATCGTCGGATGCGAACATGTCCGGCCGGGCGACGGCGATGAGGACGAGCGCAAACCCGAGGCCGCCGGCGATGGCGAGTGCCCATTCGCGCGGGGTGGTGGCGCGCTTTTCAGCCACAGCCGATGATGCCGGCCACCGGCAGCACGACCGCGGTGCCATCGGCGAGGGTGCGGGTGAGAATGCCGTCCTGCACCGTGGCGCTGGCGGCACCGGGTGCGGCTTCGAGGATGAGGTCGAGCGCCACCGACTCGCCGCCGGCTTCGAACCGGGCGCGCGGGGTGATGCCGAAGGCGGGGTTGCCGGTGGCGGTGCCGGGGACGAGGGCGAGGCTGCGCGAGGTGCCGGCTTCGGCGAGCAGCAGCGCGCCGCCGACGGGCCACATGGCGAAGCGTTTGCGGCTGGCGCGATCCCAGAGGAACAGCGCGCATTGGCCGCGCGCCAGCTTTTGCGGCGGCAGTTCGCCGAGCTCGGGCGGGGCGGCAAGGGCGAGTGCCAGGAGCAGGGTCATCATGACAGGGTGAGCCTTCCGGCGGCGTCGATGCGGGCGCGCAGAGTGATAAGCCCATCGGGGCTGGCGAGATCGACAAGGGCGGCATCGCCGGCGCAGCGGGGGGCGCCGCCGAGGGTGGCGAGCGACGTGATGACCTCGACCTGGCCGGTGGCGGTGGTGCACTGGCCGGCGGTGAAGCGCAGGGTGAGATTGCTCGTGGTGATGCGCTGGGCGGGAAGCGTGGCATCGAGCGGGAGGAGGCTGGCGGACAGTCCATCGATGCCGCTGCCGAGGACGGCCTCGCCTTGCAGCGCCGGGCCCTGGAGCCCGAGGCGTATGTTGCCGCCGAGCAGGGCGGGGGGCTCTGCTGCGAGCTGCACATCGCCGAGCGCCAGCCCGCCGGCTTCGGCGCCGCGCAGGCTGGCGTTCCAAATCGTGCCGTCCACGGCGGTGGCAGCGATGCCGGCGGGAAGGATGGCGCGGAGCGGAAGCCAGATGAGTGCGCCGAGAGCGAGGCCGATGGTGACCATGAGAATGCGGGTGCGCATCATGCGCCGGGCTCGGCGAGGGTGAGGACGGCCGAGACGCTGGTGTCTTCGTTGCGGCTGGTGCTGAGGCTGGTGACGAGCAGGCCTTCTGCCTCGAAGCCGGCGACAAGGCGGAGCAGCACCTGGGCACGGGCGGCGGCGAGGCGGAGCGTGACGCGGCCATTGCCGGTCGAATCGAGGCTGGTGGCGGTGAGCCCGGCCGCGGCGAGCCCGGCTTCCACGCGTGGGAGGAGCGCGCCGCCGGCAGTGCGGGGCGCGCTGAACGCCGGGGCCAGCGCGCGGATGCTGGCGAGATCGGAAGTGGCGGTGGCGAGATCGGCTTCGGCGGCGGTGCGCGCGGCTTCGATGGGGCGGAGCACGAGCAGCCAGAGCAGGACGGGGAGGGCCACCGCAGCGAGCGCCAGCAGCAGCCGTTGTTCGCGGCGGCTGCGCAGCCGCCACCACAGGGGAAGCGCGCTCATCGGCGGCTGACCTTTAGGTCGGTCTGCAATGTGCCGGCGGTGCCGCGCGGCAGCCCGGCGGTGGCGGTGAGGCCAGCGGCTTCAAGGGCGGCAGTGATGGCGGCGACATCGCCGGGCGACGCGGTTTCGAGCGTCGCCGACAGGCTGGTGGCATCGGCCTCGACGGCGGCGAGGCTGACGCCGGGGCAGGTTTCGAGAGCGGCAAGCAGGGGGGCGGCGAGCCGGCTGAAGCCGCCCGATGCGGCCGAGGCAGCGCGGGCGGCCACTTGTGCGCGTGCGCTGGTGATGGGGGTGCCTGGCGGCAGCAGCGTGGCGGCAAGCGCGTCGCGCGTCTCGGCTGCAGCATCGGCGGCGCGCGCGGCCTGCCAGAGCCGGGCGGCATCGCCGGCGACCAGCAAGAGCGCGACGGTGGCGGCGAGAAGCGCCAGCCGCTTCATCTGCCCCGGCGGGGCCTTCCACGGCTGGCGGCGGGCGAAGCGGCCCTGCAGCAGATCGAGTGCAGGCGGGCGCACGGCATGCGCGGCGACGGCCTCGGCATCGAGCAGCCGCGGGGCGACGGGAAGCAGCGCCTCCGCCAGATCGGGCTCGGCGGCAAAGGCGCGCGGGCCATCGGGAAGGGCGGCGCGCACCAGCAGCAGCGGCCCCAGCGGCCAGGCGACCGCCCCTTGCGGATCGGGCGGCAGCAGCATCGGGGCGGGCACCATGGCAGCAGGCGACACCCCCAAGGCATCGAGGCTGGCGAGCCAGCCGGCCATCGCATCGGCACCGGTGATCGCGAGCCAGCGCTGGCCATCGGGGCCGGGGCTGCCGATCGCGGTGTGGAGCGATTCGAGGGGTGCGGCGGCGAATTCGGTCGCCATCATCCGCGCGGCGGCCTGCGCTTGTGCGGGCGCCAGATTGGGCAGGGTGATCCGGTGCAGGCTGACGGCATCGGCGGGGGGAATGGCAATGACGGGGGTGACCGCAGGCGGTGTGCCGGTGCCGCGCGCGACGATGCGGCCGGCATCATCGAGTTGCCACCAATCGGGGTCCGCGGGTGCCAGAAACAGCAGCAGCATCAATCTTCATCCTGCCAGCGGCGCTGGGCGACCAGCACCGGGGAGCGTCTTGCATCGATCAGGCTCGTGCCGGCAAGGCTCGTGTCGCCGCTCTCGAGCCGGAGCGCAAGCCGGAACCAGCCGGTGCGCACGGTGAGTTGCTGGAGCACATCGCCCGGCAGCGGCTCGCCGCGGAGCAGTTCGGTGTTGGCGAAATCGGCCACCGAGCCCCAGCCAGTGGCGGGCCGCGCGGCGAGGACGCGGGAGGCCAGCGCCAGCCGGGCGGGGGGCGGCCCCAGCGTCTCGGGGAGCAGCATGGCGAGCAGCGGCGCCTGGGCGGGCAACAACGTGTTGGGGTTGATTGGGGAGAGGTCGGCGAGTGGCAGTGCGCAGACGAAGGGGCGCAGCCGGGCCCAGGTCTCGGCATCGACTCCGGCCACCGCGCGCAGTTCGGTCGCGTCGGCCATCAGCGTGCCGGCGGTGCGGTAGCCCTGGGGGCCGTAGCGGCTGTCTTCGGCACCCAGGGGGGCGGGCTGGTCGTCGCTGTCGATCCAGTCGGCGGCGGCCGCCGCGATGCCGCGGGCGCGGGGATCGGGGATGCCGAGTGCGAGCATGAGGCTGGTGAACTGCGCCACTGAGAGTGGCCGGGTGACAAGCGATTCGGGGCCGGCTTGCGTGACGAGGCTGCCGAGATTGAAGCAATTGCCGCCGTCGCGCGGGGTGATGCTGGCGGTGCCGCCGGGGAGGGGGAGCATGATCGGCTGGCCCTGCCAGCCGCCGGTTTGCGTTGCGCGGTCCGACGCTTGCGTGATGGCGCCGATGCGCTGGACGGCAAGGGCTTCCGCCACCAGCCCGAGCGAAGTCGCCTGTTCGCGCGCCAGCAGATTGCCGACGAGCTGGGTGGCGGTGCGGGTGCGTTCGAGCAGCAGGGCGGCGATGGCGCCCATCACGCCGACCAGCAGCAGCACGGCGAGCAGGGCGGCGCCGCGTTCGGAGGGTTTGCCCTTCACTGTCTGGCTGCCGGGGGCAGGAGGAAAAGCTGGCGGATTTCGCCGGTCTCGGGGCTGTCGATGACGAGTTCGACCGCTTGCGGGAGTGCATTCGGGCCGGCGGCGGTGCCGAGCGGCGGCCAGCGATCGACCCAGCCGCCGCCGGTGTGGACGCGCATCCTTATGGCGCGCACCTGGCCCAGCAGCCGCGCCGGGGGGCCGAGGGGGGCGCCATCGACCATGGGAGCGGCGCGGCGTTCGAGGCTGCCGTCGGCGAGCCGCCATTCGACGCGCTGCAGGCTGGCGCGGGGTGCGCCATCGGGGTTGGACCAGCCGGCGCGCACCACGCTCAGCAGCAGGCCGGATCCGGGATCGCTGGCGAAGGCGGGCTGCGGGCGGCCGGCTTCGTCGCGCCAGCGGCGGGGGACGGCCTGGCCGAGATCGGCATTGAGCAGGGCGCGGGCCTGGAGGAGTTGCGCCTGGCCATCGAGCCGGCCTTGGGTGGCGGCGCGGGTGTTGACCGCCATCGCCAGCATGGCGACGCTTGCACCCGCGATCAGGCCGAACAAGCCGAGCGCGACCATGAGTTCGACGAGGGTGAAGCCGTTGCGCGTCATTGTGCCGGCCGCACCACGGTTTGCCGTGCCAGCACCGAGCCATCGGCGCCGGAGACGGCGATCTCGATGCGCTGGAACGAGGGATCGGGGGTGCGGATGACCTGCTGCTGCCAGCCCCATGGTCGGCCCCCTTCCTGCACGCTGCCGGCGGTGGCGCCGAAGGCGGGGGCGGGCAGCGCAAGGCGAGCTTCGATGGCGAGGTTGGCGACGACGATGGCGGCGCCCAGCTTTTCGTCGAGGCGGGCGGTGGTGGCCAGACTCGCCCCTTGCAGCCGCAGCAGGGCAAGCGCGGCGAGGCTGAACACTGCCAGCGCCACCATCACTTCGAGCAGCGTGAAGCCGTTGGCGGGCTTATTGGACATCGATCTCGCCGGCGGCGGAGACGCTCACGCGCACATTGCCGATGCTGATGGTGGCGGGGGTGGCGAGGCCGGTCGCGTCGAAGCGCAGCCGGCCGCCGCCTTCGATGCGGGCATCGACCTGCATCCCGGCGGGCCAGTCGTGCGCCGCCAGCACTGGGGCGCGGCGCGTGGCGAGCGGGGATTGCCAGCCCTGCGGTCCCCGGGTTTCGAAGCGGTAGCCGCTGGGGGTGAGGAGCAGGGCGGTATCGGTGTTGGCGGTGATCGCCAGCGTGCGCGCGGCGGACAGGCGCGCGCCGAGGGTTTCGGCCTCCTGCCGTGGCGTGGGGCCGCTCGGCAGGCCGGTCAGGACGACGGCGGAGGCCGCGACGCCCAGAATGGCGATGACGACCATCAGCTCGATGAGCGTGAAGCCGTTGCGCGTGACCCGGCGCTTACCAGTTGCCGATGTCGGCATTGTCCCCCTCGCCGCCGGGCTGGCCATCGGCGCCGAGCGAGAAGACCTCGATGTCCGCACGCGTGCCGGGGTTGGCATATTGATAGGGGCGGCCCCAGGGATCATCGGGGAGGCGGCGCACATAGCCGCCCCGCCTGTAGCGCGCCGGATCGGGCAGGCTGGCGGGCGGGGTGAGCAGGGCGTTCAGCCCGTCTGTTGCGGGCGGATAAGCGAGATTGTCGAGCCGGTACATGTCGAGCGCCTGCTCGATGAGCGCGATATCGGCGCGGGCCTTTTCGATGAGCGCGCGGTCGCGGCTGGGGAGGACGTTGATGACGACGACGGTGGCGAGCAGGCCGATGATGACGATGACGACCATCAGTTCCAACAAGGTAAAACCGTTTTTGGCGTGGCGCGGCTGCAAGCAAGCGACGCTTGCGCGCCGACTCGCGCCAGCCCGGCCGGCGGGGCGGCCGGGCCTTCCCCGGCCGAACCCGTTCGACGCAGGCCGCGGCTTTGCCGCGGCTCGGGCGTTTGTAATGATCGAACGGATAAGCTGTTTCATGTCGGACCTCATGCGCCGGCGAGCGTGTTGAGCTGGAGCAGCGGGAGAAGGATGGAGAGGACGATGGCGGCGACCATGCCGCCCATGATGAGGATGACGGCGGGCTCGAGCAACGCCAGCGCGGTCGAGGTGAAGCTGTCGAACTCGCGTTCGAGATAGTCGGCGGCGCGTTCGAGCATCAGGTCGAGCCGGCCGGCACCCTCGCCGCCGGCGGCCATGGCGACGAGCAGCGGCGGAAAGGCCGAGGTGCGGCGCATGGCGCTCGAGAGCGAGGCGCCTTCGCGGATGGCGACCATCGCTTCGACGGTGGCGGCGCGCATGACATGGTTGGTGATGGTGGGGGCGGTGAGGGCGAGGCCTTCGACGAGCGGCAGGCGGCTGGCGACCATGGTGGAGAGGGTGCGCGCGAGGCGGGCGGAATCGAGCGCGCGGAGCAAACGGCCGGCGACGGGGAGTGCGAGCAGCCGCGCATCGAAGGCGAGGCGGAAGGGCGGGTGGCGGAGTGCGCGGGCGAAGCCGAGGCCGCCGAGGACGGCGAGCAGGATGAGCGCCCACCAGCTCGCGGCAAGGGCATCGGAAAGGGTGATGACGATGCGGGTGAGCAGCGGCAGCTCCTGGCCGATATCCTCGAACTGGGCGACGACCTTGGGGACGACGAAGATCATGAGCGCAGCGACGACGACCACCGCGACGACGAGAAGGGCGGCGGGATAGGCGAGGGTGGCGATGAGCTTGCCGCGGACCTGCGCCTGACGTTCGAGGAGGGTGGCGACGCGCTCAAGGGCATCGGGGAGGGTGCCCGAGGCTTCGCCGGCGGCGACCATGGCGCGATAGAGTGGGGTGAAGCTGCGCGGCTCGAGGGCGAGGGCATCGGCGAGGCGGCGGCCCTCGGCGACGCCGGCATGGACGCGGCCGAGGATGGCGCGGGGGCGCTCGGCCTCGGTCTGGCGGGCAAGGGTGCGCAGCGCATCGGCGAGCGGCATGACGCTGGCGAGGGTGGCGAGCTGGCGGGTGAAGAGCATGAGCGCGCGCTGGCCCAGCTTGTGGCGGCCGGATTCGGTGGGGCTGTTGTCACGAACGACGGCGCCCTGGTCCGACACCGGTTCGAGGCGGGTGGCGAAGAGCTGCTTGCGCATAAGGGCGGTGCGGGCGGCGTCGGCGGTGTCGGCGGCGATCTGGCCGCGGCGCTCACGGCCTTCGGCATCGAGGGCGGCGTAGCGGTAGTCAGCCATTTTGCACCGGTGCCAAAACCGGGGGCGTTGTTACGGGAGGGGGGGCATCGCCGGCGCGCATGACGCGGGCGGCTTCCTCGGGCGTGGTGAGGCCGTCTTCGACGAGGCTGCGCGCAGCGACGGCGAGGGTCGCGGCGTTTGCGAAAGCGACGTCGCCGATCGCGGCTTCGTCGCCGCCGGCCATGATGCGCTGGCGGATCGGCTCGGTGATGCGGATGGCTTCGAAGACGCCGGTGCGGCCCTGCCAGCCGCTGTGGCCGCAGGCTTCGCAGCCTTGTGGGTTCGGGTGGCGGGCCGGCGTGCCGGTGGCGAGGCCGACGAGGGCGGCGCGGGCGGCATCGAGCGGCGCCCATTGCGCGCAGGCGGGGCAGAGGCGGCGCACGAGGCGCTGGGCGATAACGGCGCGCAGCGTCGAGGCGATGAGGAAGGGCTCGACGCCGAAATCGCGCAGGCGGGTGATGGCGCCGGCGGCATCGTTGGTGTGGACCGAGGAGAGGACGAGATGGCCGGTGAGGGCCGCCTGCACGGCGATGTCGGCGGTTTCGGAATCGCGGATTTCGCCGACCATCACGCAATCGGGGTCCTGGCGGAGGATGGCGCGCAGGCCGGCGGCGAAGCTGAGGCCCACGCGGGCGTTGACTTGCGTTTGGCCGACCCCGTCCATGGCGTATTCGACGGGGTCTTCCACCGTCAGGATGTTGCGGCTGCCGTCGTTGAGCAGTTTGAGGCCGGCGTAGAGGCTGGTGGTCTTGCCCGAGCCGGTGGGGCCGGTGACGAGGACCATGCCGTTGGGCTCGGAGAGAGCGGCGCGGAAGACGCTTTCGATGGCGCCTGGCATGCCAAGGGCTTCGAGGCCGATGCCGGCGTTTTCCTTGTCGAGCAGGCGCAGCACGACGCGCTCGCCGGCGCGCGACGGCAGGGTGGAGACGCGGACATCGAGCGACTTGCCGCCGAGTGCGAGGCCGATGCGGCCATCCTGCGGCAGGCGGCGCTCGGCGATGTCGAGGCGGGCCATGACCTTGACGCGGCTGGTGACCATGGGGGCGACCGAGGCGGGGAGGCGGTGGCGCTCGGTGAGCTGGCCATCGACGCGCATGCGGACGACGAGGGCGG
Source organism: Polymorphobacter multimanifer (assembly GCF_014205635.1). Lineage (GTDB taxonomy): Bacteria > Pseudomonadota > Alphaproteobacteria > Sphingomonadales > Sphingomonadaceae > Sandarakinorhabdus > Sandarakinorhabdus multimanifer. The sequence continues at coordinate 34,015 of NZ_JACIIV010000011.1, forward strand.
ATTCATAGGGTTCGATGTGGATGTCCGACACGCCTTCGCGCGCGGCTTCGGCGATGAGGCCGTTGATGAGGCGGATGATGGGGGCTTCGTCGGCGCTGTCGAGGAGATCCTCGGCACTCGGGATGGATTCTACGAGCGAGCCCAGCCCATCGTCGTTCATCGCGGCGGCGGCGGAAATGCCATCGCCGGCATAGTGATCGGCGAGCATCCGGTCGAAGCGGGCGGGGGTGACGTGTTCGATGCTGAGCTTGCGGCCGGCGACGCGGCGGACTTCGATGAGGGCTGAAGGATCATCGCCTTCGCGCAGGGCCACGCTGGCGGCCTCGTCGGCGAGGCCGGTGATGACGACGCCGTGGCGGCGGGCGAAGCTGTAGGGGAGCTTCATGGCTTGCGGGGCAGCGGTGGCGGCAGGGGGTTGGGGTCGATGGGGGGGGCGGCGCGCATGTAATCGCGGACCATGGCATCGAGCGAGGATTCGAGGCCGCCGAGACCCCGCGCGGCGCGCGCCTCGGCCTCGGCGCGGGTCATGTAGTCATAGCGTTCGCCCGCCAGCCGGGCGGCATCGGCGGCGGTCTTGACGATGGTGGGGCGGATGAAGACCATCAGGTTGGTCTTTGTGCGGTTGTTGGAGCGCGAACGGAAGAAATTGCCGAGGAAGGGGATGTCGCCGAGGAAGGGCACTTTTTCGAGCGTGCGGCGCTCGTTCTCGTCGATGAGGCCGCCGAGGGCGATGATCTCGCCATCGTCGACGGCGACGGTGGTGGTGATCTCGCGCTTGTTGATGATGAGCTCGTTCGAGGTGTTGCTGACCGGGCCGGCGACCGAGCTGACTTCCTGGCGGATCTGCAGGGTGATGGTGCCGCCGGCGTTGATCTGCGGGCGGGCATCGAGAAGGATGCCGACATTCTGGCGCTGGATGGTGCGGAAGGCATTGTCGAAATTGTTGCTGAGCGCCTCGCCGGTGGTGATCGGAATGTCCTGGCCGACAAGGATGTGCGCGACTTCGTTGTTGAGCGTCATCGCCGACGGGGTGGAGAGGACGTTGGAGGCGGTATCGGTCTTCACCGCGTTGATGATGACGCCGAACAGCGCGTTGGAGCCGAGATTGCCGCCGAAGCCGAAGGTGCCGCCATTGGCGCCGAGCAGGCTGGAGAGGGCGGTGTCGCGAAGCGCCTGTGTGGTCGGATTGTCCGACCCCAGCTCGCGCTCGGCGACGACGGCACCGCTGACGGCGAGGAGGTTGGGGGCGGCGTTGGTGTAGTTGGTGGCGGCAAAGGGGATGTTGGAGCCGCCGGTGCCGGTGAGCAGATATTGCACGCCGAGGCGCTGGGCGGCGACATCGGAGATCTCGACGATGATCGCTTCGATGAGCACCTGCTCGCGACGGATATCGAGCTGGCGGATGACTTCGCCGAGCTGGCGCTGCACCTCGGCGGGGGCGGCGATGACGATGGCGTTGGCGCCCTCGAAGCGGGCGATGACGGCGCGGCCGGCGCCGATGGTGGCGCCGGGGACGGGGCCGGTGGCGCCGCCGCCGCCGGCTGTTGTGGCGGGAGTGCGGGGAATGGAGGCGGGACCGCCCTGCGCGCCGCTCTGGCCGCTGGCGCCGAAGCTGCCCTGCTGGTTGCTGCTTGCCATGCTGCTGGGCGGGAGGCTGCTGCCGGTGGTGGCGCTGGGTTGCTGCCCGACGAGCTGCTGGAGGACGGGGACGAGCTTCTCGGCATCGGCGTGGCTGAGGAAGACGACGCGGACATCGCTGCCGCCGGCTGCGCGCGTGTCGAGATCGCGGATGGTGCGGGCGAGGTCGCTCACCGTGCTCGGGTCGCCGCGGAGTGCGATGCTGTTCGAGCTGTCGATCGGCACGATGCCGACGGTGCTGGTGCCTTCGCCGCGCGAGGCGTTGGCGAGATCGCGCAAGGCGGCGGCGATTTCGCGGGCACCGGCGTTCTTCAAGGCGATGACTTCGGTGCCGGTGCGGCTGCGATCGAGCTGGCGAAGCATCTCGCGCACGCGGCGGACATTGTCGGCATAATCGGCGATGATGACGCTGTTGCCGGCGCGGTTGGCGGTGAGCTGGCCTTCGCGGCTGACGAGCGGGCGCAGCGATTCGACTGCGGAAGCCGCATCGATCGAGCCCAGCGGCACGACTTGCGTGACGAAGGAATCGGCACCGCCGCGCAGGCCGGGGGAGGTTGCGGCGCCATCGGCAGGGGCGATGCGGAAGGCGCCGCCGGCGGCCGGGCTGACGACAAGGCCGTTGGCGCGCAGCGTGGAGAGGAACAGCTCGAAATAGGCTTCGCGCCCCAATGGGCGTTCGGAGATGACGCTCACCTTGCCCTGCACGCGCGGGTCGATGATGAAGCTGCGGCCGGTGGCGCGGGCGACATCCTGGATATAGGCGCGCACATCGGCATCGCGGAGGTTGACCGTCTGCTGGGCGGCCAGCGGGACGGTCATGGTGCAGAGGAGAAGGGCGGCAAGCGCCTTGCGGATCATTGAGCGCCTCTTCCGTCGAGGGTGAGGCTGAGCGCGCGGCCGCCGCGCTCGATCTGCACCGACAGCCCGCCGGCATCGAGCCGCCGCACCAGTGCTGCCGGATCCCCGAGGTTCGCCACGGGCGCTCCATCGACGCTGACGAGGACATCGCCGGGTTGCAGCCCGGCAGCGGCGAAGGCGGTGCCGGAGCCCTTGGTGCTGAGCACGAAGCCGGTGATGCGGCCATCGGCGATGCGCGGGGTGGCCTGCAGGTCGGCGGCGAGGCGAGGACGGTCGCTGGGGCGATCGGCGAGGCGGGGTGCGGTGTCGATCCGGACGCTGGCACCAGCGGGCACCGGTCCCGACTGGTCGAGAAAGAGCTCCTCGCGGTTGCCGCCATTGTCGAGCGTCACGCTGTCGAACGCCACGGCGACGAGGCGGACGCCGGGCACGATCTCCTCGCCGACGCCGATGCTCGCCTGGGTGTCGTCGGGCAGCACGAGGATGGCGCTGCCGCGGCCGCTGGCGCCATCGACGCGGGTGCCGACGAGCGTGAGATCGAGGTTGGAAACGGCGGCCGGTGCCGCTTCGGCGCGGGTGCGAAAGAAGGGATCGAAGCGGCCCAGCGCAGCCGGATCGATGGCGGCGAGGGCGGGGGCGCCGCGCGGGGTGCCGAAGGGACCGGCGGGAGTGAGCAGCGCCCAGCCGAGGCGGGCGAGCAGCAGGCCGGCGAGCAGCAGCAGCGCCAGCTCGGCGCCGCGCAGGATTTGCGCGGGCAGAGTGTCTGGCAGCAGTGAGGCCTGGCGCAGGGCACGCCCGCGCATCATCGCCTTGCCGCCTGTACTGGAACTGCCATCACCCCGCCCGACTCTCCGAACCGCCCGTCCGTCTGCGCGAGCGGGCAAGGCTTTGCCCTAGACCGGCGGCATGACAGTTCTGTTACGGGAGCATGACGGGTACGACGAGCTGCCGCAAGCCGGGGAGGGCGCCGCGCTTGACTTTGTGCGGTGATGCTGCGATTGCGAACACGGCTTCACAACAGGCATCTTGCCTGTCCCCAGCACCGGGTGCGTGATCGGGCCAGCGTCGCGAGAATTTCTCGGCGTCGCCCAGGCTCCAGACCCGGTTGATCGATGCCCGGACTCTCCGGCGCCACGAGCCCTGAAGCCAGCCCCAAGGGCCACCCCCATCACGCGGGTAGTTCAACCCGCAGGACCGTGCGCCTTTGGCGTGCGGCCTCTCCCGGCGCATGTGCGCCCGAAGACGAGAATGAAAATGACGACCGAAACACTCTCCGGCGAAACGACCTTTGCCGATTTCAACCTTTCCAAGCCGATTGCCGAGGCGCTCGCCTCCAAGGGCTATACCGTGCCGACACCCATCCAGGTGCAGGCGATCCCGCCGGTGATGGCGGGCCATGACCTGTGCGGCATCGCCCAGACCGGCACCGGCAAGACCGCGGCCTTTGCGCTGCCGATCCTGCACAAGCTTTCCGAAAATCCGCGCGTGCGATTGAAGCTCGCCACCCGCGTGCTGGTGCTGGCACCGACGCGCGAGCTGGTGTCGCAGATTGCCAACAGCTTCACCGCCTATGGCAAGAACCTGCGGCTTTCGGTGACGACGATCTTCGGCGGCGTGCCGATCCCGCGCCAGGAGCGCGCGCTGTTTCCGGGCGTGGACATTGCGGTGGCGACGCCGGGCCGGCTGCTCGACCTCATCAACCGCGGCAGCCTCGATCTGTCCAAGGTCGAGATCCTCGTGCTCGACGAAGCTGACCAGATGCTCGATCTCGGCTTCATCCATGACCTGAAGCGCATCGTCGGGCTGCTGCCCAAGGCGCGCCAGACGCTGTTCTTCTCGGCGACGATGCCCAAGGCTATCGAGGAGCTGGCCGGGCGTTACCTCAAGGACCCTGTGAAGGTCGCGGTGCGGCCGGCGGCGACGACCGCCGAGCGCGTCGACCAGGCGGTGATCCATGTCAGCGCGTCCGAAAAGCCTGCCCTGCTGCAGCTGGTGCTGTCGGCGGATTCGGTGGAGCGTGCACTGGTGTTTGCGCGGACCAAGCATGGCTCGGACCGGATCGTTCGCCAGCTCGGCAATGCCGGGATCAAGGCCGAGGCGATTCATGGCAACAAGAGCCAGCCGCAGCGCGAGCGGGCGCTTGCCGCCTTCCGTGCGGGTGCAATCCGCGTGCTAGTGGCGACCGACATTGCGGCGCGCGGGCTCGATATTCCGGGTGTGAGCCATGTCATCAACTACGAGCTGCCCAATGTTCCCGAGCAATATGTCCACCGCATCGGCCGCACCGCGCGCGCCGGCCGCGATGGCCAGGCGATTGCGTTCTGCGCCGATGACGAGCGGACGCTGCTCAAGGACATCGAGAAGGTGACGCGCCAGAAGGTGACGGTGCTGGCGCTGCCTGCCAACTTCCGTGCCGCCGTGGAAGCGACGCGCACGATCGAGAAGAATGCGCCGCCTGCTCCCCGTGATGAAATGCACGGTGACCGCAGGCGCGACGAGCGCGGGCCTTCGGGCGGCAACCGCCGCGCCAACCCGGCTGCCAAGGTTCGGCCGGCTGGCGAGCGCGCGGGCGGTCGTCCCGGTGGCGCTCCCGGCGGCCGGCCGGGTGCTTCGGGCAAGGGCTCGGGCGGCCAGACTGGTGCGCCGCGGCGTGCCGGCGGCGGCGGCGGTTTCCGCGGGCGCTGAGCCGCGACGCTTCCTGAAGGCTGAACAAGAAAACGCCCGGGCCCTTTGCAGGGTCCGGGCGTTTTCTGTTTGGGCTGCTCAGGCCGCGCGGGCTTTGACGATCTTGCCGGGGGCGCGCGGCGGCTCGCCCTTGGGGAGCGCGTCGATCAGGTCCATGCCGTCGGAGACCTGACCCCAGACGGTGTACTGCTTATTGAGAAAGCTCGCATCGTCGAAGCAGATGAAGAATTGGCTGTTGGCGCTGTTGGGGGCGCTGGTGCGGGCCATCGAGCAGGTGCCGCGCACGTGCGGCTCGTTGTTGAACTCGGCCTTGAGATCGGGGAGCTTGCTGCCACCGACGCCGGTGCCATTGGGGCAGCCGCCCTGCGCCATGAAGCCGGGGATGACGCGGTGGAAGACCACGCCATCGTAGAAACCGTCGTTGGCGAGCTCGGCAATGCGCGCGACATGGCCGGGGGCCAGATCGGGACGCAGCTTGATGGTGACATCACCCGAATCGAGGGTGAGGGTGAGGGTGGAAAAATCGGTCGCAGATTCGGTCATTGGGAGTCTCCGGTTGGGAAGCGAAAGGCGAGCAGCCGGTCATGCAGCGCTTGCGGAAGCGGCGCCGGTCCGGCCTCGCCGCGGTGGACGAGCACCGATTCGCACAAGGCGATGCATTTGTCATGCTGGAACATGGCTTTTGCGGCGCGAAAACTGCTGGTGCCGATGTGGATCACGCCATAGCCGAGGGTGACGGCGCCGGGATAATGGCCCTCGCCGAGATAATCGATGCCGACATGGGCGACGAGGTAGCGGGGGCGGTCGAGCGGCGGACCTGCCGTGAGCAGGTGCCAGTTGAAGCGCACTCGCGCCTCTTCGAAGAAGCGGCTGATGGCGACGTTGTTGAGGTGGCGGTTGGGGTCCTGATCGCCGTAGCGGGTCTCCATGGTCTGAGCCCAAGGGTAATTGGCGAGGACGAGACGTTCGGGGGAGTGCTTCATGCCCAGGTGACCCGGACGGGGAGCGTTTTCAGGCCTGAGACGAAGTTGGCGACGCTGTTCCTGGGTTCGCCGGTGAGTTCGATGGTTTTGAGGCGGGGGAGGAGCTCGGCGAAGAGGGCGCGCAGCTCCATGCGGGCGAGGTGGAGGCCGAGGCAGAGGTGGACGCCGTTGCCGAAGGCGGTCTGCGGGTTGGGGCTGCGGTCGATGATGAAGCGGTCGGGATGGTCGAAGACGGCGGCGTCGCGGTTGCCCGACCAGTAGAAGAGGGCGAGGCTGTCTCCGGCGCGGATGGTCTTGCCGCCGACTTCGGCATCTTCCGCGGCGGTGCGCATGAAGTGCTTCACCGGGGTGGCCCAGCGGATCATTTCCTCGACGGCGCCGGGCAGCAGCGACGGGTCGGCCGCGAGGCGGGCGAGGGCTGGCGGGTTGCGGATGAGCTGGAGCAGGCCGGCACTTGCGGTGGAGCTGGTGGTGTCGTGCCCGGCGGTGGCGACGATGGCATAATAGCTGGTGGCTTCGAGATCGGAGATGGGGGCGCCATCGACCTGGCCGTTGGCGATGATGGTGGCGAGATCGTCGCGCGGGGTGGCGCGCCTGTCGGCGGTGACGGCGGCGAAATAGACGAAGAACTCCTGCACCAGCGCGAACAGATCGACCTGGGGGTTGCCGCTGCCGGGTGGGGCCATCCCGGTTTCGGATGTGAGCAGCTTGGAGCGTGCCATCACATCGGGGTCCTGCGGGCCGAAGATCTCCTGGCTCATGCGCAGGATTGTCTTTTCGTCCGACGTGGGAAGGCCGAGGATGCGCATGATGACGCGCAAGGGATACCAGAGGGCGACTTCGTTCACGAAATCGAGATCGGGGCCGAGCAACTGCATGTGATCGACATGGGTGCGGGCGATTTCGGCGATTTCGGCTTCGAGCTTGCGCAAATTGGGGGGCAGGAACCAGCTGTGGGTGAGCCGGCGCAGCTTCATGTGCTGGGGATCGTCGAGATCGACGAGGGTGCGGAAGAGGTGGCTGTCGCCGGAGATGCCGCGCGTCCACTCCTCGGCCTCGATGGGGGCGAGATAGGTGCGCTGGCGGTTGGTGAAGCGCTGATTGGCCTTGGAGATGGCGGTGATGTCGGCGTGGGCAGTGATCGACCAGAAGGGGCGAAAGCCGGCGGGCTCGGTCCAGTGCACCGGGTCTTCGGCGCGCAGCGTGGCGTAGTCCGTGAGGACGCTTTCATCGGCATAGGCTTCGGGGTTGACCAGACGGTCGTCGAGGGTGGTGCGCGTGTAGCCGGCGAATGGCGTGGTCATCTGGCTCCCCTCAACCTTGCGTGCGGCCCCGTGCGGTGACGGCGGTGCGCGCGGCCTCGACGCTGGCGGCCGACACCGCAGCATTGGCGGCGTTCGAGCGTTCGGCTTCGAGCTTCAGACCATCGCCGAAGGGCAGCGCATAGCCATCATTGATGAGAGCCTTGTAGGCACGCAGGAAGGCCGGATCGATTCCGGCCATGTCGTGCGCCAGCGCAATGGCGGCGGGCATCAGCTCGGGCAGGGGCATGACGCGGCCCACAAGGCCCCAGCGCTCGGCGGTGGCGGCATCGAGGAAATTGCCGGTGAAGCTGAGTTCGCGGGCGCGGCTGGGGCCGAGGATGCGGCTGAGCTTCTGGCTGAGGCCCCAGCCGGGCATGATGCCGATGCGGGCATGGGTATCGGCAAAGCGCGCGGTGTCGGCGGCGATGAGGACATCGCAGGCGAGGGCGAGTTCGAAGCCGCCGGTGATGGCGACGCCGTTGATGGCGCCGATGACGGGCTTGGTGAGGGCTTCGATGGCGCGGCAGGGGTTGTCGTCGGCGTCCGAGGCGGCGGCACCGAGTGCACCGTCTTCGCTGCCGAGCTCCTTGAGGTCGAGGCCGGCGGTGAAGGCGCGTGGGCCGGCGCCGGTGAGGATGACGACATGGACTTCGGGATCGGCCTCGAGGGTGGCGCAGGCTTCGACGAGGGCGAGCCGGAGCGCCCGGCTCAGCGCGTTCATCGCTTCCGGGCGGTTGAGGGTGATGGTGGCGACCGGGCCGTCGCGATCGACGAGGATCGGGCTCATCGGGGTCTCCTGAGGATGAGGTAGAAGGCGCCGCTGCCGCCGTGGCGGGGGCTGGCGGGGCGGAGTGCGGCGATGCGGTGGCGGAAATGGGCGCTGTCGAGCCAGTGGTGGAGCTCGTTTCTGATGCGCCCCGGCCGGTCGGCGCGGCCCTTGCCGGTGATGACGAGGAGGACGCGGTCCCCGGCTTCGGCGGCGGCTTCGACGGCGAAGTTGAGGACCTGGTTGGCGCGTTCGAGGCTGTGGTCGTGGAGATCGATCACCCGGTCGGGCACCAATCGGCCGCGGATGAGCTTGCGGTCCCAACTGCCGTCGAGGGTGGCGGCGAGGACGGGCCTGGGGGGCGCCTTGAAGGGTTTTGGCGGTGCGGCGGGGAGCGGCGCGGCGGTGGGACGGGGCATCGGCGGGGCGGGCGGGGCGATGATGGGGGCAGTGCCGGGCAGCGGACGGACCGAGGCGGCGACGCGGTGCCAGAGGGCCCGCTCGTGCGCCGAGAGCCGGCGGGTCATGGTTTGCGGGCCAGCAGCCGTTCGGCGGCCGGCTTCGGCAGCAGGATGAGCAGGTCGATCGGGCTGGCGAGCCCGCCGGCTTCGGCGGCGCCGGCGGCTCCGGGCCCTCGGAACATGTCGATGCGGCCGGGACCGCGGATGGCGCCGCCGGTGTCGGCGGCCACCTGCAGCACCGGCGGCTGGCCGGGAAGCTCGACGATGAGGGGGGCGCCATAGGGGGTGAAGGCGGGGTCGACTGCCGCCGACACGCGCGGGGTGAGCGGGTGGCCCATCGACCCGATCGGCCCCTGGTCGGGGCGAATGTCGGTCAGCTCGCGGAAGAAGACGGCGCTGGGGTTGGCGGCGCGGATGGCGGGGGCCTCTCCCGGGTTGGCGCGCAGCCAGCCAAGGATGCTCGCCATGCTGACCGGGTCCTTGAGCTTGCCCTGCTCCTTGAGCACGCGGCCGATCGGCACGTAATCGCGGCCGTTCTGGCTTTCGTAGCCGATGCGCATGATGCGGCCATCGGGGAGGCGGAGGCGGCCCGATCCCTGGATTTCGAGGAAAAAGGCCTCGTTGGCATCGGCGGCCCAGGCGATCTCGAGGCCCTTGCCGGCGAGCGCGCCGGCGGCGATGTCGGCGCGGGTGGGGTAGGGGATGACCTTGTTGCCGTCGAGACGCCCGCGCAGGGTGCGGCCCTTCCACTCCTCGCGGAAGCTGCCGAGATCGACTTCGACAAGATCGGGCGGGCGCTTGTAGAGCGGCGTGGCATAGCCGGGCGCCTTTGTGCGGCTGGCGGCGATTTCGGGCTCGAAATAGCCGGTGGCGAAGCCCCGCCCCGCCACCGGCCCGTCGGCGAGCCGGACCGCGGCGAACTGCGCGTTGAAGAAGCTGCGGGCATCGCGCGCGGTGGCGACGGCGGCGCAGGGGGCGGCCCAATCGGCGGGGATGGTGAGGCCCGAACGGTCCTTGCGGCGGGCGAGCGACGGGCAGGCGGCGCGGAAGGCGGCGAGCGCATCGGCGCCGGTGCCGGCGGGTGTATCATGCCCGACACGGGTTGCGACGAGATCGGTGGCGCGTGACGGGCCTGCCGGGGAGGCCGGTGCCGGTGCGGGAGTTGGTGCGGATGCCGGTGCGGCGGGCGGTGGAGCTGTGGGGGCGGGCTGCAGCGGGGCTTGCGTCGCGCAGGCTGCGAGGAGCAGGGCCGATGCAAGCGCCAGCAGGGGCGGGCGACGTGCGATCATGCGCCGGTGGTCCGGATCAGGCCTCGACGTCGGTGGCGATCAGCAGCCAGGCAGGATCACGCGACGTGATGTGGCGGCTGAAGGTCCAGAGATCGGCTGTCTCGGCAGGCGTGTCGCTTTCGGGCGTGGTGACGCGAGCGACGAAGCGCACGGTGATCTCGGCCATCTGGCCGACGAGGTCGACGCCGGTGATGGTGGCGGAATCGATGCCGGCGATCTTGTTGGAGAGGCGCTTGCCATCCCGCTGTTCGACCGCGGTGGCGAAATTCTCCTGTATCTCTTCCGAGACAAGGCCCTCCATGCTGCCGAGATTGCCCGACCAGAAAGCTTCGAGCACCATCTGATAGGCGGCTCGGGCGTTGGTGACGAAACGCTGCGGATCGAAGGCAGGGTCCTGCTCGGCAAGATCGGCGAGGCGCGGTGCGAGCGCGGCATCGGTGCCTTCGGGAAGCTTGGCGACGACGCGCGGTGCGCTCTCCGGATTGCGGCTCGGACGGGCGATCAACTCAGGGGAGCCCGGTCGGAAATCGTCACGCGGCACCGGCTCTTCGCCCGTGCGCTTGCCAAGCACGCTGACAAGCCGCAGGCCGATGAACGCTGCCAGCATTGCCAGCAGCACGATCTCGACCCAATTGCTGCCATCCGCCATGATATTGTCAACTCCAATCACGCTCTGCATAGCAGCTTGGCAGGGGCAAGGTCCACCGCCGATGCAGCGGCTGCGACATCTGCCGCTCAACGACCGGTAGGGGGAATTGGTTCCGTGCGGCAGCAGCGCGGGGCGGCTGGCCTATGCCGGCGGCGGCACCAGCCCGAGGGTTTGCAGCAGGGCGGCCTGCAGCACCATGAGCACCAGCCAATAGCCGAGATCGCGGATGATATGACCGGCCGGCATGCCGCGATAAAGCTGGCTGACGAGGAGGGTGGGGAGCACGAAGCCGGCCCAGATGACGACGCCCGAGCCGATGGCCATCACCCAGGGTCCGGCCTGGTCCTTTGGCGCCAGGATGAGCGCGCCAGCGAGGATGGCGGCGAGCCAGAATTCGGCAAGGCTGGTGGCGACCACCAGCGCCGGACGGCCGAGCGCCAGCGGCGGCGCGCCGGGGAGGCGATGCCAGAGCACGGCGAGCACCAGCCCGAGCGCCGTGGCGGCCAATATGGGGCCGAGATTGAGCCAGATGTAGATCAATATCGCCTCCTGCAGCAGGTCTGGTGCGGACGGCGGGGCTTGAACCCGCACTTCCACCAGGGAAAGCAGATTTTAAGTCTGCTGCGTCTACCAGTTTCGCCACGTCCGCTCAGCAAACGTGTTTAGGGACGATATGGTTGCGGGGGAAGCGGACTATTCGGCGTCGGCGTTAAGCTTTTCGCGCAATTCCTTGCCGGGCTTGAAATAGGGCACGCGCTTGGCGTCGACCTTGACCGTGGCGCCGGTGCGCGGATTGCGGCCGGTGCGCGCATCACGGGCCCGGGTGGAAAAGGCGCCGAAGCCGCGCAGCTCGACCCGGCGGCCCGAGGCCAGCGCTGACGTGATTTCATCGAAGATCGTCGAGACGATGGCTTCAACGTCGCGCACCGTGAGATGCGGGTTATCCTCGGCAATCTTTGCCACCAGTTCAGACCTGATCACTGGCTTCCCCTTTTACACCCCCGTGCAGGGCCTGATTTCAAACGGCATCGTGCATCCAACCTTGGGAAATGGCAAATGAAACCATTGGCCCAAGCTGCTGTTCTCGCCGCAAATTCGGGTCACATAAGCGCAAATGTCATGAATTCGGCTGGAAACGACGACGGCGACAGTCCGAAGAGGACTGTCGCCGCCGCGTTTGCTGCTGCTGATCTCGAAAAAATCAGCTCTTGTCAGCATCCTCGCGCGCCTTGTTGAAGGCGGCACCGAGGATGTTGCCGAGCGTGGCGCCCGAGTCGGAGGTGCCGTATTGGGCCACGGCCTCCTTCTCTTCGGAGATCTGCAGCGACTTGATGCTGAGCATGGGCTTGCGACCCTTTTCGAAGCCGGTGACCATGGCATCGACCTTCTGCCCGGGCTGGAAGCGCTCGGCGCGCTGCTCGTCCCGATCGCGGCTGAGATCGCCGCGCTTGATGAAGGCGGTGGTGGTGCCATCGTCGCCAAGGCTCACCTCGATGCCGCCATCGCGTGCCACGATGACCGTGGCGGTGACGATGTCGTTCTTCTTGAGGTCGGTGCCGCCGGCCGAGACTTCGGTGCGCGGGGCCTGGGCTGAATCGAGCTGCTTGATGCCGAGGCTGATGCGCTCCTTCTCGATATCGACTTCGAGAACGACCGCGTGCACGCGCTCGCCCTTGTGGTGACGGCCGAGCGCCTGCTCGCCGGTGACACCCCAGGCGATGTCGGACATGTGGACCATGCCATCGACTTCGCCGTCGAGGCCGATGAACAGGCCGAATTCGGTGGCGTTCTTGACTTCGCCTTCGATCTTCGAGCCGACCGGATATTGCTCGGCGAACACTTCCCACGGGTTGCGCTGCGCCTGCTTGAGGCCGAGCGAGATGCGGCGCTTCTCTTCATCGACTTCGAGGACGATGACTTCGACTTCCTGGCTGGTGCTGACGATCTTGCCGGGGTGGACGTTCTTCTTGACCCACGACATTTCGGAGACGTGTACCAGGCCTTCGATGCCGGCTTCGAGCTCGACGAAGGCACCATATTCGGTGATGTTGGTGACGCGGCCGGTGTGGCGGGTGTCCACGGCGTACTTCGCGGTGGCGGTCGTCCACGGATCGGCTTCGAGCTGCTTCATGCCGAGGCTGATGCGCTGGGTTTCGCGGTTGATGCGGATGATCTGCACGCGCAGCACATCGCCGATGTTGAGGACTTCGGACGGGTGATTGACGCGCTTGTAGCTCATGTCCGTCACGTGCAGCAGGCCATCGATGCCGCCGAGATCGACGAAGGCACCATAGTCGGTGATGTTCTTGACGGTGCCATCGACGATCTGGCCTTCGGCGAGGCTGAGGATCAGGCCCGAACGCTGTTCGGCACGCGATTCTTCGAGGATCGAGCGGCGCGAGACGACGATGTTGCCGCGCTTGCGATCCATCTTGAGGATCTGGAAGGGCTGCGGCAGGTTCATGAGCGGGGTGACATCGCGCACCGGGCGGATATCGACCTGCGAACCGGGAAGGAAGGCAACCGCTCCGTTCAGATCGACGGTGAAGCCGCCCTTGACGCGGCCAAAGATGATGCCCTCGACGCGCTCGCCGGCGGCGAACTGCGATTCAAGCGCATCCCAGCTGGCTTCGCGGCGGGCGCGATCGCGGCTGAGCATCGCTTCGCCATTGGCGTTCTCGACACGATCGACATAGACTTCGACTTCATCACCGATCTTGAGATCGGCCTTGCCATCGGGGCCGGCGAACTCGCGCAGCGGGATGCGGCCTTCGGACTTGAGGCCGACGTCGATGACGGCGAGATCGTTTTCGAGGCCGGTGACGATGCCGCGAACGACGCGGCCTTCAAAGCTCTGGTTCTTGCCGAGCGAGGATTCGAGCATTGCTGCGAAATCGTCGCGGGTAGGTTGGGCGGCACTTGCCATAAATTGAGATCAGCCTTGTGTATCTGAAGCCGGCACGGTTTTCTGCCGTGAAGCCTCGTGCCGGGCACCGCGCCCGCCACTTCCATGTCGTCGCGGGGGCACCATGCCGTCCGCTCCCAATGATGACCGGCAAAGAAAATGGGCACCGCTGGCAATAAGCCGGGTGCCTCAGGCGCTATGCTGGCCACGGCGGGCAAGCGCTTCCTCAACGAGGCGAATCGCTTGGCCGACCGCTGCGTCTATACCGAGGTCGCTGGTATCGAGCAAGGCGGCGTCGGCAGCCCGGGTGAGGGGGGCGGCGGAGCGGCCGGAATCGCGGGCATCGCGCGCTTCGATGTCGGCGAGGACATCGGCGAGGGGCTGGTCGGCGCCACGGTTCATCAGCTCGGCATGGCGGCGCGCGGCGCGGACGAGGGGCGCGGCGGTGACGAACAGTTTTGCCGGCGCATCGGGGGCGATGACGGTGCCGATGTCGCGGCCATCGAGGACGGCGCCGCCTGGTGCCTGTGCAAAGGCGCGCTGCGTTTCAAAAAGGGCGGCGCGGACGGCGGGGTGGCTGGAGACGATCGAGGCATAGTCGCTGTTGAGGCTGCTCATCAGGTCCGGGTCGCTAAGCAGGGCGGTGTCGATGGTGCGGGCGGCGCGGGTGGCGGCGTCGGCATCATAGGGATCGTGGCCGGCGAGGCGGACGGCCAGCCCACAGGCGCGGTAGAGCTTGCCGGTGTCCATGAAGGGCAGCGCATAATGACGGGCGAGCGCCTTGGCGATCGTGCCCTTGCCGCTGGCGGCGGGGCCATCGACGGCGATGACCAAGGGGGGGACGAGGGGGTCGGGATTTTTCACATGGCGGCGATAGCCTGCGGTCCGCGATGTGGGAAGGGCGGGGGTTGCGATAGGCAAAACCCTGCCCTAGCCTGCGAAAAATGGGCGCCGGGGGGCAATCTATGTTTTTGCTGGTGGGCGGCACGCGGCCGGAGGCTGTGAAGCTGGCGCCGCTGGTGCTGGCGCTGCGGGCGCGGGGATGCGTGGTCCGGGTGGTGGCGACGGGGCAGCATATGCGGCTTTTCGATGAGACGCTGGCGGCGTTCGGGCTGGTGGCGGATGTGCGGCTGGGGGTGCTGGAGGGGGCGCGGACGCCGGCCGAGGTGCTGGGGCGACTGGTGCCGGTGCTGGCGGGGCTGATGCCGGGGCACAAGGCGGTGGTGGTGCAAGGGGACACGACGAGTGCGCTTGGCGGTGCGCTGGCGGCGCATTATGCCGGGGTTCCGCTGGTGCATGTCGAGGCGGGGCTGCGGACGGGGGGGCCGGAGCCGTTTCCGGAAGAGATGCACCGGACGCTGATCGGGCAGCTGGCGGATCTGCATTTTGCGCCGACGGCGGCGGCGGTGGCGGCGCTCGCCGCGGAAGGCGTGGCGGGCGAGCGGGTGGTGATGACGGGGAACAGCGGGATCGATGCGCTGCTGTGGATGCACGCGCGGCTGCGCTCGGATGCAGCGCTGGCGGCGGCGGCGGCGGCACCGCTGGCGGGGGTGGACCGGCGGCGGCCGCTGCTGCTGGTGACGATGCACCGGCGCGAGAACCATGGGGCGGGGCTGGACGCGGTGCTGGCGGCGCTTGTGGTGCTCTCGGATGGCATGGAGATCGTGTTGCCGGTGCATCCGCATCCGTCGGTGGAGTGGCCGGTGCACGCCGCACTGGCGGGGCGGCCGGGGGTGCATCTGCTGCCGCCGCTCGGCTACCCGGCGTTCGTGTGGGCGATGATGCAGGCGACGCTGGCGCTCACCGATTCGGGCGGGGTGCAGGAGGAGGCGCCGGCCCTTGGCCTGCCGGTGCTGGTGATGCGCGGCGTGACCGAGCGGCCCGAGGGGCTGGCGACGGGGAATGCGCGGATGGTGGGGACGGAGACGGGGGCCATCGTGGCGGCGGTGCGCGGGCTGCTGATGGGGGAGGGGCTGTCGGCGATGGCCGAGCCGACGCTGCCTTATGGGGTGGGGGATGCGGCGGGGGTGATGGCGGGGGTGATGGTGGAGCGCTTCGGACGGGCGTAACTTGGGACACGCATGGGGTGGCGCCGTGCCGATCAGTCCGTGACCGATGCGGCGCTCTGGTCCGTCAGGTTGAAGGTGAACTGGAAATTGAGGGCGTGTTCCATCTGCGTGGGTGTGTTGCCTTGCGCAAGGCGGAATTGGTTCAGATAGCCGACATCGGCCTTGATGAAGCGACCCACCGGCACGGTGACGCCGATGATATTGCGCGCTCGTTCATAGCCACTGCGCTGTCCCCAGCGCGTGCTGTTGGGCAGAAAAAAGCTTTCGTGGCTGACGAACAGCGTGAAGGACTCATGCAGCCTGTGGTTGAAGCGCAGCAATGGCCGAATGCGGATGCCGACACCCGGGGCGTCTGAACTGAAGCGTTGATCGACACGAAGCCGGGTTGTGAGCGGGCCAAAGGTGGCAACGATGTGTTGGCGCAGGCGATGCTCGCCACCGGCGGTGTTTGCATTGAAGAAATCGACGCGGCGGTAGCCGAACCCCAGTTCGATATTGGGCGTGGCGCGGTAACCAAGCAGGCCGCCGAACTCGGTCTGGTAAAGGCCTTGCTGCCGGTCGCTGAAGCGGGCGATTTGCTCGACAGTGAGTTGCAGATCCTTGGCGATCGCCGCGTTGGTATTTGCTTGAAGCCAAAGCTGCCCGTCTTGCTGTTGCGCACAGGCCGGCACCGACACGGCGGCCGCACCGGCAATGATGATCGAGTGCAACGACAGGCGGTTTTGAAACTCAATCCGTCGCGTGGGTTTCATGCGCGCCCAGTGATTGCATGAGGGGGAGGAAGTTTGGGAAGCTGGTGGTGATGGGGGTGCGGTCGTCGATGGTGATGGGGGCTTTTGCGTGGAGGCTGGCGACCGCAAAACTCATGGCGATGCGGTGATCGAGGTGGGTGGTGATTGTGGCACCGGGCTGTGTGATTCCGGGGAGGGGGTCGCCGGCGTGGCCGTGGATGGTCAGGCCGTCTTCGTGTTCTTCGACCGATACGCCGATGGCGGTGAGGCCGGTGGCCATGGCAGTCAGGCGGTCCGATTCCTTGACGCGGAGTTCTTCGAGGCCGGTGGTGCGGGTGGTGCCCTGGGCATGGGCGGCGGCGATGAAGAGGATGGAGAATTCGTCGATCATGCTCGGTGCGACGCTGGCGGGGACGTCGATGCCTTTGAGGGGGCTGTGACGGACGCGGAGATCGGCGACAGGTTCGCCGCCGATGGTGCGGGGGTTTTGGAGGGTGATGTCTCCGCCCATCGCTTGCAGGACTTCGATGAGGCCGGCGCGGGTAGGGTTGATGCCGATGTTGGTGATGGTGACATCGGAGCCGGGGACGATGAGCGCGGCGACGATCGGGAAGGCGGCTGACGAGGGATCGCCGGGGACGGTGATCGTCTGCGGCTTGAGCTCGGCCTCGCCGACGAGGGTGATGCGGCGGCCTTGCGGGGTCTCCTCGACGGTGAGGGTGGCGCCGAAGCCCTGCAGCATCCGCTCGCTGTGATCGCGGGTGGGGATGGGCTCGATGATGACGGTGTGGCCGGGGGTGTTGAGGCCAGCGAGCAGGATGGCGGACTTCACCTGCGCGCTGGCGACGGGGAGGGTGTATTCGAGCGGCACGGCGGGGGTGAGGCCGGTCATCGTGAGCGGCAGGCGCCCGCCGGGGGCGGATGAGAAGCTGGCGCCCATCAGTGACAGCGGATCGATGACGCGGCCCATCGGGCGGCGCGACAGGCTGGCGTCGCCGATGAAGGTGGCGGTGATGGGGTGGCTGGCGATGAGGCCCATCAGCAGGCGCGTGCTGGTGCCGCTGTTGCCCATGTCGAGGGCGGTCTGTGGCTGGAGGAGGCCGCCCACGCCGACCCCATGGACCGACCAGGAGCCAGAGGCGTGGCGGGTGATGGTGGCGCCCATGGCGCGCATGGCGGCGGCGGTGGCGAGGACATCCTCGCCTTCGAGCAGGCCGGTGATGCGGGTTTCCCCGACTGCCAGCGCACCGAGCATGAGGGCGCGGTGGCTGATCGACTTGTCCCCCGGCACGGTGATGCTGCCCCTCAGGGGGCCGGTGATGGTGAGGCTCAAAGGGGCTTGGGGGGGGATTGGCGGCGCGGCAGACATGCGGCGGCGCTTTGACAGGGCTTTGTGGCTGTGGCAATGCGCCCGCCTTTCCCGGCGTGCGCGTGCATGGCCGGTCGATGTGCGGAGAATGACGTGGTCAAGGCTGAATGGGGTACCAAGCGTGCCTGCCCGAAGTGCAACACGCGCTTCTATGATCTTGCGAAGGACGAGCCTGTGACCTGCATCAATTGCGGTCATGCCTGGGCGCCCGAGCCGATTCTCAAGTCCAAGCAGACGACGCCGTTTGAGCAGGCCAAGCCGGTTGTCGATCCCGAGGCTGCTGCGGTGGTGGCGGACGACGATCTGGACATCGACGCCGAGGAAGATGCCGAAGCGCCGGACGTGGACCTGGGCGACGATGACGACGACCTTGGCGTGGTCAAGGGCGGCGACGACGAAGAGAGCTGATCGGGGGAAAGCTGACGGGGGGAGATTTAAAAGGGGTTGCGCTCCCGCGCCGATTGGCATAGGCGGCGCATCCCGGCACTTCTACCCAGAAAGTGCCAATGAGTTTTGGGGCCTTAGCTCAGCTGGGAGAGCGCTACGATGGCATTGTAGAGGTCAACGGTTCGATCCCGTTAGGCTCCACCAGAACAAGCCCCCGCACCATCCGGTGCGGGGGTTTTTTCATGCTTCCACAAAATCGGGGGTGGGGCCGCCGTGGAGCAGCCATTCGTAGAAGGCGAGGCTTTGCGCAGCGATGCGCGGCCAGCCGAAGCGGCGCTCGACCAGCGCCCGGCCGCGCGCACCCATGGCGATGAGCTCGGCCGGGGGGCAGGCGAGGGCCTGGCGGAGCATGGCTTCGAGGCTGGCGGCATCGGGCGCGCCGTGGAAGCCGGCGCCTTCGCGCGGCAGGTCGCTCCAGGGCGTGGCATGGGTGGTGATGGCGGGCAGGCCGTGCGCGAGCGCCTCGGCGACGACGATGCCGAAATTCTCCGACAGCGAGGGCAGGATGAAAAGGTCTGCGGCGGCATAGGTGGCGACCTTGTCGGCTTCGCTCACCGGGCCGGTGAAGGTGATTCGCGGGTGCTGGCCCAGCGCGGTGACAAGGGGTGCCAGTTCGGCGCGGTGGCCGTCCTCATCGGGGCCGGCGATGTGCAGGCGCCAGGCATCGAAGGTCGGGTCGGCGATGATGCGGCCCCAGGCAGCGATGAGCGCCGGCAGGTTCTTGACCGGGTGGAGGCGCGACATGAACAGCAGGGTGCGCATGGGCTGCGGCGCGCGCGCGGGGAGGGAGGCGGGGATGTTGACGCCATTGGCGATGGTGGCGATGCGGGCGCGCGGCAGCCGGGCGCGGATGTGGCTGCGCTCGGGCTCGGCGGCGGCGACAAGGCCTGCGGCACTTTCGAGGAGCGACTGCTGGAACAGGGCGCTGGCGATGCGCTTGCGCCATGGCCGCCACGCCAGCGCCCAGGGGGCGAGCATGCCGTGCGGGCTGATGACATGCGGCCGGCCGAGCCGGCGCGCGGTGGCGGTGGCGGCGAGGTTGGCGGGGAGCCAGAGGCCGTTGTCGTGGAGCAGCGAGGGGGCTTCGGACCGAAGGAGGGCGGCGGTGTGGCGGCAGCGCTCGGCGAAGCCCTGCGCCAGCGTGAGCGGCACGAGGGCGGGATCGGGCGCATAAGGCTTGTCGGCTTCAGCGCGGGCGATGAGCTGGACGTCGGAACCGGCGCGGGCTTGCGCTTCGGCGAGCATGACGATGGCGCGCGAGGGGCCGCCGTGCTTCTCGGCGAGGCTGTCCACGCTTTGCACCAGCCGCATGGTCATGCCGGGGCGAGTGGGCGTTGCTGGGGGGGGCGTTGGGGGGTGGGGTTGATGTATGGGCGGGCGACGAGCACGAGCGTGCCGACCAGGAACCACAATTCGATGACCAGTTGCGCCGACGCCATGTTCATGGCGAGCAGCGCCAGCGCCAGCGGGGCCAGCACCGCCTGTGCGCGCAGGTGGCGGGCCGGCGCAGCGTGCAGGACGGTGCTGAGCACGAACAGCAGCAGCAGCAGCAGGCCGATGATGCCTTGCTCCGACAGCAGCCGCAGCAGGAGCGTCTTGGCAAGGAACACCTGGCCCTCGGCATAGGCGGCGTGCTCTGGATCGAGATAGGGCATGGCGTAGAGGTGCGCGTTGCCGATGCCGCCGCCGAACCACAGCCGATCGGGATTGGCGGCGAGCCAGCCGGAGATGGCGAGATCGAAATCCTCGAC
Source organism: Polymorphobacter multimanifer (assembly GCF_014205635.1). Classification (GTDB taxonomy): domain Bacteria; phylum Pseudomonadota; class Alphaproteobacteria; order Sphingomonadales; family Sphingomonadaceae; genus Sandarakinorhabdus; species Sandarakinorhabdus multimanifer. The sequence continues at coordinate 53,920 of NZ_JACIIV010000011.1, forward strand.
GGGGCCGATGTCTTCCAGCCGGTCGATGGTGCGCTCGGCGAGAAGATCGAGGACGGGGACGCCGGCGGCTTCCGCACCCGCGATCGCCAGCAGCAGCGGCACCAGCAGCGCGGCCAAGGTGCCGAGGATGCTGGCGGTGGAGCGCGCGATCGGGGTGCGGGTGATCCAGAAGGCGGGGAACAGCGCGACGGTGCCGATGAGCCAGACCGCGGCGAAGGAGGTGCTGAAGGTGGCGGCGGCCGAGACGAACAGGAACAGCCAAAGGGCGGCCATCTTGCGGCCCGGCAGGTCGCGCACTGCCAGCGCCCAGGCCTGCAAGCCGACGAGGCCGAGTGCGAGCGCTGTGCCGAGGTTGCGCGGCTCGTTGGCAAGGCTGTTCATGCGGTAAATGCCGAAGCCTTCGAAATCGAAGCGGCCTTCGCGGATCATGTCCACCGAGCCGCCGAGCAGCCGGTTGACGGCGCCGGTGGGAAGCGGGTTCGTGCCCGTGCCATACCAGATGATGATCTGCACCCAGCTGATGAGGGCGAGCACGACGAGCGCGGTCAGCCACACCCGCAGCATCGTGGTGGCATCGGCCGGGCCCTTCATCAGCAGCGGCACCATGAGCAGCGGGGCGAGGCTGAACACATGGAGGAAGATCTGGATGATGGCGCGCACGGTGGGTCCGCGCAGCGCGCCGCTGGCGATGGCGGTTTCGGGGAGGAAGCCGATCTGGAAGGTGGAATTGACGATGGCGTAGAGCAGCATCGCCACGAAGGGCAGGCCGAGCGCGACTGCGGGGAGCGGGGCGGCGCTGTGCAGCGTGCGCAGCAGCACGCCGAGGCAGAGCGGTGCCATGACGAGCTGATAGCCGGTGACACGCAGCCCGACATCGACTTCGAGGCCGCTCCAGGAGACGAAGAACAGCGCGGTGAGCAGGGCGGTGCGCGGCTGCACGAAGGCCAGCGCGAGCATGGCGACGAACAGCAGCGGCAGGATGAGGGCGGCCATCGCCGTGGCTCAGCTTGCCGCAGCGCTCGGCCGCAGGCGGGCGGCGAGCCCTTCGAGCGTGGCGGCGGGATCACGCAGCCGCCGGGCGAGCAGCCGGAGATGTGCCTCGGTGGCATCGGTGGCGCGGCGCGGCCGGCCAAGGGCCTTTTCGCGGATGCGCGCCAGATCGACCGCCATGCGTTCGGCAAGGCGACCCGAGCCCGAGATGGTATCGCCATAGAGGCGGAAGGCGCCGAGCTTTTCGGGCACGGTGCGCGCGGTGGCGCCGGCGCGCGCCATGTCGATGAGCAGCTCCCAATCCCAGCAGGTGCGGTTGGCGGGGTTGAAGCCGCCGGCGCGCTGGAAGGCGGTGCGGGTGAAATAATGGCCTTGCTGGACGAAGGTCATGGCGCCGAAGGCGGCATCGCGCAGGTTGAGCTTCGAGGAGCGCAGCGTGCGCCGCGGCCGGCCCTGGCGGTCGATGAGCAGGCCGCGGCCGAGGATCATCGCGGGAGCCGTGGGGCTGCCGAAATGCCGGGCGATGGTGGCGAGGCTGCCGGGAAGCGCGAGATCATCGGCGTTGATGTAGCCGAGGACATCGCCGGTGGCGGCGGCAAAGCCCTTGTTGAGCCCGTCGGCGGGGCCGGCGTCGGGATCGAGGATGAGCCGGGAGAGCTTGGGGCGCCAGCGCTCGAGGATGTCCCGGCTGCCATCGGTGCTGCCGGGATCGACGACGATATGCTCGAGGCCGTCAAATCCTTGGTCGTGGAGCGAGGCGAGGGCGGCTTCGAGGAAGGGGGCCTGGTTGAACGACAGGGTGACGATCGAGATGATCACGGCGCAGTCCGCTTGTGCACCGGGCCGGCGAGCAGGGCTGCGGCGACGCCGGCGGCGACACCGAGAACGAGCGCCAGCGCCAGCACGAGGCCGGGGCGCGGGCTGGTCGGGCCCGGCGAGGCGACCGGCTGGCCGAGCGGCTGGGCGGCATAGGGGGCGGGGTTCTGCGTCATCATCAGCCGCTGCTGCTCGGTGGCGCGGGTGGCGACCATCGCCTGGCGGTGATCGAGCTCCTGCACGCTGCCGATTCGCTGGTCGAGATGATCGATGTTGCGGCGCGCGCGCTCGAGGGTGCGGATGCGGGCGCGGGCATCGGCGAGGCGGTGGAGGCGCCAGAGCAACGCCTTTGCGGCCTCGGGATCGGGATGATCGAGGGCGACCACCACGATGGGGCTGCGTTCGCTCTGGGCGACGCTTATCCGGCTGGCGAGCCAGGCCTGCAGTTGCAGCGGGCCTTGCGGTGCGGCCGCGTCGTCGTGCAGGCCGAGCAGGTCGGTGGCGAGCCGCTCGCCGAGGCTGGCGGGGGGTTGCCAGTCCTTGCCGTTCCATGCCGGGCCGAGAAGGGCGCGCATGGCCTGCGCATCCCGGGCGAGATCGGCTGCAGCGGCGGGGCTGGTGAGATCCTCGAGATAGAGGCGGAACGGCGTCGCTTCGACGGTGGTGCCGACACCGGCGATGGCGGCGAGGCTGGCGAGGCCGCCGAGATTGGTGCTGCGGCCCGAACTGCCGGGGCTGGCGGCGACGCGCAGCTCGACATGGTGGCGGTATTCCGCACCCCGCAGCCAAAGCACCGCGGCGACCAGCGCCAGCACGGCGGCGACCACCACCCAGAGCCAGCGGGCGCGGACGGCGGCAACAAGGCCGGCCAGGGTGGCCTTGCGATATGCCGGGCTGTCGGCCGGGTGCGGGGCCGCGATGACCGGATGGGGCGCGTCTTGCATCGCTGTCCCGTCGCACAAAGGACTGCTTCGGTAAACCATGGGGCCGGTGCCGGAATGCCGTGCCGGCCACTGCGCCGGGCAACTTCATTGCAGAAGTGTTTGAATGCAGCGCAGCAAGGCCGTAATGGGCAGGGGAGAGACGAACGGAGTCAATCTGGCAGCGTGGCGAGCAATGCGGTTCTGAGACCTTATGATCCGCAGCGGAAGCTGTGGGTCGGATGGCGTGTGCTGCTGTTTGTGGCGCTGGTTGCCGTGTCCGCATTCTACGGGATGATGGCGGCGGTGCTGCCGATGCGGCTGATCTCGTTTCCGCTGGCGCCGATCCTGATCATGGCGGGGCTGATCCTGTGGCTGCTGCCCGATATCGGCGGCATGCACGATCGCTTCTACGAGAAATTGCTGCTGTGGGTGCTGGCGGTGCACATGCTGTGGCCGCCCTATATCGCGCTCAATGTGCCCGGCCTGCCCTGGATCAGCCCGCCGCGCATCGTGATGGCAATTCTGGTGGCGACGTTCCTGATGAACCTCGCCACCTCGCAACAGATGCGCAGCGAGGCGGCGGCGAGCGTGAAGGTGCTGCCGCGGATCAATACGGTCTTCTGGTGTTTCTGGCTGCTCACGACGCTTACGGTGTTCATCAGCCGCGACCCGTCACAGGCGATCACCAAATATGTGAACAACCAGATCTTCTGGACCATGATGTTCGTGCTGGGTGCCGTGGTGGGGCGGCGCGAGGGGATGGCACGACGTGCTGCGGTTGCGATTGTCGCCTCGACCATCCCTGCCGCGCTGACCTCCATGTACGAGTTCCGGGTCGGAAAGGTTTTCTGGGTGGAGTATCTACCGACTTGGCTGTGGGGTGATACCGAACTGGTCGGGAACCTGTTGGATTCTTCGGCACGCAGCACGACCGCCGACTTGTATCGGGTGCGTGGCACCACGATGAACGCGCTGTATTTTGCCGAGTATCTGTCGATGGTGCTGCCGTTGGCGGTGCATCTTGCCTTCACGTCCAAGATTTTCTGGAAGCGCGCTCTTCTGGCTGCGGGTATTATGGCAATGATGGTGGCGATGTATCTGACCGGGGCGCGCTCCGGCAACATCGGGATATTGCTGACCTTCGGGCTCTACACGATGCTGGCAGCAATTCGGCGCCGCACGGACAATCCCGGTTCGATCGGCGCAATGGCAACGCTGGTGAGCTATCCTGTCATTGCAATGGTGGGGGTCGCCACCATCCTACTCTGGCGGCGCGCCTATGTGCTTGTGCTCGGCGGTGGCCAGCATTCACCATCGAACGAGGCGCGTGAAGTGCAATGGGCCAACGGGATCGACATCTTGCAGCGCAACCCTATCGGCCATGGCGCGGGCAACTCCGCCGAAACGCTTGGCTATACTAACCTCGGCGGCAGCCTGACGATCGATACCTATTATCTGTCGCTGATGCTCGACTATGGGGTGATTGCGCTGCCGCTCTTCTTCCTAATCTTTTCGTCGCCCTTGTTCCTGGCGTTCAAGAGCGTTTTTCGCAAGAACGACAACGATGTCGAGATGCTGGTCCCGATGGGAATCGGGCTGTTCAATCTGCTGATCATCAAATCTGTTCAATCGAGCGAATCGAACCTGCCGGTCGCCTACATCCTGCTGGGGGTATGCTTTGCTTTGACGGCGAGAATGTATGGCAATGCCCGCGAAAAGGTGGCGGCCGACGCGAAGCTGCCGGCGGCCTGGCGACCGGTGCAGGCGCCACAACCCGCCGAATGACAATGCCGGTATCGGGCTCGGGTGCCGGCTTGCGCCGTGGCGACTTCGGCGCGTTTCGCAGCATCCAGACGCGCTGGATGGACAATGATGCCTATGGGCATGTTAACAATGCGATCTATTACAGCTGGTTCGACACGGCGGTGAATGCGCTGCTGATCGACTGGGGGCTGCTTGACGTGGAATCCGGCGCCGTGATCGGGCTGGTGGTGGAAACCGGGTGCCGGTACCATCGATCGGTGCGTTTTCCCGAGATCGTCGAGGCCGGGGTGCGCGTGGCGCGGCTGGGCGGCAGCTCGGTGCGCTGGGAGGTGGGGCTGTTCACGGCCGGCCATGAAGGGCCGGCGGCGGAGGGGTTCTTCGTGCATGTCCATGTCGATCGTGCCAGCCGGCGGCCGGTGCCGCTGCCGGCCGCATGGCGATCGCGGCTGGCGACGCTGGACATGGGCTCCATGCCGCTTTAGCAGCCGGGGATGAGCCATCCCGAAGAGACCGTCCTGATCCTCGATTTCGGGAGCCAGGTGACGCAACTCATTGCCCGCCGGGTGCGCGAGGCGGGGGTCTATTCGGAGATCGTGCCGTTCGCCAAGGGCGGCGAAGCCTTTGAGCGGTTGCGGCCGCGCGCGGTCATTCTTTCGGGCAGCCCGGCATCGGCGGCCGATGCGGACAGCCCGAGGGTGCCCGAGGCGGTGCTGGCGGCGGACGTGCCGATCCTTGCCATCTGCTACGGCGAGCAGGTGCTTTGCGAACAGACCGGCGGCAAGGTGCTGCCTTCGGGGCACCGCGAATTCGGCCGTGCCGGAATCGACATCGTCGATGATTGCCTGTTGTTCGAGGGCGTCTGGGCCAAGGGCGAGCGCCGCGAGGTGTGGATGAGCCATGGCGACCGGATCGATTCGATTCCGCCGGGCTATCGCGCGGTCGCGGTGTCCGACGGGGCGCCCTTTGCGGCGATCGCCGATGATGTGCAGCGGCGCTATGGGGTGCAGTTCCACCCCGAGGTGGTGCACACCCCCGAGGGGGCCGCACTGCTGGCCAATTTCGTGTACAAGGTGGCGGGGATGTCGGCGAGCTGGAGCATGGCGGGCTTCCGGGCCGCGAAGATTGCCGAGATCCGCGCGCAGGTCGGCAGCGAGCGGGTGCTGTGCGGGCTTTCGGGCGGAGTCGATTCGGCTGTGGCGGCGGTGCTCATCCATGAGGCCATCGGCGACCAGCTGACCTGCGTGTTCGTCGACCATGGCTTGCTGCGGCAAGGCGAGGCCGAGCAGGTGGTGGGGCTGTTCCGCGAGCATTACCATATCCCGCTGGTGCATGTGGATGCGTCGGAGACGTTCATGGCCGGGCTGGCGGGGGTGACCGACCCGGAAGCCAAGCGCAAGTTCATCGGCGGCGCCTTCATCGATGTGTTCGAGGCCGAGGCGAAGAAGATCGGCGGGGTGCGGTTTCTGGCGCAGGGCACGCTCTATCCCGATGTGATCGAGAGCGTGTCGTTCACCGGCGGGCCGTCGGTAACGATCAAGAGCCACCACAATGTGGGCGGATTGCCGGCGCGGATGAACATGGCGCTGGTGGAGCCGTTGCGCGAGCTGTTCAAGGACGAGGTGCGCCGGCTTGGCGTGGAGCTGGGGCTGCCGCCGGCGTTCGTGGGGCGGCATCCGTTTCCGGGGCCGGGGCTGGCGATCCGCATTCCCGGCGAGGTGACGCGCGAGGCATGCGACACGCTGCGCAAGGCCGATGCCATTTATCTGGACGAGATCCGCAAGGCCGGGCTTTATGACGCGATATGGCAGGCGTTTGCGGTGTTGCTGCCGGTGCGCACCGTTGGCGTGATGGGCGACGGCCGCACCTATGAAAAGGTGTGCGGGCTGCGCGCGGTGACGTCGGTCGATGGCATGACGGCGGATGTCTTTCCCTTCGAAAGCGCGTTTTTGAGCCGGGTGGCGACGCGGATCGTCAACGAGGTGCAGGGCATCAACCGGGTGGTCTATGACTATACGTCGAAGCCGCCGGGGACGATCGAATGGGAATGATCCGCGGCCGGGGGATGCACGACGTCCGGTGCGCCGGGCTTCGGCGGTGGGTTCCAGCCATCAGCCATGGCTGAACCGGCGCCGCCTTCGCTTCCGGCACATCGGCGCTGGCGCTGGTTGCTGGCCGGGTTGGCGGTTGCGGGCTGTGCGGCGGCGCTGTGGTTGATCCTTGGCGCGCCCCGGCAAGCCGATGCCGTGGCTGTGGTGCAACTGGAGGTGGTGGACAGGCCGCGGCTTCCGCCGAAGGTCGATTACCGGCGGCTCGAGGCCCGGATCGAGCGGCTGATGCAGGAGCGCGGCATGGTGGGGCTCGCCGTGGGTGCGGTCGAGGATGGGCAGGTGCGCTTTGCGCGCGGTTATGGGGAGACGGTGGCGGAATCGGGTGCGGCGGTGACGCCCGACACGGTGTTTCGCTGGGCGTCGGTTTCCAAGGGCGTGGCGTCGGCGCTGGTCGCGCGGCTGGCGGCGGACGGCCGGCTTTCGCTCGATGCCAAGCTGGACAGCATGGGGACGACGCTGACGCTGCCCGCCGATTCGCGCGGCGTGACGATCGCCCATGTGCTTTCGCACCGCGTGGGGCTGGTGCGCAACGCCTGGGACGACCGGCTGGAAGCGGGCGAGGACCCCAAGCTGTTGCGCGCCGGGCTCGGCACGCTGGCGCCGCTCTGCCCGCCGGGGACCTGCTATGGCTATCAGAACATCGCCTTTGATGCCGCGAGCGAAATCGTGGAGCGTGCGTCGGGCAAGCGCTATGCGGATGCCGCGTCTTCAATGCTGTTCGGGCCGCTCGGGATGACACAGGCGAGCATCGGCCTGGAGGGCCTGCAGCGGGCGAAGAGCTGGGCGCATCCGCATCGCGGAAACCGGCAGCCGACGACGGTGAAGGAAAGCTATTACCGGGTGCCGGCGGCGGGCGGGGTGAACTCCTCGATCCGCGACCTGCTGCGCTGGATGCAGGCGCAGATGGGCGAGATGCCCGCGGTGCTGCCAAAGGAGACGCTCGAAACGCTGCACCGGCCGCGGGTGGCGACACTGCCTACACGGCGGCGCGGCGCCATGGACCGGGCGTTGACAGGGGCGGCCTATGGGCTGGGGTGGCGATCCTTCACCTATGCCGGCCATGCGCTGGTGGGGCATCGGGGGTCGGTTGATGGCTATGGCTCGCTGATCCTGTTCGACCCCGAGCTGAAAAGCGGCATCGTGATGCTGTGGAACAGCAACCATTCGCAGGCGGCGCGACTGCAGCTCGAGTTCTTCGACCTGCTCTATGGCTTGCCGGCGACCAACTGGCTTGAACTCGAGGATGCGCCGGCGCCGCTTTCCGACGAGCCGGTGCACGCAGGGCCGTAGGGCACCCCCCAAATCCGATACTTTCCCAAAGCCCCGTGAGCGGCCACAACAAGGGCGTTCGGCAATCGAGGATCCTGCGCCATGGCCTATCAGCACATTCTGTTCGACGAAGCCGATGGCGTGACGACGCTGACGCTCAACCGACCCGCACAGCTCAATGCGCTGCATGTGGGCGTGATCCAGGAGATGATCGAGGCGGTGGACCGGGTGCGCGACGAGGGCAGCGCGCGGTGCCTGTTGCTGACGGGTGCGGGGCGGGCGTTTTGCTCGGGTGCCGATCTGGCGGGGGGCGGGGCTGGTGGCGGTGGTGGCGGCAGCGGGCCGCCCGATGCCGGAAAGGTGCTGGAGACGCACTTCAACCCGCTGCTCGAGCGGCTGTTCGCGCTGCCGGTGCCGTTCATCACCGCGATCAATGGCCCGGCGGCGGGGGCGGGCTGCTCCTATGCGCTGGCCGGCGACATCGTGCTGGCGAGCCGTTCGGCGTATTTTCTGCAGGCGTTCGTGAATATCGGGCTGGTGCCCGATGTGGGATCGACGTGGATGCTGCCACGGCTGGCGGGGCGGGCGAGGGCGCAGGCGATGATGATGCTGGGCGAGCGGATTTCGGCCGAGCAGGCGCTGGATTGGGGGATGATCTACAAGGTGACCGATGCGGACGCGCTGATGGACGAGGCGAATGCGCTGGCGCGCAAGCTGGCGGCGGGGCCGACGCGGGCCTATGCGCTGATCCGCCAGGGAATCCGCGCCTGCCTCGACCTGCCGCTGACGCAGGCGCTGATGATCGAGCGGCAGAACCAGCTGCAGGCGGGGCGGACGGCGGATTTCGTCGAGGGGGTTTCGGCGTTCCTGCAGAAGCGGCCGACGGCGTTCAGCGGCAAGTGAGGGCTTGGTCGTGAAGCCGTGAGATGGGAGCGATTGCTGGCGCCAGAATGCCGACAACCATGTTGATCGGTCCAACTACGTCAAAGTCGTCGTTCGCTCGACCGACCTAGACTTTGACGAGTACGTGTCCATCTGATATTCTCGAGTGCTTGCTGGGAGTTCCCGATGCTGGTTTCCTCTTTCGTGATTTCGCTCACAGGTTTCGTGATTGCAGGTGCGGCGCCTTACTCCAGCAGTGAATCTCAGACGGCGGCTCTAGTCTGCCAAACTGTTGAGCCGCAGTTAGTGAACACCAAATCAGAGAGCCGCTCTCATACGTTGGACAAGGAGCCGCCTGGCCGAGCCACCTTCACGGTTCTGCAAACTGAGAACGGCTGTTCCCGGCCAGTGCACGTAAACGGCGAGCCTCAGCACGAGCGATAGTAACAGTCGACGGCTGATACGGTTGGTGGGTAAAGTTTTTGGTTCCCTTGCGGACACCGCGGCGATGGCAGCTTCCGCTCCCTATCGGACGTTTGGCGCAATCTCGAACAGGTAGGCGAGCTGTCGTTTGCCATCCCAGCCCATGGGACGTTCAGCCAGCCTACCCTGCCATTGCAGTTCGCCGTCCCAGCCACTGCGAAAAGCGCGAAGAGAACCTAGGATAGATGCCTTGGCACCTGCCGAAGCGATTGCATCGTCATCGAAACCGGGTTCCCACATGCAGCACGAGCAGATGGTGATGCCCGCTAACCCACCTTGCTCGTTGTAGGCAGGTTCGCCAGCATAATCCGGGAAGCCGCACGCGGGGCAGAGAAGGCGTCCGGCGTCCAGAATGTTGAATTGACGGGCATCGAGCATCGCTCAAACCTAATGTAGCGAATGTCCGCTTTCCACCCGGCCATTCACGGTTTATCCGTCTGCGGCCTAGTAAAGTCCGTAGCGCAGCGTGAGCAGGCCCGAGAGGGTGACGATCATGATGAGCACCAGCGGCAGGCCGGTGCGGGTATAGTCTCCGAACCTGTAGTCGCCGGCGGACATGATCATCATGTTGGTCTGGTAGGCGACCGGGGTGGCGTAGCAGAGGTTGCAGCCGAACAGCACGGCGAGGACGAGTGGCTCGACCGGCACCGACAGCGCCTGGGCGAGGCTGAAGGCGATGGGGGTGCCCACGGCGGCGGCGGTGGTGTTGGAGGCAAAGTTGGTGAGGACGGTGACGAACACCATCACCGCTGCCAGCACGGCGCCGGCGGGCAGATGGATGAGCCCCAGCGCCATAAGCTGGCCGAGCCAGGCGGCGGCGCCGCTTTCGAGGATGACGCGGCCGACGGCGATGCTGGCGGCGACGAGCACGATGACATTGGCGGAGAGCGCGCGGCCGACGCGATTGAAGCGCACGCAGCCGGTGACGAACATGAGGATGGCGCCGCCGAGCGCCGAGATGGCGATGGGCAGCAGGCCGAGGCTGGCGCTGACCACGGCACCCGCCATGATGGCAAGCGCCAGCGGCGCCTTGGCGGTGCGCGGCACCTCCTTGTAGCCATCGAGCATCAGCAGGCCCTCTTCGCGGGCCAGGCGGGAGAGATCGGTGAGCGTGCCGGTGGCGAGGATGATGTCTCCGACGGCCAGCGGCGGCTCGACGGCGCTGCTGGAGATATCGGTGTTGTCCGACCTGGCGTGATGGACGGCGATGACCGCGACATCATGGGTGAGGGCGATTCCCGACGAGGCGATCCAGCGGCCGATGAGGGTGGAATCGCGGGCGACCGAAAGCTCGACCACGGCAAGATCCTCCTCGGATGCGCTCGACCTGGCCTTGAGCCGTTCGAGCAGCACCAGGGGGGCGGTGGTGGCGCCGAGCAGCCGCATGACATCCTCGATGGCCTCGTGCGACGCGGAGATGACGAGCCGGTCGAAGGCTTGCAGCGGCCTTTCGGGTGCGGAGACGATGTCGATGCCTTCGACCGACGCGCCGAGTGCCGATTCGAGCGTCTTGCCGATGGCGGGGGACGTGGTGCCGAGGCGCAGCATCGCGCGGAAGTGGCGCGGGCTGTGGCCGGCTTCGGGCGAATTGTCGGGGAGCAGCTTCGGCATCACCAGCCACATGAAGGGCAGCGCCACGGCGGCGGCGGCGACCACAAGCGGGGTGAAATAAAAGACGCTCATCGCCGGCATGCCGAGATCGGTGGCGAGCGAGACCACGAGCAGGTTGGTCGAGGTGCCGATGGTTGTGGCCATGCCGCCGATGAGGACCGCGCTGTTGACCGGGATGAGCGTGCGCGAGGCGGGCATGCCGCCGCGGGTGGCGAGGGTGACGAGGATGGGGAGCAGCAGCACCAGAACCGGGGTATCGTTGACGAACATGCTCATCAGCATCGCCAGCATGAGCGTGACGAGCAGGCCAAGCCGCTGGTTGAAGCGCCAGACCCGCGTGAGCTGCTGGACCACCGGCTCGAGGGCGCCGGTGACGACAAGGCCGCGGCCGAGGATCATCAGGGCGCAGATGGTGATGAGCGCATAATGGCCGAAGCCTTCGAAGGCGAGCTTGAGCCCGTCCGACGGGGCCTGGCCGGGGAGCGGGAACCAGTAGAGGCCCAGCGCGATGATGCTGAGCATCAGCAGGCAGATGATCTCGACCTTCAGCTTGCCGGCGGCGAAGGCGTAGAACATCGCGCCGGTGAGGACCATTGCGGCGATGGCGTGGAGGGATGGCGGATCGATCATGCGCCGTCATCTGCGAACGGGGGGAGGATCGGCGCGCTCATCGACGCTGTCATGGCGGGCAACGCCGCCTTGGGCAACCGGAGATCGGCTGCGGCAGGCCGGCGGCTTGCGCTGGCGGGACGGCGGGCGCATGAGCCGCCGACGATGCGCAGTCCCTGGAAAAGTTCCCGGCGTTCCTTTCTGGCAGGCGCTTTGCTGCTTCCCGCCATCGGGCGGGCGCAGGTGCCGAACATTCCGCCGGCGATGATCGACGACACGCTGGAGATCGAGGGCGACCCGCTGGCGGCCGAGCGCACGCGCAGCCGGCTGTTCGTGGATGTTTCGATCAACGACACCGGGCCGTATCGCTTTCTGGTCGACAGCGGTGCCGACCGGTCGGTGGTGGGGACGGCGCTGGCAGCCCGGCTCGGGCTGCCGCTGGCGGGGGTGGCGATGCTGCAGAGCATGGCCGGGCGATCGGAAGTGCAGACGGTCGAGGTGGACAGCCTTTCCCTTGGGCGCGCCACATCGCGCGCCATGCGGCTGCCGGCCCTGCCCGAGGCCTGGATCGGCGCGGATGGGCTGATCGGCATCGATGCGCTCGGCACGCAGCGGATCCTGCTCGATTACGAGCGGCGGCGGGTGACGGTGCAGCCGAGCAGCAGCGCGCCCGAGCGGTCGGCGGCGGGGGAGGAGGAGATCGTGGTGACGGCGCGGCGGCGCAAGGGCCAGCTGATCCTGACGCAGGTGCGCGCCGGCGGGCTTTCGCTCTATGCGGTGGTGGACAGCGGCTCGTAAGTGACGCTGGGCAACATGGCGCTGGCGCGGCGGCTGTTCAGCCGGCAGCAGATCACCGACCCCGGCAAGATCACGCTGATGTCGGTGACCGGCGAGCCGCTGGTGGCCGATCTCGGGATCTTGCCCGAGCTGCGGGTGGGCAGCCTGATCTTGCGCAAGCTGCCGATCGCCTTTGCAGATGCCGGGCCGTTCACGCTGTTCGGGCTGGGCAGCACGCCAGCGCTGCTGCTGGGATCGGACGTGCTGCAGGTGTTCCACCGGGTGGCGCTGGACTTCGGCAACCGACGGGTGCGGTTCACGCTCAAGCGGCAGTAGCGAAGCGCCGCCGTGCTTGCCGGGGCATGGCTTGCTGCTTATCGGTGGGGGATGGTGCGTCCGCTGGGCCTTTCGGGATGATCGACAAGTCTGCCTGGCTGCTGCGGCAGCTCGTGCGGCAGATCTGGGTGCGCTCGGTTGCGATCGGGCTGCTCGGCGTGGTCGTGGCGCTGACCGGTATCGTGTTCGGCCGGTTCATTCCGGGCCGCTATGAGGACATGCTCGGCGCGGGCGCGGTCGATGACATATTGACCATTTTGGCATCGTCGATGCTCGCGGTGGTCACCTTTTCGCTTTCGGTGGCGGTGCAGGCCTTTGCCGCCGCCGCCGAGAGCGCCACGCCGCGGGCATCGCGGCTGCTGGAGGAGGATTCGACCACCCAGAATGTGCTGTCGGTGTTTGTCGGCGCGTTCCTGTTCAGCCTTGTGGGCATCATCGCGCTCGCCACCGGGGCTTATGGCGCGCAGGGGCGGGTCGTGCTCTTTCTGGCCACGGTCGCGGTCATCGCGCTGGTGGTGGGGATGCTGCTGCGGTGGATCAACCATATCATGCGCTTCGGCCGGATGGGGGACACGCTGAGGCGCGTGGAGGCAGCCGCGACCAGGGCGCTCATCGCACGAGCGAAATCGCCGTATCTGGGGGGGCAGAATGCCGGCCATGGGCCGCCGCTGACGGCGCTGCCGGTGCTCGCGTGCAAGACCGGCTATGTGCAGCATGTCGACATGGAGATGCTGTCCGACTGTGCGGAAGCGCATGACCTCAACATCTGGCTTGTCGACCTGCCCGGCAGCTTTGCCACGCTCGCCGATCCGCTTTTCCTGGTGGTCGGCCGCAACACCGATGCGGCGGTGCTCGCGCAGCTGCGCGATGCCTTCACGATCGCGGCGGAACGCAATTTCGATCAGGACCCGCGGTTCGGGCTGATCGTGCTTGCGGAAATCGCGTCGCGGGCGCTGTCGCCTGCGGTCAATGATCCCGGCACGGCGATCGATGTGCTCGGCCGGACGGTGCGCATCCTCGGGCATTGGCTGGGGGATGACGGGCTGGAGCCGGAATATCCGCGGATCATGGTGCCGGCGATTACCGGGCAGGAGCTGATCGAGGATGCGTTTCTGCCGATCGCGCGCGATGGTGCGGCGCTGGTGGAAGTGCAGATCCGCTTGCAGAAGGCGCTGGCGGCGTTGGCGCGGATGGCGCCGGCGCAGTTTGCGGCACCGGCCGCGGCGATGGCGCTGGAGGCCGCCGACCGGGCAAGGCAGGCGCTCGCCAATGACATCGACCGGACGCGGCTGGGCGTGGTGCTGGAGAAGCTTGCCGCGCGCTGACGCTGCCCCTCAGCGGGGGGTGACGCGCAGCACGCTGCCGGCCGCGTCGTCGGTGGTGAGCCAGAGCGCACCATCGGGGGCGACGCGGACATCGCGGACGCGGGCCTTGAGTTGCGGCAGGATGCGCTCCTGCGACAGTTCGCGGCCGCCGGCATCGAGGACGACGCGGCGCACTTCCTGGGCGGCGAGGGCGCCGACGATGAGGCTGCCGTTCCACTCGGGGAACATGGCGCCGCGATACACGGCGAGGCCCGAGGGTGCGATCGAAGGTATCCAGACGACGCGTGGCTCCACCATGCCGGGGTAGCTCTTGAATGGGCTGATGGTGGCGCCGGAATAATCGAGGCCCTTGGTGGCGACGGGCCAGCCATAGTTGCGGCCCTTTTCGATGCGGTTGACCTCGTCACCGCCGCGCGGGCCGTGCTCATGCGCCCAGAGGATGCCGGTGGCGGGATCGAGGGCGAGGCCTTGCGGGTTGCGGTGGCCGTAGCTCCAGACGGCGGAGCCGGGGAAGGGGTTGTCTGCCGGGAAGCTGCCATCGGCGTGGAGGCGGACGATCTTGCCGAGGCCCGAGGACTTCACCTGCGCCTGTTCGCGGTAATCGAAGCCATCGCCGGTGCTCATCACCAGCGTGGCGTCGGGGAGCCAGGCCATGCGGCCGCCGAAATGGACCGGGCCCGCCTTGAGGGGGGCATTGCGCCAGATGACCTCGAGATCCGCAAGGCGCCGGCCTTCGAGGCGGGCGCGGGCGATGACGGTGCCGTTGGCAGCGTTGGTGCCGGCCGCGTAGGAGAGATAGAGCGTCTGGTTGTCGGCGAAGCGGGGGTGGAGAACCACGTCGAACAGCCCGCCCTGGCTTCGGGCGAAGACCGGGGGCACGCCTTCGATGGTGCCGAGGCTGCCGTCGCGGTTGATAATGCGGAGCCGGCCCGGCCGCTCGGTGACGAGCACCCGGCCATCGGGGAGGAAGGCGAGGCTCCAAGGGTGGTCGAGGCCCTTCGCCATGGTGGTGATGGTTTGCGCGGCGACTGTGGTGCCGCAGAGCAGCGCCAGCAGCAGCCCCAGAAATAGGCGTGGCAGTTTCAGCACGATTGTCCCCCGCATTTCCGATTCGCCGCCTTCAGTGTAGGCTGATGGCCATGGCTCGTCTTCGCATCCTCCCGTTCTGGCTCATTGCAGCGCTGGTCACCACCTTCTTCATGAGCCTCGTGCACTCGCTGATGGTACAGCAAGGGCTGATCGATCTCGGCATCGCCATTCCGGCGGGGCTGCGGCTGGAGACGATGGCACGCGATTTCATTGGCCTGCTGCCCGCATTGGGTGCGGTGACGGCGCTGGGCTTTGCCATCGCCTTTCTCATTGCCGGCGGGCTGTATCGCTTTGCGCCGGCACTTGCCTATCCGCTGGCGGGTGCGGTGGCGATTGCGGTGGCACTCATGCTGATGAAGCTGCAGTTCGACATGACCCCGATCGCGGGCGCCCGGTCGCCGCTGGGGCTGGGGCTGATGATCGCCGCGGGGGCGCTGGGCGGGCTGGTGTTCGGGCGGCTCAAAAAACGCTGACGCCGCTCGAGGCGTCACGCAAAAGCACGCGGCCACTTGTGTTGCAAAAAGGGCACACCATATCGGCCTGCAACGGAGGATGGGTCCCATGAACATCGAGAAATTCACTGATCGCGCCAAGGGCTTCCTGCAGGCGGCGCAGACGATCGCGATTCGCGAGCAACATCAGCGTGTGGCGCCCGAGCATCTGCTGAAGGCACTGCTCGATGATGACCAGGGCATGGCGGCGGGGCTGATCCGCGCCGGCGGCGGCGACCCGGCGGTGGCGCTGCGCGAGACCGACCTGGCGCTGGCACGGATTGCCAAGGTTTCGGGCGGCGGTGCGCAGCAGCTGGCGTGGGACAATGACACGGTGCGAATTCTCGATTCGGCCGAGCAGCTTGCGACGAAGGCCAAGGACAGCTTTGTGACGGTGGAGCGGCTGCTGACGGCGATGGCGCTCGCCGCAACGACGCTGGCTGGCCAGGCGCTGGCGCGGGCGGGGGTGAGTGCGCAGGCGCTGAATGCCGCGATCGAGACGGCGCGCAAGGGCCGCTCGGCGAGCACGGCCGGGGCCGAGGACAGCTTCGATGCGCTCAACAAATATGCGCGCGACCTGACGCAGGCGGCGCGCGACGGCAAGCTCGACCCGGTGATCGGCCGTGACGAGGAGATCAGGCGCACGGTGCAGGTGCTGGCGCGGCGGACCAAGAACAATCCGGTGCTGATCGGTGAGCCGGGCGTGGGCAAGACCGCGGTGGTGGAGGGGCTGGCCTTGCGCATCGCCAATGGCGATGTGCCCGACGGGCTGAAGGACAAGCGTCTGATGTCGCTCGACATGGGCGCGCTGATTGCCGGCGCCAAATATCGCGGCGAATTCGAGGAGCGGCTGAAGGGCGTGCTCGACGAGGTGCGCGCCGAAGGCTCGGACGTGGTGCTGTTCATCGACGAGATGCACACGCTGGTGGGCGCGGGGGCTTCGGAAGGGTCGATGGATGCCTCCAACCTCTTGAAGCCCGCACTGGCGCGCGGCGAACTGCACTGCATCGGCGCGACGACGCTCAACGAGTATCGCAAATATGTCGAGAAGGATGCGGCGCTCGAGCGGCGCTTCCAGCCGGTGCTGGTGGGCGAGCCGAGCGTGGAGGATACGGTGTCGATCCTGCGCGGGCTGAAGGAGAAATATGAGCTGCACCATGGCGTGCGGATTACCGATGGTGCCATCGTGGCGGCGGCGACGCTTTCCAACCGCTATATCGCGGACCGGTTTCTGCCCGACAAGGCGATCGACCTGATGGACGAGGCGGCGTCGCGGCTGCGGATGGAGGTGGAATCGAAGCCCGAGGAGATCGAGGGGCTCGACCGGCGGATCGTGCAGCTGAAGATCGAGGCCGCGGCGTTGGAGCGCGAGAGCGACACCGCGTCGAGGGACCGGCTGACGGCGCTGCGGTCCGAGCTTGCAGGGCTTGAGGAGGACAGCCAGGCGCTGACGCTGCGCTGGACGGCGGAGAAGGACAAGCTGGCGGCGGCGACGCATATCAAGGAGCAGCTCGATGCCGCGCGGCTGGAAGTTGAGCAGGCGCAGCGGGCGGGCGATTATGCCAAGGCCGGCGAGCTGACCTATGGCCGCATCCCCGAGCTCGAGCGCAACCTGGCCGAAGCCGAGGGGGCGACGGTGGGTGCGATGGTGCGCGAGGAGGTGACGGCGGACGATATCGCCGCGGTGGTCTCGCGCTGGACGGGGATTCCCGTCGACCGGATGCTCGAGGGCGAGCGCGACAAGCTGATGAAGATGGAGAGCATCCTGTCGGCACAGGTGATTGGGCAGGAGGCGGCGGTGCGCGCGGTTTCGGCGGCGGTGCGCCGCGCGCGGGCCGGGCTGCAGGACCCGAACCGGCCGCTTGGATCGTTCCTGTTCCTGGGGCCGACGGGCGTGGGCAAGACCGAGCTGACCAAGGCGCTGGCGAACTTCCTGTTCGACGATCCGCGCGCGATGGTGCGATTGGACATGAGCGAGTTCATGGAGAAACATTCGGTGGCGCGGCTGATCGGGGCGCCTCCCGGCTATGTGGGCTATGAGGAAGGCGGGGTGCTGACCGAGGCGGTGCGGCGGCGGCCGTATCAGGTGGTGCTGTTCGACGAGGTGGAGAAGGCGCACGGCGATGTGTTCAATGTGCTGCTGCAGGTGCTCGACGATGGCCGGCTGACCGATGGCCAGGGGCGGACGGTGGACTTCACCAACACGCTGATCATCCTGACGTCGAACCTTGGCTCGCAGTATATCGCTGCACTGCGCGACGACCAGCCGGTGGGGGATGCCGAGGCGCAGGTAATGGAAGTGGTGCGCGGGCATTTCCGGCCCGAGTTCCTCAACCGACTGGACGAGATCGTGCTGTTCCAGCGGCTCGGCGAGAGTGCGATGGCACCGATCGTCGATTTGCAGGTGCTGCGCGTGCAGGCGCTGCTCAAGGACCGCAAGATTACGCTGACGCTCACCGATGCAGCGCGGCGCTGGCTGGCGCGGGTGGGTTATGACCCGGTCTATGGGGCGCGGCCATTGAAGCGCACCGTGCAGCGGCATCTGCAGGACCCGCTTGCGGAACTGATCCTTTCGGGCGCCGTGGCGGACGGCAGCAGCGTGGCGGTGGATGAAGGGGACGGCAAGCTGGCGCTGACGCCGGGCTGATAGCTGGCCAGGACGAAAAACGGGCCGGCGCGATGTCTCGCGCCGGCCCGTTTTTCGTTTCCTGGCCTCAGTTGTTGATCTGGCGCTTGAAGAAGGGCGGGATCTCGACTTCGGGCTCGCGCGCTTCCGGCTCGGGAGCCAGGTTGGCGGGCGGCGGCACGGGCTTGGGGCGATGACCGCCGGACAGGCCGAGCATCTTCTCGAACAGCGTCGGCGCGCGCTCCGCCGCCACGGGTTCGACCACGACGGGCGTCGGGGCGGGCGGGGCGGGCGCCGGAGTGGCCTTGGCGGCCGGGGCGGGCGGTGCCTGGGCAGGGCCGGCGGGGCCGACCGGCGCATTGGCCGGGGTGAAGCGGAAGCTTTCCCCGCTGGCCATGGGCGCTTCGGGCTCGATGCGCTCGGCCATGGCGCCGAGATCGATTTCGTCCTCCTCGGCCGGAGCTTCGGCGACGGGCTCGGGGGCGACCGGGGTATCGGCGGATGCGGGCTTGGGTGTGCTGGCGGTCGGCACGATGCTGGGGGCCGAGGCAAAGATGCTCGGCTGGGTGGAGACAGCCGGCTCGGGCTTGTGACGCGCCGGATCGCGCGACCCCGAACGCACCGGCTCGGGCTTGGCAGCGGCATCGATGCCGGTGGCGACGACCGAGACGCGCATCGTGCCTTCGAGATCGCGATTGAGCGCGCTGCCGACGATGATGTTGGCTTCGGGATCGACGAGATCGCGGATGTAGGTGGCGGCCTCGTCCACCTCCATCAGCGTGAGGTCGGTGCCGCCGGTGATGTTGATGATGACCCCCTTGGCGCCGCGCATGCTCACTTCATCGAGCAGCGGGTTGGCGATGGCCTTTTCGGCGGCCGAGAGCGCGCGGCCCTCGCCGCTGGCTTCGCCGGTGCCCATCATCGCCTTGCCCATCTCGCTCATGACGGTGCGGATGTCGGCGAAATCGAGGTTGATGAGGCCGGGGAGGATCATCAGGTCGGTGATGCCGCGCACGCCCTGGTGGAGCACCTGATCGGCCATGGCGAAGGCATCGACGAGGCTGGTCGACTGGTTGGCGATGAGGAACAGGTTCTGGTTGGGGATGACGATCAGCGTGTCCACCACCTTCTGCAGCTCGGCGATGCCCTCCTCGGCGGCGCGCATGCGGCGCGAGCCTTCGAAGGTGAAGGGCTTGGTGACGACGCCGACGGTGAGGATGCCCTTCTCGCGCGCGGCGCGTGCCACGACCGGGGCCGCGCCGGTGCCGGTGCCGCCGCCCATGCCGGCGGCGATGAAGCACATGTGCGCGCCTTCAAGGCTGTTCTCGAGCTGCTCGAGCGTCTCCTCGGCGGCAGCGCGGCCGATCTCGGGGCGGGCACCCGCGCCCAGGCCTTGCGTGATCTTCATGCCGAGCTGGATGCGCGTTTCCGCCTTGCTGGCGGCAAGGCTCTGCGCATCGGTGTTGGCGACGATGAAATCGACCCCCTGCAGATCGGCATTGATCATGTTGGCAACCGCGTTGCAGCCGGCGCCACCGACGCCGACAACGGTGATCCGAGGCTTCAATTCGGTCAGCTCGGTCCGTTCGAACTCCAGCATATCGTGTCTCCCATGTGCGCAAGCATACTATATCTATTGAATCAGAAGAATAGAGTCAGAATTCCTTGAAGAGCCGGTCCCACGCCGAAAGCAGCCCGGTTCGCCGCGGGCCATCGCGGCTGGTGGGCGGGTTGTGCCAGATGTCGGGCTCTTCGGCGGCGGCGAACAGCACCAGCCCGGCCAGCGTGGCGAAGGCCGGGCTCGATTGCGCCTGCGGCAGGCCGACGAGGCCGCCGGGGCGTCCGATGCGGACGTTGCGGCCGAGCAGACCTTGCGCGAAATCGGCGATGGCGCGCAGCTCGGCACCGCCGCCGGTGAGCACGACCTGGCGAGCGCGTGGGCCGGTGAAGCCAAGCGTCGCGAGCTGCTGCTCGACCAGCCCGAAGATCATGTCGAGGCGCTGGCGGATGACGGCGATGATCTGGGCGCGGGGCACGCGGGTGGCTTCGGACATGCCTTCATCGTTGATCGGCGGAAGCTCGATCGTCTCGCTCATGTCCTTGGCCATGGCGATGGCTGCGCCTTCGAGGGTCTTTATCCGCTCGGCATCGACGATGCGGATGCTGAAGGCAGCGGCGATGTCGGCGGTGATGTCGCTGCCGCCCATGGGGATGGTGGCGACGCCCACGAGCATGCCGCCGCTGTGGACGGCGACGGTGGTGACGCCGGCACCGATCTCGATGAGGGCGACGCCGAGCAGCCGCTCCTCGGCATCGAGGGTGGCGAGGCTGGCGGCGAGCGGGGCGGCGACGAGGGTGCGCAAGCCGAGATGGGCGTTCTTGATGGCGCGATCGAGGTTCTTGAGCGGCGGGGTTTCGGCGGTGACGACATGGACATCCATGCCGAGCCGATCGGCGTGGAAGCCGACCGGGCTTTCGACCGCGGCAGCACCGTCGAGCGCGTAGAGGGCGGGCTGGGCGTGGACGACGGTGCGGTTGCCGGGCTGGATGGCGGCGCGGCCGGCAGTGCGCAGCGTCTCCATGTCGGCGGGGGTGATGCTGGCGCCGGCGATGTCGATCTCGGTGGAGGCGACTGTCGATTGCAGATTGCCTGCCGAGATGGAGGCGTGGACGAACTCGACCTGCATGCCGGCGGCGCGCTCGGCCTGGTCCATGGCGCCGCGCACCGCGGTTTCGGTGCGCTCGAAGCTGGAGACCAGGCCGTGCTTGAGGCCGGTGCAGGGCTTCTGGCCGGTGCCGATGACGACGGGCACGCCATCGGCGCCGATGCGCGCGATGAGGGCAGCGACCTTGGAGCTGCCGATATCGAGCACTGCCACGGTGCGCTCGTTGTTGCGGGCCGGGCCGAGGGGAAGCTTGGCCATCAGATTGTTGCCGCTTTTTTGGCGCGCGCGGCCTTTTCGGCGGCATCGAGCGCCTTTTTCACTTCCGGCCCGCCGACGATGAGCTGGCCGGGGACGCGCATGTCGAACCGCTCGAAATGGGTGCCGAGCAGCTTGCGGTTGGGTGGCAGATCGGCTTCGAGGCCGGCGAAGCGGGTGAGGGCGGCGCGGGCGCCATCGGGGGTATCGGGCAGGGCCAGCGTTTCGCCCGACTTGAAATGGACGTTCCAGCGGCGCTCTCCCACGAGCACGCCGGCTTCGATCCGGCCGGCCAGTTGTGGCGATGCGGCGGTGAGAGTCAGCCAGTCGGCAATCTGATGGTTGGCGCCTGGCCCCACCACCAGCGGCAGCCCGGCGAAGCGATCGAGATCGCCGGTGCCGAGCACGCGGCCGCCGATATCGATGAGGTGGAAGCGCTGCCGGTGCTGCCAGAGCGCCACCGGCTGGCGCTCGGCCAGCCGCACCACCAGCGTGTCCGGCAAGCGGCGGCTGACGCTGGCATCGGCGACCCAGGGGTGGCGTTGGAGCTCGGCGCGGATGGCGGCAAGATCGGCGCCGAGCAGCGGGTTGCTCGTGCCCTGCAGCACGGCATTGTAGACGACCATGCGCGGCACTTCACGCGCACCTTGCACTTCGACATGGTGGATCTCGAAGCCGGCGGCGGCGGATTCGAGGGCGAGGCTGGCACGCATCCGTGCCGGGACGTCCGCAATCACGGCGGTGGCGACGCCGGCGGTGGCGAGAAGGGCGGGAACGCCGATCATCAGCGCGCGGCGCGTGCGCGGCGACAGCGCGGGCAGTTTGAACCGACGCTTCGGCGGCGCGGGTTTGGCGCCGCGCTTGATGCGGGTGCTGGCCATCAGCAGGCTCCTGCGACGGCGGCGTCGAGGAGGCGTTGCACCAGCGCTTCATAGCTGATCCCGCATGCACGCGCCTGTTCGGGCACGAGGCTGAGCGGGGTCATGCCCGGCTGGGTGTTGACTTCGAGCAGGAAGAGCCCGGCTTCGCCCTGGGCGTCGTCCCAGCGGAAATCGGCGCGGCTGGTGCCGCGGCAGCCGAGCAGGGTGTGCGCCTTGACCGCCATGGCGAGGGCAGCGGCCTCGATGTCGGCCGGGATCTCGGCCGGGCAGATGTGGAGGGTGAGGCCATCGGTATATTTTGCGGCATAGTCGTAGAAGCCCGAGCTGGGCTTCAGCTCGGTGACCGCGAGCGCGCGCGGGCCGTTTGCTTCGTCGATGACGGCGACGGTGAGTTCATGCCCGGCGATGAAGGGCTCGGCGAGGAGGGTCGGGAACTCCTGCCATGGTCCGCGTGCGGCGGCTGCGATGGGGTTGCCGAAGTTGGAGGCGTCGGTGACGATGGCGACGCCGACCGACGAGCCTTCGTTGACGGGCTTGAGCACATAGGGGCGCGGCAGCGGATCGGCTGCGAACAGGCTTGCGCTGCTGACCAGAACGCCTTGCGGCATGCGGATGCCGGCGGGGACGAGGATGGCCTTGGTCAGCTCCTTGTCGATGGCGATGGCCGAGGTGGTGCAGCCGCTGTGGGTGTAGGGCAGGCCCAATATGTCGAGCAGGCCCTGGACGCTGCCGTCCTCGCCGGGCGTGCCGTGGAGGGCGTTGAACACGACATCGGGGGCAGCGGCGGCGAGCCGCTGGGCGACATCGCGGCCCATGTCGATCTCGGTGACGTCATGGCCGAGCGTGCGGCACGCTGCAGCGATGCCGGCGCCCGAGCTGAGCGACACGTCGCGCTCGGCGGACCAGCCGCCCATGAGGACTGCGACCTTCATGCCAGAACACCCACACGCTGGATTTCCCATTCGAGCGAGATGCCGGACTGCGCCTTCACCCGCGCGCGGACATCCTCGCCGAGCGCTTCGATGTCGGCGGCGGTGGCGGTGCCGGTGTTGATGAGGAAGTTGGTGTGCTTCTCGCTCACCTGCGCGCCGCCACGGAGGAGGCCGCGGCAGCCGGCGGCGTCGACAAGCTCCCAGGCCTTGTGGGGGTGGGGGTTCTTGAAGGTGGAGCCGCCGGTGCGCGAGCGGAGCGGCTGGCTGGCTTCGCGCGCGGCGGCGATGCGGTCCATTTCGGCAGCGATTGCGGTGCGATCGCCAGGCTGGCCGCGCAGCCGGGCGGCGACGACGATGGCGCCCTCCGGAAGCGTCGAATGGCGGTAGGAGAAGCCGAGATCGGCGGCGGCGAGGGTGACGAGCGCGCCACAGCGCAGCACCACATCGCAATCGACAAGGATATCGGCGACTTCGCGGCCATAGGCGCCGCCGTTCATCCGCACGAAGCCGCCGACGGTGCCGGGGATGCCGCGCAGGAATTCGAGGCCCGCCACTTGCGCATCGCGCGCGGTGCTGGCGACGAGGATGCCCGAGGCGCCGCCGCCGCAATGGAGGGTCATGTCGTTGGCGCTCACCTGCGCAAAGGCCTTGCCGAGCCGCACGACGACGCCGGGCACGCCGCCATCGCGGACGATGAGGTTAGAGCCGAGGCCGAGCGCCATGACCTGCACTGCCGGATCGAGAGCGCGCAGGAATTCCCGAAGGTCGGCAACGTCCCTGGGCTCGAACAGCCATTCGGCGGGGCCGCCGGCCTTGAACCAGACGAGCGGTGCCAGCGGGGCGTGGGGCGTGAGGGTGCCGCGCGGGGTCAGCATGGCGACCCGTCACCCCGCTCGCCTGCGGCGAGTCGCCCTCTCCCGCAAGGGGAGAGGGAAGAAAGAGACGGATGGCGCATCATCCGGTGCGCGCCCTGGAAATGGCGTCGGCGAGGCCGGCTGCCCATTTGGTGATGTCTCCGGCACCGAGGCAGACGATCATGTCGCCCGGCGCTGCATCGGTGGCGAGTTGGCGGGCGAGATCTTCGGCGTCGGCGACAGTGGTGGCGCCGCGGTGGCCGGCACCGAGCAGGCCGGTGACGAGCGCCTGGGCATCGACGCCTTCGATCGGGGCTTCGCCGGCGGTGTAGACGGGGGTGACATAGACGCGGTCGGCATCGTTGAAGGCAGCCTGGAACTCGGCCATCAGGTCGCGCAGGCGGGTGAAGCGGTGCGGCTGGACGACGGCGAGGACGCGGGCAGTGGCGCCTTCGCGGGCGGCGGCGAGGACGGCGCGGATTTCCACCGGGTGATGGCCGTAATCGTCGATGATGGTGATGCCATCGACGTCACCGACATGGGTGAAGCGGCGCTTGACGCCACCGAAGCGGGCGAAGCCGGTGCGGATTTCCTCGTCGGAGAGCCCGAGCTCGACCGCGACGGCGACGGCGGCGAGCGCGTTGAGGACATTGTGGCGGCCGGGCATCGGCAGCTCGAGATCCTCGATGCGGCGCTCTTCGTCGCGCAACCTGACGACAACGGCGAAGCGGTTGCCGCCGGGGACCGGCGTCACATTCTCGCCGCGCACATCGGCGGGGGCGGAGAAGCCATAGGTGATGATGCGGCGATCGGAGACCTTTGGCAGCAGTGCCTGCACTTCGGGGTGATCGATGCAGAGGATGCCGGCGCCATAGAAGGGCACATGCTCGACGAACTGGCGGAAGCCTTCGCGGACGGCAGCGAAATCGCCCCAATGGTCGAGATGCTCGGGATCGATGTTGGTGACGATGCCGAAGGTGCCGCCGAGCCGCAGGAAGCTGCCGTCGCTTTCATCGGCTTCGACGACCATCCATTCGCCCGCACCCAGCCGGGCATTGGAGCCATAGGTGTTGATGATGCCGCCGTTGATGACCGTGGGATCGAGCCCGCCGGCATCGAGGAGGGCGGCAACCATCGAAGTGGTGGTGGTCTTGCCATGGGTGCCGGCGACGGCGACGCAGCTTTTCAGGCGCATCAGTTCGGCGAGCATCTCGGCGCGGCGGACGATGGGGACGCGGCGTGCGGCGGCGGCGACGACCTCGGGATTGTCCCGCTTGATGGCGGTGGAGATGACGACTACCGAAGCGGCGGCGACATTCTCGGCGCTCTGGCCGATGAACACCTCGATGCCCTTGGCGCGAAGGCCCTGGACGACATAGCTTTCGGCCGAATCCGAGCCCTGCACGGCGAAGCCGAGGTTCTTCATCACTTCGGCGATGCCCGACATGCCGATGCCGCCGATGCCGACGAAATGGATGATGCCGATATCGGTGCGGAAGCCGGGACGCAGCGATGCGGGGTTGGCGAGCGGAGTCATGCAGCAAGGTCCATCACGAGGTCGGCCAGCCGGGCGGCAGCGTCGGGGCGGCCGAGCCCATGCGCTGCGGCGGCGGCGGCGGCAAGGGCAGCGGGGTTGCCGAGCCACGCTTCGAGGGCGGCGGCCAGCCGGGACGGTGCAAAATCCGGCTGGGCGATCATGACGGCGCCGCCGGCGCCCGCCATGGCGCGGGCATTGTCGGTCTGGTGATCGTCGGCGGCGATGGGGAGCGGCACGAGGATGGCGGGTCGGCCGGCGACGGTGAGCTCGGCGACGGTCGAGGCGCCGGCGCGTGCGACGACGAGGTGTGCTGCGGCCATTTCGGACGGCAGGTCCTCGAAATAGGCGCGGATGGTGGCGGTGACGCCGGCGGCGGCATAGGCGGTGCGCATCGCCTCGGCGTCCTCGTCGCGGCCCTGGTGGACGACATCGAGGCGGGCGCGGAGTGTTTCCGGCAGCAGGGCGACGGCGGTGGGGACGACTGAGTTCAGCACTTTCGCCCCCTGGCTGCCGCCGGTGACGAGCAGGCGTAGGCGGGCGGCGTGGGCATCGAAGGGCACGGCGCGGGTGGCAATGACGGCGGCGCGGACGGGGTTGCCGGTGAGGGTGGTGCGCGCTGCCCAGCCGGGCTCCATGCGGCGGACCTGGGGGTAGCTGGTGGCGATGGCGGCGACGCGCGGGGCGAGCAGGCGGTTGACGCGGCCGAGGACGGCATTCTGCTCATGGATGAGGCAGGGCAGGCGCATCGACAGCCCCGCGAGCAGGCCGGGGAGGGCGGGATAGCCGCCGAAGCCGACGACGGCGCGGGGGCGGATATCACGGAACAGCGCGCGGGCGGCGCTCAGGCCCTTGAGGACGGAGAAGGCGACGCTCGGCAGGCTGAGCAGCCCCGAGCGGGCGACCGAGCCGCTTTCGACAACGGTGCGTGGGACCCCATCGAACAGGCCGGGGAAGCGCAGGCCGCGCGTGTCGGTGACGAGGTGGACCGATTGGCCGCGCGCCGCGAGCTCGCCGGCGAGGACGTGCGCTGGGACCATATGGCCGCCGGTGCCGCCGGCTGCGAGGACGATCATGCCCCCCTCCAGCGCTCGACATAGGGCGAGGCCTTGAGGAAGGGGTTGCGGCGGGTGAGCGCCAGCAGCAGCCCCATGCCGAGGCAGAGTGCGAGGAAGGACGAGCCGCCGTGGCTGATGAAGGGCAGGGTCATGCCCTTCGATGGAGCGAGCTTGAGGTTGACGGCGATGTTGATCGTCGCCTGCAGCCCGAACTGCGCCACAAGGCCGGATGCTGCGAGCATGATGAAGGGGTCTTCCTCGTCGAGCAGCGACAGGAACACGCGCACGACGATGGTGATGTAGAGGACGGCGATGAACAGGCAGGTGATGATGCCGAATTCCTCGCCGATCACCGAGAAGATGTAATCGGTCTGCGGCTCGGGCAGGCGGAACTTCATGACGCCTTCGCCGGGGCCGACACCGAACAGCCCGCCGGCGCGAAAACAATCGAGCGCCTTGTCGATCTGGTAGGTGTCGCCTTCGCCGGTGACGAACTTGTCGATACGGTCCGCGACATGCGGCAGGGTGACATAGGCGATGCCGATGCCGACAAGCCCGGCGAGGATGATGAGGCCGACGAGCAGCAGCGGCATGCCGGCAAGTACCGCCTGCATCAGCCAGATGGCGCCCATCAGCACCGTCTGCCCGAGATCGGGCTGCATGAGCAGCAGGGCGGCGAAGACCGCGAAGATGCCGAAGCTGAGCTGCATCGTGGGCAGCGACGGGTCCTCGAAGCGGAGCGACAACAGCCAGGCGGTGGTGACGATGAACAGCGGCTTGAGGAATTCGGACGGCTGGATCTTGATGCCGGCGAGCATGATCCAGCGGGTGGCGCCATTGGTGGCCCCGTCGCTGGTGCCCCCCACCAGCACGAGCACCAGCAGCACGCCGAACACGCCGCAGCCGAGCACGGCAGCACGTCGCGCCAGCCTTATGGGGAGCATCGACACGCCGAGCAGGACCGGCAGTCCGAGCAGCACCCACATCACCTGCCGCTTGAGGAAGTAGAGGCTGTCATAGGTGAAGGCGGTGCCCGACAGACGGCGCGCGGCGGCGGGCGAGGCGGCAGCGACCGCGATGATGCCGCAGCCGATGAGGGCGAACACCAGCATCATCAGCAGCTTGTCGGTGGTGCGGAACCAGTCCCCGGCCCAGCTGCTGTCCCGCCGCGAAAAGGCGATTCCGGTGCGGCTCATGCGATGGCCTCCACGAGCGTCCGGAAGGCATCGCCGCGATGCTCGAAATCGCGGAACTGGTCGAAGCTGGCGCAGGCCGGCGACAGCAGCACCGTCTCGCCCGGGCGCGCGGCGGCGGCGGCATCGGAGACGGCCTGGGCGAGCGTGCCCGACATGGTGACGGGCAGCTTCGGTGCGAGCAGCGGCCGGAACAGCGGGGCTGCCTCGCCGATGAGATAGGCGGCGACGACATTGCCGAGCCACGGCATGACGGCATCGAGATCGGCGCCCTTTGCCTTGCCGCCGGCAATCCAGTGGGTGCGCGGGAAGGCGGCGAGGGCGGGGGCGGTCGATTCGGGGTTGGTGGCCTTGCTGTCGTTGATCCAGAGGACGCCGCCGCGGGTGCCGATGCGCTCCATGCGGTGCGGCAGGGCGGCGTAGGAGGCGAGGCCGGCGGCAATGGCGGCGTTGCTGAGCCCGAGGGCACGGCACGCGGCGGTGGCGGCGCGGGCGTTCTGGAGGTTGTGCGGGCCTTGCAGGGCGGGCCAGGCCGTTTGGTCGCCGGTGGTGACGTCCTCGATGTGCTGGCCGGGCAGATGATGGTCATGCGCGGCCTGCGCGCCGATGATGGCAATGCCGTCCTCGCGCTGCATCGCGAACAGCCGCGCCTTGGCGGCGGCATAGGCGGGCATGGTGCCGTGGCGCTCGAGATGATCGGGGGTGATGTTGAGCAACACCGCCACCTCGCAGGCGAGGCTTTCGGTGATCTCGAGCTGATAACTCGACAGTTCGAGGACATAGACACCGCCCGAGGGCAGCGGGTCCTGCGCGAGGATCGGCAAGCCGATGTTGCCGCCCATCGCTGCCGGCACGCCGGCCTGGACGAGGATGTGGTGGATGAGCGCCGTCGTCGTCGACTTCCCGTTGGTACCGGTGATGCCGACGACGCGGTGTGGGGGAAGGTCCGCGCGGGCCTGTGCGAACAGCTCGATATCGCCGACCACCGGCACGCCTGCGGCGGCGGCGCGGGCGAAGATGGGGGCGGAGTGCGGCACGCCTGGGGAAACGATGATCGCGGCCAGCCCGGACAGGTCGGCGGTGCCGAGGTCGGTCAGTTCGCCATCGAAGGCTTCGCGGGCGGCGTCGCCATCGTCCCAGGCGAGCACCTGTGCGCCCGAAGCGTGCAGGGCGGCCACGGTCGCGCGGCCCGAGCGGGCGAGCCCGAAGACGCCATAGGTCTTTCCGGCGAAGGCGGGGGACGTGATCACCGCAGCTTCAGCGTGGCGAGGCCGGCGAGCGCCAGCACGATGGCGATGATCCAGAAGCGGATGACGACGGTCGATTCGGCCCAGCCCTTGGCTTCGAAATGATGGTGGATCGGCGCCATGCGGAATACGCGCTTGCCGGTCATCTTGAAGCTCGCGACCTGAACGATGACGCTGACGGTTTCGAGGACGAACAGCCCGCCGATGACGAGCAGCACCAGCTCATGGTTGGTGACGACGGCGATGGTGCCGAGGGCGCCGCCGAGGGCGAGGCTGCCGGTATCGCCCATGAACACCGCGGCCGGGGGGGCGTTGTACCAGAGGAAGCCGAGGCAGGCGCCGATGAGAGCGGCGCAGAACACCGCGAGCTCGCCGGCGCCAGCGACGTGATGGACCCCGAGATAATCGGCGAAGCGGATGTTGCCGATGAGATAGGCGATGAGCGCGAAGGCGGCTGCCGCGATGATCATCGGCATAGTTGCCAGCCCGTCGAGGCCGTCGGTGAGGTTCACGGCGTTGCCGAATCCGGTGATGATGAAGGCGCCGAAGGCGATGTAGAAGACACCGAGCGGAATGCCGAAGTCGTTGAAAAACGGCAAGTAGAGGGTGGTGCCGGTGCGGCTGGCGATGAAGGTGCAGGCGAGGCCGGCGATGAAGAATTCGAGCAGCAGCCGGGTGCGGCCCGACAGGCCGGCATGGCTGTTCTTCGTCACCTTGTCGTAATCGTCCATGAAGCCGATGGCGCCGAAGCTGAGGGTGACCGCGAGGCAGGCCCAGACGAAGCCGTTGCCCATGTCCATCCACAGCAGCGTCGAGATGGTCATGGCGATGAGGATCATCAGCCCGCCCATGGTCGGCGTGCCCTTCTTGGTGAGCAGGTGCGAGGCGGGGCCATCCTCGCGGATCGGCTGGCCCTTGCCCTGCTTGGCGCGGAGGAAGTTGATGAAGCGCGGGCCGATGACGAGGGCGATGGCGAGGGCGGTGACAAGTGCGGCCACGGTGCGGAAGGTGATGTAGCGGAAGAGGTTGAGAACGCCTTCGAAACCGGCGAGATCGGCGAGGGCGGTGATCATGCCTGGCTCTCCTGTCGGCGCGCGAGGGCGGCCACGACCTCGCCGAGCCGGACGGAGTTGGAGCCCTTGACGAGCAACACGTCATCGGCACTGAGCAGCGTTTCAGCCTCCGCAAGGGCGTCGCCGGCGTTGGCCACAAGTTTTACATTTAGCTTGGCCGAAAGGGCTTCGGCCAGCGGCTTCATCGCGTTACCGACAACTATTATGGACTCTACGCCCGCAGCCACAACATGTGGTGCCAGATCGGCGTGAAACTGGTCGCTCAAGTCTCCCAGTTCCTTCATTTCGCCGAGCAGGGCCAGGCGGCGGCCGGTGCCTGCCGGGGTGACGTCCCCTAGCACGGCGAGCGAGGCGGCCATCGAGGCGGGGTTGGCATTGTAGCTTTCGTCGATGATGAGCGCTTCGCCGCTGCCTGCTTGCACGCGCAGGCGGGAGCCGCGTCCGGGGAGATCGGACAGGTCGGCGAGGGCGAGCCCGGCGGCGGCGAGGTCTCCGCCGGCGGCCCAGACGGCGGCGAGAACGGCCAGGGCGTTGTTTATCCAGTGGCGTCCGGCCATGCCGATGGTGAAGCCGAGGCGCTGATCGCCGATGCGGGCCATCACCTGCGAATGATCGGGATGGAGGGTGAAGGTCTCGGCGACGACATCGGCGCCGGGCTCGAGACCGAAGGTGATGATGCGGCCAGCACCCGCGGCACCGGCCAGCAGGCGCTCGAAATGCAGGTTGTCGCGGGGGATGATGGCGGTGCCGCCGGGCATCAGGCCGGAGAAGATTTCTGCTTTGGCATCAGCGATTTCGGCTTCCGACGCGAAGAATTCGCGGTGTGCCGAAGCGACCCAGGTGATGACGGCGATATGCGGGCGGACAAGGGCTGAAAGGGCGGTGAGTTCGCCGGCGTGGTTCATGCCCATTTCGAAGATGCCGAAGCGGGCTTCGGCGGGCATGCGGGCGAGGCTGAGGGGGACGCCGGTGTGGTTGTTGTAGCTTTTGACCGAGGCATGGACGGCATCGCGGCCCAGCGCGCGGGCGAGGGCGGCGGCGAGGGCTTCTTTGGTGCCGGTCTTGCCGACCGAGCCGGTGATGCCGATGCGGAGGGATGCCGAACGGTCACGCGCGGTACTGCCAAGGGCATTGAGGGCCAGGAATGTATCATCCACAAGGACATGCGGGGCATCGACGGGAGTGCTGACGAGCAGGCCGGCGGCACCGGCGGCGACGGCCGCGTCGATGAAACGATGGCCATCGGTGGTCTCGCCCTTCAGCGCCACGAACAGGGCGCCGGGCAGCACTTCGCGGCTGTCGAAGGTGACGCTCTGGCAGTTGAAGTCAGCCGATGCGATGCCGCGGCAAGCGGCGGCGATTTCGGATGCGGTCCAGAGGGGAGTCATGCCGCGCACTCGCGGGCGACCTGGACATCGTCGAAGGGCAGCACCTGGGTGCCGACGATCTGGCCCTGTTCATGGCCCTTGCCGGCGATGAGCACGACATCATCACCGCCGGCCTGTACGAGGCCGGCGGCGATGGCAGCGCGGCGATCCGCGATGACCTGCGCGCCGGGTGCGCCGGCGTGGATGGCGGTGCGGATGGCGGCTGCATCTTCGGAACGGGGGTTGTCGTCGGTGATGATGACTAGGTCGGCATCGCGCGCCGCGACTTCGCCCATCAGCGGGCGCTTGCCGGTGTCGCGGTCCCCGCCGGCGCCGAACACCAGGATCAGCCGGCCGCGGGTGTGGGGGCGGAGTGCTGCACAGGCGGCGGCGAGGGCATCGGGGGTATGGGCATAATCGACATAGGCGGGAGCGCCGGCGCGGGTGATGCAGGCGCGTTCGAGGCGGCCGCGGACAGGCTGGAGGCGGGCGAGATCGGACAGGGTGCGCGCCGTATCGCCGCCGGTGGCGATGACGAGCCCGGCGGCGAGCAGGGCGTTGGCGGCCTGATAGGCGCCGATGAGCGGCAGCAGGATCTTGTGGCGGGACCCGGCGGCGTCGATTTCGAGGGTCTGGCCGAGCGACGTGGCGGTGCGGCCGACGAGTTTCAGTGCTTCGCCCCAGGTGCCGACGGTCATCACCCTGATGCCGCGCGCGGTGGCGGCGGCGATGACGTGCTGGGACCAAGGCGCATCATCGGCCCAGACGACGGCGGTGCCTTGGGGATCGAGGACTTCCTCGAACAGCCGCAGCTTGGCGACGAAATAGGCCTCCATCGTGCCATGATAATCGAGATGATCGCGGCTGAGGTTGGTGAAGGCGGCGGCCTGCACGGGCAGCCCCTCGGTGCGATACTGGTCGAGGCCGTGGCTCGAGGCTTCGAAGGCGGCGTGGCTGATGCCTTCGCGCGCCAGCCCGGCCATGGTGGCGAGGAAGGTGACGACATCGGGGGTGGTGAGCCCGCCGGTGCCATCGGCGGCGGTGACGCGGTCCTCGCTCGTCGTCACGCCGAGCGTGCCGATGCTGGCAGCGCGCTCGCCGGCGAGGCGCCAGAGCTGGCGGGTGAGCTCGACGGTCGAGGTCTTGCCGTTGGTGCCGGTGACGGCGACGGTGGTGGCGGGGAAGGGGGCGAAAAAGGCTGCTGCCAGGGCGGCGAAGCGCTGGCGCGGCTCGGCGGCGGCGATGTGGAGCGCGCCTTCCACTTTCACGTGCGGGCGGGCGACCACCGCCACGGCACCGGCGGCGACGGCGGCATCGACAAAATCCTCGCCGTTGACGCGCGCATTCTTGCTCACGCCGGGAAAGGCGCCGAACACCGTGCCTTCGGCAACCTTGCGCGAATCAAGCGCGAAGCCGGTCACATGGACCGGCCCCCCATTCTCGACCAGATCGCCGAGCCTCATTCGACCACCGCCGCGGGATTTGCGCCGGGTGGCTCGGGCAACAGCCCGGCCATGTCGATTTCGCGCGTCGAATCGGGCTGGACGCCGAGCATGGGGCCGATGCGGCTGACCAGCCGGCTGATGGCGGGGGCAACGACCATGCCGGCGGTGCGGAAGCCGGCACTTTCCTTCGAGCCGCGCGGATCATCGACCATGGCGATGACGACATAGCGCGGCGCGTCCATCGGGAAGGCGGCGGCGAAGGTGGAGACGTTGGCGCCGCGCACATAGCGGCCCGACGCGATCTTCTCGGCGGTGCCGGTCTTGCCGCCAACGCGGTAGCCGGGGGCATTGGCGCGGCGGCCGGTGCCCTTGGTGACGGTGAGGCGCAGCAGCTTGCGCATCGTCTCCGAGGTTTCCGCCTTGAACACGCGGATGCCGGGGCCGGGGACATCGCGCTTGAGCAGGGTGGGGGCGCGGTAGATGCCGCCGTTCACGAGCGTGGCATAGGCCGAGGCGAGGTGCATCGGGGTGACCGAGATGCCATGGCCATAGGCGATGGTCATCGTCGAAAGCTCGCCCCAGCGCTCGAGCGACGGGAACTGCGGGCGCGCGCGCTCGGGAAGCTCGATCTCGATGGGTTTGAAGAAGCCCAGTTTCTCCAGCATCGCATATTGCACGTCGCGGCCGGCTTCGACGGCGATGCGCGCGGTGCCGATGTTGGAGGAGTGGATGAAGATCTCGGGCACGGTGAGCCAGCGATTCTTGGCGTGATCGTCGCGGATGCGGAAGCGGCCCATCTGGATGGGCCTTGTGGCATCATAGCGCTTCTGCAGCGTGGAGATGGTGCCGGCATCGAGCCCCGAAGCGATGGTGAGCGCCTTGAAGGTGCTGCCCAGCTCATAGGTGGCGAAGCTCGCCTTGTTGTAGCGGCCATCGTCGGTTGCAAGGCCCGGGGCGTTGGGGTTGAAATCGGGCAGCGAGGTCATTGCCACGACTTCGCCGCTGTCCACATCCATCACAATGCCCACGGCACCCTGCGCCTTCTGGTCGCGATAAAGCGTGCCCAGCTCATGTTCGAGTGCCTGCTGGACGCGCAGGTCGAGCGCCAGCTGCAATGGCTGGCCGCGGGTGGCGGGGGCAGAGAGCTGCTCGTCGAAGGCGAGTTCGAGCCCGACCTTGCCGCGGCCTTCATCATCGGGATAGCCGATGACATGCGCTGCGAGGCTGAAATTGGGATAGAGCCGCTCGGCCTCGCGGCGAAGGTAGATGGCGGGCTCGCCGAGATCGTTGATCGCCTGGGCTTCGCTCGGCAGCACGCGGCGCGCCAGATAGCGGAAGCGGCCCTTGTGGGTGAGCTCGTCGTAGAGCTGGGCCTCGTCGCTGCCGGTCAGGATCGAGGCGAGGTCGCGCGCCAGCCGGCGCGGGTCCGACGCCAGCTTCTGCGGCTCGACCGAGATGGCATAGGCCTCGAAGGTGCGCGCGAGTTCGAGGCCGTTGCGATCGACGATATCTCCGCGTGGCGGGGCGCTGCTGGCGATGCCGCTGCGGCTGACGGGCTGGGCTTCGAGCACGCCGAGATCGAACAACCGGCCGGCGAACACCAGCGGCACGGCGAGGAACATGACCATGACGATCACCAGCCGCTGCCGCGCCAGCCGCTGCGCAGCCTGGCGCTGGCCCGGCAGCATGGCCGGCAGTTCAGGCTGTGCACCGAGGCCCGGTACGCCGCCGATGAAGGATGACAGCGCGCGGGAAGCCATCGGGCTCAGCGCTCGTCTGAGGGGTAGGATGCCCGCAGAAGGGTGGCGGGTGCTTCGGTGGCGGGGGCATCGACCAGCGCTGCCTGCACCACGCGCGCGCCTGGCCCGGGCGCTTCGGGGGTTATTGCCAGCCGCATCTGCGGGGCGGACGGCAGGGCATTGCCCTCGGGCCCGGGCCCGGGCTCGGGCCCGGGCTCGAGCTCTGGGGCGATCATCGACACCAGCTGCACCGGCGAGCGCATGAACTGGCCGGCCTGGGGCGCGGACATCTTGAGCACATCATCGTTCCAGCGCTCGATAAGCGGCATGCGGGCGCGGGTGCGCAGCTCCACCTGCAGATCGCGGATGGCGCGGCCATCGGCGACGAGCTTGCGCTGCATCGATTCGATCTCGGCGCGCTGGGCGACACCGTGCGCGGTGGCGCCGTAGCAGCCGATGCCGACGATCGTGGTGAGCGCCACCATCAGCGCAGTGCCGGCATAGTCTTTCATGCGACCCTCCCAGAGACGTTTTTGGCGGCGATAGTTGCAGCTTCGGCGCGGGTGCTGTTCCAGGCGGGGGCTGCGGTGCGCACGGCAGCGCGCAGCGTGGCGGAGCGGGCGCGCGGATTGGCGGCGAGCTCGGCAGCGCCCGGCCGAACGGCCTTGGCGGGGCGGGCGAAGCTCGGCGCGCGGGCATCGGCGGCGATGGGGGCATGGCGCGAGCCGGCGGGAGCGGCACCCGAGCGATCGCGGAGGAAGTTCTTCACCCGCCGGTCCTCGGCCGAATGGAAGCTGACCACCGCGAGGCGGCCGCCGGGGCGGAGCAGCCGCTCGGCGGCGGCAAGCCCGGCATCGAGCTGGCCGAGCTCGTCGTTCACATGGATGCGCAGCGCCTGGAAGGTGCGGGTGGCGGCGTCTCGCCCCGGAACAGCTTTTCCGCCGATGACCGAACGGCAGAGGCGGGCGAGCTCGCTGGTGCGGCTGAACGGGCGATCGTTGACGATCGCGCGCGCCAGCCGGCGGGCGGCGGGCTCGTCGCCGAGCGCCCAGAGCACGTCGGCGATCTCGGCTTCGGTGGCGGTGTTGACGAAATCCGCGGCCGAGGGGCCGGCCTGGCTCATCCGCATGTCGAGCGGGCCATCGGCCTGGAAGGAGAAGCCGCGTGCCGCCTCGTCGATCTGCATCGACGACACGCCGATATCGAAGGCGATGGCATCGACGGAATCGACGCCGTGCGCCGCGAGCCCGGCCTCCATCTCGGCGAAGGGCCGCTCGATCAGGGTGACATCGGCGAGGGCGGCGAGATCGGCGGCCATGGCGATGGCGGAAGGATCGCGGTCGAAGCCATAGGCATGGGCGAGGCCGGGCCCGGAATCAGGGAATGCGTTGCGCGCGGCGCGCAGATAGCCGCCGGCGCCGAGCGTGGCATCGACATAGACGTCGCCGGCCTGGAGCCCCAGCGCGGCAAGGGTTTCGGCGAGCAGGACGGGGATGTGGGGGAGCGCGCTCATGCCGCCGGCTCTTGCGCGGGATCGAGGCCGCGGGCGGCCATTTCGGCGCGGACCAGCCGGGCGACGCGCGGATCGAGCGTGTCGCGGACCAGATAGCGCCAGGGGTTCCAGAGCTCGAACCAGTCGAGCCCGCCGACGAACCAGACATGGCTGCCGATGTCTCCGAGCGACTTCAGGGCGGCGGAGAGGACGATGCGGCCGGCGTCGTCGATCTTGACCGAGGCAGCGGCGCCGAACAGCACGCCGGCCTCGTCGAAGCGGGCGCGCTCGGTGCTCGAGCCGTGGCGATCGCTGTATTCCTGCGCGGCCTTGCTGACATAGTGGCGATCATAGGCGACGAGGCAATCGGCGCCGCCATGGCCGGGGCCGATGAACAAGGCCTTGTCGGCGCCGCGCGCGGCCATGACTTCGCGGAAGTCGGCCGGAATCGACAGGCGGCTCTTCGCATCGACGGCGTTCAGCCCATAACCAAGAAACAACCCGTTCGACAATTGATCCCGCCCATTGCGTGCGGCGGGAGAAGGCGGGGTCCTGGGCGAAGCGCCCGATAGCCGAATTCAATGCCTAACCACACTGTGGATGGGGTTTAACATGGGATTAGGCGGGCCTCAATGGGAATTGGTGGGCAAGGCTGGAGAAATCAGGGGATATCCTTGGGAAAAGCGTCCGAAACAGTGTTAATGTGCAGTGCACAAAAACCCCGTACTGCCTGTGGATAAGTCTGTGAAACGATGGTCGGCCGGGGGATTGGCGCGGGCATCTGCGGGCGCGGCGCTGCCAAGGGGCGCGCCGGCAAGATCATCGAGCCGGGGCCGGCGCCGGGGGCGCTGATGGCGCAATGCCGAGGGTTTCCAACGGGTCGGCCGCCTGGGGGGGTGATGTGAGGGGACCGCCGATCGTGGGCAGAACCACCGACGCCAGGAGCACCATGAGGAAAACGGCGGCCAGCCCGGTGATGCCGAGGCGTGTGCGCGGGCTGGCGGCGCGGGAGGGGCGCAGACGCATGCTCATGGGTTCGAGATAGGCGCGATGGCCGTGCCTGTCGAGGTGCGGGCCGGTCGCAGCCGAATCGGTGCCTGGTCAGCCAAGGCCCTTTCCGGCCAGCCATTCGGGGTTCCAGATGGTCGAAAGATAGCGCAGCCCCGAATCGCACAGGATGGTGACGATGGTGTGACCGGGGCCCATCGCCTGCGCCAGCCGGACCGCGCCGGCCACGTTGATGCCCGAGGACAGGCCGAGGCACAGGCCTTCCTCGGCGTTGAGGCGACGGACCCAGGCGAGGCCTTCGGCATCGGGGATGCGGTACTGGGCATCGACGGCGAGCCCTTCGAGGTTGGCGGTGATGCGGCTCTGGCCGATGCCTTCGGAGACGCTCGAGCCTTCGCCGCGCAGCTCGCCACAGGCGAACCAGTTGTAGAGGGCCGCCCCTTCGGGATCGGTGAGGGCGATCTTCACGTCCGGGTTCTTCTCGCGCAGGCCCAGCGCCACGCCGGAGAGGGTGCCGCCGGTGCCGACCGCGCAGGTGAAGCCATCGACGCGTCCTTCGGTCTGCGCCCAGATCTCGGGGGCGGTGGTGCGGACATGGGCGCGGCGGTTGGCGATATTGTCGAACTGGTTGGCCCAGATCGCCCCCGGGGTTTCCTCGGCGATACGGCGCGAGGTGTGCACATAATGGCCGGGGTTGGCATAGGGGGCGGCCGCCACCAGGACGAGCTCGGCACCCAGCGCGCGCAGCGTGTCCTGCTTCTCGCGGCTCTGGGTCTCGGGCATGACGATGATGGTGCGGTAGCCGCGGGCGGCGGCGACCACGGTGAGGCCGATGCCGGTGTTGCCGGCGGTGCCCTCGACGATGGTACCGCCGGGGGAGAGCGCGCCGCTGGCCTCGGCATCCTCGATGATCGAGAGCGCCGCACGGTCCTTGACGCTGCCGCCGGGGTTGAGGAACTCCGCCTTGCCGAGGATGGTGCAGCCGGTTTCGGCGCTGGGTCCCTTGAGGGCGAGAAGCGGCGTGTTGCCGATGAGGCTGATGATGTCGGATGCGATGGCCATGGCCTCGGGCTTAGCGCGGCGCTATGGCTGCGCACAACCCATCGCTGCTTGGGGTTGCCCAAGCTGTGCTGTGGGCGGTTGTTGCGTCCGGGATTTGGTTGCGTCCGGGATTTGGTTGTGTCCGGGGTTTGTTGCGTCCGGGAGTTTGCAGGAGAATGCCGCATGTCCGACGAGCGCCCATTGCTGCAGCGGCAGCCATGAAGCGGTCGGCGCTGCCGCTGCTGGTGCTGCTTGCGGGCTGTGCGGGGGACCGGCCCGAGGGCAGCACGCTCGATGTGACGGTGGTAGGGCTGGATGCCGAGACGACGGCGGTCGGGGGGCAGGTGGCGGGGCCACTGGCGCGGCGAATGGCCGATGAGCTGACGGCGACGACGCTGATCGAGCGCGATGATGCCGGGCAACTGGTGGGAGGGCTGGCGTCTTCGTGGCGGTTCGTCGATTCCGGCCAGTCGCTGATCCTGCGGTTGCGGCCGATCAAGTGGAGCGATGACAAGCCGCTGGTCGCGGATGACGTGGTGGCGGGGTTTCGCAGGGCGGCAGCGCCGCCGGCGCCGCAGCGGGCGTTCCGACTGGCGGGGCTGGTGGGGGCCGAGGCGGTGGCGAGAGCGGCAGGTGGGAGTCGCAGCGCGCGGCAGCTCGGCGTGATGGCGCCGACCAGCCGTGTGGTGGAGTTTCGGCTCGATGCGCCGTCGCCGCTGCTGCTCGAGTGGCTGGCCGAGCCGGGAATGTCGGTGCGGCGGCCGGGGGCGCCGACGCTGGCGCGCTATGCGCGGCAGGCGCCGGTGGAGGGTGATGCGACGACCGTGCTGCAGCGCCGGGCGATGACGGCGAGCCCCGAAGCGCGGCCGGCCGAGGTGCGCATCCACAGTGTGGCGGCGACCGATGTGGAGACTGCGGTGGCGGCGTTTCGCGACGGGAAGACCGATATCGTGGTGGGCGAGGGGCTGGCTGGGCTGTTTGCGGCGCGGATCGGAAGCCGGCGCGAGGCGCTGCAAGTCGAGCCGCTGCACGGCGTCTATGGCTGGCGGATCAACAGCCGGTCGGGTCCGCTTGTCGATGTGGCGTTGCGCCGGGCGCTGAGTGCCAGCATCGACCGCGACGGGCTGGCGCGCAGCTTTGCGACGCCGGCGATTGCACCACAGGGCGGGATCTTGCCGGCGGCGCTCCGCGGCGGGGCTGCGGTGACGGCGCCGGCTCCGGTGGACGAGACTGCGCCGAATGGGGCTGCGCCGAATGGGGCTGCGAATGCGGCATCGGACACGGCGCCGGTGGCGGAGTCGCCCCTGGCGCCACCGATGACGCTGGCGCCGCCGGCGCCGGTGGTGTTGCGGCTGCTGGTGCGGCCGGGGCGCGAGCATGCGGCGGTGGCCGAGCGCGTGGCGGTCGACTGGCGGCCGCTTGGCATCGTGCTGCAGCTGCAGATCGTCGATGCCAACATGATGCGCGGGTTGATCGAGAAGGGCGATTACGACTTGGCGCTGGATGACAGGAGCCTGGCGGTGGCCGATGCGGCGGCGCTGCTCGACCGGTTTCGCTGCACGCGCACCGGCTATTGCAACGAGGCGGCGGATGCGGCGCTGGTGGCTGCACGAATGCTGGCGCCCGACCAGCGGGCGGCAGCGCTTGCGCAGGCCGAAGCGCTGTTGATGGCGGCGCCGCCGTTCATTCCGCTGTTCACCGCGGCACGCTGGGCGCTGGTGAGCCCTACGCTTTATGGCTGGGTGGCCAACCCCAGCGGGGTGCATCCGCTGGCGCGCATCGGCCGGGGGCGGCCCGAGCGCTGATCATCTTTCCCGGAACGCCTGCTGGCGGAGCCGGGTGAAGGGGGTGAGCAGCCAGCTGAGCACCGAGCGCGGCTGGCCGAGCAGGCTGACCTCGGCGACCATGCCGGGGGCGATGGGCAGGGGGGCGCCGCCGGCATCTTCAAGGGCAGCGCCCTTCAGGCGGATGCGGACATCGTAATGGCTTTCGCCGGTGCGGGGATCGGTGATCGCATCGGGGGAGATGGCTTCCACGGTGCCGTCGAGGCTGCCGAACACGGCGGAATCATAGGCGGTGAGCCGCACGGTGGCGCGCTGGCCGGCATGGGCGAAGGCGATGTCGGCGGGTTTCAACCGCGCGTCGATGACAAGGCGCTCCCCGGCCGGGAGCAGCTCGACAAGGGCCTGGCCCGGAGTGACGGCGCTGCCCGGCGTGTTGACGAGGACGCGATTGACGACGCTGTCCGCCGCTGCACGGATGGTGGTGCGATCGACGCGGCCAGCGAGCGAGGGCAGGCCGGCGGCGAGTCCGGCGCGCTCGGCAAGCGCTGCGGCGAGCGCCTGGCCGGCTTCGGCGCGCTGGTTCTGGGATACACCCGCGAGGCCGGCGCCGGCGCGGGTGACGCCGGCGCGCGCGCGGGCGATGGCGGCGGCGGCGGCATCGGCGCCGGCCTGGGCCTGGGCGAGCGCCGAGCGGGCGCGATCGAGGCTGATCCGGGGCTCGAGACCTTTCTCGACAAGGCTGGCCATCAGCGTGACTTCGCGGGCGGCCTGCGCCCTGGCTTCGGTGCGCGCCGCGGCATCGGCCTCGGCTTCGGCGAGGGTGCGGCGGGCTGCATCGACCGAGGCGGCCTCGCCGCCGCCCGCACTGGCGAAACTCGCCATGCGCGCGGCGTGGACCGCCTGTTCGGCGGCGACAAGGGCGGGGGCGGCGACGGTGAGGGCGGCGGGGAAGACCGGGGCCTGGCCGGTGGCTTCGGCGCGCAGCCGGGCGATGCGGGCATCGAGCGCGTTGCGGGCGCTGGCGTTGCGGCCGAGCTCGCCGCCGGCGAGCCCGGGGTCGAGGCGGAGCAGCACGGCACCGGCGCGGACGCGCTGGCCGGGCTTGACCAAGATGGCTTTGAGCGTGCCGCCTTCGGGGTGGCTGACGGTCTGCAGCTTGCCGGCGGGGACGACGGTGCCGGGGGCGGTGGCGCTTGCCTCGATGCGGCTGAGTGCGGCCCAGGCGAGCAGCGCGGCGAGGCTGCCGACGATGAGGCGGAAGCTGATGCGTGCGGCCGCACTGGGGGTGAGATCATCGGGCAGCCGGTCGAGACCGAGGGGCAGGGCTGGCGGGAGGACAGGCGGGCCGAAGGCGGTCAGGGGTGCGGGGAGGGTCATGGGGGCGCTTTCCGAAGGTTCAGGCGGCGGGGAGGCCGAGGCTGTGGAGCACGGCGTCGCGCGGGCCGGAGGCGACGAGGCGGCCGCCGTCCATCACGATGACGCGGGTGGCGAGGCGCAGCAGCGACTGGCGGTGGGTGACGATGAGCAGGGTCTGGCCCGAGAGCTGGTCTTCCAGCC
This sequence comes from Polymorphobacter multimanifer, assembly GCF_014205635.1. Taxonomy (GTDB): domain Bacteria; phylum Pseudomonadota; class Alphaproteobacteria; order Sphingomonadales; family Sphingomonadaceae; genus Sandarakinorhabdus; species Sandarakinorhabdus multimanifer. Next base: position 95,145 of record NZ_JACIIV010000011.1, read on the forward strand.
GGTCGATGAGGGCGGCTTCGCTCACCTGGTCGAGGGCGCTGGTCGGCTCGTCGAGGAGCAGCATCGGGCGGGGGCGAGCGAGCGCGCGGGCCAGCGCGATCGACTGGCGCTGGCCGCCCGACAGGCCCTCGCCGCGATCGGCAAGCGGGGTATCGTAGCCGCCGGGGAGGGCGCCGATGAAGCCATCGGACCCTGCAAGGCGGCTGGCGGTGAGGACATCGGCATCGGTGACCAGCGGGTCTTCGAGGCGGATATTGTCGGCGATGGAGCCCGAGAACAGCACGACATCCTGCAGCACGGCACCGATATTGCCGCGAAGATCGTCGGGATGGAGGCTGCGGACATCGGCGCCATCGACAAGCACGGCACCCGATTGCGGGGTGTAGAGGCCGAGGATGAGCCGGGTGAGGGTGGACTTGCCCGAGCCGGTGCGCCCGAGCACGGCCACGCGCTCGCCGGGGGCGATGTCGAAGCTGACGTCATCGAGCGCCGGCATCCGGGCGCCCGGATAGGTGAAGCTGACATTTCGAAAACTGATCTGGCCGGCCATCACCGGGCGGCGCAGGCGGTGAAGCTGCCCATCGCCTTCGGCGCCTTGCGCAATGAGGGCATCGAGGGCGAGGAAGGCCTGGCGGCTCTGGCTGAGGCGGGTGGCGAGGGCCGCGACCTGTGCGAGCGGGGCGACGCAGCGGCCGGCGAGCATTGAGACGGCGATGAGCGCGCCGAGGCTGATGGCGCGATCCTGCACCAGCGCCACGCCGACGGCGAGGGTGAGGACATAGACAAGGCTTTGCGCGGTGGCGGCGAGGTTGACGGGGAGGGCGGCGACAAGGCGCTGGCGGAGCGACAGGGCGGCGTGATGATCGACTGCCAGTGCCCAGCGCCGTGCCAGCATCGGGGCGGCGTGGCTGGTCTTGACGGTTTCGAGGCCCGATGCGGTTTCCACCAGCACCGACTGCTTGGTGAGGTTCTGGCCGAGCCCGGCGGCGGCGATGCGATCGAGCAGTGGCTGGCTGGCCAGCGCCACGCCGCCGATGACGAGGCAGGTGACGAGGGGCACGATGGCGAGCGGGGGGGCGAGCCAGGCGATGATGGCGATATAGAGAAGCAGGAAGGGGAGATCGGCGAGGGCAGTGATGCTGGCCGAGGCGACGAACTCGCGCAGCGTCTCGAATTCGCGGAGCAGGCCTGACAGCTGGCCGGCGGAGCCCTTGCGGTCGGCCATGCGCAGATCGGTGAGGCTTGCGAAGAGGCGGCCGCCGACGGCGCGATCGACATGGCGGGCGGCGATGTCGGTGAAATAGCCGCGCACGGTGCGAAGCCCGAAATCGAAGGCGATGACCAGCATCATGCCGAGGGTGAGTGCGGTGAGCGATGCGCTGGCGCCGGCGGGGAGGATGCGGTTGAACACCGCCATCGAATAAAGGGTGGTGGCGAGGGCGAGGACATTGACGATGACCGCGGCGATGGCGACCTGGCCGAGCAGGCCCCGCGCCTGCCAGAGCGGGGTCCAGAACCAGTGCGGCGGGGTGACGGCGGGCAGCGGCGTGGCCTCGTCCATGGCCTTGGTTGCGGCTTCGAACAGGCGATGCTCGGGAAGGGCGGTCATCAGCGAGGATCCATGGTCTGGAGGCCGAGCACGGCGGCGAGCTCGCCGGTGCGGGCGGTGAGGGTGAAGCGGGCGAGATCGGTTTCGAGTTCGGCCTGCAGCAGCGCGGCGGCACTGGCGGCAAGGGCGTCTTCGGCGCGGATGAGCTCGAGGAGCTCGCCGCGGCTGAGCCGCACCTGCTCGGCCATGGTGTCGCGCGTCTGGCGGTCGGCGATATAGGCGGCGCGCAGGTTGGCGCGCAGCCGGTCGATGCCCTGCACATCGGCAAGGGCGGTGATGGTCTCGCGGATCGCTTCCTGCCGGGCGAGATCGGCGGCATGGCCGGCGGCGCGGGCGCGGGCCTGGGCTTCGCGGGTGCGCGCGGCTTCGAGACCGCCGGTGGAGAAGCCCTGGCGGAGGATGAGCTGGCCGCGCACCTCCTGGTTGGGGCCGGCATCGAAGACATTGTAGCGCGTGCCCGAGACCGAGGCGGCCAGCGTGGGCAGCCGATCGCGCGCGGTGGCGCGGGCATCGGCGCGGGCGGCCTCGGCTTCCGCTTCGGCGGCAACGACGGCGGGGCTCGACTGCGCCAGCGCCGCTGCGGCCTCCGGGCTGGTGGCGCGGCTGGCGGGGGGCTGCGGGCGCATGGGGAGGAGCGGGGCGGGCAGGCCGAAGGCGGCGGTGTAGCGGGCGGCTGCACCCTCGCGGCCGCGCTGCAGGCGGGTGGCTTCGGCTTCGGCCTGGGCGAGCCCGGCCTGGGCGCGGGGAATGTCGCCGCCGGCGCCGACGCCGGCGCGGACGCGCTCGCTGGTGGCATCGAGGATGGTTCGGTGGCGCTCGGCGCGCGCGGCGGCGATATCGGCGAGGCCGGCGAGGGCGAGCAGCTGGTAATGGGCGGAAATGGCTTCGAGTGCCGTGTCGAGCCCGGTGGCGCCGGCATCGGCGCGGGCGGCGCGCAGCCGGGCGCTGCCGCCGGCGATGCGGCCGATGGCGCCGGCATCGAACAATGGTGCTTCGACGATGAGCTGGGCATCGGCACGGCCACGCGGGATGCTGCTCTCGATGATGGTGCTGTTGCCGGAGAAATCCCGATCGAGGGCGCGGGCGCCGATGAACGCGGCCTCGATGCGCGGGAAGATGGCGCTGCGCAGCTGCTGGCGGCGCGCGGCGGCGGCATCCGTGCCGGCTTGCGCGATGCCGCTCTGCGGATGGCGGAGGACGGCCTCGGCGATGCGCGCGGCGAAATCGTCCGTGGCGGCAGCCTCCCGCACGGCGAGCGCCTGCAGGAAGGGGTCGGCCGCTGGATCGGTCGCCACCGTTTGCGACGGAGGCGGCAGCCGGAGCTGCTGGGCGCCGAGCGGGGCGCAGAGGGCAAGTGCCAGCAGGAAAAACGGCAGGCGCATCAGGGGCTCCGGTGCAGGGGTCGCGTTGGGTAACGGCGGTTGGGGCCGATGCTTCACCTCGGAATTGTGCAGCGACTTTTGCGGTGACCCTCTCGGAAAGACCGGCTCGGCAGCCTTGATGTGCGTGCTAGGATGGCGCCACCGAACCTTGGGAGGATGCCATGCGCGACTATCGGAAATTCTATATTGGTGGTGAGTGGGTCGAGCCGGCGGTGCCGAATGCGCTCGATGTGATCAACCCGGCGACCGAGGCGGTGGCGGGGCGGATCAGCCTGGGCAGCGAGGCCGATGTCGACCGCGCGGTGGCCGCGGCAGCAGCGGCGTTTCCGGGCTATGCGCGGACGAGCCGCGCCGAGCGGATCGAGCTGCTGGGGGCGATTGCCGCCGAATATCAGAAGCGGATGCCCGAGATTGCCTCGGCGATCACCGAGGAGATGGGGGCTCCCGGCTGGCTGGCGATGCAGGCGCAGGCGGCTTTGGGAATCGGCCATGTGATGACGGCGCTGGAAGTGCTGAAGACCTACAGCTTCGACGAGATGCAGGGGACGACGCTGATCGCCAAGGAGCCGATCGGGGTGTGTGCGTTCATCACGCCGTGGAACTGGCCGATCAACCAGATTGCCTGCAAGGTTGCGCCGGCGCTGGCGACCGGGTGCACGATGGTGCTCAAGCCGAGCGAGATCGCGCCGTTCTCGGCGATCCTGTGGGCCGAGGTGCTGCACGCGGCGGGTGTGCCGGCGGGCGTGTTCAACCTCGTCAATGGCGATGGGCCGACTGTGGGGGCAGCGCTGAGCCGGCACCCGCAGGTCGACATGGTGAGCTTCACCGGATCGACGCGGGCGGGCGTGGAAGTGGCGCGAGCGGCGGCACCGACCGTGAAGCGCGTGCACCAGGAACTGGGCGGCAAGAGCGCGAACATCATCCTGGAGGATGCCGATCTGGCGGCGGCGGTGACCGGGGGCATCAAGGCGGTGATGATGAACTCAGGCCAATCTTGCAACGCGCCGACGCGGATGCTGGTGCCGGCGGGCAGGATGGAAGAGGCCAAGGCGATTGCGAAATCGGTCGCCGAGGGCACGACCGTGGGATCGCCCGATGGCAATGCCGCGATGGGGCCGGTGGTGAGCCAGACGCAATATGACAAGATCCAGGGGCTGATCGAGAAGGGCATTGCCGAGGGTGCTACGCTGGTGGCGGGCGGCCCCGGCAAGCCCGAGGGGCTGGAGACGGGCTATTATGTGAAGCCGACGATCTTTGCCGATGTGACGAACGACATGACGATTGCCCGCGAGGAAATCTTCGGCCCGGTGCTGGCGATGCTGGCCTATGAGGGCGAGGACGCGGCGATCGCGATGGCCAACGACACCATCTATGGGTTGGCCGGCTATGTGCAGGGTTCGCCCGAGAAGGCCAAGGCGGTGGCGCGGCAGCTGCGGGCAGGCCAGGTGAACATCAATGGCGCGGGGCTCGACCTCGCGGCCCCGTTCGGGGGCTACAAGCAATCGGGCAATGGGCGCGAATGGGGACCGCATGCGTTTGCGGAGTTTCTGGAAACCAAGGCCATCATCGGCTGGGGTTTGGAGGCAGCGGAATGACTCTGCGGACACCGATTTGCGACCTGCTCGGCGTCGAGCATCCGATCCTGCTGGCGGGCATGGGGGGCGTTTCCTATGCCGAAGTGTGTGCTGCCGTGTCAGAGGCCGGGGGCTTCGGGTCGCTGGGAATGGCGGGGCTGAGCCCGAAGGAGATTGCGCGGCAGATGGCCCAGGTGCGCGAGTTGACCGACAAGCCGTTCGGAGTCGATCTGCTGACGGCGCAGCCGGAGTCGCTGAAGGCGTCGGTGGAGGTGATCATCGAGGGCGGCGCCAAGGCGTTCATCGCAGGGCTCGGGGTGCCGGTGGCGATTGTCGACCAATTAAAGGCGGCGGGGCTGGTGGTGATGTGCATGGCGGGCAACGTGCGCCATGCGGTGAAGGCGGTGGAGGCCGGGTGCGATGTGGTGATCGCGCAGGGGACCGAGGCCGGCGGGCACACCGGGTCGGTGGCGAGCGTGGCGCTGTGGCCGCAGGTGGTCGATGCAGTCGATGTGCCGGTGGTGGCGGCCGGCGGGCTTTTCGACGGGCGCGGCTTGGTGGCTGCGCTGGCAATGGGATGCACCGGGGTGTGGATGGGCACGCGCTTCATTGCCAGCACCGAGGCGCATGCAGGACAGCCGTACAAGGACGCGATCCTGGCGATGAACGAGGCGGATACGGTGATCAGCCGGGCGTTTACCGGCAAGACGCTGCGCTGCATTGCCAATGAGACGACGAAGGAATGGGAGGGCAAGCCCGCCCTGCCGTTTGCGGGCCAGGTGATGCGATCGATGCAGCACAATCTGCTGGGGCCGATCGGCGGCGTGGTCGAGGATGTGAATCCGGCGCTGCAGTGCATGGCGGCAGGGCAGGGCGGCGGGGCAATCCACGAGATCTTGCCGGCGGGCGAGATCGTTCGGCGGCTGCTGGCAGAAGCGCAGGCGACGATGGGAATGCTTTCCAAATTGTAAGCAAACGTAAACAGGTTAACAGCCGTAAACACTGCTTGATGAAATGTTGCCATTACGTTATCGCGGCACATGAATTAAGGAGTTGTTCATGGTTTCGCGATTCGCCACGACGTCTGCCGTTGCTGTTTCCCTCGCACTGCTGGCGACTGCGCCGGCGCATGCAGTTGTGGCGTTCGATTCGTCGGCCGCTGGTGCCCTGCAGGCGATGCGCGAGCTGAACCTCATGGTTTTCAATGACTACAGCTCATCGGGCCAGGAGGTAGAGGGCAAGACCTTCATCGGTGGCAATGCCAACAGCAATGCCAATTGGGGCATCGGCAATGGCTCGCAGGGCGGCGCGGTGTCGTCGCGGCCGACGCTGACGGTCGTGGGCAATGCCAATCTTGGCGGCCAGCTCAACAATGGCTCGAACGGTGGCAGCGGCAATGTGGGGACGCCGGCCGGAGTGACCGTTGGTGGCAATCTGAGCAACCTCAACATGAACGCGCAGAATGCGACGCTGAAGGTTGGTGGTTCCGCGAGCAACGTCAACGGATCTTCGGGATCGACGATCCAGGTGGGTGGTGCCACGTCGGGCAATTTCAACCTCAACGGTGCCACGCTGAGTGCCAATCTGGGCCCGAGCTTCACCCAGCCACTGGTCAATTCGCTGACGGCGGAACGCTCGGCGTTGATCGCGGGCTTCACCGCGCTCTCGTCGCAGCTTGCGGCCTATGAGTGGGAGGGCAACCCCAACACCATCACCCAGGGCGGGCAGGGGGCAATCTTCAACGTTGCCGACAGCAGCAACGGGTATGCGCTGTTCACCATCAACGCCGCCGACGTCGGCAACCAGATTGCCTTCAACCTCGTCGGGCCGGTGCAGCCGATCGTCATCAATGTGCTCGGCACGGGGACGATCGACTGGAATGCCAATGCTGTCACCGGCACCATCAATCCGCGCGACCTGAACCCGTGGATCATCTGGAACTTCGTCGAAGCCACTGCGATCAATTTCAACCGGCAGTTTCATGGCAGCGTGCTTGCAGTGAACGCGGCGCTCAACATCACCCAGGTCCTCGAGGGCAGCGTGATCGGCAAGAGTGCGACGCAGAGTGCCGAAATCCATCTCGGCACCTATGCCGGCGGCAACATCCTGATGGAGCCGATCCCCGAGCCCGCGAGCTGGGCAATGATGATCGCCGGCTTCGGTCTGGTGGGCGCCACGATGCGGCGCCGGCGTGTCATCCGGTCGGTGGTTGCCGCGGCCTGAGGCTGGGAGCCAGTCGCACGGCTTCGCCGGGCGCCGTGTCCGGCCCCGGCAGCGGCGTCGGCAAGTCTCCGCGTGCGGCGCGGATGATGGCGCGGCGGATGCGCGGATAGGTGCCGCAACGGCAGAGGTTGGTGATCTCCGCATCGATATCGGCGGGTGTCGGCTCGGGCTTGGCCTTGATGAGTGCTGCCGCCGCCATGATCATGCCTGACTGGCAGAAGCCGCACTGGGGAACCTGCTCGGCGATCCAGGCCTGCTGGATGGGGTGTGAGCGATCGTCCGACAGGCCTTCGATCGTGGTGACGAAGGTGCCTTCCAGCGCGCCGATGGTGACCTGGCATGAGCGGGTGGCGATGCCATCGACATGGACGGTGCAGGCGCCGCACAGCCCGGCGCCGCAACCATATTTGGTGCCGGTGAGGTTGGCGGCATCGCGCAGTGCCCAAAGCAGCGGCGTGTCGGGAGAAAGCTTGAACTCGACCGGCGAGTTGTTGATGGTGAAGCGCGTCATGCGAACAAGCCTGTAGCCGAGGGGATGCCAAGATGGAACTGACCACGCTCGAGTATCGCGTCGAGGGGCCGATCGCCGAGGTGACGATGTGCCGACCGGCCGAACTCAACACGATGAACAAGGCGTTCTGGACCGAGTTGATCGAGGTGTTCAAGGCGATCGACGCCGAGCCTTCGATCCGCGCCGTGATCGTGGCGTCGAGCGGCAAGCACTTCACCGCGGGGCTCGACCTGGGCTGGGCGGGGGCGACGGGCCATGACCCGGATGCCGATGCGGGGCGGGCGCGCGAGGCGTTTCGCCGGCATATTCTGGAGATGCAGGAGACGTTCAACGTCGTCGATCGCTGCCGGGTGCCGGTGATCGCGGTGGTGCAGGGCGGCTGCATCGGCGGCGGTGTGGATTTCGTCACGGCGTGCGACATCCGCATCGGCACCGAGAACTGCTTCTTCACGGTGCAGGAAGTGAACATCGCCATCGTTGCCGACGTCGGCACGCTGCAGCGGCTGCCGCATCTGCTGCCGCAGGGGCTGGTGCGCGAGCTCGCCTATACCGGGCGGCGCTTTGCGGCGGCGGAAGCCAAGCACTGGGGGTTCCTCAACCGGGTCGAGGAAGACCATGGCGCCGCCATGGCGAGCGCACGGGCGATGGCGCACGAGATTGCCGGCAAATCGCCGTTGGCGGTGACGGGCATCAAGCGTGTGCTCAACCATGGCCGCGACCACAGCATCGAGGATGGGCTGGAATATGTGGCGCTCTGGAATGCCGCGATGCTGCAGGGCGAGGATGTGCCCAAGGCGGTGAAGGCGCAGATGGCGCGGCAGAACGCGGCTTTTGCCGATTTGAAGGGTTGAAATCGGGGGGGCGCGACGTCAAGGCCGCTTGCCCGCTGCGCTGCATCGCGTCATAGACGGCCCAGCAAAAGACCGGATAGTCCGGCCTCGATTTTCGAAGGGCCTTTATGCGCACTCTTTCGCGCGCTCTGCGTTTCTCATCGATGACCCTGGCAGCAGGCTGGGCTATGGCTGCGCGAGCGCAAACCGATGCCCCGGTGGCAGCGCCGGTCGAGACGGTGACGACCACCGCCATTCCCTCTGCCGGCCCCGTGTATGTGGCGCCCGATGCAGCCTATGGCCAGCCGCTGGGTGGCTGGGACATGCAGGCGCCGGTCACCGAGCTTGGTCGGCAGGCGTATGACCTGACCTTTTACCTGCTCAACCCGATGATGGCGGCAGTAGCGATCTTCGTGCTGATCCTGCTGCTCTATGCCATGTGGCGCTTCCGCGCTTCGGCCAATCCGGTGGCGAGCAAGACCAGCCACAACACCACGATCGAGTTCATCTGGACGGCGGCGCCGGTGCTGCTGCTGGCGATCATCGCGGTGCCAAGCTTCCGGCTGCTGGCCGACCAATATGATCCGCCCGCGGCCGACCTCACGATCAAGGCAACGGGCCATCAATGGTATTGGGAGTATGAGTATCCCGACCAGGGCGGCTTCAGCTTCGATGCAGTGATGCTGACCGATACCGAATCGGCGGAACGCGGCAGCCCCAAGCTGCTCGACACCGACAATCGCGTCGTGGTGCCGGTGGGGGCCACGGTTAAGATTCTGACCACGGCATCGGACGTGATGCACAGCTTCGCGATGCCGAGTTTCTGGGTGAAGATGGACGCCGTGCCTGGCCGCATCAATGAAACCTGGTTCAAGGTCGAGCGCGAGGGCGTGTATTTCGGCCAGTGTTCGGAACTTTGCGGCACCAAGCACGCATTCATGCCGATCGCCATCGAGGTGGTGAGCCAGCCGCGTTTCGATGCCTGGATCGCTGCCAAACAGGCCGAGAACGGCATCACGCCCGAGCTGGCCGAAGCGCCGGCTGCTGCCGTGGTGCCCGTTACTGCCACCGATACACCTGCCGCGGCACCTGCCGCCGCCACCACTGCCGCGGCGCCTGCCGCAGCACCTGCCGCTTGAGAGGGACGACAATGGCAAACCCGAGCGCGCTTGCTGGCCACCAGGACCATGCGCATGACGACCACGCCGACCACAAGCTGGGCTTCATCCAGCGCTGGTTGTTCTCGACCAATCACAAGGACATCGGCACCCTCTACCTGATCTTCGCGATCATCGCCGGCACGATCGGCGGAGCGATCTCGGGCATCATGCGGCTCGAGTTGGCGGCGCCGGGGATCCAGTATCTGACCTGGTTCACCGACGGCAATCTCGATGCCAGCTATCATCTGTGGAATGTGTTCATCACCGGCCATGGCCTCATCATGGTGTTCTTCACCGTGATGCCCGCGATGATCGGCGGCTTCGGCAACTGGTTCGTGCCGATCATGATCGGCGCGCCCGATATGGCGTTCCCGCGCATGAACAATGTGTCGTTCTGGCTGCTGGTGCCTTCGTTCCTGCTGCTGTGCGGGTCGATGTTCGTCGAGGGGCCTGCGGGCTTTAACGGCGCGGGTACGGGCTGGACGGTTTATCCGCCGCTCTCGACGCAGGGCCATCCCGGACCTGCCGTCGACATGGCGATCCTGTCGCTCCACATCGCAGGTGCCTCCTCGATTCTTGGGGCGATCAATTTCATCACCACCATTCTCAACATGCGCGCACCGGGCATGACGCTCCACAAGATGCCGCTGTTCGTGTGGTCGGTGCTGGTGACCGCCTTCCTGCTGCTGCTGTCGCTTCCGGTGCTGGCGGGTGCCATCACCATGCTGCTGACCGACCGCAACTTCGGCACGCACTTCTTCACGGCCGATGGCGGGGGTGACCCGGTTCTCTACCAGCATCTGTTCTGGTTCTTCGGCCACCCCGAGGTCTACATCCTCATTCTGCCGGGGTTCGGCATGGTGAGCCAGATCATCAGCACCTTCTCGAAGAAGCCGGTGTTCGGGTATCTGGGCATGGCCTATGCCATGGTGGCGATCGGCTTCATCGGCTTCCTGGTGTGGGCGCACCACATGTTCACCGCCGGTCTGGATGTGAACACCAAGATGTACTTCACTGCCGCCACCATGATCATCGCGGTGCCGACCGGCATCAAGATCTTCTCGTGGATCGCAACGATGTGGGGCGGCTCGATGACCTATGAGACCCCGATGCTCTGGGCGATCGGCTTCATCTTCATGTTCACCGTCGGTGGCGTGACGGGTGTCATCCTCGCCAATGGTGGTGTCGATACCTATTTCCACGACACCTATTATGTGGTGGCGCACTTCCACTATGTGCTGTCGCTGGGCGCCGTATTCGCCATCTTTGCCGGCTTCTATTATTGGTTCGGCAAGATGAGCGGCAAGCCTTACAACGAGTTCCTCGGCAAGCTGCACTTCTGGGTGTTTTTCATCGGCGTGAACATCATGTTCTTCCCGATGCACTTCCTGGGTGCCGATGGCATGCCGCGCCGCATTCCCGACTATCCGGAGATGTATGCCTATTGGAACCAGATTGCCTCGTTCGGCTATGCCGTGATGGGTGTGGGCATGCTGATCTTCTTCCTCAACCTCGTCGTCTCGCTTTCGAGCCGTCGCCGGGTGGAAGGCAATTACTGGGGTGAAGGCGCCACGACGCTGGAATGGACGCTGAGCTCGCCTCCGCCGTTCCACCAGTTCGAGACGCTGCCTGTCATCAAATAAGGCCGTGGGCGGCAGGGGGCGGTGCCTCCTGCCGCTGCGGATAGGGTTATGAACACAGCACAGACCAGCGAGCCGCTTTCGACGGCTCCGGTGACGGCATTCGCCGATTGGCGCGATTACTTTGCCTTGCTCAAGCCGCGTGTGATGACCCTGGTCATCTTCACGGCCGCCTGCGCGATGGTGGCCGCCCCCGGCCAGCTGCATCCGTTCCTGGCGTTCGTGTCGGTGCTGTGCGTGGCGGTGGCGGCCGGTGCCGCGGGTGCGCTCAACCAATGGTATGAGGCCGATATCGACGCGCTGATGAAGCGCACGGCCAACCGCCCGCTTCCCGCCGGCCGGCTTGCTGCTGGCGAGGCGCTGACCTTCGGGATCGTGCTGTCGGTGGGCAGCGTCATGATCATGGGCTTGGCGCTCAACTGGGTCGCTGCGGCGTGGCTGGCGGTTTCGATCGGCTTTTACGTGTTCGTCTACACGATGTGGCTCAAGCGCCGCACGCCGCAGAACATCGTGATCGGCGGTGCTGCCGGGGCGTTTCCGGTGCTGGTGGGCTGGGCATCGGTGGCGGGAGACACGCCGCTGATGGCCTGGGTGCTGTTCGGAATCATCTTCCTGTGGACCCCGCCGCACTTCTGGGCGTTGGCACTGTTCATGGAAGCCGATTATTCCAAGGCCGGGGTGCCGATGTTGCCCGTGACGCATGGACTTGCCGAAACGCGGCGGCAGATCCTCTGGTATTCGTTCGCGCTGGTCGCTTGCACGCTGGTGCCGCTGCCGGGGATCACCGGGCTGGCGGGCTGGGCCTATGGATCGACGGCGATTTTCACCGGAGCACTGTTCATTGCCTTTGCGGTGCAGGTGTATCGCAGCACGTCCGTCTCCTCGGCCGAGATGTTCGCGGAGAAGCGATTGTTCAAGTTCAGCCTGTTCTACCTGGCCTCGCTGTTCGGCGCGCTTGTCGCCGATGTGTGGCTGGCATGACCGATCCTGCTCTGTGGAGCGCCGCCGAGCGCGCGGCCTTCGACGCGCGGCGGCGCTCGCGCAACCTGGCGCTGGGGATCTTGCTGGCCGCGCTGACGGTGCTGTTCTTCGGCATCACCATGGTGCGGATGGTGCCGCCCTCGGGTGAGGTTCAGGCAAAGCTGCAGGCCCAGAAGCCGGGCTGGGACGGCCGATGACGACGCAGCTCGAGATTGCCAAGCGCCGGACGGGGTGGCTGGCTGCGCTTGGGGCGGTGTCGATGATCGGGGCGGCCTATGCGGCGGTGCCGCTCTACCGGCTGTTCTGCCAGGTGACGGGCTATAATGGCACGGTGAGCCGCGCCGATGCATCGAGCTTGCCCGATGCGGCGCGCGTGCAGGCGCTTGGCGGGCAGATGATTCGCATCCGTTTCGATGCCACCACCGCTGCCGGGCTGCCGTGGCGGTTCAAGCCCAGGCAGATCACCAACGACATCAAGATCGGCGAGAAGGCGCTCGCTTATTATACCGCGACCAACACGAGTGCGAAGACGATCGTGGGGCGGGCGACCTATAATGTGTCGCCCGACACCGCGGGGCAATACTTCCGCAAGATCGAGTGTTTCTGCTTTACCGAGCAATCCTTGGCACCGGGGCAGACGGTGGAGATGCCGGTCATCTACTATATCGATCCGGCGATCCTCGATGATCCGAGCGCCAACCGCATTTCGGAGATCACGCTGTCATACACCTTCTTCCCGCAGGCGGATTAGCGGGTGCTGGACAGCGGGTATCCGGGCGGCGTAAGCGACACCCACTTCGCAGTTGCGGCAGAACGCCGCGAGCGCGAGCAAGACATGATGATCAGGAAGGGCTGACAATGGCCGGCGGCAAGACGCACGATTTCCACATTCTCAATCCCTCGCCGTGGCCATTGGCGATGTCCGCCGCGATGCTGGTGATGGCCGCGGGTGCGATTGGCTGGATGCACGAGATGGCCTGGGGGCAGCTGGCCTTCTGGCCCGGCATGGGCGGCGTGGTGGCGTGCTTCTATTTCTGGTGGCGCTCGGTGGTTCGCGAAGCGAATGGCGGCGACCATACGCCAGTGGTGCAGCTGCACCACCGCTACGGGATGATCCTGTTCATCGCGTCGGAAGTCATGTTCTTCGTTGCCTGGTTCTGGGCCTATTTCAACGCTGCGCTTTATCCATCGAGCCATGAGACGGTGGGCGGGGTGTGGCCGCCGAGTGGCATCGAGGTGCTCGATCCGTTCGTCTATCCCCTGCTGAACACGCTGATCCTGCTGCTTTCGGGCACCACCGTCACCTGGGCGCATCATGCGATGATCCATGATGACCGCAAGGGGCTGAAGCAGGGGCTGTGGCTGACCGTGGCGCTGGGTCTGCTCTTCTCGACGGTGCAGGCCTATGAGTATCATCATGCCAGTTTCGGCATGGACAGCAGCATCTACGGCGCCACCTTCTATATGGCGACGGGCTTCCATGGCTTTCACGTCGTGGTGGGGACGATCTTCCTGATGGTGTGCCTGGCGCGCGTCTATCAGGGTGACTTCACCTCGAAGCAGCATTTCGGCTTCGAGGCGGCGGCCTGGTACTGGCACTTCGTCGATGTGGTGTGGCTGTTCCTGTTCATCGCCATCTATGTGTGGGGCTCCAACTTCGGCGCCGCCGTACTCAAGACCGCGTTTGGCTGATCTGCCGCCTCGCAGTGCGGTGCAGCATGGCCTGCGAGGCCGCTGCCCGCGCTGCGGCGAAGGCGCGCTTTTTGCCGGGCCGGTGGCTTATGCGCCGGCGTGCACGGCATGCGGGCTCGATTATTCCAGCTTCAATGTGGGCGACGGGGCGGCGGCCTTCCTGATCCTGATCGTGGGTGCTGTCATCACCGGGCTGGCGTTGTGGCTCGAGTTGAGCCGCGAGCCGCCCTGGTGGGTGCATGCGCTGCTGTGGCTCCCGCTGACGCTAGGGCTTTCGCTCGGGCTGATGCGGCTGGCGAAGGGCGTGTTGCTGGGAATCGAGTATCAGCAGGACGCGCGCGAGGGGCGGCAATGACGGCACGGCGTGTGCCGATTCTGGCGACGCTGCTGGTTTTTGCGCTCACCGCCTTTCTGGTCAGCCTTGGCGTGTGGCAGCTGCAGCGCGCGGCGTGGAAGGCCGATCTTGTCACCAAGCTGGAGGCCGCTCCCGACCAGCCGCTGTTGGGGCCGACCGACTTCTACGAGAGCATGGTCGGCCTCAGGAGCGTGCAATATCGCCGCGCGCAACATGTCTGCCGTCCGGGGACGGTCCGTCCCTATGACCTGAAGGGCGGCAGCAACCGCAGTGGGCAGGGCGGCTTTCTGGTGCTCGTCTCGTGCCGGCCGAACGACAAGCCGCCCGATATCGTGGTGGTGGCGGGATGGACGCGAAGTGCCCGCGCCATGGAGGCGAGCTATACCGTCGACACGATGTTCGAAGGGCTGGTGATCGAACGCCCTTATGGCGATGAGCCCGACCGCCCGCACTTCATGCTGATCCCGACGACCGCCATCCCCGGCCTGCAGCCTTCGCGACTGCCTTCGGCGCGGGACTTGCCGGACAATCACCTTGCTTATGCAGGACAGTGGTTCGGCTTGGCGGCGGCGATGCTGGCGATTTATGGGCTGGTGCTGCGGCGGCGGGCGAAGGCGTTGCCGGGGTGAGCGGCTGGTGGCCGCGCCTGTAAGGTCTTGCATCACCATCGCTGTTCCATCACGCGCGAATCGGCGCTAGGCGGGGGCATGGATTATGTCAGCACGCGCGGGAGCGCTCCCGTTCTGGATTTTGCGAGTGTCACGCTGGCCGGATTGGCGAGTGATGGCGGGCTTTATGTGCCGCGGGATTGGCCGGTTCTGAGCCGGGACGAGATCGCGGACCTGGCGGGGCTGGATTATGTCGAGACGGCGGTGCGGGTGTGTGCGCCGTTTGTGGGGGATGTGCTCGGTGAGGCGGAGCTGCGGTCGTTGCTCGGGCGGGCTTATGCGAGCTTCAGCCATGCAGCGACAGTGCCGCTGGTGCAGCTCGATGGGCAGCATTGGTTGCTGGAGCTTTTTCATGGGCCGACACTCGCCTTCAAGGATGTGGCGATGCAGGCGCTGGGGCAACTGTTCGAGCGGTTCCTGAGTGGCTCGGGGCGGCATCTGACGGTGATCGGGGCGACTTCGGGGGATACGGGGTCGGCGGCGATCAATGCGCTTGCCGGAGTCGAGGGGGTGGAGGTGTTCATGCTCCATCCGAAGGGCCGGGTGTCCGATGTGCAGCGGCGGCAGATGACGACGGTGCTGACGCCGAATGTGCACAACATCGCCATCGAGGGCAGCTTCGATGATGCGCAGGCACTGGTGAAGGCGATGTTCAACGACGCTTCGTTCGCGCGGCGGTTCCCACTTTCGGCGGTGAACAGCATCAACTGGGCGCGGCTGATGCTGCAGATCGTCTATTATTTTTATGCGGCGGTGCGGCTTGGCGCGCCCGAGCGGGCGGTGGCGTTTTCGGTGCCGACGGGCAATTTCGGCGATGTGTTTGCCGGCTATGTGGCGAGCCGGATGGGACTGCCGATCGAGCGGCTGGTGGTGGCGACCAACGAGAACGACATTCTGCACCGGGCGCTGAGTGCCGGCGATTATTCGGTGGGCCAGGTGGCGCCGACGAGCAGCCCTTCGATGGATATCCAGGTGAGCAGCAACTTCGAGCGGCTGTTGTTCGACCTGCATGGGCGTGATGGTGCCGCACTGGCGGCAACGATGCAGGGCTTCGAGGCGACGCGCGCGATGGCAGTTCCGGATGCGATGCGCGGCGAGGCTTCTGCGCTGTTTGCCAGCGCGCGAGTGGATGTGGACAGCATGGCGCAGACGCTGCGATGGGCGCAGGACAAGTGCGGGCAGATCATCGATCCGCACACGGCGATCGGGTTGGCGGCGGCGAAGCGGCATGTGGGGGCCGCACCCATGGTGACGCTGGCGACGGCACACCCGGCGAAGTTCCGCGATGCGGTGGAGCGGGCGTGCGGCATTCGGCCGGCACTACCGGCGCGGGTGGCGGGGCTGTTCGACCGCGAGGAGCGTTATGCGGTGCTGCCGGCCGAGCTGGGTGCTGTGCAGGCGTTCATTGCCGAGCGGGCGCGGCCGGCGGACGCGGTGGCGGCATGAGGGTGCCGTTGATCGGCGTGACGCGCCATGGGCTGCGGGTGGCAACGTGCGAAGTGGCGGGGGTAGAGACGGTGGCGATCAACCTGCTCGCCGACACGGGTGCCCGCTATGAAAGCGAGGCGTTGAACGGGGTGGCGCACCTGTTCGAGCATATGGTGTTCAAGGGCTCGATGCGGCGCTCGGCGCGCGAGATTGCCGAAGCGATCGAGGATGTGGGCGGGCAGCTGAATGCCTGGACCTCGCGCGACATGACGGCGTTTCATGCGCGCGTGCTGGCGCGCGACCTGCCGCTGGGATTGGACCTGATCGCCGACATGCTCGGGGACCCGCGCTTCGACGAGGAGGAGCTGGTCCGGGAGAAGCATGTGGTGCTGCAGGAGCTGGGCGAGGCGCGCGATACGCCCGACGACATCGTGTTCGACCATCTGCAGGAGGCGGCGTTTCCAGGGCAGGCGCTGGGGCGGTCGATCCTGGGGAGCGAGGACAGCCTGGAGCGGATCACGGCCGCTGATCTGCGCAGCTGGCGCGATTCGCATTATCAGCCGGGGCAGCTGACGCTGGTGGTGGCGGGCA
Source organism: Polymorphobacter multimanifer (assembly GCF_014205635.1). GTDB lineage: Bacteria > Pseudomonadota > Alphaproteobacteria > Sphingomonadales > Sphingomonadaceae > Sandarakinorhabdus > Sandarakinorhabdus multimanifer. The sequence continues at coordinate 111,789 of NZ_JACIIV010000011.1, forward strand.
AGGCCGAGCATGATGCAGTGATGCGGCTGGCCGAGGCGGCGTTCGTGCCGGCGGGGACGCCCGGCGTGCGCGCGGCGGCGGAGGCGGTGCGTTTTTCGGCCGGTACGGCGGCAGACCATCGCAAGGCCGAGCAGGCGCAGCTGACGATGGGGCTGCCGGCACCCGGCTACCATGATGCGACGCATGATGCGGCGGTGCTCTTCACGATGGCAGTGGGGGGCGGCATGTCTTCGCGGCTGTTCCAGGATGTGCGCGAGGCGCGGGGGCTGGCCTATTCGGTGAGTGCAGCTGTTTCGCCCTATGCCGATGGCGGGTTGATGAGCGTGCATGCGGCGTGTGCGAAGGACCAGGCTGCTGCGGCGCGGGCGCTGATCGACGAGGTGCTGGCGGGTGCCGTGCAAACGCTGAGCACGGCCGAGCTCGAGCGGGCGCGGGCGCAGGCGGTGGCGGGGCTGCTGATGGCGCTGGAAAGCCCGACCGGCCAGGCGGATTATGCAGCGCGGCAGCTGGTGATCCACGGGCGTTTCCTCGAGCCTTGCGAAGTGATCGCGCGGCTGGAGGCGGTGAGCGTGGACGAGGCGCGCGCGGCGGGGGCGGCAATGCTTGCCCATGCGCCGGCGCGGGCGGAGATCGGGGCCGGAGCGAAACGTCGGAAGGCGGCATGAGCTGGGATGGAACGCTGAGCCTGCTCGTGACCGAGCCCTGGTCAGATTATGGGCTGGTCGATTCGGGCGGGGGCAGGAAGCTCGAGCGCTATGGACCGTATCGCTTCATCCGGCCCGAGCCTCAGGCGATGTGGACGCCGGCGGCGGCGGAATGGGAGGCCGATGGCGAGTTTCTGGGCGGCAGCGACGAAGAGGGCGGCGGGCGCTGGCAGCTCGTGCCGCGGGTGCCGCCGCGCTGGGACCTTGCGCGCGGGGCGGTGCGCTTTCATGCGGCCAACACGCCGTTCCGGCATCTGGGGTTCTTTCCCGACATGGCGGTGCAGTGGGATTTCATGGAAGCGCGGATGGGGGCGGGCCGCAGCTTCCTCAACGTGTTCGGCTATACCGGGCTCGCCAGCCTGATCGCGGCGGCGGCGGGGGCGACGGTGACGCATGTCGATGCGAGCAAGAAGGCAGTGGCGGCGGCGAAGGACAATGCGGTGCTCTCGGGCCTCGCCGAAGCGCCGGTGCGCTGGCTGGTGGATGATGCGCTGAAGTTTCTGCGGCGCGAGGTGCGGCGCGGCAACCGCTACCATGGGCTGATGCTCGATCCGCCGAAGTACGGGCGGGGCCCCGATGGCGAGATCTGGAGCCTGGAGCGCGATCTGCCCGAGCTCGTGCAGCTGGCGCGGCAGCTGGTGGCCGACGACGGATTCGTGATCCTGACCGTCTATGCGATCCGGATGAGTGCGGTGGCGCTGGCAGGGCTGGTGGCCGAGCATTTTGCGCCGCTGGGCGGGCGGATCGAAGTGGGGGACATGGCGGTGCGCGAGGAGGTGCGGGGCACACTGCTGCCGACGGCGATCTTTGCGCGATGGTCGGCAGGGTGACGGAAAAGGGCCACCCCTTGCGGGGCGGCCCTTCCTTGGCTCGGGCTTTGCGCGAACGTGCTCACATATGGGCGAGCGTCGACTTTTCGCGCGACGAGCTGTGCCCGCCGTTGCGATAGAGGATGTCGAGCGCCTGGTCCTCCGAGATGTTCTCAGCGGTGGTGTCGACAGCAATGAAGATGCTGCCAGTTTCGATCCGTTCGCCGTAATAGACCGAATCTTCCTCGTTGACGCCGTGCTTCTTGAGGTTCTCGTTCAGGCCGCCAGCGGCAGCACCTGCGACGGCACCGACAGCCATGGCTTCGGGAACGACCGAGGCAGCAATGACGCCGGCAGCCGCGAGCGGGCCGACGCCGGGGATGGCGAGGGCGGCGACGCCGAGACCGGCACCGAGGGCACCGCCGCCGAGCAGGCCACGGAGCAGGTTGCTGCCACCTTCGTCGGTGACTTCACCGGAGCCACTGGTGGTGCGGTTCTTGCCATCGTGGCGGGCGATGACCGACAGTGAGGAGTCTTCCACGCCGGCCTGGCGAAGCTCGCCAAGGGCGCGGTTGGCTTCGGCTTCGGTGTCGAAGATTGCAGATGCGATGAACTTTGCCATGGGATTGTTCCTCCGGGTTGCTTGTGCTGTTAAAAGCGATCGGCAGCATCCGGGGTTCCGCTCAAAAGCGATTTTGGGCGATTTTCGGGCAATTTTCGAGCGCTGGTCGGCTAGCGGCGACAGGCCTTGACGGACTGTGGTGCTTTGGGTGGGCCGAGTTTGAACACCGCGAGATAGCCGGCTGCGAGGTCGGTGATCTTGACCAGTTCATAGCCCACGGCGCGAACCTCGCAGACGAGCAGATCGCGCGGCATGCCATGATTTTCGGGATCGCGATCGAGGTCGACGATGGCGATGCGGCCGCCGGGCTTGAGGCTGGTGCGCAGCCGGTGGAGCAGCGCATAGGGCTGGGTGATCTCGTGGTACATGTGCACCATGAGCGCCACGTCGACGCTGCCGGCAGGCAGGCGCGGGTTACTCTGGGTGCCGCGCACGAAGCGGACGTTGGTGAGCTTCTCCTCGCGCACGCGCCTGGCAAGTGCATCGAGATAGCGCTTCACCACATCCTGTGCCAGCACCTGGCCCTGCGGGCCGACGGCAGCGCTGAGCCTTGTGGTGTAATAGCCCGAGCCGGCGCCGATATCGGCGACGGTCATGCCCGGCTTGATGCCGGCGGCGGCCGTGACGGCTGCGAACTCGCCGGCACTGTCCCGCGATGGTTCATTGTCCCAGGCCGGGCTGACAATGCGGGCGACAGGTCGGCCGGGGGGTGGCAGCCCGGGCGATGGCTGTTGTGTCTGGGCGGTGGCGGCGCTGCTCATGGCGAACGCGCCGATGATGCAGGCGAATCGGACGATAAGCATGAGTGCCGCCTAGCCGATTGCGAAGACCTTGGCCATTGTTGTGTGCGGCGCCAAAGGGCGGGGTTCAGGCGATTTTCAGGCGTGTTTCACGCGGGGCGACGGCCGGGACGGACGGGCTCCGGCGTGTCGGCGCCGGTGACGGCAAGGCTGCGAAGCCGGCTGAGCTCGCCTTGGAAGTTGTTGAGATCGCGTCCTGAAAGCTGGGTGCCGCCGATGAACTTCAAGGTCATCGGGTTGACTGGCTTGCCCTTCAGCCAGACTTCATAGTGCAGATGCGGGCCGGTGGAGACGCCGGTGGAGCCGACATGGCCGATGACCTGGCCCTGCGAGACCTGCTGCCCGCTTTTTACGGCGAAGCGCGACATGTGCGCATAGGCGGTGGCGAGGCCGCCCGAATGCTGGAGGCGGATATAATTGCCATGGCCGCCGTGGGGGCCGACGAAGGCGACCTTGCCGGCGGCGGCGGCAAAAATGGGCGCACCGTGGCGAGCGCCGAAATCGACGCCCTGGTGCATGCGCGAATAGGCGAGCAGCGGGTGGAAGCGCATGCCGAACGCCGAGGTGAGGCGGGCGCCATCGACCGGGGTGCGCATCAGCCCCTTGCGCGCCGATTCACCGGTCTGTCGGAACCATTCCTGGCGGCCGCCGAATTTGTGTCGGGCGACTTCCAGCTTCTCCTTGCCGGCGCGGTCGAGGGCTGCATAGACCATGCCGCCGTAGCGCACTTCGCCGGTTTCGGCACGATCGCGTTCGACGATGATGTCGAACCGGTCTTTCTTGCCGACGCCGCGCTGCATGTCGACGACATAGCCCATCACACGCCGGTATTCGGCCGCGGCACTTGCCGGCACGCCGGCGCTGCGCAACGCGCGGTCGAGCCCGCCGGCGACCAGCCCGTTGACGCGGAGCGGGGTGGAATCGATCTTGATCGGAATGCGTTTGAGCACCAGTGCGCCATCGACGCGGCTGACGGCGACCCGCAGATCGAAGGCGGCGCGCAAGCCCATCAGCTCGAGCGGGCGCGGCATGCTGCGCGTTTCCCGCCGGCCGAGCACGAGGTCGATGTCGGTGGCGGAGGGGATGGCGGACGCATTGACGACGCCGCGCAGCAGGCCCTCGACGGCATCGATGTCGGACGCACCGACGCCGGCGCGCTTGAGGGTGGCCCCGAGGCTGCGACCGCGCACGGTTCGCGCCGTAAGCTCGATCCGCGGGCGCTCGGGAATTTCGGCAAGCGGCACCACCAGGGCAGGATCGGGGCGGGTGGTGGCGCCGGTGCGGCCGCCGAAGGCGAGGGGTGCGATGAACTGCCCGCTGAGCGCCTCGCGCTGGCTGGGGGTGAGCGGCGCGCGGCCGGCGGCGGGGATGAGCGGCACATCGAGCGCCAGCGTGATGGCAGTGCCGCAGAGCAGCAGGCAGGAGGTGAGCCCGAGCCACCAGTGGCGGGTGCCGATGCCGGCGCCCAGGTCGGTGGAGAGGTCGGTGCCGAGGGCGAGGCCGGCGGCGGCTTCCCGCCAGCGGCCGAGGCGGGCGCGGGCCACGGGAACGCCCGGCCAGCGGACGGTCGCCGGTTGCAACATGCCGGCCGACAGCGGCCGAATGGCTCCCGCCGTCTGCGCGCCCGCGCCTTGCAATTGTGGCTGAAACAAACCGGACCCCCCCAGTAAGGTCGCTTTCAAGGTGATGAAATCATTTGTCCACGCTCCCCGGCGTGTCAACGCTGCAACGATTCACCGACAAAGTTATGCGGTGAAGCGATTGTCTTCATACGGTCACTTGCGGAGCGATTCGGGTTGTGACAGCTTGTTCTCGACCACGTTCCCAAAAGGACACGATGATCCAACCGGGTTTGACCTTTGTCCCCGACCTTGCCGCAGCAGCGGCTGCGCGTTTCTGCCGCTTCGCCCTGTCGCAAATCGCGGGCTTGGGGTGCTTGTACCCTGCGGCGCGCTTCGCCAGATTGGTGGGGTGATGCGTGCATCCCTCCCGCAGCAGAGCCGTCGTCTGGCTGGCAGCGGCTTTGGTGGCCCCGATGGCAGCAAGATCGTTGCCGTGCTTGGCCCCACCAACACCGGAAAGACGCACCTTGCGGTCGAGAGGCTGTGTGCTCATGCCAGCGGCATGATCGGCTTTCCACTGCGGCTGCTGGCGCGCGAGGTTTATGACCGGGTGGTGGCGATCAAGGGTGCCGGCGAGGTGGCGCTGATCACGGGCGAGGAGAAGATCGTGCCGCCGGGCGCGCGCTGGTTCCTGTGCACGATGGAATCGATGCCGCTCGATCGGGAGGTGGCGTTTGTCGGAATCGACGAGGCGCAGCTGGGTGCGGACCCCGAGCGCGGGCATGTGTTCACCCAGCGGCTGCTGCATTGCCGGGGCTATGCCGAGACGATGATCCTGGGGGCGGAGACGCTGCGGCCGCTCATTCGCAAGCTTCTGCCGGAGGCCGAGATCATCACCCGGCCGCGCTTTTCCACCCTGTCCTATGCCGGCGCCAAGAAACTTTCCCGGTTGCCGCGGCGCTCGGCGATCGTCGCTTTCACTGCCACCGAAGTCTATGCGCTGGCCGAAATGCTGCGACGGCAGAAGGGGGGGGCGGCGGTGGTGATGGGCAGCCTGTCCCCACGCACGCGCAACGCCCAGGTGGCGATGTATCAATCGGGCGAGGTCGATTATCTGGTGGCGACCGATGCGATCGGCATGGGGCTCAACATGGATATTGCCCATGTCGCCTTTGCCAGCCTGTCGAAGTTCGATGGCAAGCGCCACCGACGGTTGCGGCTGGCGGAGATGGCGCAGATTGCCGGGCGCGCCGGGCGGTATCAGAAGGATGGCACGTTCGGCACGGTGCAGCTGGGCACCCAGGCGGCAGCGAGCTTCTCGCCCGAGGAGATCGAGGGGCTGGAGGCGCATCATTTCGAGCCGCTGAGCCAGCTCGTGTGGCGCAATGCAGCGCTCGACCACACGAACTTGCAGCGCTTCATCGCCAGCCTCGATGCGCGGTCGCCGCATCCGGAACTGCAGCGCGGCGAGGATGCGATCGATCTGGCGGTGCTGAAGTCTCTGGCTGTCGAGCCCTGGGTGATGGAGCGGCTGGGGGGAAAACTGTCTGGACCGCGCGGGGTGGCGCGGCTGTGGGCGGCGTGCGGCCTGCCGGATTATCGCAAGACCGGGCCCGAGCAGCATGGGGCGCTGGTGGCGCGGGTTTTCCGGCACCTGTCCGAAGGCGATGGTCATTTGCCCGACGCGTGGATCGCGTCGGAACTGGCGCACCTCGACCGGGTTTCAGGAGATGTGGAGACCATCGCCAATCGCATCGCATCGGCACGCACCTGGACCTATGTGGCGCACCGGCCGGATTGGCTCGCCAATCCGCTGCACTGGGCCGAGCGGGCCCGCGCGGTGGAGGAACGGCTTTCCGATGCGCTGCACCTGGCGCTGACGCAGCGCTTCGTCGACCGGCGCACGGCGGTGTTGCTCAAGGATTTGAAGGTGCGCGGCGGCGAGCAGCGGGTGGAGATCGATTCCGATGGTGCTGTGGCGGTGGAAGGCGAGGTGATCGGCCGGATCGACGGTTTCCATTTCTCGCCCGATCCGCTGGCGCGCGCCGGCGAGCAGCGGATGCTGCTGGCGGCGGCGGAGCGTTATCTGGTGCATGTGCTCTCGAAGCGTGCGCGGGCGCTTGGCGAGGCGGGGGACAGCGCCTTTGTCCTGCAATTTGCCGGCGAGATGCCGCCGCGTCTGCTTTGGGATGGCGCGCGGGTGGCGACATTGCGCAAGGGCCGCGATGCGCTGAGCCCGCGGTTGCAACTGGACCGGGCGCTGGGCGCCCTGGCGCCGGCAGACAGGGCGGTTGTGCAGGAACGGTTGGAGGGGTGGCTGGCGACGGCGACAGCGCAGGCGCTGGGGCCGCTGGTGCGACTGTCCGAACGGGCGAGCGGCATGTCGCCGGCGGCGCGCGGGCTGGTGGTGCGACTGGTGGAGACCTTGGGCGTGTTGCCGCGCGATGCCGCCGAAGACCAGCTGGCAGCGCTTGGCCGGGCCGACCGGCAGGGGCTGGCGGCGGCGGGCGCGCGGCTGGGGGTTACGCATGTGTTCGTGCCGGCGTTGCTGCGCCCGGAGCCGACGCGCTGGCGGCTGGCGCTCTGGGCGGTGTGGACCGAGCAGAAGGCGCTGCCGCTGCTGCCGCCGCCCGGGCGGGTGAGCCTTTCGGTCGAGGATGGCTGGCCGGCGGGATTTCTGGAGACGGCGGGATTCTGGCGGATCGGCGCGCAGGCGGTGCGGATCGACATTGTCGACCGGCTGGCGCGCGCGATTCATGGCCGGCGCGAGGGGCGTGTGCCCTTTGTGCCCGATCCGCACTGGGCGGCATCGGCAGGGCTTTCGCACGATGGGTTGGCGCGGCTGCTGCGGGCTCTTGGCTACAAGCCGCAGCTGGTCGACGGAACACAGCATTTTGCCTGGAAGGGGCAGGCGCGGGGACAGCGTCGTCCCGAGGCTTCCGTGACGGCAGAAAACGATGGCGCGCGTGATGCCGGGGTGCGCGCGCCCTCGCCCTTCAGCATCCTGGCAGATGTGCGCTTTGCGGACGTTCGGCAGCAGCCGGCGCGCCAGCGTTCGAGATAGCGAAAGGCAGGTTCGATTTGGTCTATGGCGCAGCACTCCGGCTCGACAAGTGGCTCTGGTTTTCGCGGCTGGCGAAATCGAGGAACGCGGCGAAGGACTTGTGCGAAAGCCGAAGACTGCGGATCGATGGACGGGTGGTGGAGCGCGCCTCGGCGCTGGTGCGGGCAGGGCAGGTGCTGAGCTTTCCCGAACGCGACCAGGTGGTTGTGGTGCGGGTGAATGGACTGGCGGAGCGGCGCGGACCCTTTGCCGAAGCGCGGCTGATGTACACTGATCTCGGGTGTCCGGGTGCGGAAGATGCGGACGGGTGTGACGGCATGATGCAAGGCGGCGTGCCCATCTCGCTCCATCATGCCCCATTGACGTCGACGGCAGCGGCGTTCTAGCAGCACGGCGTTTGGGGCGCGCGGCCGGCAAGGGCAGCGGCTCGTCATGTTGAAGCAAGGGAACCGCTCAATGGCCTATGTCGTCACCGAAGCCTGCATCAAGTGCAAGTACATGGATTGTGTCGAAGTGTGCCCGGTCGACTGCTTCTATGAAGGCGAGACGATGGTGGTGATCAATCCGAACGAGTGCATCGATTGCGGGGTGTGCGAGCCGGAGTGCCCTGCCGAAGCCATCCTGCCCGACACCGAGGGTGGCCTCGAGAAGTGGATGGAGCTGAACGCCAGCTATTCGGCAAAATGGCCGAACATCACCGTGAAGGGCGAGACGCCGGACGACGCCGATTCGCACAAGGGCGAAGAAGGCAAGTTCGACAAGTATTTTACAGCCACGCCCGGTGAAGGCAGCTGAAAAGCGCGGACCTGACCTGAGAAAGGCGCAGCAACAGTCCGTTTCGGCGCCTTTTTCGTGCCTTTAACGGTTGCTTGCATAAGCATCCCCGCTCGGACAGTAGAATTATGGCGGATTTGCTGCTATACCGTGCCGGTGATGGAAACCGCTCCCTCGCAGGTCGCACATGCGTTGGTCAGACACTCGCCAAGGGTGCCGATCGCCGCATGAGAAAAGGCAAGAGCTAACGCGTCACATCCGGATCCCCAGATGTTTTCTGATCATCCCCGCCTTTGTGGCGTGGGAGCAGAACCTCGGATTGTCCGGACAGGCGCAAGAAAGGAAGAGACATCCATGGTGATCGCCAAGCCGCTCGGCTTCGAAGTCGGTGATTATGTCGTTTATCCCAAGCATGGCGTTGGCCGTGTCGTTGAACTCCAGAGGTCCGAAATTGCCGGCACGGTGCTGGAACTGTTCGTGCTGCGGTTCGAAAAGGAAAGGATGACGCTCCGCGTGCCCACCAACAAGGCGGAGAGCGTCGGCATGCGCAAGCTTTCCAGCCAGGCGACCCTGTCCGAAGCGCTTACCACGCTCAAGGGCAAGCCGCGGATCAAGCGGACCATGTGGTCCAGGCGTGCGCAGGAATATGAAGCCAAGATCAACTCGGGTGACCTCGTGTCGATCGCCGAGGTTGTGCGCGACCTTCACCGCGCCGAGGACCAGCCCGAACAGAGCTATTCCGAACGGCAGATCTACGAAGCCGCCATCGGTCGGCTGGCGCGCGAGCTTGCCGCGATGGAGAACATCGATGAGCCGGCGGCACAGTTGAAGATCGAACAGGTGCTGAAGGCCGCCTGACGCTGAAAGCCGGGGGGCGCACAGCATTGAGCCAACCGAATATCGGCACCGACATCGTGGCCCCGCCCGCTGGGATTTCCAGCGGGCGGGGTTTCACGCTTTTCAAGGGACTGGTCTACACGCTGCTCGTGATCAATGCGGGGCTGCTCTACGCGATGGCGAGTTGGCGCGAAGTGACCGAGCAGACGGGATGGCTGATGATCCTGGCAGCGTTCGAGTGGAACAGCCGCGGGTTGGGGCATCGCAGCGACGGACGCAGGCATCATGTCCCGGTGACGCTCGAACTTGTCGGCTACGCGCTCGCGCTGTTCTGCTGGGGCGCCTATGCCATGGCCGGCGAGTGGCAGGACCTGGCCAACGCGACGCTCTGGCTGCTGATCGCGGCGGCCCTTGCCTATGATCTGCATGTGCCGGGGCGATACGGCAGCTGGGCATGGCGACTGCGCAACGCGACAAAGGCCGGACTCTATCTGGGCGTAGCCGGGATCGCCCTCGGTTGGGGGCTGGACGGGGAGTGGCTGGAGTTGTGGGATGCCATGCTCTGGCTGGTGTGCTTCTTTGTCATCGAGCTGAAGATTTTCGATTTCGAGAATGGCCTGCGGCTGAAAACGCGGCGCTGATCGGCCTTGCCGGAATGGCTGTATTGTGCATATAGGACACGCGGGTCATTCAGGGGTCTAATCCATGCGAATTCTGCCGGGTCTTGCCGCTGTAGGAACGGCGTCGGTTCTTGCAGCCTCCTTGCTGGTGGCGCGCTTTGCGCCGGCGGCGGCGGCCGAGCGCGGGTACAGCGTGCCCGCCTTCGACCGCATCGTGCTGGCAGGTGCGGCGGATGTGGATTTTCGCGCCGGGCCACGGGTGACCGTGACGGCCTCGGGCAATGACCTGGCGCTCGGGCGGCTCGATATCAGCGTGAAGGACGGCGCGCTCGTGATCGGACAGAAGCGGGGTGGCGCGATGCTCGGCAAGGTCAAGGTGCGGGTGACCGGCCCGGCGCCGCGCGCGGGAACGATTTCGGGCAGCGGACGGCTGGCGTTCGACAGGGTGAGTGCCGAGCGCTTCGATGCGCTGGTTTCGGGCTCGGGTGACCTCGACGTGGCGGCCATGCAGGCGCGGAATGCGGACTGGCGGCTGTCCGGCTCGGGGTCGATGCACGGGGCCGGGTCCGTGGGGGCGCTGAAGACGGAGATGAGTGGTGCCGGCACCATGGCGCTGGGTGGGCTGGCGGCACGCACATTGACGGCGAGGCTTTCGGGATCGGGCGAGATCGATGCGCGCGCCAGCGAGACCGCGACGATCGAACTGGCCGGTTCGGGCAATATCCGGGTGCGCGGCGGCGCCAAATGCCGATCCCGCAAATCCGGCAGCGGCAATATCGTCTGCGTGCCGTGACTTAACCGAGCCAGTGGCTCACGACGGCTTGCGGATCGGGACGCAGGCGTTCCTCGAGCGGGCGCGTGGCCGTGCCGAGGAAGAAGAAGCCGGCGATCGTTTCGCCGGGTTGCCCGAGTGCGGCGGCAACGGTGGGAGAATAGGCTGCCCAGCCGGTGAGCCAGTTGCCGACATAGCCCAGCGCATGCGCGGCGTTGAGCAGCTGCATGGCGGCTGCGCCCACCGAAAGCTGCTGCTCGCCGAGCGGGATATGGCTCTCCGGCTTGAGCGCGGCGATGAGCACCACGAGCGTGGGGGCGAGGCCTGCAAAGCTGCGCATCGCGTCAAGCTCCTTGGCCGATGCTTCGGGCTTTTCGGCCGAATAGGCATCGACCAGCAGCGCAGCGAGTGCCTCGCGCGCTTGCGGGGGCACCACCACGAAGCGCCAGGGGACAAGCTTGCCATGATCGGGCACGCGCATGGCGGCCCCCAGGATGGTGGCGAGTTCCGGATCGGTGGGGCCGGGGGCTGCGAGTTCGCGCGCCTTGCCCGAGCGGCGCGAGGTGAGCAGGGCGAGGGCGGAGCTGGTGTCGTTGAAGATCATGGAGGGGGAATAGCCGCTGCCTTGCGGCACGGGAAGGGCGGGCCTTGCCGGGTGCGTCACATTGTGGAATGCGAGGCCCAGCGTATCTCCGGCATCGTCGCGCCGGACCAGGAGGGTTTTTCTTGACCGAGAGCAGCGCCGGCAACGGACAAATTGGCGGCGGAATCGTCGACACGCGCCCGCAATGGTTCGGGCATCCGGCGCAGCTGGCGCGGCTGTTCACCACCGAGGCGATGGAGCGCTTCGGCTATTATGGCATGCGCGCGCTGCTGACGCTGTATCTGGCCGACCATTTCCTGTTCTCGGACACCACGACGACGAGCCTTTATGGCGGGTTCACCGCGCTGGTTTACCTGACACCGCTGGTGGGCGGGCTGATCGCGGATCGTTATCTGGGCTCGAAACGGTCGGTGAAATTCGGCGCGATCATGATGGCGTGCGGCTATTTCATCCTGTGCTTCGGGGGTGAGGCGGCGAAGCCCTTCGCCACCATCGACGGCACCCGCTACGAGGTCGTGGTCGAGGGTGCTGACCGGCAGCAATATGTGATCGACGGGGCGAACAAGCTCGCCATCAAGGGCAATGACGATGGCAGCGTGAGCCTGACCGCAGCGGATGGCAGCGTGGCGCGCACCGTCGCCAAGGGCAGTTTTGCTGCGGGCGGGGACCGCGACGCGACCTTCATCACCATCATGCTGATCGGCCTTTCGGCGGTGACGGTCGGCAATGGCTTCTTCAAGCCCAACATCTCGACGATGGTCGGCAGCCTGTATGCGCCCGGTGACCGGCGCCGCGATTCGGGGTTCACCATCTTCTACATGGGCATCAACCTGGGCTCGCTCGCGTCGCAGCTGGCGTGCCCGTTCCTGGCGGATCGCTATGGTTGGTGGGCAGGCTTTCTGCTGGCTGCGATCGGCATGACGATCAGCTGGGCGCTGATCCAGTTCGCCGGTCCGAAGCTGGCGGGCTATGGGGAGCCGCCGGCGCAGAAGGGGCCCGACCGGACGCTGCTGATTTACGTGGGGGCGATTCTTGCGGTGCCGCTGTTCTGGTTCTTGTTCACCAACCTGATGGATGCGCCCGCACCCACCGCGGGGCAGGGGATCTGGGGGTATATTCTGGGCCTGCCGATCCTGGGCAAGGTGCTGTTCGCGACTTTCCTGCTGTCGGTAATCGGGATTCCGCTCTGGTCGTGGCGGGTGGGCACTCGCCAGGAGTTCCAGATGATGCTGGCGGCGATCGTGCTCATCGTCTTCAACGTCGTGTTCTGGACGCTGTTCGAGCAGGCGGGAAGCTCGCTGACGCTATTTGCCGATCGCAACACCGATCTGTCGATCTTCGGCTTGTTCAGCATCACCGCAGGGCAGACGCAGTTCTTCAACGCGCTCTTCATCGTGCTGCTGGCGCCGGTGTTCGGAGCGCTGTGGCTGGTGCTCGCGAAGCGCGGGCGCGAGCCGGGGATTCCGGTCAAGTTCGGAATGGCGCTGATGGGCGTGGGGGCGGGCTTCCTGTTTCTGGTATGGGGTACGAGCTTTGCCGGGCCGGACTTCAAGGTGGGAATCTGGTGGCTGGCGGGCCTGTATCTCATCCATTCGATGGCGGAATTGCTGATCTCGCCGGTGGGGCTGAGCATGGTGACCAAGCTTTCGATCGCCCGGATCGTGGGGATGATGATGGGGGTGTGGTTCCTGTCGATTTCTTGCGCGCAATATGTGGCCGGCGTGGTGGCGCAGGTGGCGAGCGTGGAGACAGTGGGCGGGCAGGTGACCAATTTGCGGGTCAGCCTCGAGACCTATGCCGGTGTGTTCACGACGATCGGCTGGACCTCGGTGGCGATCGGGCTGGTGCTGCTCGGGCTTTCGCCGCTGATCAAGCGCTGGATGCACGGGGTGAACTGAGGGGGGACTGATGGGGGATTTGGGGCTGCTGATCGTTGCGGTGAGCTTGTTCGTCGGCGGGCATGAACTGCTCTCGCATCCGTTGCGGGCGCCGCTGGTGCGGGCGGTGGGGGAGAAAGGCTTTCTCGGGATCTATGCGGTGGTGGCGCTGGGGTCGCTGTTCTGGGCGGTCGAGCTCTGGAAGGATGTGCCCCCCGACCGGCTGTGGGAGGCGCCCGGATGGGCCTATCTGGCGGCACTTCCGGTGATGTTGCTCGCCTTCATCCTGTTCGTGGGCAGCGTGACGGCGCCCAACCCGGCGCTGATGGGCGGGGGCGTACCGGGTGCGGCAGGGGTGCGCGGCGTGCAGAATATCACCCGTCACCCGATGATGTGGTCGTTTGCGCTCTGGGCGGTAGTGCACATGGTGCTCTCGGCAGACAGCCGGACGCTGGTGCTGGCGGGGGGCATTCTTGTGCTGGCGCTGTTCGGCTCGGCAATGCAGGACGGCAAGAAGCGGGCGGCCGACCCGGGTTATGGAGCGCATATGGCCAGGACGAGCTTCGTGCCTTTTGCCGCACAGCTTTCCGGCCGCGCGCCGCTGGCCTCGGCGTGGCCGGGGGCTGTCGCTTCCGGGGGTGGGCTCTTGCTCTGGGCTGTGGTGTTATGGGCGCATCCGCTGGTGCTGGGTGTGCCGGCATTGCAGCTTGCGAGGTGACCGTGCGGAAGAAGCGTTTTGCCGGCCAGCATGTGTGGATCACCGGCGCCTCGTCGGGGATCGGCCGGGCGCTGGCGCTGGGGTTTGCCGCGGAAGGCGCGAAGTTGCTGCTGTCGGGGCGCAACGAGGCGGCGCTGGCCGAGACGGCGGCTGCATGCGGCGGCGCCGAGGTGCTGGCGTTCGAGGCGACGGCGATGGAGGCGCTGCCGGGAGTGGTCGATGCTGCCCTCGCGCGAATGGGGCATATCGACATCCTGTCGAACAATGCCGGCATCTCGCAGCGCAGCCTGGCGCTCGACACCGAATTCAGCGTCTATCGCGAGCTGATGGAGGTGGATTTCTTCGCGCCGATGCGGCTCTCCCACCTGCTGCTGCCGCACATGGTGGCGCGCAAGCGTGGGGCGCTCATCAACAATGCCTCGATTGCCGGCAAGTTCGGCTCGCCGCTGCGCACCGGCTATTGCGCCGCCAAGCATGCACTGATCGGCTGGTCCGACGCGCTGCGTGCCGAGATCGCGCAATATGGCGTGGCGGTGCATGTGGTGACCGCGGGCTATGTCGCCACTGGCGTGGCGCGCAATGCGCTGACAGGCTCCGGTGTGCCGGTGGGCGAGGGCGATGACCCGGTGAATGACGGGCTGCCTGCGGATGCGGCAGCGAAGATCATCATCGATGGGGTGGCCAAGGGGCAGCGGGAAATTCCGGTCGGCAAGGCCGGTGCGGCCGAAATGGCGATGCTCGACCTGAAGCGTGCCAATCCGGAACAGCTTTTTGACTTCATGGTCGGGTTGGCGCCGAAGGTTGCGCGCTGATGACCGGCATCATGCCGCATCCCCGGATCACTGGTGCCATCCGCTACACCTCGAAGAAGCCCGAACTGCTCGACCAGGAGCGCGGACGCGAGAACTTTGCCTTCACGCGGCATGCCTCGGGGGCGGTGACGCTGCAGGCGCATTGCGAGATCGAGGAGCCACGCCCCACGGTGATGCGCGACATCCTCTACTCGATCGACGCCGAGGGGCGGCCGATGGACTGCCAGATTCGGCTGAGCCTCGATGACGAGTATCTCGGCTCGGGCTGGGTGCGCTTCGACCATGCGACCGGCATGGCGGAATGCGAAAGCCATGGCCCGACGATCGGGCGGCTGCGCCAGGCCATGCCGATTCCGGACGGGCTCGACGGCTTCGGCACGCATCCCATCGTGGGGGATGGCTATCTGACGCGCTGCATGGATTTGTCGAAAGGCCCGCATCGGCGGTTGATCAAGGTGCTGCTGCCGTCGCCCGATCATCGTGGGGCCACGCCGCCGATGCTGGCGCTGGTGACGATCACGCTCGAATATGTGGGGGAGGCGGAACGCACCGTGCCGGCGGGCACGTTCGCGTGCCGGCACTTCCGCTTTGTCGATGAAGGGGCGATGGGTGGCAACCAGCACCCCCCCTATGACATGTGGGTGACGGCGGACGCGGATTCGATCTTCGTCTGTGGTGGTGTGGGCGGCTATATGCAGACCTGGTATGAGCTGGTGTCGCTGACGCGCTAGGGGACGGCGGCTTTTTTTTCGCTTGGAAGCGGCGGCATTCGCGGCTAAGTCTTGGATACAAGTGGAGCGGGCTAAAGACCGCCACTTTTTCGATAGCGACGTTTCAGGGGCAAAGCCGCCATCAGTGGCACGACCGCGCAAGCCGGCATTTGCCGTCGCTTCCCGGTTGCATCACGGCAGGCATCTCCGGAGCAAGCATCGGAACCACCGCCACCAGGCAGGGCCCGACAATCGGGGCCGTCCATCAGGGGACGCGAAGTTGATCAGGAATAACCAGAACCGCAGGCGCCGTGGCGGCAACGGCCCGCGTCCGCAGCAGATGACCGGCGGCAACAATTACGGCAACCGCCTCGACAACCGCCAGCGCGGCAACGCCAGCCAGCTGCTCGAGAAGTATCGGGCGCTG
>NZ_JACIIV010000011.1:132500-139979 GCF_014205635.1 Polymorphobacter multimanifer
GAACATGGGGGGACCACCCTCCAAGCCTAAGTACTCGTGCATGACCGATAGCGAACTAGTACCGTGAGGGAAAGGTGAAAAGCACCCCGATGAGGGGAGTGAAACAGTACCTGAAACCGAATGCCTACAATCAGTTGGAGCCCTTCGGGGTGACAGCGTACCTCTTGTATAATGGGTCATCGACTTAATGTGTGATGCAAGCTTAAGCCGTTAGGTGTAGGCGCAGCGAAAGCGAGTCTGAATAGGGCGATTTAGTATCACGCATTAGACCCGAACCCCGGTGATCTAGGCATGGCCAGGATGAAGGTGGGGTAACACCCACTGGAGGTCCGAACCGGTCAACGTTGAAAAGTTGTCGGATGAGCTGTGTTTAGGGGTGAAAGGCCAATCAAACCGGGAAATAGCTGGTTCTCCGCGAAAACTATTGAGGTAGTGCCTCAAGTATTACCACGGGGGGTAGAGCACTGGATGGGCTAGGGGGTCGCGAGATCTACCAAACCTAACCAAACTCCGAATACCCGTGAGTACAGCTTGGGAGACAGACGGTGGGTGCTAAGGTCCATCGTCGAGAGGGAAACAGCCCTGACCAACAGCTAAGGTCCCCAAATCGTGTCTAAGTGGGAAAGCATGTGGAAGTCCCAAAACAACCAGGAGGTTGGCTTAGAAGCAGCCATCCTTTAAAGAAAGCGTAACAGCTCACTGGTCTAGATAAGGACTTCTGCGGCGAAGATGTAACGGGGCTCAAGACACGTACCGAAGCTTTGGGTGTGCACTTTGTGCACGCGGTAGCGGAGCGTTCCGTAAGCCTGTGAAGCAGTCTGGTAATGGGCTGTGGAGGTATCGGAAGTGCGAATGATGACATGAGTAGCGATAAACAGGGTGAGATGCCCTGTCGCCGAAAGCCCAAGGGTTCCTACGCAAGGCTAATCCGCGTAGGGTGAGCCGGTCCCTAACACGAGCCCGAAGGGGGTAGTGGATGGAAATACGGTTAATATTCCGTAGCCTGTTGGTGTGTGACGGATCTCGTGTGTTGTCTGGACTTATTGGATTGTCCGGGCTTCGAAGAGGTTCCAGGAAATAGCCCCAACTTATAGACCGTACCCGAAACCGACACAGGTGGGCTGGTAGAGTATACCAAGGCGCTTGAGTGAAGTCTCCTGAAGGAACTCGGCAAATTGCCTCCGTACCTTCGGAAGAAGGAGGCCCCATGTTAAGGCAACTTTTCATGGGGGGCACAGGCCAGGGGGTAGCGACTGTTTAACAAAAACACAGGGCTCTGCTAAGTCGGCTTCAAGACGACGTATAGGGCCTGACGCCTGCCCGGTGCCTGAAGGTTAAGTGGAGGAGTGCAAGCTCCGAAATGAAGCCCAGGTAAACGGCGGCCGTAACTATAACGGTCCTAAGGTAGCGAAATTCCTTGTCGGGTAAGTTCCGACCTGCACGAATGGCGTAACGACTTCCCCACTGTCTCCAGGAGATGCTCAGCGAAATTGAATTCCCCGTGAAGATGCGGGGTACCCGCGGTTAGACGGAAAGACCCCGTGCACCTTTACTGCAGCTTCAGAGTGGTATGAGGAATGGACTGTGTAGCATAGGTGGGAGGCTTTGAAGCATGGGCGCCAGCTCGTGTGGAGCCAACAAGTGAAATACCACCCTGTTCGTTTCTTATATCTAACCTGCTCCCATGAAACTGGGAGAGGGACCCTCTGTGGCGGGTAGTTTGACTGGGGCGGTCGCCTCCTAAAGAGTAACGGAGGCGCGCGAAGGTTGGCTCAGGACGGTTGGAAACCGTCTGTTAGAGTGCAATGGCATAAGCCAGCCTGACTGTGAGACTGACAAGTCGAGCAGAGACGAAAGTCGGTCATAGTGATCCGGTGGTCCCTCGTGGACGGGCCATCGCTCAACGGATAAAAGGTACGCCGGGGATAACAGGCTGATAACCCCCAAGAGCTCATATCGACGGGGTTGTTTGGCACCTCGATGTCGGCTCATCACATCCTGGGGCTGGAGCAGGTCCCAAGGGTTTGGCTGTTCGCCAATTAAAGTGGTACGTGAGCTGGGTTCAGAACGTCGTGAGACAGTTTGGTCCCTATCTGCCGTGGGCGTCGAGATTTGAGAGGAGTTGTCCCTAGTACGAGAGGACCGGGATGAACATACCTCTGGTGCACCTGTCGTCACGCCAGTGGCGCAGCAGGGTAGCTATGTATGGACGGGATAACCGCTGAAAGCATCTAAGCGGGAAGCCTCCCTCAAGATAAGATCTCATCGAGTCGTAGAAGACCACTACGTTGATAGGCCGGGTGTGTAAGTGCAGTAATGCATTCAGCTAACCGGTCCTAATTACTCTGGTCACGCTTGAAGACTCCACCATCAACGACATCACTGTAGTTCCAATGCACGGATCATCATCGTTCAATCCCTTTTCGCCGGCTTCATGGCTTGGTGGTCATAGCGCCTGTGACCCACCCGATCCCATCTCGAACTCGGCCGTGAAACCAGGCAGCGCCAATGGTACTATCGCTCAAGCGATGGAAGAGTAGGACGCCGCCAGGCCTTGCAGCCGGCGATCAGGAAAACCCATTCACTTGTCACACACGCTTTTGAGGCGTCTCCCGCCTCTGTCGCGGGGTGGAGCAGCCCGGTAGCTCGTCAGGCTCATAACCTGAAGGTCACAGGTTCAAATCCTGTCCCCGCAACCACTGATGTACCAATTCCCTCGCCACTAACGTGGCGGGGGAATTTTTCGTTTTGCCGGCAGCTGCGCCATCGCGGCCGCTGACCCTGTCTCGCAAAATGGGTCCGGCTTGAATGAACATGATCATGGCAAGTGAAGGGGCCGCACCCGATCGGCTTTAGCGGCGAAAATCCGCCGGGTTGAGGCCGTGGCGGTTCAGCTTGTCGTAGAGAGTCTTGCGGGGGATGCCGAGCAGGCGCTGCACGTCGGCAATGCGGCCACCGGCGGTGGTCAGGGCTTCCCGGATCATGCCGGCTTCGATAACCGCCATGCGCTCCGCCAGGCTGGTAGGACTGCCGCCCACAGCCACTTCGCGATTGAGCCCGAGAGCATTCCGCTCGGCAAAGTGCGCCAGTTCGCGCAAGTTTCCGGGCCAGTCATGGCCGAGGAGATGGGCGCGCGTGGTGGCGTCGACCATGGGAGGTTGCACATTGAAGCGGCGTGCGGCCTCCGCGGCGAGACGCCCGTAGAGCAAGGGCACGTCGTCGCGACGTTCGCGCAGCGGCGGGATCCGGATGCGGATGGCGCCGAGCCGGAACATGAGCTCGGCGCGCAGCCTTCCGGCAGCAACATCGAGGCCAGGATCGTTGCTGGTCGTGGCGATGACCCGCACATCGATGCTGCGGGGGCTGTTGCTGCCATTGGTGACGAACTCGCCGATTTCCAGGGCTGCACCAAGGCGGATCTGGGTGGCGATCGGCATGCTCTCGACGCCGTCCAGAAACAGTGTACCGCGGTTGGCGAACTCGATACGGCCGATCCGGCGGCGGCTGGCGGGCCCGTCTTCGGTACCGAACAGCTCGTCCTCCAGCGGGCCTTGCGGCGCTGCGGCGCAATTGACGCTGGCGAATGCCCGCGAGCGGCGGCGGCTGCTGTCGTGGAGCAGCCGCGCGATGCGATCGCGTCCCGTTCCGGATTCTCCCTCTATCAGCACATCGATCTCGGCATCGCCGATATGCGCGAGGGTGGAGCGGAGCTGTGCCATGGCCGGACTTTCACCGACCAGCGGCAGCAGCGTACTTGGCTGAGGAGTGGCTTCGAGTGCGGCTGCGCGAAGCTGGCGATTGTCGAGGACAAGGCGGCGCTTTTCCATGGCGCGAGCCAGGCTGCCAAGCAGCCTGTCCATGGCGAAGGGCTTGGCGACGAAATCATAGGCACCCTGATGCATGGCCGCGACGGCATCGCTGATATTGCCATGGCCGGTAATGAGGATGACCGGGATATCGGCATCGCGGGCGAGAAGGGCGGAAAAGAACTGCCAGCCGTCCATGCCCGGCATGCGCAAGTCGCTCACCACCACGCCGGGAAACTCGGCATCGGCTGCAGCGAGCGCAGCACCCGCATCACTGAAGACGGCAACGCTGTATCCGGCCAGTTGCAGGCCTTGCTGGATGGCGATCGCCAGGTCCTTGTCGTCCTCCACGAGGATGATGTGGCCAGCGTTCATGCGATGTCTCCCATGCCTTGGGCGGCCGGCAGGGTGACCGCGAAGGTGGCGCCGCGTCCGTCGTTTCGGCCGGTCGGCAGCAGGCGCAGATCGCCGCCGAGCGCCCGGCAGATGTCCCGCGAGATGACGAGGCCGAGGCCGAGACCGCGGGCCTTGCTCGTTTGGAACGGGGTGAAAAGCGAGGCGGCGATCTCGGGTGCCACGCCTGGGCCGGTGTCGGTGACCGAGAGCATGATATCCTTGCCGGAGCGTGCGGCCTCGATGAAGACACAGGCGCCTTCAAGATCGGCCTCCACCGCTTCGAGCGCATTCTGCAGCAGATTGACGAGAACTTGTTCGAGGCGAACCCTGTCGGCGATCACCGCAAGATCACACGCAGCCCTGCGCTTGATCCGCACGCCGGACTGCTGCTGGTGGGCACTGACGAGCATCAGCGCGCCGTCGATTGCATCATCGACCCGGACACAAGCGATGGCGCCATCCGATTTGCGGGCGAAATCACGCAGCTCGCCGGTGATGCGTCCGATCCGTTCGGTAAGCGCCACGATGGTCGCCAATGCGGTCGTGGCGGAGGCGGTGTCGCTGCGGGCAAGGAAGACCGTTGCGTTGTGAGCCCAGGTCGAGATGGCAGCGACGGGCTGGTTGATCTCGTGGGTGACCCCCGCTGCGACCTGGCCGAGAATGGTGAGCCGGTTGGCTTGTTCAAGTTCGAGATGGAGCAGCAACAGGGCGGCTTCGGCGCGGCGACGCTCAGCGATTTCGGAAGTAAGCTTGCTGTTGGCCTTGCTGAGAGCACGGGTCCGCGATGCGACCTTTGCCTCGAGCTCGAGCTGGGCGGCGGCACGGGCGGCAATGGCGAGGTTGCGGCGCCGCAGGATTGCCCACAGGCCGAGCGCGCACAAGGCAGAGGCAAGCAGGGTGAGCGCGCGGGCGGCGGCCACGGCGCCGCCGATATCGCGCGTGCGAAGGACGGTGAGGGTCCAGCCGGGAATGGTTATGGGCTTGTTGATCGCGACGAAATCGGCCGGCCTTCGGCCTGGCAAGGTGGCGCTCACCAGCATGTCGCCGCTTGCCAGCGGGCGGATCGGCAACTGTGCCGCCTGCTTGAAGCGCCAAGCCTCGACACTCGTGATAAGCACAACCCCATCGGCGCCCGTGACGAAGACCGGCGTCTGGGCGCTACGCCATTCGGTTTCAAGCGACGAGAAGTCGATCTTCGTGACGACCACCCCGAGCGCCTTGCCGTCGCTGTCGACTCTGGACGAGAGATAGAGCCCGGGGCGGTGGGTGGTGTTGCCGAGTGCGAACTGCTCACCGCTGCCGTTGCGCATGGCGGCGGCGAAATAGCTGCGGAAGCTGAATTCGCGCCCGACGAAGCTTTCAGGCGTTTCGGAGTTGCTCGCGGCAATGGTGCGGCCGCGCGGATCGATGACATAGATGGCAGCGGCACTGGTGCGTTCGGCGAGGCGTGCCAGCTTGAGATCCAGCCGATGGCGGACATCGCGATCGGAATTGCCGAGCGCGCCCCGGACGTCTCCATCGCTGGCGAGAACCAGCGGCAAGGCGCGAAAGCGCTCGAGCGCGCTCTGCAGCACGGCTTCGAAAAGGCTTGCCGAAATGCTCGCCTGGCGGACAAGTGCGGCATCGGCATTGCGCGCGGCAACGACACCGGCGATCCAGGTTGCAACCGCCACGACGAACAGGCCGAACACGATGTTGCGCACAGTGCCATCTGCCGGCGGCGCTCCGATACCGGATGATTCGTGTGGCAGAAGCCGCCCTCGCGCAAGAAAAGAATGCCGGGACATGCTATGCAGAAACTGGGCGGATTACCACACACCCATGGGGCACTTTGTGCCGAACCTCGCACAGCGCTTGGCTCCAGTATGTGCAAAAGTTGTTTATTATCAACGCTCTGATGATTGAAAAAAATAATTTGCATCATCGAATATTTGCCGGGATGATTTGATCAGGCGGAGCGGCCATCGGAGCCGGAAAAAAGCTTCAGCATTGGGGGGGGATTTGTGTGTTGACGAGCGGTTCCGCTCGCCAACCCAGGTAAAATGCGCGTTGGTAATTTTCAATTCTGGGGGAAAGCACATGAGCAACGGGACGCATTACTTGCGTGATTTGCTGAGGGCATCAGTTTGTCTTTCCGCTTTGTTGATGGGGACCATGGCCAGCGCGCAAACAGCGGAAAAGGCGGCCAGCGAGCCAGCCGAGGAGGAGTTGATCAACGTCATAGGCACGCGGGTGGTGCGCGACGGCTATCAGTCACCGACCCCGGTTTCGGTGGTGGGGGCCGACGAGATCCTGCGGTCCGCGACCCCGAACATCGCCGATTATGTGAACACGCTTCCCGCCCTTTCGGGCAGTTCCACGCCGCGTACGACGGTGGCGCAGGTGGGTGCGGGCCGACAAGGCATCAACTCGATGAACCTGCGCGGCATCGGCGATGTGCGCACACTGACCCTGCTCGACGGGCGCCGTGTCGGCGGCATGATCAACACCGGCGCAGTCGATGTCAGCAGCCTGCCGCAGCAGTTGATTACGCGCGTCGATGTGGTGACCGGGGGTGCTTCGGCCTCCTATGGCTCGGACGCGCTGTCAGGCGTCGTCAACTTCGTGCTCGACACCAAGTTCACGGGCTTCAAGGGCCAAGTCTCGGGCGGTGTGACCACCTATGGCGACAACCGCAACTGGCAGATCGCACTGACATACGGCACCAGTTTCGCCGACGGCCGTGGCCATTTCCTGCTCAGCGGAGAAGTGGCGCACGAAGACGGCATCTATGATGCCAGCAATCGCTCATGGACCGACGCCGGCTGGGCCTACATCAACAACCCCACCTATACGGCGACCAACGGCCAGCCGCGGGTGCTGTTGCGGCCGGGGGTCGGGCTCACCACCTCGACACTCGGCGGCGCCATCGCCTGCTCGGCGACCTCGGCCTGTTCGTCGCTGCGGGGGATCGCGTTTGGCCCCGGTGGCACGCCGTACAATCTCGTTTTTGGTCCGATAGTGTCCGACCCGATCATGGCTGGCGGCACCCTGGGCGACAACAATGTGCGCAGTGGTTCCATCGAGAACAGCATTTTGCCCGAACAGAATCGACGGAACCTTTTCTCGCGCGTCAGTTTTGACGTGGCCGATGATTGGAATCTCTATGCAGAAGGCATGTATGCTTATCAGGATACCGACACCCGTAATTACCCACCCCCTGCGTTGAGCTATCCGGCGGAGACAGCGCCGAGGATGGTGTTGTAGGGATTGGCCCCGGACAGTCGCGCAGTATCGA
>NZ_JACIIV010000012.1 GCF_014205635.1 Polymorphobacter multimanifer
TCAGCGATCGCTCGGCGCCGTGTCCGCTGGACCGGGTCAACCGGCAGTTCCACGCGCCAGCACCCGACATGCTGTGGGTCTCGGACTTCACCTACAGGACGGGATTTCAGCGGCGAAGGCACGACGCAATAGTCTGCAAGCTGCGGTGAGTGATCTGGACAATCGGATCGCTTCCATAAAGCGTGAGCGACAAGGCCGAGATATGGGCGATCGGATCAAACTGGAGCGTGACGTGCGATCGCTCAATGACCAGCGTAACACCGCTGTTGAATTGCTCAGCGCAGCGGAGGAACAGTACGCCAAAAAGCTTAGCGAGTATGACGACGCCACTGCCATGGCCGTGAAGGATTTGGGCAAGATCGCAGCTGCATGTTCGGCGGCGGCAGGGCGCTTCGATCGTGCTTTGCGTGACGCGTTAGTGGCGTTGGACGATATTGAACGCGAAGCCCTTCCGCTCGCAAACACGTTGATCCCGAACGGCGTGCGCCGGGTTTACACGCATCCCCGCTGCATCAATGCCGCGATTGCGCTCGCACTCGAAAGCCGGCTGGGTCGATCGGTTACGCATGTGCCGAAGCCCTCAATGGCCGACTGTATCGGAAACATGATCAGCGAGGCTCGCGATAGTGCTGCGCAGCTGCGCAACAAGGCAGCCGCGTGATGGCCGATGGTGCTCAGATTTTCCGAACCGCCCTCGCAAAAATACTTGCAGGTGGCGGCGACAGCGGCGAGGCAAGAAAGGCTTTTCGACTTAAGGTGGACTCCGTTGCAAAGCGCGACGGCTGCGCTGCGCACGAGGCAATGCGCAAAGTCAGGATTGAACATCCCGAGCTGTATGATGCTCTCCAGAATGGGTCGCCAGCTTCGATCAATGCCGTGGAGCAGCCAGCTCCAGGCCTGACCGAAGCGAGGGCGGCGTTCGCGTCAAAGGCGCGCGAGATCGCAAAGCGGGACGGCTTGCCGGGCCACGTCGCGATGTCACGCACGCGTGTGGAGCATCCCGAGCTTTTTGCCGCATTGCGGTGATTTGAGTTTGCCCGCCGTTCATGTCGGGGGCGGGCCGGCCACTTGGCGGTGCCGGAAAACACCAAGAGCCGGCGGCGGCATGGTGATACCGCGCGGCCGGCATAAATCGAGGTTTTGATGCTGGATCACGACACAGCGGAGACTGTTCGCAACCTTGTCCGGTTAGGGCGGTGGGATGACGAGCGAATAGCGCGCTACTGCGGTATCGACGCCGCTGCGGTCGCGCGGGCGCGGCAGCTTGTCCCCAAGGGCCGGAAGCCGAGCAGGGCAATTTACGAAAATTAGAAGTCCATGTTTGCCGCATCGTCCATGCGACGCGCAAGGAAACCGGCAAAAACTTCCATATCGGCGTCAGAGTGCATAGCGGCCGCATATGTGCCGTCCGCGACATAGGTCAGTATCGCCGGGAGTTGATATTCCTAAATGTATATCTTCGCAGGAGAACGCGACCCGGTCCATAGATGATTCATAAATGCATTAACGAGCGCGATTGAAGGTTCTAACCTGAATTCGAACCCAGAACCGAAGCGAAAAGTACTCTTGCTGCGCCTGTGCGGCAATAACATTGGCACAGCACCTGCGCCTGAATGGAATTGCAATGCCTCGCCGTCTTTGCCGAATGATCCATGCGCAACAAAGTTGCGGAGTTGTCGGCTCAACTCCGCAAGTTCATCATAAAACCGTTTGTCAGCTGCGTCCGTAAGATCAAGCGCTGCCTTGCATTTTTCCGCCCATTCTGCCTTCGCAAGCTCATTCACCTCCTTACCCGTCGTGACAGCGCCGAGAAGAATAGCAATGTGAATGAACACATGCTCCGTCCAACTAAAAAATCCCTCGATGGCGGCGATTGCATAGTGCCGGGCTTCACGTCTCAGGTCGACCGACGGACGGTGCACTGTCCACGCATGTGCGCTTATCTGGGTCTTGATGACCTCGTCGTTTCGGGTGTCCGCTTCCGCTGCCCGCGCGTCATACAGGACAAGATGAAATTGGAGGTGCTGCAACAAATCGCTTGATCGATTCAAAACATTGAGATGGGCCTGTTCGGCAGCAACCTGCGCTCGCCAATCAAAATAGGGCCTGGCCGCTTTGACGGCTCTGTGCAGACACGAAGCAACGCGTGCTGCCGTAGACTCAAAATTTGGTCCATCTAACCCAAATAGGCCAAGCCCGAACTTGCGGTGAGCAATCAGGAAGGGCGTGCCCTCGAACTCGACCGTGACAGACCATGATGTCTTTTCCCACTGCCCGTTATTTCGGAACCCGAGGAGGTCCACCAACAGGAAATAGAGCAGATAATAATCTGGCAGCCTTCGCCCGCCACTCGTTCGTTTACCTGACATAAAGATTGGCATATATGTCGAGTGACTAAGCTCGGCCTGCTTCAGAGGCGAGATCGCCTTTTGCGCCCGCTGTCTAATGATTTCAATATCCACCTGAAACGCATAGACTAGACTGCACGGTTCGACAACGAGCACTGCGAAGCGAAGTAAAAACCGACAAATGCCCAGCGATCATCCTTGATCGATTTGACAGTCGGTAAAGACCGAATGTTCGCTATCGAGGACTAAATGTGGGAAGACGCTGGCCATCGGGAGTGGTGTAGCAGCCGCAATCGCCAACTCCAACCGAGACGCTGCTCCAGATTCAAGGTGACCCATCGTCCCCATCTGTGCCGCTCGCCATTGGCCTGCTATTCCCATGCGATGTTGACCAAACTTTCTCCTCTTCAGTCAGGAACGCTCGGTGAGTTGCTGGCCGTGGGGAAGCTCAACAGCCTTGGACATGCTGCTTACATCAGCCCCGAGGGTGCGCCAGGCGATGACCTAATCGTGGTCATTGAGGGGCAGGCAAAATCGGTTGAAGTGAAGACAAGGCAGTTTTTGAACCGCGCTTCAGAGATCACTCGGTGGCCGGTTGATATGGAGGCCAAGGGAATGCAGACTTTTTCATCTTTATCGAGCTTGACCTGCGGACGTTATCGCCGACATTTTACCTACTGACCAATTTACAGGCTCGCGAAACGTATAAGGATTATGCTGGGGGCGGCAACTGCATTCCGTTCCATGTCAGACAGTTGGTCACAGCAAATGATTTTTCGGCCCTCAATTTTGGCTGAAGACAGTCCAACGAACTTGAGTGATATTATGGTTGCCAAAAGGCTCGTCTGGGATAGCTGGGCGACACGGCGGCATAACCAACGATTGGCGATGGTGGCCGTCTCGGATGCCAGTGCTTTTAAGCGACGTAATCGCCAATCGGAATCTGAGGCACTGGAGTAGCGATTTGTTCAACCAACGCGCTGACCAGTCTTGGACTATGCAACTTCATGTTATCATAATCGCGATTGCGCAAGATGCGCAGCCCGACGCGAGGGAATGTTTATGAAGCGAATGATCAGCTTAGCAATCGGTTTGTTGGCGGCAAGCTCTGCTCTTGCTCAATCAACGGAATGCCTGACATTCGGCAATCAGACATCCTGCACAACGTCTGGCGACGAGCTGTCAGCTGTGGCCAAGGCGCAAGCGGAAAGGGATCGTCAAGCGGCAGAGGATGCGGTGACCGAACGTGCTGCTGAAAACCGTAGGGCGGTGATGTTCAATCAAGTCGGTGCTCTGATTGCAAAGGGCGATTGCGACGGCGCGAAACGACTCGCCACCTTTTACAATGATCGAGCCTTAAGCAAAGCGACCCTGCGAGCCTGCCCATAGTTCTAGAGCTAAAGCGGCCTGACTGATTCGGTCTCGCCAATGGCGCTCGCCGCTCCCCGTTTGCGCAAGACTGCGCAGCATTCCGAGCTTCGCCCGCTCGGCTCCCGGTTGGCATGGTTCATGTCTGTTGCGCACCGCGTTGCGCAGAAGCCAAACTCCCCGTCTCGAAAGGCTTCGTTTTTGGGATAAGTTATTGAGATTATGGTGGACACACTTGGGCTCGAACCAAGGACCCGCTGATTAAGAGTCAGCTGCTCTACCGACTGAGCTATGTGTCCATCACCGCGATTTGCATCTTGGCGAGGGCAGGCTGTTAGCAGCGATGCCGAGGCGTGTCCACCCCTATCCCTCGCTCCCCTATGCCTCACCCCCCTATCCCTCACCCAACGTGCGTTCGCGGTGAATGCCCATGATGAGGCCCAGCAGGATGCACACCGTCATCATTGCCGATCCACCCCAGCTCACCAGCGGCAGCGGAATGCCGACAACCGGCGCCAGCCCCATCACCATCATCAGATTGACGGCGACATAGAAGAACAGCGTCACCACCAAACCCATCGCAAGCAGCCGCTCGAACTGGGTGCCGGCACGCATCGCAACGCCGGTGCCCCAGGCGAGGATGAAGGTGAAGCCAGCCATCACCGCAAGGCCACCGAGCAGGCCCCACTCCTCGGCCATGGTGGCAAAGATGAAATCGGTCTGTAGCTCCGGCAGATAATCGAGATGGCTCTGGGTGCCCTCCAGAAAGCCCTTGCCGCTCAAGCCGCCCGATCCGATCGCGATCTTGGATTGGGTGATGTGATAGCCCGCACCGCGCGGATCGACCGAGGGATCGAGAAAGATCATCACCCGGCGTTTCTGATAATCATGCAGCAGCCCCCAGGCAAAGGGCGCTGCGGCTGCCATGGCAAGGGCTGCCCCGCCGAAAAGCCACATGCGCACGCCGGCGAGGAACATCACCGCCACACCGCCGACCGCGATCGAGGTGGCAGTGCCGAGGTCGGGCTGCAGCATCACCAGCGCCGACGGCACCGCGATGAGAACGAGCGGTGGCCAGAGCGCCATCGGCTTCGTCTCATAGCCGCGCGGCATATAATGGTAGAAGCGCGCCACGGCGAGCACGATGCCAAGCTTCATCAGTTCCGAAGGTTGCAGCTGGATGAAGCCCAGGTCGAGCCAGCGCTGGCTTCCGCCGCCGACCTGGCCCTTGATCTCGACGCCGAGCAACGCCACCACCAGCACGCCATAGATGAGAAAGGCATGGCGCAGCCAGAAGCTCGGCCTAACCTGCGCCAGCACCAGCATCATCGTGCCCAGAATCCCGAAGCGCACGCCGTGCTTGAGCGCCCAGGGCTGCAGTGCGCCGCCGCCGGCCGAATAGAGGATGACCATGCCGAAGCCGGCAAGCAGCGCAGTGACGGCAATCACCCCCCAGGGGAGCCGTGCGAGCTCGCGGGCCCAAGGTCCGTTGAACATCGGCTAGATCACATCGCGGGGTGGTTGCGGGGTGTCGCCGGTGTTGACCGGTGGCCTTGCCGGCGGCGCATCGGCGCGCAGCCAGGCCGGCATCAGCCGGGCCTCCTCCGCCGCACGCGCTTCGGCGACTTGCGCCTGTGATTCCGCCCGGCGCTTGGCCGCGAGTGCGCGCTCGACCGGCTCAAGCGCCTTCATCGCGCGGTCGCGGTCGTACAGGAAGCTCAGCACATCGCGCGCGATGGGGGCGGCGTAGCGGCCGCCGGCAATGCCATGCTCGATAATCACGCTCACGGCATAGCGCGGGGCAGCGGCGGGTGCATAGGCGACGAAAAGCGCATGGTCGCGAAATTTCCACGCCAGCGCCTCGTTGCGCAGCACGCCGCTGCGGCGCTCGGCCTTGCTGATCCGGCGCACCTGCGCGGTGCCGGTCTTTCCGCACACCTCGACACCGGGAAGCCCGGTGCGGGCACCCCGCGCCGTGCCGATGCCCGAATTGACAACATCGAACATGCCCTGGCGCACCATCGCCAGATGCTCGGGGTCGATGCCAAGAGCAGGAAATACCGGTGCGGCGTCCCCGGCCTGCGGCAGCAGCAGCCGCGGCTGCACGATCAGGCCGGAGGCGATGCGCGCGGTCATCACACCCAGCTGCAGCGGATTGGCAATGAGATAGCCCTGGCCGATCGAACAGTTGAGCGTCTCGGCGACGTTCCACGGCTTGTCGTAGCGGCGCTGCTTCCAGTCATTGTCGGGCACCAGCCCGCTCGCCTGGCCGGGGAGCGGCAGGTCGAATTCCTGCCCAAGGCCGAGTCGCCGCGCCATGTCGGCAATCCGCTCGATCCCGATCTGTCGGCCGAAATGATAGAACCAGGTGTCGCAGCTCTTGGGCAGTGCCGTCGCCATCGTCACCCGGCCATGGCCGCGCCGGGCATGGCAATGCCAGACATTGCCGCCCATCGGATAGCGGCCCGAGCAATTGACGCTGGCATCGGGCGGAATGCCGGCTTCGAGCGCAGCCAGCATCGTCACCATCTTGAAGGTGCTGCCGGGGGGATAGACACCCATCGCACTCTTGTTGAGCAGCGGCGTATGGTCATCGACCTGCAATGCCTTCCACAGGCTGGTTGGCACGCGGGTCGAAAACACATTGGGATCGAACGCCGGCATCGACACCATTGTGAGCAGGTCGCCGGTCACGCAATCGATCACGATCACGCTGGCGCTGTTGTCCCCCAGCCGGCGCGCGGCATAGCTTTGCAGGTCGCGGTCGATGGTGAGCCGCAGCGTGGCACCGGGCTGGTCGGGCGTCTGGCCGAGCTCGCGGATCACCTGGCCACGCGCGGTCACCTCCTCGCGCGTCGAGCCGGGGCGGCCGCGCAGCACCTTGTCCTCGTGCCGTTCGATGCCGTCCTTGCCGATGCGAAAGCCCGGAAAGATCAGCAGCGGATCCTTTTCCTTCTCATATTGCTCGGGCGAGGGCGGGCCGACATAGCCGAGCAGATGCGCAAAGGGTTCGCCATCGGGGTAATGGCGGCTGAACACGCGCACCGGCTGCAGGCCGGGCACATCGGCCACCTGCACATTGAGCGCAGCATAGGCCGGCCAGTCGAGATCGCGCGCCACCTCAACCGGCATCCACGACGGCTGGATGGCGAGATCGGCCCGGATGCGCAGCTCGTCCTCCAGTCCGATCGGCAGCACCTGGGCGATGCGGGCAAGGGCTGCATCGAGATCCTCGACGTCCTTCGGGATGAGCTCGAGCCGATAGTCGGGCCGGTTGACTGCGAGCGGCTTGCCGGTGCGGTCGACGATCCAGCCGCGGCGCGGCGGCACCAGGCGGTCGCGGATGCGATTGCGCTCGGCGGCCGCGGCGTAGCGATCACCCTCGAACAAGGCAAGCCACGCCATGCGACCGGCGAGCGTGGTGCCGACCAGCCCCATGCCGCCGCCGAGCAGCAGCGCCCGCCGGCTGAAGCGGGCTTCACGGGGCGGGCCGATGTTCATGCCGCCGCCCTCACGTGGCGGTGCGGGCGCCGAAGGCGGCGCGCTGCAGCCATCCGCACAGCGCCACCACGGCGGGATAGGCGAACAGACTGGTAAGCCACTGCCAGGCCAGCGGCTCGAGCGGCACCGGATGCGAGGCAAGCGCCATCAGCTGGATGGTGAGCAGGGCATGGACGGCGGTGATCGCGACGGCCATCGCCCAATCGAAGCCGTGCGCATGATGGCCATAGCGCACTTCGAACCAGCGCACGAAGCCCGCCACCGCCGCGAACAATGTGGCGTTGACCCCGAACGGCATCGAAAGCAGCAGATCGGCCACCAGGCCGAGCAGGAAGGCGAGCCAGGGCGGCATCAGCCCCGGCTGGAAGGTCGCCCAGACGAACACGCCGAGCAGCCCCAGCGGCGGCATCAGCGGCAGGCTGAGCGGCAGTGGTGCCGTGGCAAGCAGCAGCAGGCCCAGCACCGCCAGCGCCGGCAGCCCGAGCCGCCAATGGCCCAGCCAGAAGCTGCGGCGTTCGCGCGGGTTCATCAACCGCAGCGGGGGCGCGGGGCCGCGCATCAGGTCGCGCCGTCGGTGGAGGGCGCATCGAGCCCGCGCACCAGGCCCTTGATACCGCCGACCCGCTGCGCCTCGACCGGCACCGGGGCATCGGTCATCGGCAAAGTGGCCGCAGTCGCGGGCATCGCCGCATAGGCGGCTTCGATCCGCACAAAACCGATCCCGCGCGGCGAAGCGGCTGCGCGCACGCGGATCGGCTCGCCCGCATCCACCACGAAGCCGACCGGCACGCCCGGCGGGAAGATCCCGCCTTCGCCCGAGGTGAGCAGCCGGTCCCCGCGCTGCAGCGGCTCCTGCAGGCCGAGCCGATCGGTCAGCACCAGCAACGGCCCGCCATCGCCGCTCACCAGCGCGGCCTGGCCGGTGCGCTGCACCAGCACCGGCACCCGGCTTTGCGGATCGGTGAGCAGCAGCAGCCGCGACGAGCCCAGTCCGGTCTCGATCGTGCGGCCGATCAGGCCGTCCGCCGCAATCACCGGCTGTCCGGGGCGCACCCCCTGGTTGCGGCCGGCAGCGACCAGCGCAGTCTGCACGACGGCACCCTGCGTGGCCGACACGATGCGCGCGGTGGCGACAAGCCGGCGTTGCGGGTTCTCCAGCCGGCCGAGCCGCGACAACTGGCGAAACGCGATCTGGTCGGCCTCGGCGACCTGCAGCCGTGCCCGCAGGTCGATCACCTCGGCCTCGAGCGCCCTGGCACGGCCAACCGCGCCGAAATAGTCCCCGATGCCGTTGACACCCTTGCCCAAGCCATCGAACGGCGCGCGCACCACCGACCATAAAGGTGTGACGACATCCACCGCCGCGGCGCGCACGCTGGCGCCGAACTGCGGGCTGACCCGGGCGATGAGCAGCAGCACCAGCCCGGTGGCGATGACAGCGCCGGTCACCACCGCGCCGATGATGGCGAGATTCTGGTCACGCCGCATGGCGCTCGACCGGCGGGGGGATGGCGTCCAGTCCATCGGGATCGGCCAGGGTCCTTCGAGGTGCTGCCCGGGGTGCTGCGGGTGCTGGGAACCATGTAGCAACTAATGCTGCAACGCCCAAGCGGCGCACGCGACGCGCGTGCGTCGGCCTTGGTCAGGCGGTGGTGAGCACGCCGCGGTACATCGGGTCCTCGAGCGCACGCCCGGTGCCGATCGCCACACAGGTGAGCGGATCGTCCGCCACCGTCACCGGCAAGCCGGTCGCTTCACGCAGCACGACGTCCAGATCGCGCAGCAGCGCACCCCCGCCGGTCAGCACGATGCCCTGGTCGACGATATCGGCTGCCAGCTCGGGCTGGGTGTTCTCGAGCGCCACGCGCACGCCCTCCACGATCGTGGCCACCGGCTCGGCGAGCGCCTCGGCAATCTGCGCCTGGTTGATCTGGATTTCCTTGGGCACGCCGTTCATCAGGTCGCGGCCCTTGATGTCGAGCGTCATGCCGATGCCGTCGGCGGGCTGCTTGGCCGTGCCGATTTCCTTCTTGATCCGCTCGGCGGTCGCCTCGCCGATCAGCAGATTGTGGTTGCGGCGCACATAGGAGACGATCGCCTCGTCCATCTTATCGCCGCCTACACGCACGCTGGTCGTATAGGCCAGGCCCCGCAGGCTGAGCACCGCCACTTCGGTCGTGCCGCCGCCGACATCGACGACCATCGAGCCGATCGGCTCGGTCACCGGCATCCCGGCCCCGATCGCCGCCGCCATCGGCTCCTCGATCAGATACACCTGCGAAGCGCCGGCATTGTTGGCGGCATCGCGGATGGCGCGCTTCTCCACGCTCGTCGAGCCCGACGGCACGCAGATGACGATCTCGGGAAAGCGCGGCAACCGCGACGTGTGCACCTTGCTAATGAAATATTTGATCATCTGCTCGGCCACATCGATGTCAGCAATCACGCCGTCGCGCAGCGGCCGGATGCACTCCACATTGCCCGGCGTCTTGCCCATCATCACCTTGGCCTCATTGCCGACCGCCTTGACCGTCCGGGTCCCGCGGATCGTCTCGATCGCCACCACCGAAGGCTCGTTGAGAACGATCCCGCGGCCCCGTACATAAACGAGCGTGTTCGCCGTGCCGAGATCGATAGCCATATCCTGGCTGAGGAAGGAGAACATCCGGCTGAAAAGCGACATGGGGGCAGGGGACCAATGGTTGGGCGCGCCGGCAAAGCCCCGGCAGCGCCAAGCGAATCGGGGAAGTGGCCATTAGTCGCCGTTCAGACCGCATTGCAAGGCAGCGACCCGGCCTTTGTGCCGCGGCGAGGCCGCAATCGGCTGGAGCGATGACCCGGCAGATCGGACCGGCCCGGTCGTGACACATGCGCCCCCCGCGCATACAAGCAGCAAGTGCCCATCATCCGCCGCCTTCCCGAAAATCTCGTCAACCAGATCGCCGCCGGCGAGGTGGTCGAGCGACCGGCGGCCGCCCTCAAGGAGCTGGTCGAGAATGCGCTCGATGCCGGCGCCCGCCGCATCACCATCACCCTTGCCGATGGTGGCACCACGCTGCTCGAAGTGGCCGATGACGGCTGCGGGATGGACCGGGAATCGCTGCATCTGGCGGTCGAGCGCCATGCCACCTCCAAGCTGCCGCGCGATGATCTTGGCGCCATTGCCACCATGGGCTTTCGCGGCGAGGCGCTGCCGTCGATCGCGTCGGTTTCGCGGCTGCGCCTTGCCAGCCGTACCGTCGATGGCGAGGGCTGGCAGCTGGCGATCGACCATGGCCATCGGCTGGAAGATGGCCCGGCCGCCCAACCCCCCGGCACGACGGTCACGATGGAAGGCCTGTTCGACAAGGTGCCGGCGCGGCAGAAATTCCTGCGTTCGCCGCGCGCCGAGCTTGCCGCCTGCCTCGATGTCGTGCGTCGCCTCGCGATGGCACGCCCCGATGTCGCCTTCACGCTCACCCATGATGGCCGGCGGCTGCTGGCGGTGCCGGCCGGGCCCGATGCCTCGGCGGCGTCGATCCTCGGCCGGCTGTCGGCGCTGCTGGGAGCGGAATTCGTCGAATCAGCGGTGGCGGTCGATCTGCTGCGCGAGGGCGTGGCACTCGGCGGGCTGGCCGGAATTCCCACCTTCAACCGCGGCGTTGCCGACCAGCAGTTTCTCTTCGTCAACCGCCGCCCGGTCAAGGACCGGCTGCTCGCCGGCGCGCTGCGCGGCGCCTATATGGACCTTCTGGCGCGCGACCGGCACCCGGTGGCGGTGCTGTTCCTCGATGTGCCGGCCGATTTCGTCGATGTGAACGTGCATCCCGCCAAGACCGAAGTGCGCTTCCGCGATCCGGGGCTGGTGCGCGGGCTCATCGTCTCGGGCATTCGCCGCGCCCTCGATGCCGCCGGCCAGCGCCCTGCCGCCAACATCAGTGCTGCGGCGCTCGCGGCCTTTGCGGTGCCGGCGATGGCCCAGCCCGCGCAATCCGCACTGTGGGACCGCCCCTCCGCAACCGACCCCCTCACGGCAGCCGGCCTCGCCGAGCCGCCGCGGCTGTTCACCGAATTCCCGCCGGCCTTCGCGCCGCATGCAGTACCCGCCGCTGGTCCCGCTGCCGCGCCGCCCGCGCAGCAATTTCCGCTGGGTGCCGCGCGCGGGCAGATTGCCGGCACCTATATCGTCGCCGAGACCGACGATGCACTGATCCTCGTCGATCAGCACGCCGCGCATGAGCGGCTCACGCTCGAACGGATGAAATTCGCACTCGCCGGCGGCCGGGTGGCCGCCCAGGCGCTGCTGGTGCCCGAGACGGTGGAACTCGACGAACCATCGGCGGCGCGGGTGGTCGCGCGTGCCGGCGAGCTTGCCGAGCTCGGCCTCGAACTCGAAAGCTTCGGCACCCAGGCTGTGCTGGTGCGCGCCACGCCGGCGCTGCTCGGCCGCGCCGATGCCCGGGCGCTGGTAATCGATCTCGCCGCCGACCTTGCGCACTGGGGCGAAGCGCTCAGCCTGCGCGACAGGCTCGATTCGGTAGCCGCAACGATGGCCTGCCATGGCAGCGTGCGCGCCGGTCGCATCCTGTCGGTCGCGGAAATGAACGCCCTGCTCCGCCAGATGGAGATCACCCCTAATGCCGGCCAGTGCAATCATGGCCGCCCGACCTTCGTGCGGCTGGCACTCACCGACATCGAAAAGCTGTTTGGCCGCCGCTGACCGCCGATTTTTCCGGCGCGCCGAATGAGAATGACTTGCAACGCGTCGGCCCATGGGCGATATCGGTTCTCAACAGCAGGGATTCGCCCGGTTGGGATTTGTGAGGCCGCTCGTGATCGTTTGCGTCTGCAATGCCCTTCGAGAACGCCAGGTCCGCGATGCCGCACGCGCCTCCGGCCGCGCCTGCGCCCACACCGCCTATGCCCAGCTCGGTTGCAAGGTGAAGTGCGGCATGTGCCTCCCCTTCGCGCGCGACGTCGTCCGCTCCGAACTCGCGACCGCCTGACCCCTGCATCGATTCGATTGCTCGGACTGCATCGCACTCGCAAGGGCGTTCAGGCACGACTGCGTGGCATTCGCACCGAATTCATCCGATTTTGCGCTAGTGCAAATGGTTTGCAGAAAAACTAAGCGAATTCAGGCAATTATTGGCTAATTCTACCCTGAATCCTTGACGCCTGGATCGCGCTGGCAGCATATCCCGTGCAACGAAAAGGAGTTGCACCATGAAGGGCGATGCAAAAGTCATTGAATATCTCAACGCCGTGCTCAAGGGCGAGTTGACTGCGGTCAACCAGTATTGGCTGCACTATCGGCTGCTCGACAACCTCGGCATCAAGCGCCTCGCCGATTACGAGCGCCATGAATCGATCGACGAAATGAAGCATGCCGACCGGCTGATGGAGCGCATCTTCTTCCTCGATGGCTTCCCCGGCATGCAGACGCTCGGGCGGCTGCGCATCGGCGAAACCGTCCCCGAAGTGCTGCAGGCCGATCTCGAGCTCGAGCATGAAGCGATCGCGCTGCTTCGCGACGCCGTCCAGCACAGCGAGACCGTGCGCGATTATCCGAGCCGTGATCTGTTTGCGGAAATCCTCCGCGCCGAGGAAGAGCATGTCGACTTCATCGAGACGCAGAAGACGATGATCGAGCAGATGGGGCTGCACAATTACCTGCAACTGCAATCCCGCCCCGCAGGCGAATAGCTTCCGCCGACGGCCTCCGCCATCGAAGGCCGGCATATGAAAAGGCCGGGTGGACCTCAAGTCCACCCGGCCATTTTCACGTGCTGTCGCGGACTCAGGTGGCCGAAACGGCGCCGCGCGTCTGGGCGTAAAGATCCCAGAGATGCGCGATCTCAAACATGCCGAACTTCTCGCCCACGCCGTCGAAGGCCTTGCGCCCCGCCGCGACATTGCCTGCCTTGAGCGCAGCAATGCCCTTGAACAGCATCGCCTGGTCGCCGACAGCGCCGCCGCCCTTGGCTGCGACATCATAAGCCTGCATCGCCTTGGCATACTGGCCCTGGCCGAAATAGGCACCGCCCCCCTTGAAGGCCGTGGCCGGGGTGGCGGCAAGCTTCGGCGCTTCGCCAACGGCCTTTGCAGC
This sequence comes from Polymorphobacter multimanifer, assembly GCF_014205635.1. GTDB lineage: Bacteria > Pseudomonadota > Alphaproteobacteria > Sphingomonadales > Sphingomonadaceae > Sandarakinorhabdus > Sandarakinorhabdus multimanifer. The sequence continues at coordinate 13,306 of NZ_JACIIV010000012.1, forward strand.
CATCTGGTCCGCAGCCTGCACCAGCCGCTGCGACATGGCGTCGGCGCCGATTTCGGACTTGGCAAGGGCTGCCTTTGCAGTGCCGGCCTGGTTCGCCACCAGCGCAAGCTTCGCAAACTCCATCTGATCGGCCGGCGTGGTGAGGTTACCGGTCGCCTGCATCAGATGATACATCGCGAGCTTGGCTTCAGGCCGCAGCGGGTTCTGCCGGAAATTGGCGAGCAGCGTCTGCCAGCGCTTCGGCGAACTGTCGGCGCGAACCAGCCGCTCGGTGGTGGCCAGATAGCCGGCCTTGTCCCCCGCCTTGAACTGCATGCCGGCGAGGTTCTCCAGATACATCGGCTTGGGGCCATTGGCCTTGATCAGCCCCTGATAGGCCGCCACCGCACCCTTGTTGTCGCCCTTGCGCATCAGCGCCTGGGCAATGAGAATCTGCATCTGCTCGCCGCCGCCTTTGCGCGCTTCGGCAATCGCCTTGTCATATTGACCGGCGCGGTAATAGAGCGGCGCCAGCTGGCTCGGCCCGGCACCCACCGACTGCAGCGCGGACGCAGCATCGGCGTAGCGACCAGCCTGGGTGAAGACATAGGCGGCCATCTGCGCGCTCTTGTCCCGCTCTTCGGGCGTCTTGGCTGCGGTTCGTGCCTGGTTGACGGCGTTGATTGCAGCGGCGTTGTTGCCGGCGCGGGCAGCACTCTGCGCCGCCTGCAAGGCCTTGCCGACAGCCGGCGAGACAGCAGCCGATGCGGGAGCGGCCACGCCAAGGCCTATCACAGCGGCAAGCAGCATCGTGCCGGTGCCGGCCTTGCGGGATTTGGTAGGGGCGGTGACTGTCATTGCGACCTCATTGTTGCAGCGAGCAAAAGCCCGGATGGACGTTGGTTCATCGACGGGGCCAAGCCCCGGGATATGCAGCCATTGTCGTGCCTATCCCATGGCCCGGGGGTGAACAGCGCGCGTTGAGAACCGACGAATTGCCACCCCCATGGCAAACCCGCCCTAGTAATTGCGCATTCCTGCCAGCGGCGCAACCGGTCGCGCGCCCTCAACTGCTCGCCCCCCGCGAACGGCGTCCGGTTGCATGCACGCCGGCAAGAGCCTAGTTGCGCCCGATTGCAGCGTTGGGGAGAACGACAATTCGCGCCTTCATCTTTCCCGGTCAGGGAAGCCAGGTCATCGGCATGGGCCGCGGCCTCGCCGATGCCAGCCCGGTCGCTCGCGCCGTCTTCGAAGAGGTCGATGAGGCGCTCGGCCAGAAGCTCAGCCGGCTGATGTGGGAGGGCCCCGAAGTCGAACTGACCCTCACCGCCAATGCCCAGCCGGCGATCATGGCGGTGGGAATCGCGGCTCTTCGCGTGCTCGAAGCCGAGGCCGGCATGCTGCTTGCCGACAAGGCCAGCTATGTGGCCGGCCACAGCCTCGGTGAATACACCGCCCTTTGCGCCGCACGTGCGCTGCCGCTGGCTGCCACGGCGCGGCTGCTGCGCGTGCGCGGCGATGCCATGCAGGCCGCAGTCCCGGCCGGCGAGGGCGCCATGGCGGCGCTGCTCGGGCTCGGCTTCGACGATGTCGTGGCGATCGCCGCCGAAGCCTGCACCGCCACCGAGCTGGTGCAGGCCGCCAACGACAATGCCAATGGCCAGGTTGTCGTGTCGGGCCACACCCCGGCCGTGGCACGCGCGATGGCGCTGGCGCGGACCCGCGGCGCCCGCCATTCGGTGCTGCTGCCGGTTTCGGCACCCTTTCATTGCGCGCTGATGCAGCCCGCCGCCGAGGCGATGGCGGCAGCGCTTGCCGATGCGCCGCTGGTGGCGCCGGTGGTGCCGCTCATCGCCAATGTCACTGCTGCTCCGGTCCATGAAGTCGATGCCATTCGCGCGCTTCTGGTCGCGCAGGTCACCGGCACCGTGCGCTGGCGGGAATCGGTGCTGGCGATGGCCGATCTCGGCGTCACGACACTGGTCGAGCTCGGCGGCAAGGTGCTCGGCCCTATGGTGCGGCGGATCACGCCCGACATGAAGATGCTCACCGCTGCCGACATGGCGGGGGTGGAGGCACTGGCGAAGGAGCTTTGAGCATGTTCGACCTCACCGGCATGACAGCCCTTGTGACCGGCGCCACCGGCGGCATCGGCGCCGCCATCGCGCGCGCCCTGGCAGGGCAGGGGGCGCGGCTGGCGCTTTCAGGCACCAGTGCCGACAAGCTCGCCGCTCTCGCGGCCGAACTGGGCGGCAATCATGTGACGCTGCCGTGCAACCTCGCCGACGCCGGGCAGGTGGAATCACTCGTGCCCGATGCCATCGCCGCGCTGGGCAAGCTCGATATCCTCGTCAACAACGCCGGAATCACCCGCGACAATCTGGTGATGCGGATGAAGGACGAAGAGTGGCACGCTGTCCACCAGGTCAATCTCGAAGCCGCCTTCCGGCTGGCGCGCGCGGCGTCGCGCCCGATGATGAAAGCGCGCTTCGGGCGGATCATCTCGATCACTTCGGTGGTCGGCGTCACCGGCAACCCCGGCCAGGCCAATTATGCCGCCGCCAAGGCCGGGCTGATCGGCATGTCCAAGGCGCTGGCGCAGGAGCTGGCCAGCCGCGGCATCACCGTCAATTGCGTCGCCCCCGGCTTCATCGCCTCGCCGATGACCGCTGCGCTCGCCGATGCGCAGACCACCGCACTTCTGGCGCGCATCCCCGCCGGCCGGCTCGGCGATGGCGACGAGGTGGCGGCAGCGCTGGTGTGGCTGGCAAGCCGCGAGGCAGGCTATGTCACTGGCCAGACGATCCATGTGAACGGCGGCATGGCAATGCCCTGATGGTGCCAGGCGGGGGCGCCGGCCTTGAAAGCCGCCGCAATCCCGCCATATTCAGGCCCGGCTGCTCTTGTCAGCCGGCCACAGCGCCGCTAGTGCCGTGTCTTGCAGTTCATAACAGCAGTTTCATCCACCAAGTTCGATAGTGAAGGGGTTCCCATGAGCGACGTTGCCGACCGCGTGAAGAAGATCGTTGTCGAGCATCTCGGTGTCGAGGCCGACAAGGTCACCGAAGATGCCAGCTTCATCGACGATCTCGGCGCCGACAGCCTCGACACTGTCGAGCTGGTGATGGCGTTCGAGGAAGAATTCGGCGTGGAAATTCCGGACGATGCCGCCGAGAAGATCCTCACCGTCAAGGATGCGATCGGCTTCATCGCCGCGAACGCCAAGGGCTGATGCCATCGGCGGCCCTGGGCAAACCGCCCTCGGGCCGCACGGCGGCATGCTGGACAAACGGCCCTTCGCGCAAACCGCGAAGGGCCGTTTGACCATCTGCCCCCCGAAAGGCCGGCTTTGAAGGGAATATGACAGCATGCGTCGTGTGGTGATAACGGGCCTGGGCATGGTGACCCCGCTCGGGTCCGATGTGGAAACCGTCTGGGCGAACATCCTCGCCTCGCGCTCGGGCGCCCGGCCGATCACGCGCTTCGATGCCACCGATTATGTCTGCCGCATCGCCTGCGAAGTGCTGCGCGGCGACGGCAGCGGCGAGACCTTCAACGCCGATACCCGCGTCGACTACAAGGTCCAGCGCCAGGTCGATCCCTTCATCATCTACGGCATCGATGCCGCCGGCCAGGCGATTGAGGACGCCGGTCTCACCGACATGACCGAGGAAGAGCGCTTCCGCGCCGGCTGCTCGATCGGCTCGGGCATCGGCGGCCTGCCGGGAATCGAATCCGAATCGCTCGTGCTCGCCGCCAAAGGTCCGCGCCGTGTCTCGCCGCATTTCGTCCATGGCCGCCTCATCAACCTCATCTCGGGCCAGGTCAGCATCAAATATGGCCTGATGGGCCCCAATCATGCCGTCGTCACTGCCTGCTCGTCGGGCGCCCATGCCATCGGCGACGCGGCGCGGATGATCGCGCTCGACGATGCCGATGTGATGCTCGCCGGTGGAGCCGAGGGCGCAATCTGCCCGCTGGGCATCGCCGGCTTCAGTCAGGCCAAGGCGCTCTCCACCGGCTACAACGACGATCCCACCCGCGCCAGCCGCCCCTATGACAAGGGCCGCGACGGCTTCGTGATGGGCGAGGGTGCGGGTGTGGTGGTGCTCGAGGAATATGAGCGCGCCAAGGCCCGCGGCGCCAAGATCTATGCCGAAGTCATCGGCTACGGCCTGTCGGGCGACGCCTGGCACGTCACCGCGCCGCATCCCGAAGGTTCGGGCGCCTTCCGCTCGATGGCGATGGCACTCAAGAAGTCCGGCCTCTCCACCGCCGACATCGATTATGTCAACGCGCACGGCACCTCGACCCCGATGGGCGACGAGCTCGAGCTCGGCGCCGTCCGCCGCCTTTTCGGCGCCGATCTCGGCAACCTTTCGATGTCCTCGACAAAATCGGCGATCGGTCATCTGCTCGGCGGCGCCGGCGCAGTCGAATCGATCTTCTGCGTGCTTGCGATGCGCGATCAGGTGGCGCCGCCCACCCTCAACCTCGACGATCCTTCGGACGCCTGCATCGGTGTCGATCTGGTGCCGCACACCGCCAAGCCGCGCCGCATCCGTGCCGTGCTCAACAACAGCTTCGGCTTCGGCGGCACCAACGCGACGCTCATCATGCGCGGCGTCTGAGCGGCGGCGCGGACCATGCGGACGTTCCGGGCGCTGGTCCCCACCTTTCTCCTTCTGCTGCTCGTGTTCGGCGTGCCGGCCTTCGTCGCCCCCTGGCACGGCTGGTTCCGCAGCCCGGGCGAGCTGATCGAGGTCGAGATCCCGCGCGGCACGTCGCAGGCCGGGGTTGCCGCCGAGCTGGAAAAGGCCGGGCTGATCGAGTCGCCCCGCCAGTTCCGGCTGCTCGCCCGGCTCCATGCCGCCGACGAGCCGATCCAGGCCGGCCGCTATGCGCTCCGCCGCGACGATGCCTGGAAGCGCTGGATCGAAGCGATGCAGGCCGGCAAGGTGGTGCGCCTCACACTCACCATTCCCGAAGGCACGCCATCGATCCTGATCGCCGAGCGGTTGCTGGCCAATACCGCGCTCACCGGCCCGGTCAACCCGCCTGCCGAGGGTGCTGCCCTCCCCGAAACCTATGATTTCGCCAAGGGCGAGGCGCGCAGCGCCGTGGTGGACCGGATGACCGCCGCGATGGACCGCACCCTCGCCGAACTCTGGCCCAGGCGCACGTCCGATGCCGTGGTCAAGACCCCGCAAGAAGCGCTGATCCTCGCCTCCATCGTCGAGAAGGAAACCGGGAAGGGCGAGGAACGGCGCATGATTGCAGGCGTTTATTCCAACCGCCTGCGAATCGGCATGAAGCTCGATGCCGACCCCACGGTCATCTACCCTGTCACCAAGGGGAAGCCGCTCGGCCGCCGGATCCTGCGCTCCGAGCTCGACACCGACAATGGCTACAACACGTATCTCAAGCCCGGCCTGCCCGCCGGCCCCATCGCCAACCCCGGCCGCGCCAGCATCGAGGCGGTGCTCGATCCGGCAAAGACCGACGCGCTCTATTTCGTGGCGGATGGCAGCGGCGGCCATGTGTTCGCCGCCACGCTGGCCGAGCACAATACCAATGTCGCGCGCTGGTATGCGCTGCGCCGCAGCCGGGGGGAGATGTGACCCGCAAGCCGCGTCCTATGGTCGTGGGCAAGCGCCCGCGCAGCCGCAGCACCGGGCTGATCGGCGCGCTGCTGCGGCTGGTGGCGATCGTGGCGCTCGCCTGGGTGGCAGGGCTGCTCTGGTTCAGCCTCACCCTGCCGGGGGCGGCACCGCTCGCCACCCGCACCGATGCGGTGGTCGTCCTCACCGGTGGCAAGGGCCGGCTGGCGCGCGGTGTCGAAGTACTTCAGGCAGGGGCCGCACCGCGCATGCTCATTTCCGGCGTGGCGCGGAGCAGCTCGATGGCGATGATCGCCGAAGCGGCCGAGCTTCCGATGAGTGCCTTTGCCACCACCGATCTCGGCTATGGTGCCGTGGACACCCGCTCCAACGCCGAGGAGACGGCGAGCTGGGTCACCCGCCGCGAAGTGCGGTCCCTGCGGCTGGTCACCTCCTCGGCGCACATGCGCCGCGCCCGGCTCGAGCTGTCGCGCGCTGTCGCCGCCGATGTGCGCGTGGTGCCGGATGCCGTGCCGCACGAAGTGGGCGCGCCCGGCATTCCATGGGAATACACCAAGTTCCTCGCCCGCTGGCTGGCGCTGAACGCCGGTCTCGGCTGACCCATGGCGCTGTTGCGGACCCTCGTCTTTCAACTGGTCTTCTATGCCGGCACGGTGCCGATCGTGCTCGGCACGCTGCTGTTCAGCCTGTTTGCCGAGGGCGCGCGCTTCATCATTCCCCGCGCCTGGGGGCAGTGGTTCCTGTTCACCTCGCGCCACATCCTCGGCGTCCGGCTGCGCATCGAGGGCGAACTGCCACAAGGGCCGGTGCTCATCGCGATCAAGCACCAGAGCGCCTATGAAACGATCGCGCTGCTGGCGCTGTTCGAAAAGCCGGCCACGGTGATGAAGGCCGAGTTGCAGCGAATTCCGTTCTGGGGCTGGGCTGCAGCAAGGCAGGGCGCCATCTTCGTTGATCGCACCGGCTCCTCGGCATCGCTACGCGCAATGATGAAGGCCGCCCAGCGCGCCGCCGCGGCCAGCCGTCCCATCGTCATCTTCCCCGAAGGCACGCGCGTCCCGGCGGGGCAGGCGCCGCCGCTCGCCGCCGGCTTTGCCGGGCTCTACAAGGTCAGCCGCTACCCGGTGGTGCCTATCGCACTCGATTCGGGCCTTGTCTGGACGCGTGATTTTGCCAAACGCCCCGGAACGGTGACCATGCGCGTTGGCGATGTCATTCCCGCCGGCCTGCCGCGCGAGGCGATCGAGGCGCGCGTGCACAGCGCCATCAACGCGCTGGAAACATTATGAAGCGACGCGTCCCGCTGTGGTTGACGCTGGTGCCGCTGCTGGCCGCCGGCGGCCTGTATTTCCTGCTATGGCGGGGCTGGGCCGGTGAGTTCGAGGCGGAACTGGCGCAGTGGTTGCCCGAGGAATCGCTTGCCATCGGCGGCTTCCCCTATCGGCTCGAAGCGACCGTGGCCGGTCCGGCTGTGCAGATCGGCGAGACCATCACCCTGCGGGTCAGTGCCGCGGCTGCGCGAATCAACCGTGGACCATGGCAGCGTGAACTCACCGTCGTCCGCCTCGAAGCACCGCAAGCCAGCGCGACCGTGAGCCCGGCGATCCGCGCTTCGATCACGGCACGGTCGGCAACAGCAAGCATCAACTGGGGCGAGGGGCGGCTGCGCCGGCAGTCGACCATCTTCCAGGCTGCGCGCTTCCGCCTCGGCAGCAACCCGCTGCCGATCACCGCCGATACGCTGGAAATGCACCTGCGCGAGCGTGCCGAAACTGCGGTGCCGCCATCTTCACCCACTTTTGCACCGCGTGGCCAGCTCGTGCTTGCGGGCACACGGCTGCGGCTGGCGGGCGGGGATGCACTGACGATGGCGGCCGAAGTGCTTGCCACCGGTGCCGCGCGGTTGACCGATTATGACCGCTGGGCGCGGGGCGGGACGCTGGAAATCACCCGGCTTTCGCTCTCCGACGGGCATGGCGAAGTCGTGTCGGCCAGTGGCACGCTGGTGCCGCAGCAACGCGACGGGCTGCAGCTTGCCGGCACCTTGACCACCGTGTGCCCCTATGCGGTCGCTGCCGCCTTCGCCGGCACGGTGCCGGCACCCGAAAAGCGGCTGCGCGTGCCCGTGCGCCTCGCCTTTTCGGGCGCTTACGAAGCGCCGGTCCTGGCGCCATTCCCCGATCTGTCGCGCCGCCCGCGCCGGGAGCAACAGCCCGATTGCCCGCGCCTGCGTTGAGCCTTGCCGGAAAAATTCGCAAAATCCATCAATAGTGTCGCGTTTCTACAATACGCCGCGCAGCGATCATGGCTTGTGGTGCCGGGGAGCAAGGGGGGCGAACCGGGGGGGGGAGAACCGGGGGGCAGTCAGCGCGGGCGGCGGCGCCCCGGTTCTTCATCCACCGGCTGCCGGGCGCCCAGCCACCACGCCGCCAGGCCGAGCCCCACGGCACCGCCGGCAGCAGCGGCCGACACGGCAAGCAACTGCCATGGCAGGTCGAGCGCCAGCGCCACTGCCACGAACAGCAGGGCAGGGGCCATGAAGCCGACCAGCGCCAGCCCGATGGCACGCATCAGCGGGGGTCCTCATCGGCCGGCTCGGCCGGCGGCCCATGCGGGCGGCCGAAGTCTTCGGCCTCGGTGTCCTGGCCTTCGTCGATGATGCTGCGGCGGATCGCGCGTGTGCGGGTAAACAGCGCCTCCAGCGTGTCGCCCTCGCCCCAGCGGATGGCGCGCTGCAATGCCACCAGATCCTCGGTGAAGCGACCCAGCGTTTCCAGCACCGCCTCGCGGTTGGTCAGGAACACATCGCGCCACATCACCGGATCGGACGCGGCAATGCGGGTAAAGTCGCGAAACCCTCCCGCGGAATATTTGATCACTTCGGAGCGGGTGACGGTTTCGAGGTCGCTGGCGGTGCCCACGATCGAATAGGCGATAAGGTGCGGCAGGTGGCTGGTGACGGCGAGCACCCGGTCATGATGCGCCGCGTCCATCAGTTCCACCTTTGCCCCCAGCCGTTCCCAGAAAGCCTGCAACTGCCGCGAAGCCGGCCCTGGCTGCTGCGGGGTGAGGATGCACCATCGGCCCTCGAACAACGTCGCGAACCCGGAATCCGGCCCCGATCGCTCGGTGCCCGCGACCGGGTGGCCCGGCACCACATGCACATGCGCGGGAAGGGCGGCAGTGAGCGCTGCGAGCACGCTGGCCTTGACCGACCCGACATCGGTGACGACCGCCCCCTCGGCGAGATCATCGGCGATCTCCGCCGCCACGGCCCCCATGGCGCCAACCGGCACGCACAGGATCACGAGCTCGGCGTCGATCACCGCGGTGGCGGGCAGGTCGCACACGTCATCGGCCAGCCCCAACGCCTCCACCCGCGCCCGGACATCGGCCGAGCTGTCGGACACGCTGAGCCGCACCGTCGGCATCCGCACGCGTATGGCACGCGCCAGCGAGGAGCCGATCAGCCCCATGCCGATGATCGATACGCGCGCGAACGACAGCATCAGCCTGCCGCTGCAATGAAGCCGGTGAGCACGGCTGCCGCCGCCCGCGTCTCCGTCTCGGTGCCGATCGACACCCGCAGGCAGCGCGGCATCCCCTGCACCGCCAGATAGCGGGTGAGGATGCCGGCTTCGAGCAGCGCGGCATTGGCAGCCGGAGCCGTGCAGGCGCCGGTTTCGGGAAATTCGAGCAGCAGGAAGTTGGCAGCAGACGGGATCACCCGCACGCCGGCATTCCCCAGATGGGCATGGCTCGCCGCTTCGATCTCGCGCGCCAGCCAGCTGCGCCACTCGACGGTGTGGGCGCGCACCTTCTCGGTCCAGTCGGGGTCGGACAGCGCTGCCACCGCCGCAACCTGTCCCAGCATCGGCACATTGAAGGGCGCGCGCACCCGGTGCAGCGCATTGATGACCGCGGGGGCGGCATAGCCCCAGCCGATGCGCTCGGCGGCAAGGCCATGGATCTTCGAGAAGGTGCGCGTCACGAACACATTGCCATGCGCATCGGCGAGCCCGAAGCCATCCTCGTAATCGCCGCTCACGAACTCGGCATAGGCGCAATCGAGCACCAGCAGCACATCGCCCGGCAGCCCGGCATGGAGCCGGCGAACTTCGGCCGGCGGAATGATCGTGCCGGTCGGGTTGTTGGGGTTGGCGAGATAGACGACCTTTGTGGCGGGCGTCACAAGCGCCAGAATGGCGTCGACATCGGCGGTGTAGTCCCGGTCCGGCGCCACCACCTGCGTGGCCCCGACGCGCCGCGTCGCCAGTTCATACACCGCAAAGCCATGACGAACCTGGATGATCTCGTCTTCCGGCCCTGCAAAGGCGCTGGCGGCCATGTGCAGCAGCTCGTCCGAGCCGGTGCCGCAGATGATCCGCGCCGGATCGAGCCCGTGCCGCGCGCCAAGCGCCTCGCGAAGCGCGGTGGACGCAGGATCGGGATAGCGATGGCCCTCTGCCAGCACATCCTGCATCGCGGCGATCGCCCGGGGGCTTGGGCCGAACGGATTCTCGTTCGAGGCCAGCCGCGCCACCACCGGCCGCGCGCCGATGCGCGCCTTGCCCGGCACATAGGCGTGCATCGCTTCGATCCAGGGCTTCATTTGCGGAGAACTGTTCATGGGGACGCTCTAGGCGCAATCGCGGCGCCGGGGAAGGCGTCCCGGCGCCGCGCGGGGATGCCCGCCCACCCAGCACCCCCTTCTTCATACGGCAGCATTCATGACCAGTTGCGCCTGCGCGTGACATTTTCGGGCATTGGCCGTAACGGCCAGACAATGCTGGCACCGGTTCACGATCAACGCTTCGGGCTCGGCCGCACCGTGCGGCTCGCGGAGCCCGTGCCGCTTGCCAGCGGCCAGAGCCTCGACGGTGTCGCCATTGCCTATGAAACCTATGGCACGTTGGCCGCCGACGGCAGCAACGCCATCCTCATCTGCCATGCCTTGACCGGGGACCAGCACGTCGCCTCGCCCAACCCGCGCACCGGCAAGCCCGGCTGGTGGGAGCGGCTGGTAGGACCGGGCAAGCCGATCGACCCTGCCCAGCATTTCATCATCTGCTCGAACGTCCTTGGCGGCTGCTCGGGCACCACCGGCCCCGGCAGCATGGATCCCACAACGGGACGAACCCATGCGATGCGCTTTCCCGTCATCACCATCGCGGACATGGTGACGGTGCAGGCCCGCCTCCTCGATCATCTCGGCGTCGAGCAGCTGCAGGCAGTTGTCGGCGGCTCGATGGGCGGCATGCAGGCGCTGTCCTGGGCGGCGCAATTCCCGGAGCGAGTGCGCGCCGTGGTGGCCATCGCGTCCGCTGCTCGCCACTCGGCGCAGAACATCGCCTTCCACGAAGTCGGCCGTCAGGCCATCATGGCCGATCCCCGCTGGGCGAGCGGCAACTACACCTCCGACGATGCCCCGGCTGCGGGGCTGGCAGTGGCTCGGATGGCGGCACACATCACCTACCTCTCCGAACAGGGGCTCACCGAACGATTTGGCCGGCGGCTGCAGAACCGCGCCGCTCTTGGCTTCGGTTTCGATGCCGAGTTCCAGGTGGAAAGCTATCTGCGCCATCAGGGCCTCACCTTCACCGAGCGTTTCGATGCCAACAGCTACCTCTACATCACCCGTGCCATGGACTATTTCGACCTTGCAGCACCCCATGACGGCCTGTTGACGACCGCTTTTGCCCCTGCAGCGACCGCCGGCACCCGCTTTGCACTCATCAGTTTCACCTCGGACTGGCTCTATCCCACCGCCGAATCCAAGCGCATCGTTCGCGCCCTCCATGGCGCCGGCGCCAGCACGAGCTTCTGCGAGCTCGAAAGCCCGCATGGCCATGATGCCTTCCTGCTCGATGCGCCCGAGATGAACCGCATCGTCGCCGGCTTCCTGAACGGCCTTGCCGAGAGATGAAATCCACCCTCCGCCCCGATCTGCAAGCCGTCGCCGATGCCGTGCCAGCCGGCGCGCGCGTTCTTGATATTGGTTGCGGAGACGGGGCTTTGCTGGCGCATCTTCGTGCAACACGTCAGGTTTCCGCGCATGGCATTGATGTGTCCGCTGCCAATGTGGCATCTGCGGTGGCACGCGGATTGGCGGTCGTGCAGGGCGATGCCGACACCGATTTGGCCGATTGGCCCGACGCCGCCTTCGATGTCGCCATATTGTCGGACACCCTGCAAGCAATGCGCGCACCGGAGAGCATTTTGGGCGAGCTTCTTCGCGTGGCACGGCAGGGAATCGTCAGCTTCCCCAACTTCGGCCATTGGCGCGTCCGGGCGGCCCTGACCTTGGGCGGACGCATGCCGGTCACCCGCACACTGCCGGTGAGCTGGCACCAGACACCCAACATTCACCTGTGCACCATCAACGATTTCAAGGCATTGGCAAACGATTGCGGACTACGGATCGACCATGCCGCCTTCCTCGCCGGAGGGGATCGCCGATCAGGTTTCGCTGCAAACCTTCTGGCTGATCAGGCGGTGTTCGTGCTTTCCAAAGCCTAGATGTTGGCAACAGTCCAGTCCGCGAGGTCGCCCGCCAATCGGTTGATCGCGCGAGAAAGGGCAGCCGCCACATCGGCAGGAGCCTGGCTTGCAACCGGCTCGCTCGCCTCGAAGCGGCGCAGATCGGGCCCGCGCGGCTGGTTGGGATGGCTCAGCTGCGCATCGTAGCGCACACGGACAATCGGTTGCAGCGGATCGCGCACATCGAGCGTGAAATCGCGCAGCGCACCCGACAGGGTCGCCTGGGGCTGTGGGCTCACCTGGCTGCGATCGAGCACCGGCAGCCCGCGCGCCGCCAGCGTATCCGAAAAGAGCCGTTGCACCTGGCGGTTGGGCGTCTCTGCCCAGCCGGCGGCTGTAAGATACTGAATTTCCGTGTCCGAAATGCGAACCGCTACCCGCAAGGTCTGCAACATTGCCGGGAGCAACGGCAGATCAACGGCAATCGTCGGGCTACCGGGCTTGGCCTGCACTCCTGTCGGCGTGGCCGTAGCCTCCACCAGCAACAGCGATACAGCCGGCGGCCCCTTCGCGCCGATCTGCACGAGCGGCCCGCAGCCGGCGACCACGACCGGCAGAAGCACGAGAATTACACGCAATGGCTTCATTTCTGGGCGCTCCCGGCGGGATCATAGCTTGGCAAGCGGTTTCCGCCCGAAACCGCGCCGATTGGGTCTTCATCCAGCCGGGTCGCGAGCACATTCAACTCGGCTGTGAGTGCGCGGAGCTCCCGGATGAGCTGGCTGGCTTCGGGAATGGTTTCGGTGGTCAATTGTCGCAATCCGGGCTCTGCCGATGCGGTGAGCCCCTCGATTCGCTCCAGGCTGACGCTGGCACTGCGCAGTGTCTTGCCGAGTTCGGCAGCCAGCGGCTTGGCATCTTCGCGCAGAAAAGCATCGGTGCTTCCGGCAAGCGCCTCTACCCGCGCCATGGCCGTTGTGGCGGCAGCCAGCGTGGCACGCGCTTCGGTGAGGGTTGCAGCAATCTCGGGCCCGCGGTCGGCCAGCGCATCGCTCAATCGATCGACATTCCTGAGAATGTTCGAAATGCTGTCCTTGTTATCCTCATCGAGAACTTCCGCGAGCCGCTTGGCGACCAGGCTGACGTTCTTGAGCAGCTCGGGTGCGCTGGCAAGCAATGCCCCCAGGCCGCCGGCACGTGCGGAGATGATGGGAACACCATAGGGCCCCGGCGTCGTCAAAGGCCTGCCTCCGGCCATCGAACCCGTAAGCTGGATCTGGCTCACGCCGGTGAAGCCAACCCCCTCGATCGTGGCGGTGGTGCCCTCGAGAATGGGCACATCTTCCTGCACCGAGATCCGCACGCGCACGAACTCCGGCGAGCGCGGCTGCAGCTTGATCTCATCGATCTTGCCCACAGGCACACCGTTGAACGCAACCGGCGACCCCGGCGCCAGTCCGGTGACAGCCTGGTTGAAAAGGATGTCGAACTTCTGGTCGGGCTCGCCGGAGAAGCGGGCAAACCACAGGATCGCGGCGAAGAGCGCCACGACCAGGAGCAGCACGACGCCGCCCACAATCGCATAATTGCTGCGGGTTTCCATCAGGCAAACTCGGTTTTGCTGGGCTGGGGCGTAGGCTGGGCTGGTGGCTTACGCTGCGAGCGCACGGCAGCACGGCCGCGCGGGCCGGAGAAATATTCCTGCACCCAAGGATGATCGAACTCGCGCAATGCCTCGATTGTGCCACAGGCGATGACAAGGCCGTCGGAGAGCACCGCCACCCGGTCGCAAGTGGCGTGCAGCGTGTCGAGATCGTGGGTGATGAGAAAGACGGTCAGGTCCAGTGTGTCTCGCAGCACGCGCACCAGATCGTCGAAGGCGGCCGCTGCAATCGGATCGAGGCCCGCCGTAGGCTCGTCAAGGAACAGCACCAGCGGATCGAGTGCCAGGGCGCGGGCGAGGGCCGCGCGCTTGCGCATCCCACCTGAAAGCTCGGACGGGAATTTGCATGCAGCCTCCTCGGGCAACCCGACCATCCGCACCTTCAACTTGGCAAACTCGTCCATCAGGTCGAGCGGCAGATCGAGAAACTCCCGCATGGGCACTTCGATATTCTCGGCGACAGTGAGTGCGGAAAACAGCGCACCTTCCTGAAAAAGCACGCCCCAGCGCCGGCGCAGCGCTCGGCCCTCGACAGCATCGAGCGTGGCGGCATCACGGCCCAGCACCTCGATGGTACCGGCGCGCGGCGTCTCCAAGCCGATGATGCAGCGCAACAGCACCGATTTGCCGGTGCCCGAGCCGCCGACCAATCCGATGATTTCGCCGCGGCGGACATCGAGATCGAGATCCTTGTGGATGGTCTGTGCCCCGAAGCCGGTCTCGAGCCCACGCACGCGGATTGCGACATCAACATCCGATGGCAAGGTCGGCGAAAGGGCGGCAGGCGTCTGCATCGGTCAGTTATAGCCAAGCGCTGAAAAAAAGATGGCAAAAAAGGCATCGAGCACGATGACCACGAAGATCGATTCAACAACGGCACGCGTCGTGCGGTTCCCTACCGCCTCGGCGTTGCCTTTGACCTGGAACCCATGGAAGCAACCCATCATTGCGATAACGAGCCCGAAAACCGGCGCCTTGATCGTGCCGATGATGAAATCGGACAAGGGCACCACTTCCTGCAGCCGCTGGACATAGGTGATCGGCGGCATGCCGAGCTGGGTCCAGACAAACAGCCCGCCACCGACCAGCGCCATGAAAGTGCCGAAAAACCCGAGCAGAGTGAGCATCAGCGCCATGCCCAGAACGCGTGGCACCACCAGGGCCTCGGAGGGCGAGACGCCAATGGTTTCCATGGCGTCGACCTCCTGGTTGAGCTTCATCGAACCAATCTGTGCCGCAAAGGCCGAGGCCGAGCGGCCGGCCACCATGATCGCGGTGAGCAGGATGCCGAGTTCGCGCGTGGTGGAGCGGCCGATCAGGTTGACGACGAACACCTCGGCTCCGAACTGGCGAAGTTGCACCGCACCCTGCTGCGCCACGACGATACCAACGAGGAACAGCAACAGCCCGACGATGCCGAGCGCGTTGACGCCGATCGCCTCACATTGGTGGATGAGGGCATTCCAGCGCATCGAACGGCGTCCAGCGATGGTACCGCCGATTGTTATCATCGTCTGACCGATGAAGGCCAGAAAACTGCCCGCATTGTCAAAGGCCTGCACCACGGCTCTGCCGATCCGATCCAGCCGCGCAAAAATGAACGACGCCGGTCGTTGGTGCATGACCATCGGCTGGTCATGGTTGGCAATCTCGCTGATCAGTCGAAGCGTATCGGGCCCGGCGTTGGCAACCGTCACCTTCACCCCGGCTTCTTGCCAGTTCAGCATGAGCCGATGCAGCAGCCAGGCGCCTGCAGTGTCCATTCGCTCGAGCTTCGCCAGATCGATCGTCAGCTTGCTTCCGCCCGGCACCAGCGCGCGCAACTCGTCAGCAATCAATTGCACGTTGGCAATCGTCAACCGGCCACGGATCGCCAGCGCCTGGTGATCACCTTCCGTGACGGATTCGAAGCCCAGAGCCGACATTATCCCTTTGGTGCGGGATTATCGCACCCTGCGCAAGAGTGAGCCGTGCCGTGATCAGGCCGCCAATTCATGCACCGGCGTCTTGGGAGGGTAGGGCGCGATCGCATCGGGATCGAGCGGTCGACCGGCGAGCGCATCGGCGAACTGATGATTGACGTCGCGGTGATGTGCCTCGTCGGCACGCACCACCAGTACGACGTCACGAAGCGTAGCGGTGTCGGGCAGCTGCCAATACCGGCGAGCAATCTGAGGAGCGGGGATGTTTTCCACCGTACCATAATCGATCTGCGCCAGATAATGGGTGTAACTTGTTACAGCCTCTTCTTCGAAATAGCCGACAACGCGGTGCGCGGTGCGGGGGCTGACGACATACAGCGCAAAAAAGCTCACATAGAACAGCCATTGCACCGCAATGATCAGAAAGCGTTCGAAGGCGGAGGGTTGTGCCACCTCGATGAAGGTCATCAAGTGCATCCGCTCATTCTCTGCCTCTTCCATGAGCGTGCGTATCCAGCCCTTGTCGTCTTCCATGCGGCGCAGGCTGCGCAAATGGGTCATGGTGGCACCTACCATGCCTGGCACAGCGGCCACGGTTTCGAGCACGATGGCGCGGTGACCATAGCGGTGCACAAAGAACCGGTCGGCAACAAAGCGCAACGTGCGTGTGAAGGCCAGTGCCACCCGGTCGCCCAGCCCTTGCGGCGCAAAATGCCGGGTCTTGTCGACAAAGGGAATGACGGTCATCGCGGAACTCCACTCGGTTGGTTGACGTTAAGGTAAGGTGCGCTGAAGGTGTTGCAACGCCGCCAAATCGTCGCACCGGGCCTCGCCGGTTGAGATTGACGCATGCGGGTGAAGCGGCGGAAGAGACAATCATGGCGATCAGCATTTACGACATGGACCGCACCATCACGCGCGGCGGCACCTGGGGGCCCTGGCTGCGCTTCTGGCTGCGGCGGCACGCGCCTTGGCGGATCGTGCTGCTTCCACTGCTTGGACTCGCCGGCGCTGCCTATGCCACAAGGATCATCGATCGTGGAGCCTTGAAGGCGACGGCACATCGGCTGTTGATGGGGCGGCGGTTGCCGCGCTCTTTGGTCATGGCTGCCGCTGCGGACTATGCCGATAAAGTTGTAGCAAATGGCTGCTTCGAAGCCGCACTGGAGCAGATCGCGGCTGACCGCGCTGCCGGGTGCCAGCTGGTGCTCGCAACCGCTTCCAATGCCTATTATGCCGAAGCGATCGGTACGCGATTGGGGTTCGATGCGGTGATCGCGACGCCATCACGATGGATCGATAATCAACTGGATTGGCGACTTGGCGACGCCAACTGCTATGGCCAGGAAAAGCGGAAGCGCGTGGCCGCCTGGCTCGATCAGAACGCGAAGGTTGGTGATCCGCTACGCTTTCATTCGGACCATCAATCAGACGCGCCGGTGTTTCTGCTGGTGTCCGCGCGGGGTGGAAAAGCCTTTGCCACCAATGCCACTGCGGAACTGACTGCTCTCGCACAAAAAAATGGCTGGCCCCAGGTCATATGGGGCCAGCCAAGGAAAAGCTTGTTCGAACGCGCCTGAGGCTCAGGCAACGGCAACCATGCGGCGACGGCGCATCGAGCCGCCGACGAGGCCGAAACCAGCAATGAGCATCGCCCATGTGCCGGGCTCGGGAACCATCGAGCTCAGGATGAAGTCGCGGTGGATGTAAATCGGCACATAGCCGCTGAGTTCGCCCCAGCTGGAATTCAGCCCGGGACGGAAATCGCCGAAGTTTGTGCCGAAGCTCAGACCGTAGGAGTTGATCGAGGCCAACTCACCATTGACGAAGCCAGGGCCACCCGAGTCACCGCCAGCGATATTGACTTCGCGCGCACCCAGACCAAGGTCCGCAAAGTTGTTGGTGCCGATCGGGCCAAGTCCAAGGCCGTTTGCAACGCGCGTTGCCTGGCTTTGAGCGGCAAGCCCATTGTCGAAGTCCGAAATATAGCTGAACTCGATTTCGGCAAAGCCGAAGAAGTTCTGCCCGGCAAACTGGCCGGTCTCATCGCGATCGGTAAAAAACCCGTCGAAAAGCGAGTTACCCAAAGCGTAATCATAGATGTTGTCACCCTCGCGCAGCCAGCCGGTGCGCGCATCGGTGCCGAATGCGCCACCGATGGTCGAACGGCCGCCATAGCCGGCAACATTGAACTCTTCGCCGGTCAGGCCGACCTGGCGTGCCAGCCGATAGCTTTGCGCTGATTCGGGTGCGAATTCGCTGAGGCGTAGAACGGCGATATCGTTCTGATCGATGACTTCACCGGTATAGCCCGAGTTGACGAAATACTTCGTCACATCGATTGCAACGCCCTGCTGCTGGAATGGCGTGCGGGTGTCGGGATCGCCCTCATAGAAATAGGCTGTGGTGCGGATGGGATTTGCGGTGCCGGCACCGTCACTGACGCAATGTCCCGCCGTTGCAATGGACTTGCGATCCGACAACAGGCTGCCCGAGCAGATGAACGTGCCATCGGAACGTTCCATGATGAGCGCAACGACGCCGCTCTTGTTGCTGCTGGGCTTGTAAATCGGGTCCCCGCCGCCGATGCTGTTGGCGGGGGTGCCAGGCAGAATGTTCGAAGTCGGAGTTTGGCCGATGATGCGGCTTGCGGCGGTCCAGGACAACCCGTTGCGCGCTCCACTCTGCGTGCGCACCAGGCTGTTCGCTGTCGCCATCTTGTTGGTGGTTTCGACCTCCAACGCCGCCGCGAAGACCGGCGATGCCGCCCCGAGCATCGTTGCGATCGCAATCGACGACGCGATTCTTCCCTGCCTGTTCATCCCTCAATTCCCCTTCCACGTCGCCATGATTGGCGGCACCGCTTCAAGGTATTTTGCAACGTCAGGGATACAAGGAAAAATTGCTTTCCATGACGTTAATTTGACGGTTTTCTGGGTGCGTTGCAGTGAAGCCACAGCATTACCAAGGCTCTCCTGCTGTCTGAATCAGGCAGCCAATTTCCTGAGAACGTAGGGCAGGATGCCGCCAGCATAGAAATATTCCAGTTCTTGCTCCGTATCGATTCGCGCCAGCGCCGTAAAAGTGCCGGTACTGCCGTCGGCCCGAATGAAGTGCACGGTAACGTGCTGGCGAGGCTTGAGGCTGTCCAAACCCTCGATATCGAACAATTCATCGCCGGTCAGGCCGATGGTCTGCCGCGATGTGCCTTCGGCAAACTGCAGTGCCAACACGCCCATACCGATAAGGTTCGAGCGGTGAATACGCTCGAAGCTCTCGGCAATCACGGCGCGCACACCAAGCAGCATCGTGCCCTTTGCCGCCCAGTCGCGCGACGAGCCTGTGCCATATTCCTTGCCGGCGATCACAACCAGTGGCGTGCCCTCGGCCTGGTAGCGCTCGGCGGCATCGTAAATCGCCAGCGTTTCGCCCGAAGGGATGTGCTTCGTCACTCCGCCCTCGATGCCGGGCACCATCTCGTTGCGGATGCGGATGTTGGCGAAGGTGCCGCGCATCATCACCTCATGGTTGCCGCGGCGGGCGCCATAGGAGTTGAACTCGGCGCGGCTGACCTGGCGCTCGGCGAGATAGGTGCCCGCCGGGGACGAGGCCTTGATCGAGCCCGCCGGCGAGATGTGGTCGGTGGTGATCGAATCGGCGAACTGCGCAAGGGCCCGGGCGCGAATTATGTCCTTCACCGGCTTCGGTGTCATCGTCATGCCCTCGAAATAGGGCGGGTTCTGCACATAGGTCGATGCGGCGTTCCAACTGTAGGTGGCACCACCTTCGACCTTGATCCCCTGCCAGCGCTCGTCGCCCGCGAACACATCGGCATAGCGCGCCTTGAACGCTTCGGCGGTGACCGAGGCCTGCACGGTTTCCGCCACTTCGAGATTGGTCGGCCAGATGTCCTTCAGATAGACAGGCTGGCCATTGCTGCCTTCGCCGATCGGATCGACCGCGATGTTCTTGCGCATCGAACCTGCCAGCGCATAGGCAACGACAAGCGGCGGCGAAGCCAGATAGTTGGCACGCACATCGGCCGATACCCGACCCTCGAAATTGCGGTTGCCGCTCAGCACGCTGGCAGCAACGATGTCGTTGCCGTTGATGGCCGTGCTGATTGGCTCGGGCAGCGGGCCGGAATTGCCGATGCAGGTGGTGCAGCCATAGCCGACGAGGTTGAAGCCGATGGCATCGAGCTCGGCCTGAAGGCCAGACTTCACGAGATAGTCGGTCACCACCTTCGAGCCCGGGGCGAGGCTTGTCTTGACCCAGGGCTGCGAGCGCAGGCCGAGCGCCCGAGCCTTTTTCGCTACCAGCCCGGCCGCGACCAGAACATTCGGATTTGAGGTGTTGGTGCAGCTGGTGATGGCGGCGATCACCACATCGCCATGGCCAATGCCGTGGTTGGCCCCGGCCACGGGTACCCGCACATCCATGCGCTCGGCCTGCTTGTAGCCGCCGGCCAGCTCGGCCTCGAACGCGTTCTTCGCGTCGGCGAGCAGCACCTTGTCCTGCGGGCGGCGCGGGCCGGCGAGGCTTGGCTGCACCACCGAAAGGTCGAGGCCCAGCGTGTCGGTGAACACCGGGTCTGGCGTATTCGTCTCGCGCCACAGGCCTTGGGCGCGGCAATAGGCTTCGACCAGCGCACAGGTCTCCTCGTCACGGCCAGTCAGGCGCATGTAATCGATCGTCTTGGTGTCGATGGGGAAGAAACCGCAGGTGGCGCCATATTCGGGTGCCATGTTGGCGATGGTGGCACGATCGGCGAGGGTGAGCGCATCCAGGCCGGGGCCGTAGAATTCGACGAAGCGGCCGACGACGCCGTGTGCGCGCAACATCTGGGTGACGGTGAGCACGAGATCGGTGGCGGTGATGCCCTCGGCGAGGGTGCCCGACAGCTTGAAGCCGACGACTTCGGGGATGAGCATGCTCACCGGCTGGCCGAGCATTGCTGCTTCGGCCTCGATACCGCCGACACCCCAGCCGAGAACGCCCAGGCCGTTGATCATCGTGGTGTGGCTGTCCGTGCCCACTACCGTGTCGGGATAGGCGATGGTGGCGCCCGAGGGATCTTCGGAGGTCCAGACCGCCTTGGCGAGATATTCGAGATTGACCTGGTGGCAGATGCCGGTGCCAGGCGGCACGACGCGGAAGCCCTTGAGGGCCGAGGATCCCCAGCGCAGGAATTCGTAGCGTTCGATATTGCGCGCATATTCGAGGTCCATATTGTCCTCGAAGGCGGTGGCGTTGCCGAATTCGTCGACCATCACAGAATGGTCGATGACGAGATCGACCGGGACAAGCGGGTTGATCTTCTGCGGGTCCCCCCCGAGCATTGTCATGGCGTCGCGCATGGCGGCGAGATCGACGACGCAGGGCACGCCGGTGAAATCCTGCATCAACACGCGCGCCGGGCGATAATTGATCTCGTGGCTGGAGCGGCGGGTTTCGGCCCAATCGACCATTGCCTGCAGATCGGCGACGGTAACGGTGCTACCATCCTCGAAACGCAGAAGATTTTCGAACAGCACCTTCATAGAATAGGGCAGGGTGTCGACGGCACCCAGCGCTTCGGCGGCAGCGGGGAGGCTGTAGTAATGGACCGTCTTGCTCCCGACTGTGAGGCTGCGCCGCGTGTTGAGGCTGTCCTGGCCGATGGCAGTCATGGCAGATGGTCCTTCCGTGTTTTGCCAGCGGTCTAGCGCATGGGGGGGCTTGCTGGAAGGGCGTTGCCGCGATGCAGCAGCGGTGGCATTGAAATTTCATGGCTTCGCCCGAAATCGATGCGCTGACGCAAATCCTCTCCCGGCTCCCGGGGCTGGGGCCCCGTTCGGCACGGCGGGTGGTGCTGCACCTGCTCAAGCGA
This sequence comes from Polymorphobacter multimanifer, assembly GCF_014205635.1. Taxonomy (GTDB): domain Bacteria; phylum Pseudomonadota; class Alphaproteobacteria; order Sphingomonadales; family Sphingomonadaceae; genus Sandarakinorhabdus; species Sandarakinorhabdus multimanifer. The sequence goes on from NZ_JACIIV010000012.1 coordinate 34,843, forward strand.
CGCGAAACCGCGCTTGGGCCTTTGGTGGCGGCGCTGCAGGCGGTGGAGGCAAGGCTGGTGACATGCGGCATTTGCGGGAACATCGATACACATGATCCATGCAGCGTGTGTGCGGACCCGCGGCGGGATCCGGCGAGCCTTTGCGTGGTCGAGGAGGTGGCGGACCTGTGGGCGCTTGATGGAAAGCGGCTTTTTGCGGGGCGTTTTCATGTGCTCGGGGGGCGACTTTCGGCGCTCGAAGGGGTGCGGCCGGAGGATCTGGGGATAGAATCGCTCGTTTCGCGGGTGTCCGGGGGCGGTTTTCGGGAGGTTGTGCTGGCGATGAATGCAACGCTCGAGGGTCAGACGACGATGCATTATCTCGCCGACCGGCTGGCTGGCCTTGATGTGTCGGTGACGATGCTGGCGCACGGCCTGCCGGTTGGCGGCGAACTCGACTTCATGGACGAGGGCACGCTGGCGATGGCATTGAGGGCGCGCAAGCCCGTCGCTTGATTTCATCGGCCTGCGTGCTTAGCTGACAGATATGGCCATTCTCCCGATCATCGAAGCGCCCGACCAGCGGTTGCGCGTTATCTCCAAGCCCGTCGAGTCGGTGACCGACGCGCATCGCACGCTCATCGCCGACATGTTCGAAACGATGTACAAGGCGCCAGGCATCGGGCTGGCGGCGATCCAGGTGGGGGTGGCGGAGCGCATTCTGACCATCGACCTGCAGCGGCCGAAAGGCGAGGTGACCGAGGATACCGATCCCGACACGATCGAATATGTCCGCGAGCCGCAGGTGTTCATCAACCCCGAGATCCTTTGGGAGTCGGATGAGCTTTCGGTCTATTCGGAAGGGTGCCTCTCGGTGCCTGACCAATACGCCGATGTCGATCGGCCGGCGCGAGTGCGGGCGAAGTGGCTCGACGAGAATGGCGCTGAGCATGAAGCCGAACTGGACGGGCTGATGGCGACCTGCCTCCAGCATGAGATGGACCATCTGAACGGCGTGTTGTTCATCGACCATCTGAGCAAGCTCAAGCGCGACATGGTGCTGAAGAAGCTCGAAAAGGCCCGCCGCGCCCGCGCGGCCTAGGTTGCGTCGGCCTCCGGGTCGGGGTGGCGTTGGCGCCAGCGGGCGTCGAGGTTTTGCTGCAGCTCGGCTTCGGTTTTCAGCCGGGCGATGAGGGTGATGCCTTCGAGATCGGGGGCATCGCTTTGCAGGATGCGTTCGCGCCATCCATGGCCGATATCATAGGTAGCGATGTCGGTGCGCTCGGTGCCCTGGTCGGTGTAGCGCGTGATGATCCCGATCGGCAGGCGGCCCTGAACGCGCTCCTTTCCGAGCGCCTTGCGCAGGCCGCTGGCGAACCAGCCGGCGTCCACATGCGGATTGCCGACGGTGTCGATGCTGCCGACACCAAGGGCTGCGGGAAATACGATGGTCTGCGTCTGGATGACACGGTCGGCGCCGGTCGCGGACAGGCGCAGCGCATTTCCGCCATCCTCTATCGTCGAAACAAGGACCAGCGGTTTCGCGGGGGCCTTTTGCGGGGCGGCCGCTGCGGCGCGCTTCTCTTCGCGCTCGCGGTGGGATTCCCAGAAATTGGCGGCGCCGATCGCCAGCGCGATGACGGTGGTGATCTCGGCAAAGGTCAGCCAGCGGCGGCGGGTCTTCGCGGCTTCGGTGGCTTCGGTCATGCGCGGCCTCCGGTTGGGGTTTGGACGTTACTGCTTGGAAGAGACCGGGTCAGCGCGCCAGTGCTGCCAGGATGGTGGCCGCCACGTCTTCAGGGGGCTTGACCGTCGACGGATCCTCTCCGGGAAAGGCGCGGGCGCGCATTGCGGTGCGGGTGGCGCCAGGATCGATGATATGGGTGCGGATGGCAGTGACCGGAGCCACTTCCTGGCCATAGGTGGCGATGAGGTTTTCCAGCGCCGCCTTGGACGCCGCATAGGCGCCCCAATAGGCGCGCGGTTCGCTGCCGACCGAGGAGGTGAGCGCCACGACATCGGCGGCGGGGGCGCGGCGCAGCAGCGGATCCAGAACGCGGATCAGATGCCAGTTGGCGGTGAGATTGACCGCGATCACCCGGTCCCAATCCTTCTTGTCGAGGTGCGGCACCGGTGCCAGCGACCCCAGTTGACCGGCGTTGAGCACGAGCACGTCGAGGCGGCCCCAACGGCTGGCGAGGGCGGTGGCGAGGCGCTCGATGGCCGGCGTGTCGGTCAGGTCGAAGGGCGCGATGGTGGCGGTGCCGCCGGCCTGGTTGATCAGGTCGTCGGTGACTTCAAGATCCTTGTCCTTGCGCGCGGTGATGATGACATGGTGGCCGGCGGCAGCCAGCGCCACCGCAGTGGCGGCGCCGATGCCGCGGCTGGCGCCGGTGACAAGGGCGAGGGGCTTTGTGGTGATATCGTTCATGGGGGCGGGTTAGACGGGCGCAGGGTGCGGGGCAAGGGCCGTCGCGGCGCTCACCCTCCCACGGTGCGGGAGAGGACTTATATCACGCGTTCGGCGAGAAGGCTCAGCTGGTCGGGGATCTCGACTTCTTCCTGGTCGGTGAGCCGGGTCGGATAATCGCCGGTGAAACAGGCATCACAGAACTGCGGCGCCTGGGTGTTGCGCTCGGCTTCGCCAAGCGCCCGATAGAGACCGTCGGTGGACAGGAAGGCCAGGCTGTCTGCCTTGATGAAATCCCGCATCTTGCCCACGGTCATCTGGGCGGCGAGCAGCTTGGAGCGCTCGGGCGTATCCACGCCATAATAGCAGCTGTGGCGCGTCGGCGGACTGGCGATGCGCATGTGGATTTCCGACGCGCCGGCCTCGCGCAGCATCTGCACGATCTTGAGCGAGGTGGTGCCGCGCACGATCGAATCGTCGATGAGCACGATACGCTTGCCGGTGATCATCGCGCGGTTGGCATTGTGCTTGAGCTTGACGCCGAGGTTGCGGATCTGGTCGCCGGGCTGGATGAAGGTGCGACCGACATAGTGCGAGCGGATGATGCCGAGCTCGAAGGGGATGCCGCTCTCCTGCGCATAGCCGATGGCGGCCGGGGTGCCACTATCGGGCACCGGCACGACCATGTCGGCATCCACCGGTGTTTCGCGCGCCAGTTCGGCGCCGATCGCCTTGCGCACCTGATAGACCGAGGCGCCTTCGACCATCGAATCGGGGCGGCTGAAATAGACATGCTCGAAGATGCACGGGCGCGGCCGCATTTCGGTGAAGGGCCGCAGCGAGCGCAGGCCCTTGGACGAGATGATGATGAGCTCGCCGGGATCGACCGCGCGGAGGAAGGTGGCGCCGACGACATCGAGGGCAACGGTTTCGCTGGCGAGGATGTAGCTGTCTCCGAGCCGGCCGAGCACCAGCGGGCGGATGCCGAGCGGATCGCGGCAGGCGAGCATGCCTTCGGAGGTGAGGCAGATCAGGCTGTAGGCGCCTTCGACCTTCTTGAGGGCATCGATGAAGCGGTCGAGCAGCGTGCGATACGACGAGGTGGCAACGAGATGGATGATGACTTCGGTATCCGAGGTCGACTGGAAGATGGCGCCGCGGCGGACGAGCTCGCGCTTCAGCGTCATGGCGTTGGAAATGTTGCCGTTGTGCGCGACTGCGAAGCCGCCGCTGGCGAGGTCGGCGTAGAGCGGCTGCACGTTGCGCACCGCGGTTTCGCCGGTGGTGGAATAGCGGTTGTGGCCGATCGCGACATCGCCGCGCAGCTTGCGGATGACCTCGTCCGAATCGAAATTGCCGGCGACATGGCCCATGGCGCGGTGCGTGCGGAATTCCTGGCCGTCGAAGGTGGTGATGCCGGCGGCTTCCTGGCCGCGATGCTGGAGGGCGTGCAGCCCGAGGGCAGTGACGGCAGCGGCACCCGAAGCGCCCCAGACACCGAACACGCCGCACTCTTCATGCAGATGGTCGGCTTCCCACGGATCGGTGGTGAGCATGTTGGTTCCCATCGGAAGACTGTCGCCTCGCCAGCGCTGCGTTCTCGCGGCATATAGGGAGCAGGCGGGGCTTTGTCGCCCCCTTAAGCGCCACGAAAGTGTCATATGAGCCGTGTTGAAAGCGATGGGTGCCGCGAAACGGGTTTGAGGCTCGACCCGAAATGGGATGCCGCAGGGCTGGTGACGGCGGTGGTAAGCGACGCCGTTTCGGGCGAATTGCTGATGGTGGCGCACATGAATGCCGATGCTCTGGCGGCGACGCTGGCGACCGGCGAGGCGCATTTCTGGAGCCGGTCGCGCGGCGAGCTCTGGCACAAGGGTGCGACATCGGGGCATGTGCAACGCATTGTCGAAATGAGGATCGATTGCGATCAGGACGCGCTGTGGCTCAAGGTCGAGCCGGCAGGGCCGGCGTGCCATACCGGCGAGCGCAGCTGCTTCTTTCGCGCTGTGACCAGCGACGGACTTGTGCGCGGCTGATGCCCGTCGATCTGGCGTTGACGGCCGGCAGTGAAACGCTGGTCATGGCCCTTGCCGATGATGCGCTGAAAGGATTGGGGCGATGAGCGTTTTGCTCGCAGGGGCCACCGGGCTGGTCGGCTCGCGTGTGCTGGCGTTGCTGCCCGATGCCATTGCGGTCGTGCGGCGACCAACCGGCAGGGTGGGGGAGCTTGTCGTGGACTTTGCCGCGCTGCCCCCGCTGCCGGATGCCGATGTGGCGATCTGTGCGCTGGGGACGACCATCCGCGCCGCCGGCAGCCAGGCGGCGTTTCGGGCGGTGGATCATGATGCCGTGCTGGCCTTTGCGCGGGCGGCGCAGGCGGCGGGCGTGAAGCGCTTCATCGTGGTGACGGCGGTGGGTGCCGATGCCGGGTCGAGCGTGTTCTATTCGCGGGTGAAAGGCGAAGTCGAGACAGCGCTGACGGCGATGGGCTTTGCGCGGCTCGATCTTGTCCAGCCCGGCCTGATCATCGGCCCGCGTGCCGAGAGGCGGCCGGTCGAGGCCTTTCTGCAGGCGGTGACACCGCTGCTGGGTCCACTGCTGGGCGGCGGGCTGTCCCGATACGGATCGGTGCCGGCCGAGGTGATTGCGGCTGCGATTGCGGTGCTTTCCAACCGTGTGGTGACGGGACGGTATGTCCACCAGAACCGGGCCATCCGCGCGCTGGCGGCCAGCGCCGGCCATTGACCCTTACGTTAACGTCAACTAGGTAAACTCCATGTCAGATCCCGCCCATGTCTTCTCGATCGTGCCGGCACTTGCGCACCATGAGGGGGCGGAGAGCTTCACCATCACCGAACTGGCGCTGGGGTTTAACGTCACCCCGCGCGCAATCCGGCTTTACGAAGACCAGGGGCTGATCTCGCCCGAGCGCATCGGCCAGAACCGGGTGTATTCGCGGCGGGACCGGGCGCGGCTGGCGTGGATCCTGCGGGCGAAGAATGTGGGTTTTTCGCTCGCGGAAATCCGCGAGATGATCGACCTTTACGATCTGGGAGACGGCCGGGCGAAGCAGCGGCAGGTGACGCTCGACAAGTGCCGGGCGCGCATCGCGGCACTCGAGGAGCAGCGTGCCGATATCGACGCGACGATCGAGGAACTGCAAAGTTTCTGTGCTGTGGTGGAGTCGATGATCGCCGTTCCACCGACCGCAGCGAAGCAATAGGAGCAAGCCATGCCAGCGTATCGCGCCCCGGTGAAGGATACCGCCTTCGTCCTGCAATCGGTGGTGGGGCTGGAGCGCTATGCCAATCTGCCGGGCTTTGCCGAGGCGACACCCGATGTGGTGGCGGCGATTCTGGAGGCTGGCGGCAAGTTCTGCGAGGATGTGCTGTTTCCGCTCAACCTGTCGGGCGATATCGAGGGCTGTACCCGCCACGCCGATGGCTCGGTGACGACGCCGGCGGGGATGAAATCGGCTTATGACCAGTTTTGCGAGGGCGGCTGGGGCACGCTGATGGCCGATACCGCCTGGGGCGGGCAGGGGCTGCCCTATGTGGTGGGCACGGCGTTTCAGGAATATCTGCAGAGCGCCAACATGGCCTTTGCCATGTATCCGGGGCTTTCCGAAGGCGCGCAGGCGGCGATCGAGGTTGTCGGCTCCGAGGAGCAGAAGGCCAAGTGGCTGCCGCCGATGGTGGCGGGGCGCTGGACAGGGACGATGAACCTGACCGAGCCGCATTGCGGAACCGATCTGGGGCTTATTCGTACCCGGGCTGCGAAGAACGCCGATGGTTCCTATGCGATCACGGGGACGAAGATCTTCATTTCGGCGGGCGAGCATGATCTCGCCGACAATATCGTCCATCTGGTGCTCGCCAAGACCGAAGGCGCGCCCGATACGGTGAAGGGGATCAGCCTGTTCATCGTGCCCAAGCTGATGGTCGATGATGAGGGCCGCTTCGGCGCTCGCAATGCGGTGTCGTGCGGATCGATCGAGCACAAGATGGGAATCCACGCCAACGCCACCTGCGTGATGAACTACGATGGTGCCACCGGCTATATGCTCGGCGAAGAGTTCAAGGGCCTGAAAGCCATGTTCATCATGATGAACGCTGCCCGGCTCGGGGTGGGGCTGCAGGGGCTGGCGCAGGGCGAAATCGCGTATCAGAACGCCGTGGCCTATGCGAAGGACCGGCGGCAGGGCCGCTCGCTGACAGGCGTGAAGGACGCGGAGGCCAAGGCGGACACAATCCTTGTTCACCCCGATGTGCGGCGGATGCTGCTCGATGGCCGGGCGTTCAACGAAGGGGCGCGGGCGCTCATCCTGTGGGGGGCGCTGCAGGTCGATCTGGCGAAGAAGGCGGCGACTGCCGAAGAGCGCGAGCTGGCGGATGATCTGATTTCGCTGCTCACCCCGGTGATCAAGGGCTATTGCACCGACAAGGGGCTGGAGGTGGCGGTGACCAGCCAGCAAGTGTTCGGCGGCCATGGCTATGTGCGCGAATGGGGCATGGAGCAGTTTGTGCGCGATGCGCGGATTGCGCAGATTTACGAGGGCACCAACGGCATCCAGGCGCTCGACCTGGTCGGTCGCAAGCTGGCGATGAACGGCGGCCGCGGCTTGCGGGCGTGGCTGGCGATGGTGCGCGAGGCGCTGGCGGGTTCGGACGATGCAGCACTCGGGTTCCTGAAGGCGCCGCTTGAAAAGGCGCTCGGGGACCTTGAAGCCTCGACGATGTGGCTGATGTCCAACGGCATGGGCAACCCCGACAATGCGGCTGCGGGGGCGACTGCCTATATGCACATGATGGGCATCGTGGCGTTGGGGCATATGTGGCTGGTGATGGCCAAGGCGTCGCGCGAGGCGCTCGATGCCGGGGCTTCCGACGCCGGGTTTTATGAGGCGAAGCTGATCACCGCGCGCTATTATGCCGAACGGTTCTTGCCCGATACGGCCTCGCTGCGCGCGCGGCTGGAGGCCGGAAGTGCCACGATGATGGCGATGCCGGCGGATGCATTCTGAACGATATTCCTTGGGAGACTGACCATGGCTGACGCTTATATCTACGACACGGTGCGCACTCCGCGCGGCAAGGGCAAGAAGGACGGCAAGCTCCACGAGATCACGCCGATCCAGCTGGCGACACAGGTGCTCGAGGCGATCCGGGATCGCAATGGCATCGATACGGCAGATGTGGATGATGTGATCCTCGGCTGCGTGGCGCCGGTGGGTGAGCAGGGCAGCGACATTGCGCGGGTGGCGGTGCTCAACGCCGATTATGCGGAATCGACCGCCGGGGTGCAGATCAACCGCTTCTGTGCCTCGGGGCTGGAAGCGACCAACATGGCGGTGGCCAAGGTGATGGCCGGCGAGGCGATGTTCGCGATCGGCGGCGGTGTGGAGAGCATGAGCCGCGTGCCGATGGGCTCGGACGGCGGGGCCTGGGCGATGGACCCGGCGGTGGCGTTCAAGACCTATTTCGCGCCGCAAGGCATTGGCGCCGATCTGATCGCGACGAAATATGGCTTCAGCCGCAATGATGTCGATGCCTATGCGATGGAGAGCCAGAAGCGCGCGGCACAGGCATGGAAGGAGGGGCGCTTTGCCCGTTCGATCATGCCGGTGCGCGATGTGATCGGCGAAGTGGTGCTCGACCATGACGAGCATATGCGCCCCGGCACCGACATGCAGTCGCTGGGGTCGCTGAGCCCGGCGTTTTCGGCGATGGGCGAGCAGATGCCCGGCTTCGATGCGATTGCGCTGATGCGCTATCCGGAAGTCGAGAAGATCGACCATGTCCATCATGGCGGCAATTCGTCGGGCATCGTCGATGGGGCGGCAGGCGTGCTGGTCGGCAGCAAGGAGATGGGCGAGAAATACGGCCTGAAGCCGCGGGCGCGCATCCGGGCCATGGGTTCGGTGGGCTCCGAGCCGATGATCATGCTGACCGGTCCGGAATTCGTGGCGAACAAGATCTTGAAGCGTGCCGGGATGACCGCCGACGATATCGACCTGTTCGAGCTGAACGAGGCCTTTGCCAGCGTGGTGCTGCGCTACATGCAGGCGCTGAAGATCGATCATTCGAAGATCAACGTGAACGGCGGCGCCATCGCCATGGGGCATCCGCTGGGGGCCACCGGAGCGATGATCCTCGGCACCGTGCTCGATGAGCTTGAGCGGACCGGCAAGGGCACGGCGCTGGTGAATTTGTGCGTGGGTGCCGGCATGGGCACCGGCACGATCATCGAACGCTTGTAAGGGGTTTTGACCATGACTGATGTTGCAATCCGCTCCGAACTCGACGCCGATGGCATTCTGCTGCTGACGATCGACGTCCCCGGTCTGGGCATGAACGTGATCACCCCCGAAGTGACGCGCGATCTGGCCGCCGCAATCGAGCGGCTGCGGACCGATCCGGACGTGAAGGGCGCTGTCCTCACGTCGGGCAAGAAGAGCGGCTTCATGGCCGGCGCTGACTTGAAGGGCATGGGCGCGCTGTTCGGCGGCGCTGCTCCGGCTGCCGACGATGGCAAGTCCAAGCTGGCGAAGCTGTTCGACGCGGTGTTCGGGCTGAACAAGCTGCTGCGCGATCTTGAAACCTGCGGCAAGCCGGTCGCGGCGGCGGTGAATGGCCTGGCGCTCGGCGGCGGGCTCGAGTTCATCCTCGCCTGCCATTACCGGGTGATTGCCGACAATCCGAAGATCACGCTCGGCTTGCCCGAAGTGATGGTCGGGCTGTTCCCGGGGGCCGGCGGCACGCAGCGGTTGCCGCGGCTGATGGGGGTGCAACCTGCGCTCATGTATCTGCTGCAGGGCAAGAACATGAGCCCCGCGGAAGCCAAAGGCTTTGGCGTGGTGCAGGAAATCGCTCCGGCAGACGAGGTGGTGGACCGTGCCAAGGCATGGGTGAAGGCCAACCCGGCCGGCGGCGTGCAGCCCTGGGACCAGAAGGGCTTCAAATTCCCGGGTGGTGTCGGTGGCTTCAACCCGGCGTTTGCGCAGACCTTCGTTGCCGGCACGGCGATGACGGCGAAGAGCACGAGCAACAACATGAACGCCCCCAAGGCGATCCTGTCGGCGGTGTATGAGGGCGCGCAGCTGCCGATGGACACGGCGATCCGGGTGGAATCGAAGTATTTCGCGAAGGTGGTTGCCGATCCGCAGGCGGGCAACATGATCCGCTCGCTGTTCGTGTCGAAGCAGGCGGCCGAAAAGGGTGCGCGGCGGCCGAAGGATGTGGCCCCGATGCCGACAAAGAAGATCGCAATGCTGGGTGCCGGGCTGATGGGGGCCGGCGTGGCGATGGTGACGGCACAGGCCGGGATCGATGTCGTGCTGCTCGACCGGGACCTGGCGGCTGCAGAGAAGGGCAAGCAGTACACCGCCGACCGGCTGGCCAAGAAGCGCATGGACCCGGCGAAGGCGCAGGCGATCCTCGACCGGATTCACCCGACGAGCGACTATGCCGATCTGGCGGGCTGCGACCTCATCATCGAAGCGGTGTTCGAAAGCCGCGAGATCAAGGCCGATGTGACCAAGGCGACCGAGGCCGTGGTTGGGGCGGACACGTTCTTCGGCTCCAACACCTCGACGCTGCCGATCACCGGCCTCGCCAAGGCGTGGTCGAAGCCCGAGAACTTCATCGGCATCCACTTCTTCTCGCCAGTCGAGAAGATGCCGCTCGTGGAGATCATCGTCGGCAAGGAGACGGGGCCAGCGGCAATCGCCAAGGCGCTCGACTATGTTGCCGCCATCCGCAAGACACCGATCGTGGTCAACGACAGCCGCGGGTTCTACACCTCGCGCTGCTTTGGCACCTATGTGCAGGAAGGGCTGGCGCTGCTCGGCGAAGGCACCAACCCGGCGCTCATCGAGAACATCGGCAAGCAGATGGGCATGCCGGTGGGGCCGCTCGCAGTGAATGACGAAGTGGGGCTCGATCTCAGCTACAAGGTCGGCCAGCAGACCAGGGCCGATCTGGGTGATGCCTACAAGCCCGGCCCCGCCGACGGTGTCATCACCAAGATGCACGAGCTTGGCCGCCAGGGGCGCAAGAACGCCAAGGGCTTTTATGTCTATCCCGATGATGGCGGGAAGAAATACCTCTGGCCCGATCTGGTGGCGACCGTTGCCGGCGGGCTGGCCGAGGAGCAGCCTTCGGCCGATGCGGTGAAGGAGCGGCTGCTCTATCGCCAGCTCGTCGAATGCGCGCGCTGCTTCGGCGAAGGCGTGCTGGAGACGCCCGAGGACGGTGACCTTGGAGCCATTTTCGGCTGGGGCTTCCTGCCCTTCTCGGGTGGTCCGTTCAGCCATATGGACACGGTGGGCATCGCCAATGTCGTGGCGATCCTCGAGCGGCTGGCCGAGACGCATGGCGAGCGCTTCACTCCGCCGCAGCTGCTGCTCGAGATGGCTGCTGCGGGCGAGACCTTTTATGGCCGGGCACGGATGAAGGCCGCCGCCTGAGATGAGTTTGCGACGGCTGGCGGGGCTGGCCGTCGCACTTGTGCTGGGCCTGGGCTTTTATGCCATGGCCGAAGCGGTGCAGGACCCGGTGGTGGTGCGCTACCGGGTGCCGATTGTCGGGCTGGCGGCGCCGGTGCGGGTTGTGCAGTTGAGCGATATCCATGCCGGCTGGCTCGACATGCCGCCAAGCCGCATTGCGCGCATTGCCGCACAGGCCAATGCGCTCAAGCCCGATCTGGTGGTGCTGACCGGCGATTATGTCGGGGGCAAGGTGTACGACTGGCCGCGGCTCTTCCATCGCCCGGTGTTGCGGGCGCTGTCGGTTCTGGAGGCGCCGCTCGGTGTGCTGGCGGTGCCGGGCAACCATGACAGCCCCAGATGGACGTCATGGGTGTTTGCGGAGACACCGATCAGGCTGCTGGTCGGCAGCTTCATCGATGTGGGGCCGCTGGTGGTGGTGGGGGGCGATTCGATCGGCAATCCGGTGCCACCGGTTCCGGGACTTCGCCATGCGATGGATTCGGCCCCGCAGGACAAGCCGATGATCACGCTGAGCCATGAGCCGGACACGTTCGAGTATTTGGACCGGCGGAGCCAGCTGCATCTCTCGGGCCATAGCCATGGCCGGCAGATCCTGATCCCCGGCCTCGACCCGACACACAGCAATCCGTTCGTCAGCGCACATCGGCGCGGCCTGTTTCGCGAGAATGGGCGTTGGCTGCTGGTGTCTTCAGGCGTCGGGACGACGTTCGTGCCGCTGCGCTTCCGGGTGCCGCCCGAGATCGTGGTGATCGAGCTGGTGCCCGCTCATTCGGTGGGCAGGAACTCCGGCACCGAAAGATAGCGTTCGCCGGTATCGTAGTTGAAGCCGAGCACGCGGCTGCCGGCGGGCAGCTCGGGCAGCTTCTGCGCGATGGCGGCAAGCGTGGCGCCCGAGGAGATGCCGACAAGCATCCCTTCCTGGGTGGCCGAGCGCAGTGCCATCGCCTTGGCGGCCCCTGCTTCGACCTGGATGACGCCATCGATGACGCCGACATCGAGATTGGCCGGAATGAAGCCGGCGCCGATGCCCTGGATTGGGTGCGGCGAGGGCGCGCCGCCCGAGATGACCGGGGAGGCGCTGGGCTCGACGGCGAAGACCTTGAGCTGCGGCCAATGCGGTTTGAGAAAGCGGGCGATGCCGGTGATATGGCCGCCGGTGCCCACCCCGGTGATGATCGCATCGATTGGCGTGTCCTTGAAGTCGGCGAGGATTTCGGGGCCGGTGGTGCGCAGATGCACTTCGATGTTGGCCGGGTTCTCGAACTGCTGGGCCATCCAGGCGCCCGGCGTTTCCGCCACGATCTCGGCGGCGCGGGCGATGGCGCCCTTCATGCCCTTCTCGCGCGGGGTCAGATCGAAGCTGGCACCATAGGCGAGCATCAGCCGGCGTCGTTCGATCGACATCGACTCGGGCATGACGAGGATGAGCTTGTAGCCCTTGACCGCGGCTGCCATGGCGAGGCCGATGCCGGTGTTGCCCGAGGTGGGCTCGACGATGATGCCGCCGGGCTTGAGGCTGCCATCGGCTTCGGCGGCCTCGATCATGGCGAGGCCGATCCTGTCCTTGATCGAGCCACCGGGGTTGGCGCGCTCGGACTTGATCCAGACTTCGGCATCCGGGAACAGCCGGGCCACGCGGATGTGCGGGGTGTGACCGATGGTGGCGAGGATGTTTTCGGCTTTCATGGGCAGGGTCTCCGTTTCATCCGCTTATAGCAGGTCAGGGCCGGCTGTCAGGAGGATCGAACCGATCGGCGAGCCGCAGCTCGGGGAAGCGCCAGGCCCAGAGGAAGGTGATGACGATGGCGCCGACCCCGCCGATCACCACCGCCTCCACCGGACCGAACCAGGCGGCGGTGATACCGCTCTCGAATTCGCCGAGTTCGTTGGAGGCCGAGATGAACAGCCCCGACACCGAGGAGACGCGGCCGCGCATCTCGTCGGGCGTGTGGAGCTGGATGAGCGAGGAGCGGACATAGACCGAGATCATGTCCGCTGCCCCCAGCACGGTGAGCGCTGCGAGCGAAAGCGGCATCGAGCGGCTGGTGCCGAAGACGATGGTGGCGATGCCGAACAGGGCGACACAGACGAACATGATGGGCCCGACGTTGCGCGAGAGCGGCCGGAAGGCGAGGGAGAGCGCGGTGATGGCGGCTCCCAGGGCCGGTGCTGCACGCAGCGGCCCCAGCCCCTCGACGCCGACATGCAGGACATCGCGCGCGTAGAGCGGCAGCATGGCTGTGGCGCCGCCGAGCAGCACGGCGAAAAGATCGAGGCTGATGGCGCCGAGCACGATCCGGTTGTGGCGGACATAGCCCAGCCCCTGCATCAGGCTGCGCCAGGGCGACATGGTGGAGGGCGCCGGGCGCGGCACCGGGCGGATGGCGAAGAGGGCGGTGAGCGAGGCGGCGAACATCACCGCCGCCGTGCCATAGGCCGTGGTGGCGCTGACTGCATAGAGATAGGCGCCGAGCGGCGGGCCGAGGACGGCGCCGGTCTGCCAGGCGATGCTGCCCAGCGCGATGGCGGTGGGCAGCTGCGCGCGCGGCACGAGGTTGGGGGCGAGGGCAGAGAGTGACGGCCCGGCCAGCGCACGGCCGACGCCGAGGATGGCAGCGACGATGAAAAGGGCCGGAATGGTGATCGAGTCGGTCGCGGCGAGGCCGGCGAGGGTGGCGGCGCACAGCAGCTCCAGCGCGACCGCGGCGCGGGCAATGTATCGACGATCAACCCGGTCGGCGATCACGCCGACGAGCAGGCTGAGAAACAGAAGTGGAATGAACTGCACGAGCCCGATGAAGCCGAGCAGCAGGGCGGCTTCGCGAAGCGGCATGGTTTGCCGTGCAATGTCGTAGACCTGCCAGCCGATGACGATGACCATCATCATGCCGGCGATCGTCGAGAACAGCCGCGCCGCCCAATAGGCGCGGTAGCTCGGAATGAGGAATGGGAGCGGGACGTTCACGGCCTGCTCTTAGGGACAGGGCAGGGCGGCTGCAATGCGCCGTTGAGCCCTTGGGATTGCCGCGCTGACGACGTTCATCCTTGCCGGAGGGAGATGAAATTGAACGAGGGAGATGCAGAGTATAGGCATCCGGCCATAATTGCAGAGGCGACGGATGATTCTGGCGCGTGAACTGCTTGGGCTGGCCCTGGAATCGATCCATGTGGCCTGTGGCTGATGATCGAGCAGTGCCGCTGGTCCTGAGCTATTCGCGCTCGGTATCGACGACTTCGACGAAGCTGGCGACGACGCGGCGGGTGCCGGCGGCGGCGAACTCGATCTCGAGCTTGTCGTCCTCGACCGAAATCACGGTGCCGCCCCCGAACTTCTGATGATGAACGCGCGCGCCTGGCCTGATGTCTATTTTCGGGCGCAACGATGGCCCTGGAAGGGCTCGAGCCTGGATGACCGGCCCGCCGCGCGATGCAGGTGCAGTGGCCGCGCGGGTCCAGCCGGGGCCGCGACCGGTGCTGCGGCCGGTGGCGAGCGCATCGCCGAAGGGATCGTGCGCGCCGAGCGCAGCGCGCCACAGGCTGGCGCCGCCCGCCATGGTGTTGGTGGCCTCGACGTTGGCGTCGGGCAGCTCGTCGATGAAGCGGGAGGGGATGGAGGCGGTCCATTGCCCATAGACCTGGCGGTTGGCAGCGTGGAAGATGGTGGCGGTGCGGCGCGCGCGAGTGATGCCGACATAGGCGAGGCGGCGTTCCTCCTCGAGGGCCGCGGTGCCGCCTTCGTCGAGGGCCCGGCTGCTGGGGAACAGCCCCTCCTCCCAGCCGGGGAGGAAGACATGGTCGAATTCGAGGCCCTTGGCGGCGTGGAGGGTCATGATCGTCAGCTTTTCGGCGGCGTCCGACGCGTCATTGTCCATGACGAGGCTGACATGCTCGAGGAAGGAGACGAGCGACGGGTAATCCGCCATCGCGCGGGTGAGCTCCTGCAGATTGTCGAGGCGGCCGGCGGCTTCGGGGGATTTGTCGGCCTGCAGCATTGCAACATAGCCCGATTCCTCCAGCACGATGCGCGCCAGCTCGGCGTGATCGGTGGTGGCGGCCTCGCTGCGCCAGCGGCTGAGGCTGGTGAGCAGGCTCTTGAGGCCGCGCCGCGCCTGCGGCGAAATCTCGTCGGTTTCAACAAGCTGGCGGGCGGCTTCTGGCAAGGGCCTGTCGAGCAGCCGCGCCATGTGGTGGAGGCTGGCCATCGCCTTGTCTCCAAGACCGCGGCGGGGGGTGTTGATGATCCGCTCGAAAGCCAGCGCGTCGTTGGGGGACGCGATGAGACGCAGGTAGGCGAGCGCGTCGCGAATTTCGGCGCGCTCGTAGAAGCGGAAGCCGCCGATGATCTTGTAGGGCAGGCCGATGGCGATGAAGCGCTCTTCGAGCACACGCGTCTGGTGCTGGGCACGCACCAGAACCGCCATGTCGTTGAGCGAGGCTCCCTCGCGCGCCAGCCGCTCGGCGCGGTCCCCCACTTGTCGGGCTTCCTCGGGGGCATCCCAGATGCCGATCACCTGCAGCGGCTCGCCCTCGCCCTGGTCGGTGCGCAGCGTCTTGCCGAGCCGGGTGCGATTATGGGCAATGAGGCCATTGGCGGCGGCGAGGATGTGGGATTGCGAGCGGTAATTCTGTTCGAGACGGATCAGGCGCGCGCCGGGGAAATCATGTTCGAAACGCAGGATGTTGGCGACTTCCGCACCCCGCCAGCTGTAGATCGACTGGTCGTCATCGCCCACGCAGGCGATGTTGTGGCGGGTGCCGGCGAGCGCCTTCAGCCAGAGATACTGGGCGACATTGGTATCCTGATACTCGTCGACGAGCAGATATTTGAAGCGCTTCTGATAGTCCGCCAGCACATCAGGATGCTGTTCGAAGATGGTGAGCATGTGAAGCAGCAGATCACCGAAATCGGCGGCGTTGAGGGCGCGCAGCCGCTCCTGGTAGCGGGCGTAAAGGGCGGTGCCCTTGCCATCGGCGAATTCGTGTGCGGCGGCGGGTTCGAGCTGGTCCGGCCGTAACCCGCGGTTTTTCCAGCGATCGATGACGCTGGCGAGTTGTTTGGCCGGCCAGCGCTTCTCCTCCAGCCCGGCTTCGATGATCACCTGCTTCATCAGCCGCTGCTGATCATCGGTATCGAGGATGGTGAAGCTGCTCTCCAGCCCCACCAGCCCGGCGTTGCGGCGGAGCATGCGGGCGGCGATGGCGTGGAAGGTGCCGAGGAAGGGCAGGCCCTCGCGCCCGCCGGGTTCGGCGGCGCCGAGCAAGCGCTCCATGCGCTCGCGCATCTCGCGCGCGGCCTTGTTGGTGAAGGTGACGGCAAGCACTTCGGATGGCCAGGCGCGGCGGGTGTGGAGGATCTGCGCCAGCCGGGCGGTGAGGGCGCGGGTCTTGCCGGTGCCGGCGCCGGCGAGGATGAGCACCGGGCCTTCGAGGTTGAGCACCGCCTCGCGCTGGGCGGGGTTGAGTCCTGACAGCCAGGGCGCTTCGGGCGACTGCGAATCGGGCCTGGGGAACACTTGGACCATGGCGAACGATTAGAGAACAAACGTGCCGCTGCCAAGGCCTGCGCTAAAAAGCCGGCATTTGTGGTCGTTTTCTCGACCGGGTGAGGAGACGCGGATGTCGATGATGTTCCGTCCACCGATCGCGACGATGGCGGCGATCGGGTGGAAGCAGGTTCTGGGGTTCGGGCACGGCGATGATCCGTTCTTTGCCCGCGTGCGTGCGGCGCAGCTGGCGGTGCTCAACCGCTATGTGCCGTTCAATGTCGGGCTGTTCATGGTCAATGCGGTGATGCTGGCGCATGCGCTGCGGAACCATCCGCGCGCCGGCTTTGTGGTCGGGTGGGTTACGGTGGTGGGAGCGCTTTCGGCGCTGTGGATCGCGCGCTTTCGCCGCAACGGGCCGGAGCTGGCAGTGGAAACAGTGACGCGGACGCAGTTCTGGATGATCACGATCGAGGTGCTGGCCTTCGGGCTGCTCTGGGCAGTGATGGAGCTGGTGATGATGCCCGAGGCCGACCAGGACGGGCAGACGCTGCTGCTGCTGCTGTCGCTTGCCGCCATGGGCGCCTGCGGCTTTGCCACCGCGATCATGCCGGTGTGCGGCTTGCTCACAACCTTCTGCGTCGGTGCTGCGATGCTGGTGGCACTGCCGGCGGGCTCGCCGTTGCACTCGCCGGCGGTGATCGCGGCGCTGGTGACCTATTGGTTGCTGATCGCGCGCGGAGTGATGGTGACGAGTTTTGCGCTGATGGGAAGGCTGCGCACGCAGGAGAGCCTCGCCGAGCAGAGCGAGGTGGTGCGGTTGCTGCTCAACGAGTTCGAATCGAATGGGTCGGACTGGCTGCTCGATGTCGATGCCGAGGGGATGCTGGTGCATGTTTCGCCAAGACTGGCGCAAGTGGCGTGCCGGCCGGCGGAGACGCTGATCGGCATGTCGTTCGTGCAGATGCTGGGCACCCCCATGGGGCAGCCGGGCACCGCGGCGCTGCGGGCGCTCGTCAATGTATTTCGCGCCGGCCAGGCGTTTCGCGATCTGGTGGTGCAGGCGCAGGTGGGCGGCGAGACGCGCTGGTGGGCGCTTTCGGGCACGCCCAAGCGGCGGGCCGATGGCAGCTTTGGCGGCTATCGCGGCGTGGGGCGCGACGTGACCGAGGTGCGCCGGGGGCAGGACCGGATCGCGCAGCTGGCGCGTTTCGATCCGCTGACCGGGCTCGCCAATCGCACGCTGTTTCGCGAGGCGTTGGAGGATGCGCTGGCGCGGGCGGGGCGCACGCGGCGCAGCTGCGCGCTGCTGTTCATCGATCTCGATCGCTTCAAGCCGGTGAATGACGCGCATGGCCATGCTGCCGGCGACCGGTTGCTCGGGCTGGCGGCGGAGCGGCTGCGTGTCGCGGTGGGTGGCGGCGCCACCATCGCGCGGCTGGGGGGCGACGAATTTGCCGTGGTGCTGCCCGGCACCACCGAACGCCGCGCCGAGGCTGTGGCGACCGCCGTCGTTGCTGCGATGGCCGAGCCCTTTGCGCTCGGCGAGCAGTGCCTGCAGATCGGCGCCAGTGTGGGCTGGGCGATGGGGCCGGGCGATGGCGCGAGTGCCGACCGGCTGCTGAAGAGCGCCGATCTCGCCCTATACGCAGTCAAGTCGGGCGGCCGCGGGGCGGCGTGCCGCTTCGAGCCCGCCATTCGCGCGCGTGCCGAGGAGCGGCGGACGTTGGAGACCGAGCTGGGCGGGGCGCTGGCGCGTGGCGAGCTGCGGCTGGCGTTCCAGCCGGTGGTCGATGCGCATGACGAGCAGATTGTCGGCTTCGAAGCGCTGCTGCGCTGGGGGCACCCCGAACTGGGCAATGTGACACCCGATCGCTTCATTCCGGTGGCGGAGGAGACCGGGCTGATCGTGCCGATCGGGCATTGGGTGATCGAGGAAGCCTGCCGCTGGGCGGCGCGCTGGCCGGCGAATGTGACCGTGGCGGTGAACCTGTCTCCGGCGCAGATCGACGATCCCAGGCTGGTCGCGGTGGTGGCAGAGGCGCTTGCAGCGAACGGCGTGGCGCCCGAGCGGCTGGAACTGGAGATCACCGAGCGGCTTTTCCTTGACGAGAAGCCGAGCACCACGGCGCGGTTGGCCGAGCTCGGCGCGCTGGGCGTGCGCTTTGCCCTCGATGACTTCGGCACTGGATATTCGGCGCTCGGCTATCTGCAGAAGGCGGCGTTCAGCCGGATCAAGATCGACCGCAGCTTCGTGTCGCGCGCCGGCCCGGGGTCGGATGCGAGCGCTATCATCGAGGCGATCGTGCGGATGGCGGGTTCGCTGCACATGACGACGACCGCGGAGGGCACCGAAACGCGCAGCGAATTCGAGACGTGCCGGGACCTGGGGTGCAGCCAGGTGCAGGGCTATCTGTTCGGCAAGCCGATGCCGCCCGAAGAGGCGACGGCGCTGGTGGTGCCCTCGCTGCGCGTCTTTGCGGAGTAGATCAGCTTTCCACCCAGGCCTTGAGCAGGGTGTGGGCGATCGCCATCGGCGGCGGCGCCAGCCAGTCTCCGCTGCCGTCGAGTGCAGCGCGGACATCGTCCTTCGTCACCCAGCGCGCCTCCTCCAGCTCGTCGAAATCCAGCGTGAGTTCCACCCCTTTGGCCTCGGCGAAGCAGGCAACCATCAACGAGGAGGGGAAGGGCCAGGGCTGGCTGGCGAGATAGCGAACGCGGCCGGTGAAGATCCCGGCCTCTTCGTGCAGCTCGCGCGCCACGGCTTCCTCGAGGTTTTCACCAGGCTCGACAAAGCCGGCAAGGGCGGAGAAGAAGCGCGGCGGAAAGCCCGGCTGGCGGCCGACCAGCGCATGGTCGCCGTGGACGGCGAGCATGATGACCACCGGATCGGTGCGCGGGAAATGTTCGGCGTGGCAGGCGGGGCAGGTGCGGGCGTAGCCGGCCTTGCTGACGCTGGTGGGGGCACCGCAGACGCTGCAATGGCCGTGGCGGGCGTGCCAGGCGAGCAGGCTGCGGGCATGGGCGAGGATGGCGGCGCGGCCATCGCCGAGCAGTTGCGCTGCGGCGCGCGCGTCCATCAGCTTGCCGCCGTTTTCGGCGATCAGCTCATGGGCAAGGGTGGCGGCGGCGAAGCGCGGGGCACCTTCGGGCGTGAGGCCGAGGAACACCGACAGCGCATCGTGGGGCAAATCCGAGCGATAGGCCCAGAACAGCTCGGACTCGGCAGTCATCAGCGGCTTCAGGTCATCGAGTACGAGCCAGCGCGCATCGGGCCGGCTGCGCAGTGCGATCATCTGCGCGGGATCGCGGCGAAGATGGTCGGCGCGGTCGAGCGGTGAGCCGGTGAGGCCGGTCGAGGGGGTTTCCGGTCCGGCGAAAAGGCTCATGCGGGCTCCGTAGTGTCGGGGGTGTTGGCGAGGACGCGGGTGACGGCCTTGGCGAAGGCTGTGGGCAGGCCGCTGGCGAGGCTGGCGCGGGGTCGCCATTCGCCCGCCCATTCACCTGCCACCTCCGGCCTTTCGGGCAGGAACAGCGCTGCCACGTCAAGCTGCAATTCGAAATGAGTGAAGCCATGAAAGACGCGGCCGAAGCTGCGCCAGTTGCCGCGGACGGGCGGGGTGGCTTCGACGGGGCTCTCCAGCCAGTCCGAGGACGGCAATGCCGCCATGCCGCCGAGAAGCCCGCTCGGCGGGCGGGTGATGGTGAGGACGTCCCCGGCAGCTTCGAGCCACCAGACAGTGCCGTGGCGGACGGGGCGGGCACGTTTGGCGGGCTTTACCGGCAGGGTTTCGGGGTCGGTGGCGCTGCATTCGGGGCGCAGTGGGCAGACGAGGCATTTGGGCGCGCGCGGAGTGCAGATGCTGCGCGCGAGGTCCATCAGGGCTTGCGCGAAATCGGCGGCCGCCAGGCCATCGGGGGTGAGCGTTTCCAGCGTGGCGGCAATCTCGAGCCGGGCGGCGGGCAATGGCGTGTGGATGTCGGCAAGGCGGGTGATGACGCGCTCGACATTGCCGTCGATGACGATGGCGCGCTGGCCGAAGGCGAAGGCGGCGATGGCGGCGGCGGAATAGGCGCCGATTCCCGGCAGCGTGCGCAGCGCAGCCTCGGTGGCAGGGAATTGCCCGCCATGGTCGGTGGCGACAGTGCGGGCGCAGGCGAGCAGGTTGCGCGCGCGGGCATAATATCCGAGCCCGGCCCAGGCGTGCATCACCTCGGCGTCTTCCGCGGCGGCGAGTGTGGCGACGCTCGGCCAGCGCTGCGTGAAGGCGGCGAAATAGGGACGAACGGCTTCCACGGTGGTCTGCTGGAGCATGATCTCGGAGAGCCAGACGCGGTAGGGCCAATCGGCATCGGTCGGCAGGGGTTCGCCGGGGGCGCGGCGCCATGGCAGCGCGCGGGCATGGCCGGCATACCAGTCGAGCAAGCGATGCGTCAGCGCCATGGGCATGGTGGCCCTGCTATGGCAGAACGCCGGCTATGGCCAGCGACTCGAAACCTGAAGAACCCGCGCATCGACAGCGCCGGGTGCGCAGCGTCGCCGATCTGGTGCCGGCGGTGGGCGGCACGGCGTTCAAGCGCTTCGGCTTTGCGCAAGGGGCATTGGTGGCGCGTTGGGCCGAGATCGTCGGCACTGCCTATGCCCGGCACTCGCGGCCCGAATCGCTGCGCTTTCCGATAGGCGAGAAGAGCGGCGGCACGCTGGAGATTGCCATCACCGGAGCGCTCGCGCCGATGCTGAAGCATGTCGCGCCGCAGCTGATCGAGCGCGTCAATCGCGTGCTCGGGCATGGTGCGGTGGCGAAGATCCGGCTCAAGCACGCCGATATCGATCCGCCGCCCGCCGCACCGCTGCCGGGGCCGCCGGTGCCGCTCTCGGCGGAGACACGCTCGACACTGCGCGAGATTGCCGATCCGCAGCTGCGCGCCACGCTGGAGGCGCTGGCGCAGGCGATGGCCGAAGGGCGCGGACCGCCGGTGATCAAGTGACCCCACTTTCTTGGGCGGCGGCTCTCTGTTAGCGTCCGGCCAAACGAGGAGTGGTATTGATGCGGATGTGGATGGTCGCTGCGGCGGCTTCGGTGGTGATGGCGCCCGCGGCAGCGCAGAATTGGGCTGAGACGGTGAGCGTGACGCCCAAGGGCGGCGTGCTGATCGGCAATCCGGCGGCCAAGGTGAAGCTGGTCGAATATGGATCGCTCAGTTGCGGCACCTGTGCGCAGTTCCACACCAATGGTTTGCCGCCGCTCAAGGCCAAATATCTGGCTGGGGGCAAGGTCTCCTATGAATTCCGCAGCTTCGTGCGCAACGGGCCTGACTATGCCGGCTCGTTGATCGCGGCGTGCCTGCCGGCAAAGCCGCAACTGGGGATGCTCGATGCGATGTTCGAGGGGCAGGGCGCGTGGCTGCAGCCCTATATGAAGGTGCAGCCCGCCGACATGCAGGGCGTGGCGGCGTTGCCGATGGCGCAGCAGTTCGTGCGGCTGGCGGAGCTTGGGGGGCTTTACGGCTTTGCTGCGACGCGCGGGCTGCCCGAGGCGCGTGCCAGGGCCTGCCTCGCCGATGCGGCGCTGATCGAGAAGGTGGCGGCGAACCGCAAGGAGGCGGTGGAGGTGCATGGGTTGACGGGAACGCCGACCTTTGTGCTCGATGGCAAGACGCTTGATGGGGTGCTCGACTGGAGTGCACTCGATCCGAAGCTGGCAGCGGCTGTGGGCTGATATATGGCGGCTGACTTGTGGGGGCGATGGACTTTGCCCTAGGCAATGACGCGGATGGTTTTGACGGGAAGGTTGTTCATGCGGATTTCGGCGTTTTCTGTTGCGGTGGTGGCGTTGGTGCTGGCCGGCTGTGGCGACGACAAGGCGGCAGCGCCGGGTGCTGCGGGCGATGCCACTGCCGGTGCGACATCCGGTGCGGCCGTGGTGCCACCGCCTGCCGGGAGCAACTGGACCGAGGTGACCGCCATGACGCCCGAAGGCGGGTTTCGCATGGGCAACCCCGATGCGAAGGTGAAGCTGGTCGAGTTTGCGTCGCTGACCTGCCCGCATTGCAAGGATTTTCATGAGGCAGCCTCGGAGACGATCAAGAACCGCTATGTAGCTAGCGGCGAGGTGAGCTACGAATTCCGCAACTTCGTGCTCAACGGGCCGGACTATGCGGCGAGCCTGCTGGCGCGCTGCCAGGGCCCGCAGGCGTTTTTCGGGCTGCTCGGGGCTTTCTTCAACGACCAGGCGAACTGGCTTGAGCCGTTCACCAAGCTGACGCCCGAGCAGCAGGCGGCATTGTCCGCGCTGCCGCAGGAGCAGCAGATGGCGGGGCTGGCGGCGGCTGGCGAGCTTGATGGCTATGTTCGGACGCGCGGCATTCCCAAGGCGAAGTTCGACCAGTGCCTTGCCGATGAGGCCGCGATCAAGACGCTCGCCGACCTGCGCACCCAGGCGACCGACAAGTACAAGCTCACGGGCACGCCGGGCTTCGTGATCAACGAGCAGACGCAGGAAGGCGTGTTCGACTGGAAAACGCTGGAGCCCAAATTGCAGGCGGCGCTGCAGTAGACGCTGAAGAACTCAGGATTCAGGACTCGGGGGAGGGGCACACATTGGAGTTCAGGCGGCTGCGGCTGGCGGGCTTCAAGTCCTTTGTCGAACCCGCCGAGTTGCGGATCGAGCCGGGGCTGACCGGCGTTGTCGGGCCCAATGGCTGCGGAAAATCCAACCTCCTCGAGGCGTTGCGCTGGGTGATGGGGGAGGCCAGCCCGAAGTCGATGCGCTCGGGCGGCATGGATGATGTGATATTTGCCGGCACCGGCAAGCGGCCGGCGCGGAGCTTTGCACAGGTGACGCTGGGGCTGGCTGGGGCGGCGGGCGAGGAGCTTGAGGTCGCGCGTCGGATCGATCGCGGGTCGGGCTCGGAGTATCGGCTCAATGGCCGCGAAACGCGGGCGCAGGATATTCGGCTGCTGTTTGCCGACAGTGCGACGGGGGCGCATTCGCCGGCGATCGTGGGGCAGGGGCGGATCAGCACGATCATCGCTGCCAAGCCGGTCGAGCGGCGCGCGTTGCTCGAGGAGGCGGCGGGGATTGCCGGCCTGCACGTGCGGCGCCGCGAGGCGGAGATAAGGCTGCGGGCGGCCGAGGCCAATCTGCTGCGGCTCGATGATGTGGTGAAGGCGCTCGAAAGCCAGATCGGCGCGTTGCGGCGGCAGGCGCGGGTGGCGGAGCGCTACCGGGCCTTGTCGGACCAGTTGAAGGGGGCGGAGGCGCGGCTGGTCTATGCACGCTGGCAGGCGGCGCGGGCGGCGGCGGAGGCGGCGCAGGCTGCTGTGCAAGCGGCCGATGCGGCGGCGGATGAACGGACCAGGGCAGCGGCGGTGCTGGCGGGGCAGGGGGCGGATGCGCAGGCGCTGTTGCCGGCTCTGCGCCAGGCCGAGGCCGATGCGGCGGCGGGCGTGCAGGCGCTGCGGCAGGCGCGGGCGCTGCTCGATGCCGAGGCGGCGACGGGGGCGGCGCGCATGCAGGCGCTCACCGGGCAGCTGGCGACGATTGCGCGCGATGCGGCGCGCGAAGCGGGGCTCGCCGATGATGCGGCAGCGGCGGAGGCACGGCTGGTGGGCGAGGCCGATGCGCTGGCTGCGGCCCGGGCCGCGGCGGATGCGGCGCTGCCGGCACTGCGGGAGGCTGCGGCGCGCGACAAGGCTGCTGCCGATGACGCGGAGATTGCGCTGACGGCGGCGCTCGATGCGCATGCAGCGGCGGCGGCGGAGGGCCGGGCGCTGGCCGAGGCGGCGCGTGCCGCTGCGGGGCGGGTGGCGCGGGTGGAGGCGGAAGTGCTTGAACTTGCAGCGCGCCGCAGCCGGCTGGCGCCGCTTCCCGACACATCCTTGCTGGCGGCGGCGGTGCAGGCAGCGGACGCTGCGGCCGAGGCGGCCGGAGGTGCACTTGCCGAGGCGGAAGCGGCACGGCCGGCGGCGGATGCGGCGCGCGAAGCGGCGGCCGAGGTGCTGGCGGCGACGCGGGGGGGGCTCGCGGGGCTGAAGGCCGAAGCCGAGGCGCTGGCGCGGCGGCTGGCGGCGGATGCGCCGAAGGGGCCCGGGAGCCATGGGCGCATTGCCGACCGCATCGAGACCGATGCAGGCCATGAGGCGGCACTGGCGGCAGCGCTGGGGGACGAACTCGACGCGGGACCGGCGGATTCGGGGGCGCCGCGGCGCTGGGCGGGGGCTTTTGGGGAGGGTGATCCACCGCTGCCGGTGGGCGTGAGGGCATTGGCGGCGCATGTGCGGGCACCCCCCGAGCTGACGCGGCGGCTGGCGCAAGTCGGCGTGGTCGAGGCTGAAGCGGCGGAAGTGCTGCTGGCCCAGTTGCGTCCGGGGCAGCGGCTGGTGAGCCTCGATGGCCGGATGTGGCGTTGGGACGGATTCCGCGAGGCAGGCGGCAAGGGTGAGGCGGCGGCAGCGCGGCTTCGCGCTCGGCGGCGCGCGGGCGAGGTGGCGGCCGAACTGGCCGAGGCAGAGGCCGAGATGGCGGCCGCCAATGCGGCGCTGGCGGTTGCCGTTGCGGCGGCGGGGGCGGCGCAGGCGGACGAGCGCGGTGCGCGGGCGGCGCGCGACGGGGCGGCGCGGGGGCTGGCCGAGGCGCGGGCGCGGCTGGCGGCGGCGGATACCGCGGCGAGTCGGCTGGCGGGCGAAATCGCCAGCCTGGCGAGTGCTGGCGAGCGGCTCGACGGCGAGCGGGCGCGGCTGGTGGCGGATGCCGAGGCTGCGGCAGCAGCGGTGCCCGATGCGGGCGCGCTGGCAGAGTTGTCCGAGGCACTGGCGCGGGCGCGGTCGGCGGCGGATGCGGCGCGGACGGTGCTTGCGGGGGCAGCGGCGGCGGTCGATGGGCGTGCGCGCGAATCGGCGGTAGCGAGCAGCCGGCTGGCCGCGATCGCTTCCGAACGCGAGCGCTGGCAGGTGCGGCTGGCGGCGAGCAGTGGCCAGGCCGAGGAGCTGGGCCGGCGCCGGCTGGCGGTGGAAGCGGAGAAGGCCGCACTGGCGGCGCGCGCTGCGGCGATCGGCGCCGGACTCGCCGGGCTGGCGACGCGCACAAGCGATGCGGAGGCGGGGCGTGCCCTGGCTGCCGACCGATTGGCGGGGGCGGAGGCCGACGCCAATCGGCTGGCGGCGGCGGCGCGGGCGGCGGACGAGGCTGTGGCGGCGGCGCGCGAGCGGCGGGCGACGGTGCGCGCCGAGGCCGACCATGCTGCTGCGGCGAAAACCGAAGTGGAGCGTCAATGCGGCGAGCGCTTCGGTTGCCCGCCGCCGCTGCTTGCGGGGCGGTTCGATTTCGACCCGCACGGGGTTGCCGGTGGGGACGCTGCTGCCCTGGCTGCGGCGCATGAGGCGTTGCTGGCCGAACGCGAGCGGCTGGGGCCGGTCAATCTGCGCGCGGATATCGAGCTGCAGGAGTTGAGCGCACAGGCGGAGACCAGCGTGGAGGAGAAGGCCGAACTGGAAACGGCCATCGCGCGGCTGCGCGGCTCGATCGGCAGCCTCAACCGCGAGGGGCGGGGCCGGCTGCTGGCGACCTTCGAGGCGGTGAACGGGCATTTCACGACGCTGTTCACCGATCTTTTCGGCGGCGGCGAGGCGCGGCTGGCGTTGATCGATGCCGAGGATCCGCTCGAGGCCGGGCTCGAGATCATGGCCCAGCCGCCTGGCAAGAAGCTGCAATCGCTGACCCTGCTTTCGGGCGGCGAGCAGGCGCTCACCGCCACTGCGCTGATCTTTGCGCTGTTTCTCGCCAATCCGGCGCCGATCTGCGTGCTCGACGAGGTGGATGCGCCGCTCGACGACGCCAATGTGGAACGCTTCTGCGATCTGCTCGACCGGATGGCCGCCGATACCGCCACGCGATTCCTGATCGTGACGCACAATGCCGTGACGATGAGCCGGATGCACCGCCTCTATGGCGTGACAATGGGCGAACCCGGGGTGTCCCAATTGGTGAGCGTCGACTTGCAGGCGGCCGAAAGGCTGCTTGCGGATTCCTGAAAGGGTTCACCCCTCATTCAATCGAATCATGCGATTTCCAACTACAGATTGGAGATTGCCATGTTGCGTGCTCGTGTTTTTGGACTTGGATTGCTGGCGATTGCAGCCATGGGCGTCGGTGCATGTGCCGATCAATATGCTTATGGACGCGCGCCAGGGTATGGCAACACCGGTGGCTATGCCGACTATAATCAGTATTGGGGTGATCCTTATGGATACCGCAATGTCCCGGTCGGCTATGTTGGCCAGGGCTTTGGCTGGAACAATGGTTATTATTATCCTGGCAACGGCAATTTCGTTTACGATCGCCGTGGATCGCGCCGTGCGTGGAACCAGCAACAGCGTTCCTATTGGCAGCCGCGTATCGTCACGCAGCGGCCGGTGATCGGCAACCGTATCGGCGGTGCCATCGCCCGGCAGGGTGTGCCGCAGGGACAGATCCGGCAGCAGCGTCAGCTCAATCGCCAGCAGGTGCAGGTCGATCGCCAGCGCACGCGTGTCGAGCGGCAGGCCAATCGTGTCGAGCGGCGCGGCAACCAGGTCCAGCGGCAGGGCAACCAGGTGCAGCGCCAGCAGAACCGGGTCGTGCGTCAGCAGCAGCGACAGGAGCGTCGCAACGATCGTCGCAACTGAGGCGATCGGTATAGCGAGAAGGACAAGGGGCGCGTGGCCGAGAGGCCACGCGCCCTTTTGCAATGCAGCAACCAAAGGCTGCTGCGGTTGACAGTGTGGCAGGTGGCGGATAGACGCGCGCCGACAGCTTGGCAGGGTGCTTGACGCATTCGGCCGGGTGTCGATGCAGTGCTGGCGGATGTTTCGCGGGTGCAGCGTTCGAAGTGATCCACAGGGGTTTTCCCATCTTGGCCGAAGACAGCAAGCCTGATGATGCGCTCGCAAGGCGCATCGCGGCGGCAAGAGCGGCCGAAGCGGGGAAGCGCGACGAAACCAAGCGGGCGGAAAGCGCCAGCTGGTCGGTCGCTACCGAATTCGTGGGTGCGATGCTGGCGGGTGGTTTCATCGGCTGGTTCATCGACCGGCAGTTCGATACTGGCCCCTGGGGTTTGATCGGGCTGCTGCTGCTCGGGTTCGTGACCGGGCTGCGCAATGTCCTGCGCAAGCAGGATTCCGGGCAGACACCGGAGAATGAGGAGTAACATGGCCAACCCGATGCAGCAGTTCGAGATCGAGCGCATAGGCGCGCCGATCATCGTCGCCGGGCAGGACCTGTCGTTCACCAACAGCGCATTGTGGATGCTGCTGGCGATGCTCACTGTTGCCGCGTTCCTGTTCATCGGCACCGCGCGCCCGCAGCTGGTGCCGGGCCGCGCCCAGGCTGCTGTCGAATACATGTACGAATTCATCACCGACATGGTGCGCGAGAATGTCGGTCGCGAGGGCCTTCGCTATGCGCCGCTCATCTTTGCGCTCTTTGTGTTCGTGCTGGCGTGCAACCTGCTCGGCATGGTGCCGTTCGTGCACAGCTTCACGCCGACGAGCCATATTGCCGTGACGCTGGGGCTGGCGACGATCGTGTTCGTTCTTGTGCTGGTGGTCGGGTTTGCGCGGCACGGGCTGCACTTCTTCTCGCTGTTCCTGCCCGAAGGCACGCCCTTGTTCGTGCTGCCGCTGGTGGCGGTGATCGAGTTCCTGTCCTTCCTGTCGCGCCCGTTCACGCTCGCCATCCGGCTTTTCGCCAACATGACCGCAGGCCATGTGCTGCTGAAGGTCGTGGGCGGCTTTGTGGTGACGCTGGGCAGCATCGAGGCGCTTCCCTATGTGTTCGGGCTGGTGCCGCTTTCGGTCAACGTCGCGCTGACCGCGCTCGAGCTGCTGATTGCGCTGGTGCAGGCCTATGTGTTTGCACTGCTCACTTCGATCTACCTCAACGATGCAGTGAATTTGCACTGACAACTGGTTTCAACGGAAGGACTTTTTAAATGGACGTCGCATCTGCAAAGCTTATTGCTGCCGGTCTTGCCGCCATGGGTGCCGGCTTCGCAGCCATCGGCGTGGGCCTCATCTTCGGCATGTTCCTCCAGGGCGCATTGCGCAATCCGGCTGCTGCCGACAAGCTCGGCGCCCGCCTGATCTTCGGCTTCGCCGTGACCGAAGCGCTCGGCCTGATCGCTGCGGTGGTTGCGCTCGCCCTCGCCTTCGGCTGAGGCTGACCGACCGTGCCCCAGTTCGATACATCGACCTTTATCCCGCAGCTGTTCTGGCTGTCGCTGATCTTCGGCGTGCTCTATTTTCTGGTGGTGCGCCCCACCCTGCCCAAGGTCGGGCGGGTGATCGATGAGCGGGAAACGCGGGTGAAGGGCGATCTCGACGCGGCGGAAGCCGCAAAGGGCGCGGCAGATGCCGTGCGCCTTGCCTATGATGAAGGCATGGCGGCGGCGCGCAAGACCGCCCAGGCCGAAGTCGCCACCGCCCGCGCGGCGGCGGCCAAGGCTGCCGAAGCCCGCATGGCAGCACTTGCTGCCGAGCTTGACGGCAGGACCGATGCTGCAATGGCGACACTGGCCACGGCGCGTGCCGATGCCAGGGCCGCCCTTGCGGCGACGGCGGCCGACCTGACGGCGGATGCCGTGCGTCGGCTGGCCGGGATCGACGTGACTGCGGCCGATGTGGACGCAGCACTGGCGGAAGGCGTGCGCCATGGATGAGACCGTGCAGAATGACCCCGTGGCGCCGGCGCTCGAAATGCCGGGCGCTTTCGGCGCTGCGCCGCTCGAAGGGGCGGAACTGATGGCATCGACCGAGGCGGCACCGCACAGCGAGGCTTCCCTGCTGGGGCTCGAGGCGGAAACCTGGGTTTATATCTCGGTTGCGATCTTCATCGTGCTGGCGATTGTGCTCGGCAAGGTGCCGGCGCGCATTGCCGGCGCGCTCGATGCCCGCATCCTGGCGGTGCGGCGGCAGCTTGATGAGGCCAAGGCACTGCGAGCCGAAGCCGAAGCCTTGCTTGCCGATGCGCGGGCACGCTCCGAGGCGGCAACGAAGTATGCTGCCGCCATGGTGGCTCGTGCCGAGGCCGAGGCTGCCGAACTGATCCGGA
The DNA here is from genome assembly GCF_014205635.1 of Polymorphobacter multimanifer. Taxonomy (GTDB): domain Bacteria; phylum Pseudomonadota; class Alphaproteobacteria; order Sphingomonadales; family Sphingomonadaceae; genus Sandarakinorhabdus; species Sandarakinorhabdus multimanifer. The sequence goes on from NZ_JACIIV010000012.1 coordinate 64,312, forward strand.
CCGGCGAGATTGCGGCGGCCGAGACGATTGCCCGGCGGACCGCTGCAGCGGAAGCGCGGATTGCCGCTTCCGAGCGCAGCGCCGAAGCCGAGCTGAAGTCCGAAGTGGCGCGGCGGGTGACCGCGGCGGCAGCAACGCTCATCGCCACCAAGGGCGACCAGTCGATGCACGACCGACTGACCGAGGATGCCATCGCCGGGCTGGAACGCCGACTGCATTGAGCGCGGCTGGCGGCATTGATTGCGCCGCGGCGCAGCACGTGATAGCGCGCTGCGGATGACGAAACCTTATCCGAGCCGACGAGACTGACCCGCCATTGCGTGCGGCGCCGTCTTGTCTTGTCGTTTCCGGAAAGAATTCACCTTCATGTTTGAACTGATGACCGCGCAGGCGACAGACCTGCCCGATATTGCAGCGTTGCTCGACGATCGCTTCGGCGTGTCGCGGCACGAGCGCACCGCCTATCGGCTGCGCGACGGGGTGCCGGCAATTCCCGAGCTCTGCCTGGTGGCGCGTGATGGCGATGGTCTCGCCGGATCGGTGCAGTGCTGGCCGCTGATGCTGGATGGCGAGGACGGACGTTGGCCGCTCGTGCTGCTGGGGCCGGTCGCGGTGGCGCGGCGGGCCGAGGGGCTTGGCCTTGGCTCGCAGTTGATGACATCGGTGTTGGCGCTGGCGGATGCGGCAGGCTTTTTCCCGCAACTGCTGATCGGCGATGCTGCTTATTATGGCCGCTTCGGCTTTGTGGCTGGTGCCGGCCTGCACTGGCATCTGCCGGGACCGGTGGAGCGCGAGCGGCTGTTGCTGCGAGGCGATCTGAAGGGGCTTCCGGCGGGAGGAACGCTCGGGCCCGCACTTGCAGGATCGTCGCGGGCAGCGGCCTGACGCGATTCGCGCCATGACGATGGCCGGCGCGGGCGGTATGAAGACCTCATGAGTGATGAACAGACAGATTCGGCGCACGGCTCGCTGGCAGCGCTTGCTGCGGCGGTGAGCGCAAAGGCGCTTCCCCCCGTGCATCTCTGGCACCCCGAGCGGTGCGGGGACAGCGAGATGCGGATCGCAGTCGATGGCACCTGGTTTCACCAGGGGACGCCGATCGGGCGGCCGGCGCTGGTCCAGCTGTTTTCGACGATCCTGCGCCGCGAGCCCGATGGCTCGTTCGTGCTGGTGACACCGCATGAGAAGCTGGACATTGCCGTGGAGGATGCTCCCTTTGTGGCGGTGGAGGTGCAATCGATCGGCAGCGGCGAGGAACGACGGCTGATCTTCCGGCTGAACACCGAGACGCTGGTCGAGGCCGGTCCGGACCATCCGCTGCGGGTGGATGTGGCGGCGGATGGGACACCGCGGCCGTATCTGCTGGTGCGCGATGGACTCGAGGCGCTGGTGGCGCGGCCGGTGTTTTATGAGCTGGCGGATATGGCGCTGGCGGAGGATGCACTGGTACCGCGGCTTTGGGCCGGGGGCGCCTGCTTCCCGTTCGGGCAGAGCTGATGCCGATCGAGGCGTTGCGGGCAGCTCTGCTCGCCGGCGCTTCGGCGGATGGTTTTGGTGGCGATCATGCAGTTTCGGGCCATCCGGAAGAGCCGCCGGAAATCCGGGGGGCGCTGGCGCGCGCGGCGGTGCTGATGGCGGTGACGACCGAGCGGGAGCCGCAGCTGCTGTTGACCCGGCGCCAGGCGCATCTGAAGCGCCATGCCGGGCAGATCGCTTTTCCCGGCGGCCGGATGGACGCCGGGGATGCATCGCTGGTGGTGACGGCGCTGCGCGAGGCGGAGGAAGAAGTGGCGCTGGCGCGCGAGCATGTCGAGGTGCTGGGGATGCTCGAGAATTACACCACCGGGACGGGATTTGCGGTGACGCCGGTGGTGGGGCTGGTGCCGCCGGGGCTGCTGCTGCATGCGCACGCCGGGGAGGTGGCAGAGATGTTCCATGTGCCGTTGGCGCATGTGCTCGATCCGCGCAACCATGAGTTGCGGATGGGCGAGTGGCTGGGCAAGCCGCGGCGGACCTTCGTCATCCGCCACGGCGGGCGCGAGATCTGGGGGGCGACGGCGGGGATGATCGTCAATCTGTCGAAGCGGATACGGCTGTGAAATTGCCGATCCCGGCCTGGGTGGGCACCGAGGACGGGAAGGCGCTGCTGGCTGCGCTCGATGCCGAGGCCGGCACCAGCCGGTTGGTGGGCGGCAGCGTGCGCGACCCGCTGCTCGGACTGGAGGCTGCCGACATCGATCTTGCGACAGCACTTGCACCGCACGAGGTGATGGCGCGGCTGCGGGCGGCGGGGCTGAAGGCGTTTCCGACCGGGCTGGCGCATGGCACGGTGACGGCTGTGGCCGGCGGCATCAAGGCCGAGGTGACGACGCTGCGCCATGATGTGACGACCGATGGCCGGCGGGCCGAAGTGGTGTTCACCGATGACTGGCAGGCGGATGCGGCGCGGCGGGATTTCACGATCAACGCGCTTTATGCGCGGCTGCCAGGCGGGGAGATCGACGACTGGTTCGGGGGGTTGGAGGACCTTGCGGCGCGGCGAGTGCGGTTCATCGGCGATCCGATGGCACGCATTGCCGAGGACCATTTGCGGATCTTGCGCTTCTTCCGCTTTTCGTCGCGGTTCGGGCAGGGGATGGATGCCGAAGGGCTGGCAGCTTGTGCGGCGCGTGCCAATGACCTGATGGCGCTCTCGCGCGAGCGGGTGGCGCTGGAGCTTCGGGGGCTGCTGCTGGTGGCCGATCCGCTGCCGGTGCTGGTGCTGATGATCGAGCACGGCATCTGGCGGCCGGTGCTTCCGGAGATCGGTCGGCAGGACGCGCTGGGTCGGTTGGCGGTGCTGATGGCGAGCGAAGCTGCACTCGGGCTTGCGCCGGACTGGCGCCGGCGGCTGGCGGCATTGTTGCCGGCCGATGCAAAGATGGCCGATGCGGTGGCGGCGCGGCTTCGTCTGTCCAACGCCGACCGGATGCGTGTGGCACGGGCGGTACTGCCGGCTGATTCGATGCCGGTTTATGCCGCAGCCTGGGCGGTGGGGGCCGATGTGCTGCTAGATCGGCTGCTGATGGCGGGCCGGGTCGAGGATGCGCGGCAACTGCTGGCCTGGGAGCGACCACGCATGCCGGTATCGGGCAAGGACTTCGTTGCGCGCGGGGTGGGGCCAGGGCCGGACGTGGCGGCGCGGCTCGTGCGCTTCGAACGCGAATGGGTGGCGGCAGGATTTCCGATGGATGCGGACGCCGTCGCAACATTGGTCGACCGGGCGATGGCTGCAGCGTTGTAGCGGGGCCCGCCCGACGTGGGGAACGCCGGGCGGGCAGGCTGTCAGTTGGCCTGGTTCGCGTGCTTCATCGCGCTGAACGTATCGTGCCCTGCGCGGACCGACGCATAGGCCTTCTCGACGACAGCGCGGGTGTTGGTGCTGATGTCGGCCGTCATCGCATCTTCATACTTGGCCTTGATGACGTCTTCACCGGCTTCTACTTCTTCGATCACCCGGGCGCGGCTCGAGCCGAAGACGCTTTTCAGTCGAAGGAAGCTGCGATGGGCGCCGGCAAGGATCGAACCATCGTCCTCGGGTTCGCCGCCGAGCAGCGAAACCTGCGACCGCAGATCGGTGACGGCGATGCGACGCTCGTTGCCGAAGCGGCGGAAGAGATCGGCGAGGTCGGCGCTTTCGGCGTCGTTCTGCGCGGTCTCGGCAGCCTGTTCATAGCCATCGGCCGAATCGATGGTGGTTTCGATTAGATCGTTGAGAATCTTGATGTCGTTGTCCTGGGTGGCCATTTGGCGCTCCTTGTTGAGAGGTGCCGGTGCAACGCGGATTATTGCCCCGCGTTCCGTGACTTACGACGAACCGCCGCATTGCGGGGTCCGGATATCAGCGGCGCGCTGCGGAGCGGTCATGATGCTGCCGGCGGGCGGCCGCGTTTGGGGAGATCCGCCGGGGCGAGGCGAATGCCGCGCCGCGCCAGCGCCTCGCGCAGCAGCACCTCGATCTCGGCATTGGTGCTGCGCAGGTTGCCGGCTGCGGCGCGCTGGATGGCGTCGTGGAGCGCCGGATCGAGGCGCAGGGCAAAGGCCTTTCGGTCCGCCACTATTGGTAGAGGCTCCCGGTGTTGACGACCGGCTGGGCTTCCCGGTCCCCGCAGAGGATGACCATGAGGTTGCTGACCATGGCGGCGCGGCGCTCGCCATCGAGCTGGATGATGTCGCGCGCGCTGAGCTGCTCGAGCGCCATCTCGACCATTGACACCGCGCCCAGCACCAAAGTTTCGCGCGCCGCGACCACGGCCGCGGCCTGTTGCCGGCGGAGCATCGAGCCGGCGATCTCGGGGGCATAGGCGAGATGGGTGAAGCCGCACTCGTCGACGGTGATGCCGGCGACCTTGAGCCGCTCGATGAGCTCGGTGCGCAGCTCGCCGGCGATCTGCTCATGGTCGCCGCGCAGGGTCACTTCCTTGTGTTCGAAATCGTCATAGGGGTAGCGCGCACCGATGGTGCGGACGGCAACCTCGACCTGCGCCAGCACGAATTCGGCATAATTGTCGACATCGAAGGTCGCCTGAGCCGTGTCGGTGATGCGCCAGACGAGCTGTGCTGCGATCTCGATCGGGTTGCCGCGCAGATCGTTGACCTTGATCTGCTGGCTGATGAGATTGTGGGCGCGGCAGGACACTTTCTTGCGGGCGATCCAGGGCCAGGTCCAGCGCAGCCCGGTGCCGCGGTCGGTGCCGCGATAGGCGCCGAACAGGGTGAGCACGCCGGCCTCGTTGGGCTGCAGCTTGTAGAAGCCGAGGATGAGGAAGATGCCCAGGATAGTGACCAGCGGGAGGGCGAGCAGGACCGTCGGATCGTCGGCGGCGACGATGGCACCGAACAGGCCGAGCAGGATGCTCGCCAGAAGCAAGGCAAGGGCTGGAAAACCGCTGGTGCCGGCGCCGGCGTGCTCGCGGCTGGGCGTGGAGGGTTGCATCGTTCGTCCCCGTTAAAGTGATATCAAATTGATATCACATTCAACGCGGCGTGCAAGATAACTCAGTCGGGGTCCCTGGAGCCGGGGCGATGGTCGTGGTCGACCTCGGCGGGTTCGGGTGCGGGCAATTGTTCGTACTTGGGCTTGGGGGCGCCGCGTGCCGCAAAGGCGATGACGACGAGCGAAAGCAGCAGCAGGCCGATGATGACCATCAGCGTGCCGGCGGATCGGTCGGGTCGACCGGCTTGTCGCGCCGCTTGCGCAGATTGGCGGGGTCCTTGACGATGAGCCGCACGACCCAGGCGCCGAAGGCGAGGTTGAGGAGGAGGACGATTGCGATGCCGATCATGTCGAAACCCTAGCGCGCGGCGGTGGGGGTGGCGAGAGGTTGTGGTTGTCGCGGGTCAGGCAAATTTGTTGTCGCGCGGGAAGCCCGTCGGCGGCATTCGCCCGGCACTCGCGCGCGCCCCCTGCCAGAATCCCAGATCGGCCTCGGTCCGGGTTCGCGCCGTGGCACCGCCCATCGGCCAGCTCAGTCCATCGGCCATCACGAAGGTGCGCGCATCGGCAAGCCCGCCATCCTTGAACTTCTGCAGTGCCACCCCCTGGCCGCGCGCCATGGCGGGAAGCTCGGCAAGGGCAAACACCAGCAGCTTGCGGTTGTCTCCGATGGTGGCGACCATGTCGTCGGTGGGTGCGACCGGCCGGACGAGCTTGAGGGTGGCGCCTGCGCGCGGCACCATCACCTGCCGCCCCTTGCGGGTTTCGGCGAGCACATCCTCGGCCTTCACCAGGAAACCGCGCCCGTCCGAGCTGGCGAGAAGCAGCGTCGCATCGGCGCGGTGGGGCATGAGGGTGACGACATGCGCCGTCTCTCCGAGGTCGATCATCAGCCGCAGCGGTTCGCCGAAGCCGCGCCCGCCGGGCAGCTTGTCGGGCGAGAGGGTGAAGAAGCGGCCATCCGAAGTGGCGAGCATCAGCTTGTCGGTGGTGTGCGCATGGAAGGCGAAGGCGGGGCCGTCCCCCTCCTTGAACTTGATCGCATCGGCGCTGCCGAGGTCTATATGGCCCTTCATCGCGCGCACCCAGCCTTTTTCCGAAGCGATGATGGTGAGCGGCTCGCGCTCGATCATCGCTTCCAGCGGCACGAAGCGCACGTCGGGGGCGGTGGCGAGGGTGGTGCGGCGGCGGCCGAGCTCGGTGTCCGGCCCATAGGTTTCGCGCAGCCTGGCGAGGATGGCGGTCAGCCGCTTCGTCTGCTCGCCCGGGCTGTCGAGAAGATAGCGCAGGTCCCTGGCTTCCGCCGTCAGGGCGGCGTTTTCGCGGGTGATCTCCAGCTCGTCGAGCTTGCGCAAGCTGCGCAGCCGCATGTTGAGGATGGCTTCGGCCTGGGTGACGGTGAGGTCGAAGGCGGTGATCAACTCGGCGCGGGCATCATCGGCTTTGCGGATGATGCGGATGACCTCGTCGAGGTTGAGATAGGCCTTGATGAGGCCGCCGAGGATCTCCAGCCGCGCATCGATCTTGCCAAGCCTGAAGCGGGCGCGGGCGATGAGCACCTCGCGCTGGTGGACGAGCCATTTGCGAAGGACTTCGCCCAGCGACAGGACACCCGGCCGGCCATGGTCGAGCACGTTCATGTTGAGGGGCACGCGCACTTCGAGATCGGTGAGCTTGAAAAGGCTCTCCATCAGCAGCTCGGGATCGACGGTGCGGGCGCGCGGCTCGATGGTGATGCGCAGCTGCTCGTCCGACTGGTCATCGAGATCGGCAACGAGCGGCAGCTTCTTGTCGTTGAGCAGATTGGCCAGCGTTTCGATGAGCTTGCCCTTGACGACCTGATAGGGAATCTCGCTGATCTCGATGTGCCAGAGGCCGTTCTTCGCCTCGACCTTGCGCCAGCGCGCGCGCAGCCGGAACGACCCGCGGCCCGTGGCATAGGCTTCTGCAATGCTGGCGCGCGGCTCGATGAGGATGCCGCCGGTCGGGAAATCCGGGCCCTGGACGTGCTCGAGCAGCCGTGCATCGGGAAGGTCGGGTTCGGCGAGCAGCGCAAGGGCGGCGGCCAGGATCTCGGCGGCATTGTGCGGCGGGATGCTGGTGGCCATGCCGACCGCGATGCCCGAAGCGCCGTTGGCGAGGAGGTTGGGGAAGGCGCCGGGAAAGACCTCGGGCTCTTCTTCCTCGCCATTGTAGGTGGTGCGGAACGGCACCGATTCCTCGTCGAGCCCGTCCATGAGTGTCGCGGCGGCGGCGGTGAGGCGCGCCTCGGTATAGCGCATGGCGGCGGCGTTATCGCCATCGATGTTGCCGAAATTGCCCTGGCCGTCGATCAGCGGATAGCGCAGCGCGAAATCCTGGCTCAGCCGCACCAGCGCATCATAGATGGATTGGTCGCCGTGCGGATGATATTTGCCCATCACGTCGCCGACGACACGGGCGGATTTCTTGTAGGCCGAGGCTGGATCGAGCCGCAGCAGCCGCATGCCCCACAGGATGCGGCGGTGGACGGGCTTCATGCCGTCGCGCAGGTCGGGCAGCGAGCGCGCTGTGATCGTGCTCAGTGCATAGACGAGATAGCGGTCGGACAGCGCTGAATCGAACGGGGTGTCGAGAACATGGTCGGCCGGAGGGCCGGCGGGTGGTGCAGGTGCTGTCGTCTTGGCCATGCGGCTTGCTAGCCGGATGTTCCGCTTTCGTCCACTGGCAGCCGTGCAGTGAGGCGGTCGCGGGCCGCGAACAGCCGGGCGGCGCTGCCGGCGAGGATGTCGCGCGCCAGGAAATGGCGGGTGAGGACGAGGGCGGCGTGCACATCGCTGGCATCGGGCCGATGGTCGGTGATGAGGAAGGCGGGGAGCGGCAGCAGCCGGGCAGCCCAGGGCAGGCCTGCGGTGCGGCTGACGGCCTGGCTGGACCTGGGCGAGACAAAGGCGAGGTCCTGCGTGGTGCCGGTGGCCGCACAGCTTGCAAGATCGAGCCCGAAGCCGGTTTCGGCGAGCAGCAGCAGCTCGTAGCGGGCGAGGGCTTCGGCCGTCTGCACCGGCGGCGCTTCGGCGGCGAGCATGGCGACGAGGGCATCGAGGCCGGCATGGAGGGCAGGGTGGGGTGCCCCCTCGGTGAGTGCTGCGGCGGTCAGGATTGTGGCCCATTCGAGCGTGGCGAGGCCGAAGCTGCCGGTGATGAGGGCAGCGCGGGCCTCGCCCAACTCGACCGTGGCGCTGGCGAGCTGGTTATCGAGGCGGGCGGCGAGGGTGAGCGCCACGATGTTGCCCGGCTGGAGGACCGGCCGGAGCCGGCGCCCGCGGCCGCCGCGGATATAGCCGGCGACAAGGCCATCCTCGGCGGTGAGGAAGCGGCCGATCACCCCATGCTCGCCGTGGCCCAGCAAGGTGCAGACGATGGCGCTGGTTTTGAGCTGCATCAGTGCAGTCTACTGCCCGGAGCGACTGCCGCAATGCGGTGGCCGGCTGCTATTCGACCCAGTCCAGGCCGGAGTCGCGATAGACGGCGCGGTCATCGGCCCAGTCTTCCTTCACCTTCACGTGCAGGAACAGGTGTACCGGGCGGCCGAGCAGCTCGCTGATGCCGGCGCGCGCGGTCGCGCCGATCTCCTTGATGCGGCTGCCGCCCTTGCCGAGCACGATGGCGCGCTGCGTCTCGCGCTCGATGAGGATCTGCTGGTGGATCGCCACCGACCCGTCGCGCCGCTCTTCCCACTTCTCGGTCTCGACCGTGCTCGCATAGGGCAGCTCGGCGTGAAGCTGGTTGTAGAGCTGCTCGCGGGTGATCTCGGCGGCCATCATCCGGCTCGTGGTGTCCGAAAGCTGGTCCTCGGGAAAATGCCAGGGGCTTTCGGGCAGGCGGGCGGCGAGGGCGGATTTGAGCTCGGGGATGCCGTCGCCGGTGTTGGCGGCGATGAAATAGGTCTCCTCGAAGGCGCAGATTTCATTGGCTTCGGCGGCGAGGGCCAGCAGCTTGGGCTTGGCGGTGATGTCGACCTTGTTGAGGATGAGGATGCGCGGCTCGCGGCGGGTGGCAAGCGCCTCCATGATGGCGCGCGGCTCGTCCTTGATGCCCGATTTGGCGTCGATCACCATCGCGATGAGGTCGGCACCCTCGGCGCCATCCCAGGCGGCCTTGACCATGGCGCGGTCGAGCCGGCGGCGGGTGGTGGAGAAGATGCCCGGCGTGTCGATGAGCAGCAGCTGCGCGGTGCCTTCGGTGGCGATTCCGATGAGCCGGGTGCGGGTGGTCTGCACCTTGGCCGACACGATGGCGACCTTCTGGCCGACGAGCGCGTTGACCAGGGTGGACTTGCCGGCATTGGGGGCACCGACAACGGCGATCGAGCCGCATCGAGGCGGGGTTGCGGGGCTGGTGGTATCGGTCATTTGGGCAGACTTTCGAGGAGGATGAGGGCAGCGGCCTTCTCGGCCTCCTGCTTGCTGGTGCCCGAGGCCTTCGCCGCAGGCTCGCCGCGCACGCTGGCTTCGATGGTGAAGATGGGGGCATGGTCCGGCCCATCGCGGCCCAGGACGACGTAGCGCGGCATTCCGCGCCGGCGCTTGAGTGCCCATTCCTGCAGACGGGACTTGGGATCGGACAGCGCCTGGCGGCCACCGGCTTCGAGCCGACCCCATTGCTTGAGGACGAAGGCCTGCGCCACCGGCCAGCCGGCATCGAGGAACAGGGCGGCGACCAGCGCTTCGGCGACATCGCCGAGCACGTTCTCCGAGCGGTTGAGGCCCTTGAGGCGCGCGCTCGGCTCCATGATGAGCCGGTCTTCGACGCCGAGGTGGCGGGCGACTTCGGCATTGGCGGGGCCTTCGACAAGCGCATGGAGGCGCGCTGTGAGCTTGCCCTCGGCCTCGTCATGGCCTTCGAACAGCATGGCGGCGATGGCGCAGCCGAGCACCCGATCTCCGAGGAATTCGAGCCGCTGGTAGCTGGCGGCGCCCTGGGCGGCGCTGCTGTGGGTGAGGGCACGGCGCAGCAGGCTCGGGTCGGTGAACCGGTGGCCGAGCTGTGCGGCTGCCCAATCCTGCAGGGCTTGCTCGGATGCGGTTGCGATCATGCCGGGATGCCGATGCGGCAGAGCGGGCGGGTGGGGCAGGCGGTGGAAAAGAGGATGATGTCGGCGCGGCCGAGAACATTGGCGAAGGGCACCATGCCGATCCCGCCCTCGGCGAGGGGGAAGCGGCTGTCCGCCGAGGCGCCGCGATTGTCCCCGAGCAGGAACAGCATGCCGGCGGGAACGACGACCGGCCCGAAGGGCGCCATGGCATCGGCGGCATCGGCGCGGATGGTGATGGTGCGGCCGGCGGGACCGGGCAGTACCTCGAGAAGGAGACCGCAGGGCTCGCCGGGGCAGGCCGAGCCATAGCCGAGCGGCGCCCCGTTGAGCCAGAGCTTGCGCTGGCGGATCTCCACCCTGTCACCGGGAAGACCGACGACGCGCTTGATGAAATTGGTGCGATTGTCGCGCGGGGTCTTGAAGACGATGACCTCGCCGCGGCCGGGGGTATGGGCGAACAGCCGCTTGGTTCCGTCGATGCCGAGAAGCTGCGGCCCGAGCGGGAGCGTGTGGACACCATAGCCATAGGGCCATTTTGCAACGAATACCGTGTCTCCCGGCACCAGCGAAGGTGCCATCGACCTGCTGGGGATCGAGAAGGGCGCGTAGAAGAGCGCGCGCAGCACCAGGGCGCCCACCACCGCGAACAAGGCGATACGCGCCAGCCGCGCCAGCCGGCGTCGCAGCCGGGCGGTTGTCGCATCGTGCAGGTCACGGGCTTGGGCGAGGTCCATCGCCGCATGGCGTGGCGCGGTGCGGCGGCAACGTCAAGGCAAGTGGGTGAAGTTGCGTGGGGCAAGTCGAGTGGGTGAAGTTCTGGGGTGATGTTGAAATGATGTTGCGGGCGGCCTTGGCGGCGCGCGGGCATTGCGCCATTAAGGCAGGATGGACGCAGGGGTATCATCGATCGAAGCTGCTCTGGCAGCGCATGCGGCAAGCGAGCGGCCGCCGATTCGCACCCGCTTTGCCAGTGAAGAGGATCGAATGGCGACGCTGCGCCTGAAGCTGGCGGGCATTCGCTTCGATTGGTCGCGGCTCGATATCGATACGCAGGCGCTTGCGTTGCTCGGCCGGCTTGCCGATGCGCGTGGCCTGGCCGGGGCGCGGGAACGGCTCGCAGCGGGAGGGCTGGTCAACACCAGCGAGCACCGTGCTGCAACGCACATGGCCGAGCGTGGATCGGGCAACGCCGCGCTGGTGGCCGAAGCTGCTGCCGGCGACGCGGCGCTGGTGGCGTTGGCGACGCAGTTGCGCGGCGGGGCGATGCGGCATGTGCTCCACATCGGCATCGGCGGCTCGGCGCTGGGGCCGGCACTGTTGCTCGATGCGCTGGCGCGCGACGGCGATGGCCCGGCGGTGGAGGTTGTCTCCAATATCGATGGCGAGGCGCTTTCGCGCGCGATGGCACGGTGCGACCCGGCAACGACACTCATCGTTGTTGTGTCCAAGACGTTCACCACTGCCGAGACGCTGACCAACGCCGCCAGCGCGGTGGCATGGCTGGAGGCCGCGGGCGTGGCGGATGCGCGCGCACGCTGCGTTGCGGTGACCGCCGCACCCGACAAGGCTCGTGCCTGGGGGGCCGGGCATGTGCTGGGTTTCGCCGAGACGGTGGGAGGGCGCTATTCGCTCTGGTCCGCGGTGGGGCTGCCGTTCGTGCTGCGCGCCGGGCCCGACGCCTGGGCGGCGCTCAAGGCGGGTGCCGCGATGATGGATGCGCATTTTCTCGGCAGCGAATGGACGGCCAATGCGCCGGTGCTGGCGGCGATGGCCGATGTATGGGCGGCGCGCTTCTGCGGGCAGGCGACGCGCGGCGTGTTTGCCTATGACGAGCGGCTGCGGCTGCTGCCGGCCTTTCTCCAGCAGCTCGAGATGGAGAGCAATGGCAAGCGGGTTACGGCGGAGGGGGTCGCTGTCGACCGGCCGACCGCGCCCGTCACCTGGGGGGGCACCGGCACCGATGCCCAGCATGCGGTTTTCCAGCTGCTCCACCAGGGGACGGTGATCGGCCCCGTCGAGCTTCTGGCGGTAAGAACGCCGGGGCATGCGCTCGATCCCGCGCATCATCGCCAGTTGCTTGCCAACTGCCTGGCGCAGGGGGCGGCGCTGCTGGCGGGTCGCAGTATGGAGGAGGCGCTGGCGCTGGCGGGCGGCGATGCGGCTCTCGCGGCAGCGCGGACCTTTCCTGGAAACCGGCCCTCGTCGACGATACTGCTCGATCGGCTCGATCCCCATACGCTGGGCGCGCTGCTCGCCTTTTACGAGCATCGCACCTTTGCAGCCGCGGTCCTGATGGGAATCAACCCCTTCGATCAATGGGGTGTGGAACTTGGCAAGGAATTGGCCGACCGGGTGATGGACGGTACCCTCGGCGACCTCGACCCCTCGACTGCGGCGCTGTTCGAGGAGGCACTATCGGAGCAGGCCGGACCCGACTGATCGCGCGAACGGCTGCCAATGGCCGCCGACAAGGATTTCGGCGGGCTGGTAGCGGGTCTTGTAGGCCATGCGCGCGCAATCCTTGATCCAGTAGCCGAGATAGACATGCGGCAGTCGCGCGCGGCCGGCGCGGATGATATGATCGAGGATGATGAAGCTGCCGAGGCTTTCACGCGCGCCCGGCTCGGTTTCGTAGAAGCTGTAGATCATCGACAGGCCGTCGGACTGCTTGTCGGTGAGGCAGGCGCCGACGAGCTTGCCGGGGCGGCCATCGACGCCGGGCTCGCGATATTCCACCACCACCGTATCGACCGGCGATTGCTCGACCATGTCGGCATAATCATGCCCGTCCATTCCGGTCATGCCGCCATGGGGGTGGCGAGTGCCGAGGTACCGGCGCAGCAGTTGCCATTGCTCTTCGGTGGCCCAGGGCTCGCAGGCATGGACTTCCAGATCGGCATGGCGGCGGAGCAGCTTGCGCTGGCTCGGGCTCGGCCGGAACGCCGTTGCCTGCACGCGCAGCGAGATGCACGCCTGGCAGAAATCGCAGCTGGGGCGATAGACGACGTTCTGGCTGCGGCGGAAGCCGATCCGGCCCAGCGCCTCGTTCATGTCGGTCGCGTCGCTGCCCTTGAGTTCGGCGAAGACCTTTCGCTCGCTGCGGCCGGGGAGATAGGGGCAAGGCGAGGGTGCCGTGACGAAGAAGCGCGGGAATCGGAAGGTCTGGTCTGTCATGCGGCCACGCCTGCTCTTGCTGATGATTCCCGGCCCCTCATCCTAAGGTGACCTTGCAGTGGGGGGCCATAGAGAAAATGGGCGAATCCAGGTTAATTTCATCCGGATTCGACCATCTGCACGTCATAGGCGGCGGCACGAAGCGCTTCGATGAGGCGATGGAGATGATCGCGGTCGCGGGTTTCACACTCGATCTCGGCGATAAGCCCCTTGGCGGGCAGGCTGGTGAACACCCGCTGGTGATAGACTTCGAGGATGTTGACCTGCTGCTGGTCGAAAATGCGCGCCACTTCGAAGAGCTGGCCCGGCCGGTCCTTGAGCCGGATGCGGAGCCGCGCGAGCCGGCCCGAGCGTGCCAGCTCGCGGAGCAGCACATTGGCGAGCAGCCTTGTGTCGATGTTGCCGCCGCACAGCACAAGACCGACCCTGGTGCCGCGGAAACGGCGCGGATGGGCGAGCAGGGCAGCGAGGCCGGCGGCGCCGGCACCCTCGACAACCGTCTTCTCGATGGTGAGCAGCAGCGACACCGCGTGCTCGAGATCGCGCTCACCGACGAGCAGGATTTCCTCGACCAGCGCCTTGACGACCTGGCGGGTGAGCATGCCCGGCGTCTTGACGGCGATGCCTTCGGCCAGGGTGTCCCCGTCGCAGGGGGCGGGCTTGCCGGACATCAAGGAATGCATCGAGGGGTAAAGCTCGGCCTGGACGCCGATAATGTCGATCTTGGGATTGAACGCCTTGGCATAGGTGGCGATGCCCGAGATGAGGCCGCCGCCGCCGATGGGGACGATGAAGGTGTCGAGATCGGGCACGGCTTCGAGCATTTCGAGGCCGACGGTGCCCTGGCCGGCCATCACCAGCGGATCGTCGAAGGGGTGGACGAAGACGAAGCCGCGCTTTTCCGCAAGCGCCAGCGCATGTTCGCCGGCCTCCTCGAACTTTTCGCCGTGAAGGACCACATCGGCGCCATGGCCTTCGGTTTGCTGGACTTTCACGATCGGGGTGAAGCGCGGCATGACGATGGTGGCGGGGATGCCGAGGCGCTTGGCGTTATAGGCCAGCCCTTGCGCATGGTTGCCCGCCGAAGCGGCGATGACGCCGCGGGCGCGCTCCTCGGGCGTGAGCGAGAGCAGCTTGTTGAGGGCGCCGCGCTCCTTGTAAGCCGCTGTGAACTGGAGGTTTTCGAACTTGAGCCAGACCTCGGCACCGGTCATCGCCGAGAGCGTTTCGGATTTGAGGCAGGGGGTGCGCACGATATTGCCCGAAATTGCCTTTGCGGCTGCCTCGACATCGGCGCGGCTGATGGGCAGGGAGGGGTTTGTGCTCATAGGGGATGCGCTTAGCGCGCGGCCTGCGACGTTGGAAGGGCTGGCATGAAGATCGGATTTCTGGGGCTTGGCGTGATGGGGGCGCCGATGGCGCGGCATCTGCTGGCGGCGGGGCATGAGGTGGCGGTGTGGAACCGCACCCATGCGCGGGCGCAAGCCTTTGTGGATGCTCATGGCGGGCGGTTGGCGACGAGCCCTGCCGATGCGGCCAGGGGTGCCGATGTGGTGGCGGCGTGCGTTGGTGCCGACGCCGATGTGCTGGCGGTGACGGTGGGCGATGCCAGCAATGGCGGCGGCGCGTTTTCGGGGATGCGGGCCGGGGCCTTGTTCATCGACCATACCACCGCCTCGGCCGAGGTGGCGCGGCATCTGGACGAACAGGCGGCGGCGCGAGGGCTGTTGTGGCTCGATGCACCGGTCTCCGGGGGCCAGGCCGGGGCGGAATCGGGTAGCTTGTCGGTCATGTGCGGGGGGTCCGAGGGGGCGTTTGCGGCGGCCGGGCCGGTGCTGGCGGCGTATGGCAAGACGATCGGGCACATCGGGCCGGCGGGGGCCGGGCAGCTGGCGAAGATGGTCAACCAGGTGGCGATCGCCGGGGTGGTGCAGGGGCTCGCGGAAGCGCTGGCATTCGGCCGTGCCGCGGGGCTGGACATGGAGAAGGTACTCGGCGTGATCGGTGGCGGGGCGGCGGCGAGCTGGCAGATGCACAACCGCGCGCCGACGATGCTGGCGGGCAAGTTCGACTTCGGCTTTGCCGTCGACTGGATGCGCAAGGACCTGGGGCTGGTGCTGGCCGAGGCGGCGCGGCTGGGGGTGGAGCTGCCGGTGACCGAGCTGGTCGATGGCTATTATGCCGAGGTGCAGGCGATGGGGGGCGGGCGCGACGATACCTCGTCGCTGATTCGGCGCTTCCCGGCTGGATGAACGGCTGGGCATTGGACGAAACCGGGCCTATCTTGCACGCAAACACGAAGACCTGTTGGGGGAACGACCGTTGAAGACCTTTGCGACCATGTTGCTGCTCGGCGCTGCGATGCCGGCCGGCGCGCAGACCGTTTACACCAATGCCAATGGCTACACGCTCGATGAGGCGGGCGCGCTGCAGCGCTTCGCGACGCTGGTGGTGGGGCGCGATGGCAAGGTGGCTGCGACGCTGCCGGCTGGCGCAGAACTGCCCCGGGGCAAGAAGATCGACGTGGGCGGCAAGACGCTGCTGCCGGGGCTGATCGATGCGCATGGCCATGTGATGAGCCTGGGGGAACTGGCGCTGCGGGTGGATCTGAATGGCACGGGCTCGCTTGCCGAGGCGCAGGCGCGGCTGAAGGCGTACAGGAGCAGCGGCGGCTGGGTGCTGGGGGGCGGCTGGAACCAGGAGCGCTGGAACCTCGGGCGCTTCCCGACTGCGGCCGAACTCGATGTCGCGATCGGCGACAAGCCGGCGTATCTGACGCGCGTCGATGGCCATGCCGCCTGGGTGAATGCACGGGCGCTGGCGCTTTCGGGGATCACCAGGGACACACCCGATCCTGCCGGCGGGCGCATCGAGCGTGATGCGCAGGGGAATGCCACCGGCGTGCTGGTGGACGCGGCGATGAAGCTGGTGCGTGACAAGATTCCGGCTCCCACGGTGAAGGAGCAGGATGCGGCGCTTGCCAAGGCGCTGGAGATCATGGCGTCGGTGGGGATGACCGGCGCGCATGATGCCGGCATGGGGCCGGCGGACTGGGCCCGCTACCAGCGCTTCCTGAAGCGCCGCAAGCTGACAGCGCGGATCTATGCAATGGCGCGCGGACCCGATGCCGTGGCGGCGATTGCGCCCAAGGGGCCGATCGGCTGGGATTCGAAGGACATGCTGGCGATGCAGGCGATGAAGCTGCAGGCCGATGGCGCGCTGGGCTCGCGCGGTGCCTGGATGCGCGCGGATTATTCGGACAAGCCGGGCGAGAAGGGCCTGCCTTTTTATGAGGAAGGGTTGCTGCGCCGCATGATCATCGACACCTCGGCCAAGGGCTTTCAGGTGAATGTCCATGCCATCGGCGATGCCGCCAATGGGGCTGTGCTGGCGGCCTTTGCCTCGGTGCCGGCGGAGCAACGGGGGGCGCTGCGCCACCGCAACGAACATGCGCAGATCGTCAGCCTCGATGATCTGCCGCGCTTCACCCGGCTCGGGATCATCGCCTCGATCCAGCCGACGCATGCGACGTCGGACAAGGGAATGGCCGAGGCGCGGGTGGGCGAGCTGCGGTTGCAGGGCGGCTATGCATGGAAGACGCTGATCGATTCGGGGACGAAGATTGCCGGCGGATCGGATTTTCCGGTCGAGCCGCCGAACCCCTTCTATGGCCTGCATGCGGCGGTGACGCGGATGGACCGCAACGGGGCGCCTCCGGGCGGCTGGCGGGCCCGCGAAGCGCTGACGATGGTGCAGGCGTTCCACTCGTTCACGCTGGGGGCGGCCTATGCGGGCCATGCCGAGAGCAAGGTCGGCAGCCTGACGCCCGGCAAATGGGCGGACTTCATCATCGTCGACCGGGATCCGTTTGTGGAACCCGCGGCCGGGCTTTGGCGGACGGGGATCGAGAGCACCTGGGTGGCGGGGAAGCCGGTGTTCAGGAAGAAATAGCCTGCTGCGGCCGCCGGGGGGCTCAGCGGCCGTAGAGGGTTTTCGTTGCGCGGCGCGCGAGCACCAGTCCGAGGATGAAGGTGACGATGGCGGCGATGAGCAGCGGCGCCATCCGCGGCGCGTCGACGATCGCCCAGGCGCCGAAGCAGCCGGACAGGGTGAAGCCGGTTACCGACCCGATGCGGGTGAGGACCGTCTGGCGATCGGTCTGGCGGCTGGTGCTGTTGCGCATGGCGATGGCCTAGCCGATTTGGCGGCGTGCGCAAAGGCCGGGGCGGCGCGGGTGCGGCGGGCGGTCGCAGCCGATGCGGTCGGGCCGCGATGGCCATCGGCGGACCCGGCCCACGATATCGGAACCCAAGTGGTGGTCGGGCTGTACTGTTGGTGTCAGCAACAAAGGAGATCCGCATATGGACGGCGCCGGCATTTCGCGACGGGGTTTCATCGGGCAAGCGCGCGACACGGCGGTTGTCGCGCTCGCTGCTGCGGGCGCTGCCGGATCGGTTCTTGCGCAGACCGGAGGCGGGGCGGGCGGGAGCGTCGTCGCTCGTGGCCGTCCGATGCCCGATGGCGTCAGCCTGCCTTCCTCGCCGCTGCGTCCGAAGCGGCAGGACAGCGTTGGCTATGCGGTCGTCGGCCTCGGAGATTACGCTCTCAACCAGATGATGCCGCGCTTTTCGCGGTCGGAACGGTCGCATATCGCTGCGCTGGTATCGGGCAATCCCGAAAAGCTGCGCCGCGTCGGGGACGCCTATGGCGTGCCCGCCGATGCTCGCTACTCCTATGAACACTATGAGCGCATTGCCGCCGATACGCGTATCGACGCGGTGTATATCGTGCTGCCGAGCGGGCTTCATGCCGAATATGCGGTCCGCGCCTTTGCCGCGGGCAAGCATGTGCTGTGTGAGAAGCCGATGGCGCTCAACAGTGCGGATTGCGAGCGGATGATTGCCGCCGGGGAGCGTGCGAACCGGCGACTGATGATTGCATACCGCGTGCATTTCGAGCCCCACAACATGGAGGCGATGGCGTTGATGCGGCGCCAGGCGGCGGGCAACATCCGCTTTGTGCGGACCGAGCAGCTTTCGCGCACCGACCCGAAGTCGCGGCCGGCGGAGAATTGGCGGATCGACCGGGCGCTCGCCGGCGGCGGGCCACTGGAGGATTTCGGCATCTACGGCCTGCAGGCGGCGCTGTACCTGACCGGCGAGATGCCCGAAGCCATCACGGCCACCACCTTTCAGCCGAGGAACGACCCGCGGTTTGCGCAGGTCTTTGCCTCGGTGGCGTCGCAGCTGCGCTTTCCCTCGGGCGCGATCGCGCAGCTGATGACGTCGTACGACTCGGACGGATCGAACATCGCGCATGTTCGCGGCGACACCGGAGCGCTGATCATGGATCCGGCAACGGGCTATGAGGGCCACAAGATGCGGCTGGAAGGGCGCGAGAGTCGCGACTTTTCGCTCGGCGATCCGACGGTGCAGTTTGCGCGGCAACTCGACAATTTTTCGGACGCCGTGCGCGACAATGCGACGATCCGGACCCCTGGCGCGATGGGCCTGCGCGACGTCCGGCTGATCGAGGCGATCTATGCTGCCGCCGGGACAGGGAGCGTGGTGCGCTTGAGCCCGGATGGCCGGATGCGCCGTTGACGAGGGCAGGGAAAAGGCTCCCGCGCGCTGGAGGGAATTCCGCTTTCTTTCGTAAGGTCCGGGCCCCCGCACTGCCGCTTCGCGACTGTCCCGCCTGGCGTGGGGGAGGGAGGTGTGGCGCTCGGTGGTCGGCACACTTCGGGGTTTCGTTAGTGCCCGTGCCCGTCGTCGGAACCGGCTTGCCAGGGGCGCGTGCTCCCCGGATTGTCTTTCAGCTCTGATCTGTTGAGCGCCGGTTTTCCGCTTCGGCGGACCAGTTTGCCGGGTGCTTCGACTTCCGTGAGGAGGTCGAGCGGGTGGTGATCAATGGGTCGCGCGCACATTGCCGGGATGATTCGGCGGTGACGATGCTCGACACGGTGGAGCTGCGGTTCTGCCGGCACGCTATCGAAATCGGGCTGCTGGGGACGAATCCGGCAAGTGCGACCCTGGTCGATCGGTTCGGCCGACATGACAAGGAAGGCGCCCCGCTTTCGGCGGCGCATTGCGGGCAGCGGCGGCTATTCGCGGAGGCGCAGCACCTCGCCGACCTGGGTGGCGGCGATTTCGGCCTTGGTGAAGGGGAGGCGGTTCCACTGCTTGGCGGAGTATTGGCGGGTCTGGTCCCCATACCATGGCGAGGCGGGATCGGTGGACTGGGAATAGCTGAGGACGGCGTCGGCGACCGGGCCGGTTTCATCGAAGGTGACGACCTGGATGTAGCTGGTGCCATGGACGGGGTTGAGGCCGCCGGGGACGGCCATGCTGCGCTGTACGTTGAGGACGCCGTGATCGCCCTCGCCGCCGTGGATGGCGATCTTCTCGCCGCCGCGCGGGGCCCATTGGACGTCGCCCCACGGGGCATCGAGCGCGAAGCCGGCCTGGCGCACGTCGGCCATGGCCTTGGCGATGATCGCCTTGAGCTTGGTGCTCTGTTCGCCGCTGGTGACGAGGGTGTGGGGGGTGTTGACCGGATCGGCGACGCTGAAGGGCGTGGCCCAGAGGCCGGGGATGTTTTGAGCGGCCATCCAGATGTGGTGGAAGAGGAAGGCGCCGCGGCTGCTGTTGTCGAACCGCTGGTCCCAGCCTTTGAGGGCGGTGGCGGCGGGGCCGAGGGCTGGATCGGATTCGGCCAGCGTGATGAGGGCGGGCAGCGCCAGTTCGGCGGCGAGGCTCTTGTTGGCGAAGGCCATGGTCTTGGCAGTTTCGGGGGTCATCTTGCCCGCGGCGAGATTGCGTTCGATTTCGAGAAGGCCCGAGCGGGTGCGGAGCGTGCGGACGGTTTGGGATGAGCCGAGAATTGGGGAGAGCGGCGTGGCAGGGGCCTTGGGAGTGGTGAGCCAGTAGCTGTCGTTGGAGTTCGCGACCCAGTCGCGGCGGGCGAAGACGGCCTGGTCGGTGGCGGGCATGAGGCCGGCGACGGGGGTACCCTTGGCTGCGGTCCAGTCGCAGCTCGACTTGCTGCCATCGAGGAGGACGAAGCGGGCGGCGACGCGCGGGCTGAGCGGGGTGGCGCAGGCCTTTATCTGGTCGGCGCTGACATTGGGGACGGCGGTGACATCGGCGAGCAGGGCGTTGCCGGCGCTGTCGGCGGCGATGGTGTTGACCCATGGGATGCCGAGCGTGGTTTCCACCGCCTGTCGGATATCGGCAGTGCTGCGTGCGGTGGCGATGCCGAGCCAGGCGGTGAGGCCGCGCTGGTTGCCGCGATTGGCCTCCTTGAGGGCATAGGCGGTGGTCTTGCTCCAGCCGAGGCCTGCGGCAGGGGCCATGACCATCGGGCCGAAACGGCTGGCGTAAACGGTGCGGGTGATGGGTTGGGCGCCGGCGGGAACGGGGACACTGATCGTCTGCGCGGTCATTTTTTCGGGTCGGCCGTCGACGATGTAGGTCATGGGGTCGGCCGCATCGAGGGTGAGGGCGTGGATGGTGAAGTGGCGGGCGGCGGTCACAGTGTGGGTCCAGGCGACATGCTTGTTGAAGCCGAGCGACGGGAAGGGGGTGCCGCCGATGCCGACGCCCATCACGTCGAGCATGCCGGGCACGGTGGTGTGCATCTGCCAGAAGCGCGCCGAGCCGAACCAGGGGAAGTGCGGGTTGCCGACGACGAGGCCGCGGCCATTGGCGGTGCTGTCCGCACCGAAGGCCCAGCCGTTGGAGCCGAGGCCCATTTCGGTGGGGATGTCGATGTTGAGCGCGGTCTGCCCGCTGGGGGGGGCGGCGTTGGCGATGGCGGGGGCGAAGACGAGACTGCCTGCGAGGAGCATCTGCTTTTCGTTGAGGCGGAGCAGATCGTCGGTGGTGATGGGGCGCACCCAGGGCTTGCCGCGGCAGGCCTCGGGGACACGCGCGGGGCCGAGATCGCGGAGGAGGCGGTTCCAGCCGGCGGCGAAGCCGGTGAACAGGTCGCGCTCGCGGGCGCCGGCGCGGCGCCATTGGGCCTTGAGGGCGGGGAGATCGAGGGTGCTGCGGAAGAACACGTCTGACGAGACATTGTCGACGGTCTGGAAGCCGAGCGTGGCGCTGCCCGCCGGGCCGAAGTGGAGGCTGCGGGTGCCTTCGACGGTGGCGAATTCCTCGGCGAGGAGGCAGAGATTGTCCTGCCCATAGGCATAGGCGACGCCATAGCCGAGGCCGGCGAAATCGGGCGCGGTGATGTGCGGGATGCCATGCGCAGTGCGGACGATTTCGGCGCGGAAGCCGCGGGCTTCGGCGGCGGTGCCGGCGAGAAGGACGATGATGACGGCGGCGGCGCGCATGGCTGTTTCTTCCCCTATTTTCTGGGGTGGGTAGGGTTTCAGCCGGGGGTTGGCAATGCTGACGTGCCTAGATGCCGATGCCGCCATCGATGGTCTGGGTGGTGCCGGTGATCATCGCGGCGGCGGGGCTGGCGAGAAACATCACCAGTGCAGCGATTTCGTCGGCACGGGCGTGGCGCTTGATGGCCATGGCGCTGTGCATGTGCCTGGCCATCGGGCCGGTGGCGGGGTTCATGTCGGTATCGACCGGGCCGGGCTGGACGACATTGACGGTGATGCCGCGCGCTCCGAAATCCCGCGCAAGGCCGCGACCGATGCCCTGGACGGCGGATTTGGAGAGCGAATAGGCGGTGGTGCCGGGCCATGGCACACGGTCCCCATTCACCGAGCCGATGATGATGATGCGGCCGTTGTCGGGCATCTTGCGGCTGGCCTCGACGGCGGCGTGATAGGGGGCGCGCACGTTGATATCGATCAGCCTGTCGACGGCGTCGGGATCGAGCGTGGCGGGATCGCCCATCATGGCGACGCCGGCGTTGATGACCATGATATCGAGCGGGCCGGCGGCGGCGACGGCGGCGATGACGGCATCGCGGTCGGCGCTGTCGGCCTGAACGGCCTCAGCCCCGGTTTCGGTGGCGATGGCGGCAGCGGCTTCGGCCGAGCCCATGTAGGAGAAGCGGACCTTGGCGCCGGCAGCGGCGAAATGGCGGACGATGGCGGCGCCTATGCCGCGGCTGCCGCCGAGCACCATGACGGACTTGCCCTTGAAATCGCTCATCGTCGCTGCTCCCGATGCGGCCTGGTTCAGCCGGGGTATTTGACCGAGCAACCATAGGGCTTGGTGACCGCCGGCGACGGTGCCTTGCCGGCCTTCACCGCAGTGAGAGCGGCGAGAGCATAGTTGGTGCCGGCGAGCGCATCGTCCTTTTCGGCGGTGGGGCGATCGTTGATGGCGCCGTTGTAGGCGAGCCGGCCTTCGGGGGTGATGACATAGATGTGGGGCGTCGTCTTGGCGGCGTAGAGGGTGCCGACAGTGCCGCGCGGATCGAGAAGGTAATGGGCAGGCGCCGACTTGTCGGTGGCAAGCTGGGCCCTGGCCTGGGTGCCGGTCATATGGCCCTGCTTGCCGGGGGCGCCGCTGTTGATGGTGAGCCAGACCGCGCCTTCGGCTTTTGCTTTTGCCTGGGTCGCCTGCATGTTGCCGCTGTCATAATGGCCGCGGACGAAGGGGCAGCCGGGATTGGTCCATTCGAGCACCACGGTCTTGCCCTTGAAATCGGTGAGGCTGACCGGCTTGCCGTTGGCATCGAGGGCAGTGAAGGCGGGAGCCGGCTGACCGACAACCGGGGCAGCCGAGGCGACGCTCGACATGGCGAAGCCCGAGGCGATGAGGGCGAAGGGGAGCAGCGGGTTCATTGGGGATCTCCGTGGGAATGCCCAGCCTATCTTGGGTGCCGCGGTTCAGGTCGCAAGGCTGGTGAGATCGGATTCGGAGAGAATCTGGGGCAGCTCGCGCTCGCTGCCATCGGGCGCGTAATAGGCATAGACCGGGATGCCGGCGCGCTTGTGCTCGGCGAGCCAAGCGGAGATGGCGGGATTGGGGCGGGTCCAATCGCCTTCGAGCACCTTGATGCCCTTGGTCTTGAACGCCTGTGCCACGGTGGCGCTGCCGAGCGCACCCTTTTCGTTGACCTTGCAGGTGATGCACCAGTCGGCGGTCATGTAGAGGAACACCGGCTGGCCTTCGGCGCGGAGTGCGGCAAGGGCTTCGGGGGTGTAGGGGCGGGCGTCGAGGCTGCCGGCGACTTCGGTGGGCGCGGCCGTCGCGGACGGGGTGGTGCCGACGGGGATGAGCAGCACGGCGGCGACGGTGGCGGCGAGGGCGGCGCCGGTCGGCAACCAGGTGCTGCTGCCGCCGTGCTGGCGCGCACCCAGCCACCAGAGGAACAGCCCGAGCAGGACGGCACCGAGCAGGCCGATCGCCATGCCATCGACCCCGGCCTGGCGGCCGAGGACCCAGGCGAGCGCAAGCGCGGTGAGGAACATCGGCACGCTGAGGATGGCGCGCAGGCGGTTCATCCAGGCGCCGGGTTTTGGCAAGCGGCGGCGCAGGGCGGGCACGAAGCCGATGAGGAGGAACGGCAGTGCCAGGCCGAAGCCGAGGCCGGCGAAGACGAGCAGGCCGGCGACGGGGGGCAGGACGAGGGCCGCGCCCAGCGCGCCGGCCATGAACGGGCCGGTGCAGGGGGTGGCGATGAAGGCAGCGAGGGCGCCCGTGGCGAAGCTGCCGACGGCATCGCCGCGCGCCGTGACGCTGCTGCCGAGGTTGCCGGTGGTGAGGTTGATCTCGAACAGCCCGGCGAGGTTGAGGGCGATCGCGGTGACGAGGAGCAGCAGGAAGCCGATGACGCGCGGATCCTGCAACTGGAAGGCCCAGCCGATTTCGCTTCCGGCGGCGCGAAGGCCCAGGACGAGGCCGCCGAGTGCGGTGGTGACGAGGATGACGCCGGCGGCATAGGCAAGGGCGTCGGCGCGGGCCTTGGGGGCTTCGACATTGCCCTTGGCGAGGCTGAGCGCCTTGAGGCTGAGGATGGGGAAGACGCAGGGCATGATGTTGAGCACGAGCCCGCCGAGAATGGCGAGGCCGAGGATCGGCAGCAGGCCCGACCAGTCGGCGGCTTCGCCGTCGCTGCCACCGGAGCCGGAGGCGGCGAGTGGTGTGCCGGCGGCGGGGACGGCGCCGGGCTCGGCGGTGAAGGTGAAGCCGAGGGTCTCGCCGGCCTGGCGGTCGATGCGGATGAGGCCGGTGAGGGGGGCGGCGAGATCGGGCATCGACGCGGCGGTGGTTTCGATGCGGAGCTCGTCGCCGATGACGGTGACGGTCTGCGGGGCGGCATAATCGATGATGCCGTCGCGATCGGGGAAGAAGTGCGCAGCCTTGACGTCGCCGGGGTTGGCGAAGGGCATGGCGAGGATGAAGCGGTCGCCTTCGGTCTTGTGGCGGATCTTCCAGTCGACCGGCTTGGGAAGGGCTTCGCGCGCCTTGGCGAAGGCGGCCGACGCAGCGGCATCGGCGGCGCCATCGCCGATGGTGAGTGGCAAGGTGAGGGTGGCGAATTCGGGGACGCACTGCTGGTCCGAGCACACGAGCCAATCGATCTTGACGCTGATCGGGAAGCTGGTCCCCGGCGTGAGGCCTGCCGGTGGCGTGACTTCGGCAACGAGCGCGTTGGGGTGGGCATAGACATGGTTCATCAGCCCCGAGACGAGCAGCGTTTCGGGCACCGGATAGCGCGGCTCGGCCGGGGCAGGGGTGCCTTCGGGCAGGGTCCATTCGAGGCGCGTGGGGGCGCCGGCATCACCGGGGTTCGACCAGTAATTGTGCCAGCCGTCCTTGGGGCTCAGCGTGATGATCAGGCTGAGCGGCTGGCCGGGGGCGGGGGTGCTGGTTTCGGCAGCGATGCTGATGCGCGTGTGTTCGAGATCGGCGGCGGGTTGCGCCGCTGCAGGAAAGGCGAGCAACGCCAGAAGGGCAATGAAGAGGCGAATCATGCGCGGCTTATGCCGCACTCGGGGGTGCGGTGGAAGCAGTGTGACTTTTCCGCCTTTGAAAGGATTTGTTTCAGGGCGCCGCGACGCTTCGCTGGCCCGAAGGCATGAAAAAAGGGCGCGCCGGCGGTGACCGACGCGCCCTTTCGGAAGATGGGAGAAGCGATCAGCGCTTCGAGAACTGGAAGCTCCGGCGGGCCTTGGCCTTGCCGTACTTCTTGCGCTCGACGACGCGCGGATCGCGGGTGAGGAAGCCGGCCTGCTTGACGACGGTGCGCAGCGTCGGCTCGTAGCGGGTGAGCGCCACCGAGATGCCGTGCTTGACCGCACCGGCCTGGCCGGAGAGGCCGCCGCCGACGACGGTGCACATCACGTCATACTGGTCCCGACGTTCGGCAACGTCGAAGGGCTGGTTGATGACGAGGCGCAGCGTGGGGCGGGCGAAATACACCGTCTGGTCCTTGCCGTTGACGATGATCTTGCCGGTGCCTGGCTTGAGCCAGACGCGCGCGATGGCGTTCTTGCGCTTGCCGGTGGCATATGCGCGGCCATGGGCATCGATTTCCTGCTCACGGATCGGCGGGGGCGGGTTGTTGCTGTTGGCGATGCTTGCGGGAACATTGCCCTCGGCATCCTTCATGGAGCCGAGATCGGCGAGGGACTGACGCGAGTCCTGGGCTTCGGCGGAGATGATGTCGCTCATTATTCAGCGGCCTTCGCGGTAAGGGTGGTGTTCTTGCGGTTCATTGCGGCAACGTCGAGCACTTCGGGGCTCTGTGCTTCATGCGGGTGGGTTGCGCCGCCGAAAACGCGCAGGTTGCGCATCTGCTGGCGACCGAGCGGGCCGCGCGGCACCATGCGCTCGACAGCCTTGATGAGCACGCGCTCGGGGAAGCGGCCTTCGAGCACCTTGGCGGGCGAGGTTTCCTTGATGCCGCCCGGATGGCCGGTGTGGCGATAATAGCGCTTGTCCTGCGCCTTGTTGCCGGTGAAGCGGACCTTGCCGGCGTTGATGACAATGACATTGTCTCCGCAATCGACGTGCGGGGTGTAGCTGGGCTTGTGCTTGCCGCGCAGGCGGTTGGCGATGATCGAGGCGAGGCGGCCGACGACCAGCCCTTCGGCATCGATGATCAGCCACTTCTTCTCGACTTCGACCGGCTTGATCGAAGCGGTGATGCGGGTGAGCGCACGGGTGGGATTTGGCTTGGACATGGGAGACAGCATCCGGTTCGTGAAATGAAGACGCGCCGGAGGGATGCCCCGACGCGAATGACGCGGCATATGCGCGAAGGCGGGAAATGCGTCAAGGAATTCCGTCGTTTTCGGATGCGGTATCAGGATACCGTATAATTCAGCGTGGCTAGGCAGGCGGCAAGGCGTTGCTGCAAATGGGGAATTGCTTGCGGGTGGGCCAGGAATTGCGTGACCGGCATGAGGGTTGGATCGCACCCTTCCGAGCCGAAGCGGATGGCAGGGATGTCGGCCGCTTCGAGGTGCAGTGCCAGGAAATGCGATGGCAGCGGGGTGTCGTGGCTGTTCGGATAGGACCTGGCATAGATGATGCGGGCGGGCGGCAGGTCGAGGCCGAACTCCTCGTGGAGCTCGCGGAGCGCGCATTGCACGGGGGATTCGGTGCCCTCGCGGCCACCGCCGGGAAGATCGATACAGCCGGGGAAGGGGATGGTGGGGATATCGTCGCGCCGATAGACAAGGACATGACCGTGGTGGAGGGCTGCGAGCTTGGCGCCGCCAAACGGTTCAGCTTTCAGCATGTGCCTGGAGATGGCCGAGGGCGGTGATCTCGAGGGTTTTTTCGTGGGTGGCTTCGAGGACGATGTCGGGGGCGAAGCCGGCGCGGCGGGCTTCCTCCCAGCGCGCGGCGCACAGGCACCAGCGGTCCCCGGGCTGGAGGCCGGGGAAGCCGTATTCAGGCCGCGGCGTGGACAGGTCGTTGCCGGCGGTCTTGCTGAACGCGAGGAACTCGGCGGTGACAATGGCGCAGACCGTGTGGATGCCGCGATCGAGCGCATCGGTGTTGCAGCAGCCGTCGCGCTGCCAGCCGGTGAGCGGATCGGTGCTGCACAGCTGCAGCGGGGTGCCGAGGACGTTTCTTGCGGTCATGATCGTGAGCTCACGGGTTTCTGCACCGACCAGTGCGCCGCCCAGACGGTGGCGGCCACAAGGAGCGCGCCGCAGGCCTGGTGGGCGACGCCGAGCGGCAGCGCCACGCCGCTGAGGACGGTGGCGACACCGAGGGCGAATTGCGCGGAAATGGTGACGGCGAGGGCTGCGGCCTGCGGGCGGGCGCCGGCCTGCCAGAGACGCACGGCCACCAGCAGGGCGGCGGCGGCGACGGCGAGGGCAAGGCTGCGGTGGATGAAATGGACGGTGAAGGGATCGGCCGTCAGCCCGGCCCATCCGCCGGCGAGACCCGGCGGGACGAGGGCGCCGGCCATCTGCGGCCAGGTGTCCGACGCATGGCCGGCGCGCAGGCCGGCGGTGAAGGCGCCCCAGACGATCTGCACGGCAAGGACGGCGGCGAAGGGGATGACCCAGCGATGCGGGCGGGGTGTGGTGGAGCGGGCAGTGCGGGTGAGATCGAGTGCAGTCCAGATCAGCCCGGCCATGATGGTGAGGGCGGTGCCGAGGTGCACGGCGAGGCGGGTGTGCGCGACTTCGGTGCGGCCGACGAGGCCTGACGATACCATCCACCAGCCGATCGTGCCCTGGAGTGCGCCCAGCGCCAGCAGCGCCAGCAGCCGCGGCTTGTAGCCGGCGGGTATGCGGCCGCGGAGCCAGAACCAGGCGAGTGGCAGGGCAAAGGCGAGGCCGATGACGCGGCCGAGCAGGCGATGAACATATTCCCAGAAAAAGATGCCCTTGAACGCGGCAAGGCTCATCCCGCTGTTCATGAGCTGGTATTGCGAACTTTGCCGATAGGCGGCGAATTCGGCGGCCCAGGCGGCGTCGGTGAGCGGTGGCAGCGTGCCGGACACGACATCCCAGCGCACGATGCTAAGGCCGGATTCGGTGAGGCGAGTGATGCCGCCGACCACGACCATCGCGAACACCAGTCCGGCGACGCCGAGCAGCCATCCGGCGACCGCTGCCGGTGCTGCACGCGAGGCCGGTGCGATGGAGGTGTTCAACCGGGAGGCGAGTGTGGCCATCCGCCGCTCTTAGCCGCAAAATCGACTTGCGTTCAATGTCGTCACGGTCGCAGAGCGGGGTGCGGCATCGGCAGCTTTGGTCGGCGCGGTCATGGCAGTTGTGCCGGCGCATGAGACAATGTAACAGAAGCTGATGAAGACCGGGAAGAATTCCAACCTCGACCGCGCCGCGATTCTCTTGTCGGGCCTGTGTCTTGTCCATTGCCTTGCAGGGGCGTTGCTCGTGGCGGGACTGACGCTTGCCGGCGGCTGGATGAGCCATGATGTGCATGCGATCGGCCTGGCGCTGGCGTTGCCGCTGGCAGCGGTGGCGCTCTGGCGGGGGTTCCGGCTGCACGGGCGGGTTGCGGTGCTGCTGCTCGGCGCGGCCGGGATCGGGCTGATGGCGGCATCGGTTTTCATGGAGCATGCGGAGCATGCCGAACTGACGCTTTCGGTGGCAGGGGTGATCGTGCTGGCGCTCGCGCATCTGTGGAACATGCAGGCCGTGAGACGCTGACGCCTTGCCGCAGCGGGAGGAAACACCGATATGGGAGGCATGGCTACGCATTCCATGAATTCACCGGCTGCCGATGGTGGCCGCGCGCATGATCATCGCGATCGCAAGGGCATGGCGCTGATCGAGGCGGCCGAGCAGGCGCTGGTGGCGACCGGAGAGCAATGGACGCCGATGCGCGCTGCCGTGTTCACGGCGCTGGCATCCTTCGATCGGCCGGCGAGTGCCTATGACGTGACCGACGCCGTGAGTGCAGCGCAGGAGCGGCGGGTGGCGGCGAACAGCGTGTACCGCATTCTCGATCTGTTCGTGGCGCGCAACGTGGCGATGCGGGTGGAGAGTGCGAATGCCTATGTGGCGAATGCGCACCCCGATTGCTCGCACGATTGCATCTTCCTGGTGTGCGACTCCTGCCGCCGGGCGACGCATGTCGATGACGATGCGCTGGGGCACATGCTTCGCGACCAGGCCGAGAAGCGCGGGTTCCGGCCGGCGAAATCGGTCATCGAGCTGCGGGGCCAGTGCGAGGCCTGCCGGGACGCGCCCGACCATTGATCGCCCCGCCGGTCGCCGTGCGGCATCGGCAGGCTCGTGACAGCGAGGGCGGTTATCGCTAGCAGTGTCGTATAGACTCAACAATTCTGGCAGGCCTGTGACTCAACGACCCCAAACGCCCTTGCTCGACACTGTCGATGTCCCCGCTGACCTGCGCAAGCTTTCGCACGGCCAGCTGCGCCAGCTGGCAGACGAACTGCGGACCGAGATGATCGACGCCGTCTCGACCACCGGCGGCCATCTCGGCGCCGGGCTGGGGGTGATCGAGCTGACGGTGGCGCTGCACTATGTTTTCAACACGCCGCAGGACCGGCTGATCTGGGATGTCGGCCACCAGGCCTATCCGCACAAGATCCTGACCGGCCGCCGCAAGCAGATTCGCACGTTGCGTCAGGGTGGGGGGCTTTCAGGCTTCACCAAGCGCGCCGAGAGCGAATATGATCCGTTTGGCGCGGCGCACAGCTCGACGTCGATTTCGGCAGCGCTCGGCTTTGCGGTGGCGAACAAGATGCAGGGCCGGCCGGGCAAGGGCATCGCCGTGATCGGTGATGGCGCGATGAGCGCCGGCATGGCTTATGAGGCGATGAACAACGCCAGCCAGGCGGGGAACCGGCTGGTGGTCATTCTCAACGACAATGACATGTCGATCGCGCCGCCGGTGGGGGCGCTTTCGGCGTATCTGGCGCGGCTGCTGTCGTCGCGAAGCTTCATGGAGCTGCGCGAGGCGATCAAGCAGATTGCCCGCAAGGCACTGCCCAGGCCGCTGATGAACGCGGCGCGGCAGGCGGACGAATATGCCCGCGGCATGGCGCAGGGCGGCGGCACGCTGTTCGAGGAGCTGGGCTTCTATTATGTCGGGCCGATCGACGGGCACAATCTCGAGCATCTTCTGCCGGTGCTGGAGAATGTGCGCGATTCCGCCGAAGGGCCGATCCTGGTTCATGTCGTGACGCAGAAGGGCAAGGGCTATGCGCCGGCCGAAGCGGCGGCGGACAAATATCATGGCGTGCAGAAGTTCGATGTGGTGTCGGGGGCGCAGCAGAAGTCCACACCCAAGGCGCCGGCCTATCAGAATGTGTTCGGCGATGCGCTGATTGCCGAGGCGCAGCGTGATCCGACGATCGTCGGCATCACCGCTGCCATGCCTTCGGGCACCGGGATCGATCGCTTCAACAAGGCATTTCCCGAGCGCACCTTCGATGTGGGTATTGCCGAGCAGCATGCGGTGACCTTTGCGGCCGGGCTGGCGGCCGAGGGCATGCGGCCGTTCTGCGCGATCTATTCCACCTTTCTGCAGCGCGCCTATGACCAGGTGGTGCATGATGTGGCGATCCAGAACCTGCCCGTGCGCTTCGCGATCGACCGTGCCGGGCTGGTGGGGGCGGATGGCTGCACCCATGCCGGCGCCTTTGATGTGACCTATCTCGCCACGCTGCCGAACTTCGTGGTGATGGCGGCGGCGGATGAGGCCGAGCTGGTGCATATGGTCCACACCGCCGCGATGCACGACAGCGGGCCGATTGCGGTGCGCTATCCGCGCGGCGAGGGCACCGGCGTGCCGCTGCCGGCGGTGCCGCAGCGACTCGAGATCGGCAAGGGCCGGATCGTGCGCGAGGGCAAGACCGTGGCGATCCTGTCGCTGGGCACGCGGCTTGCCGATGCGCTGAAGGCGGCCGACGAGCTGGAGCGCAAGGGCATTTCGACGACTGTGGCAGACCTGCGCTTCGCCAAGCCGCTCGATGTGGCGATGATCCGCTCGCTTGCGGTGTCACATGATGTGCTGGTGACGGTGGAGGAGAATGCCATCGGCGGCTTCGGCGCGCATGTGCTGACCTGGCTTTCGGACGAGGGGCTGACCGATGCCGGGCTCAAGGTGCGCACGTTGCGCCTGCCCGATATCTTCCAGGATCATGACAATCCGGCGAAGCAATATGCCGAGGCCGGGCTTGATGCGACGGCGATCGTGGCGACGGTGCTGGAAGCGCTGCGGTTCAATTCGGTGAATGTGGTGGAGGGTGCGCGAGCCTGAGTTTTCAGGATTGCGCTTCGTGCACATGCGCTTCGAGCAGCGCCGCGATACGGCGCTGCCAGCCCGGGCCGGTGCTGCGGAAATACGCCAGCACATGCGGTGGCAGCCGCATCGTGACGGGTTGGCGCGCGGCTGATCCGAGCGGCGGGCGGCCGATGGGGCGGATGCCATCCTTGGTGAGCACGCCGGTGGCGGGGCGGATGACCTTGTCGCCATGGCGGATCTCGGCGTGGGCGAACATTTCGTCGGTCCACTCGGGGGCATCATCAGGATCGATCCATTCGCCCGTATCGGGCTTGCTCGCGGTCATTGGCTTTCCTCATTGAAATGATGCGGCGTCCGGTCTTCGCTTCGGTCCAGACCAGCATGACGAGCCGGCCACGCAGCCAGCCATAGGTTTAAAATCGCTCCTCCCCATATTGTAGTCTGTCGTCTCGCAGCGAGACATGGTCACCCGCAAAGACCAACGCCGCATCGGCGAAATCGAGGCCGCGTTCAACCAGTGTGCGGTCGCGTTTCGCCAGGTCGAAGCTGATCTCCACTGGCGAATTAATGTATGCACAAAAATTGCGAAGTCAATGGTGGGGTTCGACAGGCCTCGACCGGAGGCGCTTTCATGCCTATGCCGCAGTGCATCATGGAAATAGCTGCTCCCTCCTCGCGTCAGCCCACAAGGGGCGAGCTGCTGCTGCTCGGTGCGCTGACCGCCTTCGGGGCGATGACGATCGATCTGTATCTGCCGACACTGCCGGTGATCGCGCGCGATTTCGGCGCGACGCCGGCGGCGGTGCAGCTGACTTTCACGGCGTTTTTCATCGGCATGGCGGCGGGGCAGCTCGTTTATGGTCCGGTGAGCGACCGAATGGGGCGGCGACCGGCGATCCTGTTCGGCTGCGTGCTGTATGTGGTGGCGTCGCTGGCGTGCGCTTTCGCGCCGACGATCGAATGGCTGGTGGCAGGGCGCTTCGTGCAGGCGCTGGGGTGCTGCGCCGGCATGGTGGTGGCGCGCGCCGTGGTGCGCGACCGCTATGACCATCGCGATTCGGCGCGGATCTTTTCGTTGCTGGTGCTTGTGCTGGCGGTGGCGCCGATGATCGCGCCGAGCGTGGGTGGTTGGCTGGCGGCGGTGGTGAGCTGGCGAGCGGTGTTCGTGGCGCTGGCGCTTTTTGGTGGCTGCATTCTGGCGGCGGTGTTCTGGCGGCTCGACGAAAGCCGCTCGGCGGCAACCGAGGCCAAGGCGCGCGGTGAGAAATGGTGGGAGAGCTATGCCGATCTGTTCCGCCACCGGCGGCTGATGGGCTATGTGCTGGTGGGGGCGGCAAACGGCGCCACGCTGTTCGGCTATATCGCGACAGCGCCCGACCTGGTGATCGATGTCTGGGGGTTCACCAGCGGCCAGTTCAGCATGATCTTCGCATTCATCGCCTTCGGGGTTATCGGCTCGTCGCAGGTCAATCGCGCGCTGCTCAAGCGGCACTCGCCCGATGCCGTGCTTGCGGTTGCGGTGCTGGTGGCGGCACTTTTCGGCCTGGGGGTGCTCGGGCTGGCGCTGGCAGGGGCGGGGCATTGGTGGATGATCGGCGCCTTTTTCGCGGTGCTGACGTCGAACGGATTCATTGCCGCCAATGCGCTGGCGGGTGCGCTCAACGTCGATCCGCTGCGTGCGGGTGCAACGTCGGGCCTTTATGGGGCGGGCAATTTTGCGGTGGGCGCGGTGGCGTCGGCGGTGGCAGCCGTGCTCCACGATGGCACGGCACTGCCGGTATCCTTGGTGATGGCGGTGGCGCTGATCGGGGCGGCCCTCGCCTATTACGGACTGGCGCGGCCGCGCTGAGCGATCACTTCAGGTGGAAGTTGTACGGCTCGGTTTTTGTGGCGGCCGCGATCCAGGCCGGGCGCGCCTGGATGCGCTTGGCATAGGCGAGCACATTGGGGAAATGCGCGCCAAGCCCCTGCATTGCGGCGATTTCGGCGATGAAGCTCATCATGATATCGGCACCTGAGAGGCTGTTGTCGATGAGCCAATCATTGTCGCCGAGGCTGGCCGACAGAAAGCTGACAAACGAGCCGATCTGTTCCTTGATGCGCGGCTGCAGCGGGGCACCCGCGTCCCCGAGGCGGGCGGTGTAAAGCGCCAGAAGGAACGGTGTCATTGCCGAGCCTTCGGCGAAGTGCAGCCATTGCAGATAATCCTCATGCGCCGGCGTGCCGGGAACGGGCATCAGCTTTCCCTGGCCGTGATGGCGGAGGATATAATCGGTGATGGCGCCCGATTCGATGATGACGCGGTCCCCATCCTGCAGCACCGGGGATTTGCCGAGCGGGTGGATGGCCTTGAGCTCGGGGGGGGCGAGGCTGGTTTCGGCGTCGCGGGAATAGGCCTTGATCTGATAGGGGGTGCCCAGCTCCTCGAGCAGCCAGAGGATGCGCTGCGAGCGGCTGTTGTTGAGGTGGTGGACGATGAGCATGGCAATATTCTCCGCTGGTTGGACCAAGGTTAGCCGAGGGATGCGGGCATGGGTATCGTGATTCCGGAGGACGAGCTGCAGGAGGCTTTCATTCGCGCTTCCGGCCCCGGCGGGCAGAACGTCAACAAGGTGAACACAGCGGTGCAGCTGCGCTTCGATGTGCGGCACTCGCCGAGCCTGCCCGACGATGTGGCGGTGCGGCTGATGCGGCTGGCCGGGAGCCGGATGACGCGCGACGGAGTGCTGGTGATCGAGGCGAGCCGGTTCCGCACGCAGGAACGCAACCGCGCCGATGCGAGGTTGCGGCTGGCGGCGCTGGTGGCGGCGGCGGAGGTGCGGCCGGTGAAGCGGCGGCCGACGAAGCCGACAAGGGCGAGCGGCGAGCGGCGGCTGGCGGGGAAAGCGGTGCGGTCGGGAGTCAAATCGGGACGTGGACGCGTGCGATCGGACGACTGATCG
Organism: Polymorphobacter multimanifer; assembly: GCF_014205635.1. Lineage (GTDB taxonomy): Bacteria > Pseudomonadota > Alphaproteobacteria > Sphingomonadales > Sphingomonadaceae > Sandarakinorhabdus > Sandarakinorhabdus multimanifer. Next base: position 98,608 of record NZ_JACIIV010000012.1, read on the forward strand.
GCGGCACGAAATTGCAACGCAATACGCTCACGTCGGGTTTCTTTCCACGGCGTGCCCTTCAAATGCAACGATAGGCACCCTATTTCTGTTGTGGTGGACACCAACCGGTTTGGCACAACATATTTGAAGGGAACGAACTATGGCTATCAACAAGGATTCGATCGAGGGCAATGTCGACCAGCTTTCGGGCAATGTCGGCCAGATGGCGGGCAAGGGCGAAGCGTTTGTCGGCAATGCGATCGGCGACACCGAGACCGAAGTGAGCGGCAAGGTTCGCGAGCTCAAGGGCAAGGCGCAGGAAGTTTATGGCAAGGCACGCGAGAGCTATGGCAAGGCCAGCGAGCAGGTGAAGGATTGGGCTGACCACGCCCCCGAGAGCGTGCGAGAAGCCCGCGAGAAGGCCGCGCGTGCTGCCGAGGACGTGCGCCACCAGGTGCAGGAGCAGCCGCTTGCCACCCTCGCCGGCGGCATTGCACTCGGCTTCGTGGTCGGCTGGTTGCTCAACCGCCGCTAAGCGTTTCGACAGACCGAAAACCGGGGCCGCAGGAGATGATCCTGCGGCCCTTTTCGTTTCAATAGTGATCCGGCGTCGCCATCAGCTCGATGAGCACGCCGCCGGTGTCGCGCGGGTGGACGAAGATGATCGGCACGCCGTGCGCGCCGATGCGCGGCTCGCCGGACCCGAGCACGGTGGCGCCGCGGGCGCGCATGGCATCGCGCGCGGCGATGATGTCCGCAACCTCGAAGCAGACATGGTGCTGGCCGCCGGCCGGGTTCTTCTTGAGGAAGCCGTGGATGGGGCTGTCGGGGCCGAGCGGCTCGATGAGTTCGAGCTGGCTGTTGGCGACATCGATGAAGGCGACGCGTACGCCCTGGGCGGGAAGATCGAAGGGCGGGGTGCTGACGGTGGCGCCGAACAGCCGCGCGTACATGGCGATTGTGTCGTCGATGCTGGGGCAGGCGATGCCGACATGGTTGAGGCGACCCAGGAGAAGGGGGGGCAAGTCGTCGGTCATGGCAAACTCCTTCATTCGGGCATGTGAACGGGCGTGGCAGCGCCAGCCGCCGGGCGCAAGAGCAGCAGCAGCGGCAGCATGGCGATGGTAAGCCAGAACATCAGCATGAACACATCGATATAGGCGATGAGCAGCGCCTGGGCGTTGATGATGCCATCGAGCCCGGCGATGACCGCGACGCCTGAGGCGCCGGCGGCGGCGGCGAGATCGGGATTGGCGATCGGCGTGTTGTAGGCGGTGATGCCGCCGGCGATATCGGCATGCGAGGTCTGCTGCTGGTGCGCCAGCATCGAGATGGCGAGGCTGATGCCGACCGAGCCACCGATGTTGCGCATCAGCATGTAGAAGGCCGAAGCCTCGGTGCGCAACATGGTCGGCAACGTGCTGAAGGCGATGGTGTTGAGGGGCACGAAGATGAGGCCGAGGCCGAAGCCCTGCAGGGCGGCGGTGGTGATGAAGGGGGTCTTGTCCATCACCGGCGCGAAGCCTGTCATCATCCAGAGGCCGGCTGCCGTGCAGCCGATGCCGGCGAGGATGACGAGGCGTGGCTCGACCTTGCCGATCAGCCGGCCGGCGAGGAGCATTGCGAGCGCCATGCCGAGCCCTCGCGGCATTTGCAGGATGCCGGCCTCGACGACCGGATAGCCATAGAGCGTTTGCAGGAGCGTGGGCATGAGGGCGGTGGTGCCGACGAGCAGAACGCCGACGATCGCGATGAACAGGAAGCCGAGCATGACGTTGCGATCGGTGAGCAGGCGGCGGCTGAGGATGGCGTTGTCCGCCGTCGTGAGGTGGACGCCGAAAGCCCAGAGGGCCGCGACGGCCAGTCCCATTTCCAGCCGCACTTCCCAGCTTGCGAGCCAATCGAGCTGGTGGCCGCGATCGAGGCCCAGTTGCAGCGCGCCCATGCCGATGGCGAGCAGGGTGAAGCCGAGGAGATCGAACTTGCGCGGCTGGCTGGCCGGCTTGGGCAGCACGGCGCTGGCGAGCAGGATGGTCAGGATGCCGACGGGCAGGTTGATGAAGAAGACCCAGCGCCAGTCGTAGCGATCGGTAAGCCAGCCGCCGATGACGGGGCCGAGGATGGGGCCGACCATGATGCCGACGCCGAACAGTGCCAGCGCCTGGCCCTGGCGCGCGCGCGGCCAGGCATCGAGGATGAAGGCCTGCGAGAGGGGTGCGATGACGGCGCCGGTGGCGCCTTGCAGGATGCGGTAGAGCACCATCTCGGGAAGCGACTGCGCCAGCCCGCACGCCATCGAGGCGAGAGTGAAGGCGGCGACGGCGAACAGGTACAGCCGGCGGCGGCCGATGCGGTCCGCCAGCCAGCCGGTGAGCGGTGTGGCGATGGCAGTGGCGACGATGTAGCTGGTGAGGACCCAGGTGACGCTGTCGGCCGCGGCGCCGAGGCTCGGCTGCATGTGGGGAAGGGCGACATTGGCGATCGTCGAATCGAGGATCGTCATGAAGGTGCCGAGCATCACGGCGAGCGTGATGAGCCGGCGCTGGCCGCTGTCGGCCAGGGCTGAGGCGGGCAGCGCTGCGGTCGTCAAGCTCAGCGACTCGTGTCGATGGTCACGGTGGCGGACAAGCCGGCGATGAGGGGGACAGTCGGCGGGCCCACGAGGGCGATGCGGACGGGCACACGCTGCACGACCTTGACCCAGTTGCCGGTGGCGTTCTGTGCCGGCAGCACGGAAAATTCCGAGCCGGTGCCGGCACCGATTGACTCGACTCGGCCCCTGAGGGGAGAGCCGGGATAGGCGTCGAGCACGATCTCGGCGGTCTGGCCGGGGCGCATCGGCTCGAGGTCGGTCTCCTTGAAATTGGCCTCCACATACGGATTGGCGCCGAGCATGATCGCCATGGTGGGAATGCCGGTGGCCATGACCTGGCCGGGAAGCACCTTGGTGGTCTGCGTGGCAATGCCGTCGGCGGGCGCCTTGATGATGGTGCGCGAGAGATCGAAGGCGGCCCGGTCGCGAGCCGCCTGTGCGGCGAGGATGAGCGGGTGGGTGCCGCGCAGCGCCACATTGGCGCGTGCCGCGGCGCCGGCTTCGTCGGCGAGCGCCGAGGCGAGGGCGGCCTGGGCCTGGGTGAGCGCGGATTCGGCGGCCTGGAGGCGGGCGCGGGTGGCGAAGCCATCGGCAACGAGCTTCTGCTGGCGGTCGAGCTCTTGCGCGGCGAAGCGCACGGCATCGCGCCGCGCATCGACATCGGCGCGGCGGCCGGTGGTGCCGGTGGTGAGCTCGGCGACTTGCAGCCGGGCGCTGGCGAGGCGCGCTTCGGCTTCGGCGAGTGCGATGCGGAATGGCTCGTCGGCGAGGCGGATGATGACCTGGCCGCGCTGGACGGGCTGGGATTCGCGGACCAGCACCTGCTCGACGCGGCCGGTGACATCGGCGCTGATGCTCACGCGGTCCTGCTGGACATAGGCATTGTCGGTGCTCACCGAGCCGGTTTGGCCGAGCCAGAGCCAGCCGCCGACACCGGCGAGCAGCAGAGCGGGGGCCGCCATCAGCAGCCAGGGCTTGCGGCGGCGCGGAAGCACTTCGGCCTGGATGGTGGCAGGATCGGGAAGGGCGTTCATGCGCTGGCCTTGGCGGCCGCGCCGGGGGTGGTGAGGTTGGACCGCACGCGGAGCAGCAGGCCGGCGAGTTGCTCCTGCTCGGCGTCCGACAGCCCGTCGAGCGTTTCGGCCATCACATCGGCGCCGATGGTGCGGAGCGCCTCGAGGATGGGGTGGGCGCGGGGGCGAAGGAAGAGCCGCCAGGCGCGGCGATCGGCGGGATCGGCACGGCGCTCGACGAGATCGGCATCGGCAAGGCGATCGACCATGCGGCCGACGGTGATCGTCTCGACATCGAGCGCCTCGGCAAGGCCGGCCTGGTTGATGCCCTCGACGCGGCTCAGTGCGAACAGCACCTGCCATTGCGCGCGGCTGACCCCGAGGGTGCGGGCGCGTGCGTCGAAGCGGCGCCGGAGCAGACGCGACGAATCGCCGATGAGGACAGCAAGGCTATCAGACATGCCTGCTGATAATATGCATGCTTATGATTGCCAAGCTTGGCAAATGTCTCAGCCTCATCGCGCGATTGCTGGTTGCGCTGAGGCGTGCGGGCGGCTATGCGCGCCCTTCGGTCGGAGCGTGGCGCAGCCTGGTAGCGCACTAGACTGGGGGTCTAGGGGTCGCAGGTTCGAATCCTGTCGCTCCGACCAGCTTTCCCCCCAGAATTTCATTTGACGGCAGGCATCGGCGTATCGTCGAAAAGCCAGGGCAGGTCGCTGTCGTTGCCGGTCATCTCGTAGCGGATGAGCGACATCGGGATGCGGCCGCGGCGGATGAAATCATCGTGGAAGGCCTTGAGCTCGAACTTGTCCCCGAGCTGCTGGCGGCGCTCGGAGAGGAGGTTCCACATCTGCACATTGCCGATGGTATATTCGAGGCCGTGGCCGGGGAGGGTGCGGATATGGGCGTATTTGCGCGCGACATCGGCATCGAGCAGCGGTGTGACCTTGAGCCAGTAGGCGGACACTTCGGCCGCGGTCTTCTCGTTGCGCTGGTTCCAGACGTCTCCGAGTGCACGGGCGGCGCGCCACAGGCCGAAGAGCTGGATGAGCTCGCGCTGGCGGGGCTGATCATCGAAGAAGCCGGCCTGGAGGGCTGCTTCCTCCAGATAGACCGCCCAGCCCTGCCAGCGGGCGCCATCGACCACCCCGGCGCGGATGGGATTGGGGTTGGCGTTGGAGATGAGCAGATCGAAGCGGTGGCCGGGGATGACGGCGTGGAGATGATCGGGCGAGGGATCGCGGAACTGGATCTGCTCCCAGTAATTGGGCGGCGTCGCGCGGGTGATGAAGGGGACGTTGATCGGCTCGGAATAGGTGCCCGGCACGATGAGCTTGCGCCAGTCGGCGGGGATCATGTCGGGGATGGAGATGAAATCTTCCTCGACGAGGAAGCGCCGGACGCGGGCATCGGTCGCCTCGACGCGCGCCATGTATTCGGCGTCCGAGGCGGCGAGCTTGATCTCGGGAAGAGCGCGGTTGCGGTGGCGCTCGAGGGCGTAGAAGCCCCATAGCCGGTCGAGTTCGCGCTGGCTGAGCGTGGCGGCATCCTGCGAGGTGTAGGGCATCAGCAGCACATGGCGGAGGTACCAGTCGAGCGCTTCCGTGCCGACGCCGGCGCGGCCTTGCATGCGCGGGCGCTCGGAGGCGAGCCAGCGGCGATAGTCTTCCAGCGCCGCAATGGCCTTTTCGATATCCGGCACGAGGGCGGGTGCCTCTTTGGCGGCGCGGCCCTGCAGATCCTTGTACCAGCCGATGACGCCCCTGGGCGGATCGGCGCGATAGGGGTAGCCGTCCTCGACACCATCGGACTGGACGAGCGAGCGCAGCGCCAGGTCGGCATGGTCGGCGGCGACATCATCGAGCGTTGCGCGCGCATTGGCGAGCGTCGTCGGCACGCCGCGCAGCTTTGCGGCAAAGGCCGGGTCGCCGGGCAGGGTGGTGAAGGCGAGACGCTGGATGGGCTCGAGAACGAAACCGGGGTCGCGTGCCCAGGGACGCGTGATCTTGTGGACGAACTCGGCTTCATCGAGCCGCGAGCGCACCACCAGCCAATCGGCCTTCTGGTGGCGTGGCCAGCCCTGGACACCGATGCGGTTCAGCCGCGCGCGAAGGGCGCCGAGCGTTTCCAGTCGAGCGGCGACGGCCTGCGGGGTGTGCTCGGTGCCGATGCCGGCTTTCCAGGCCTGATATTCGCCGAAAAGCGCCACCAGATCGGTATGGTTGCCGCGGCCGGCCGGCTCGCCGGCACTCGCCGGACTGGCAAGCAGCAGCGCCAATGTGGTGGCCAGGATTGTTCCTCGAATGCGCATGATCATTCCCCTTTTCCCGAGAAGAATGTAACGCAAAAAAATGACGCATGGCGAACATTTGTTCGCCAGCAAGTAGAATCTGCCACTGCCGGTACGGCGCGCCTACCTGCACCAGGCGTTGAATGAAGCAGGCAGAAGGACTTAGCCGACGTCTACCTTGTCGGCGGAGAAGTGCAGGGGTGCGGTCAGAAGTGCGCGGAAGGCGTTGTAGCCACCGGTGCCGGGGAAGAAGGCGTGGAAGAAGAGCTGCGGCTCGCCTTCGAGATTGCAGGCCACCGAGGCATGGCCGGGGGCCCACCAGCTTCGCGTCGACTTGAGGAGCGCCCCTTGCTGCTTGACATAGGGGCCGAGCGGATGATCGGCGACGGCGACGCCGATCCCATAGGCCGGGGTGCCGAAATCATTGCCGGCATAGAACATCCAGTAGCGGCCCTTCTGCAAGGTGACCCATGGGCCCTCGATCAGATGGCCTTCCCACTCCTGGTCGTTGGTGAGAACGATCGAGTCCTCGCCGATCAGTTCGCCATCGTCGCCGAGGCGCTGGACGTGGATCGGCGTGCTCATGGCATCGAGAATGTCTTCCGCACCCTCGATGGTGGCGAGAAACGCCTTGGCATGGCTCCAGTTGGCGATCACCGCCTCGATCAGCGGCTGCATCAGGAAGAAGCGCTCGATCGGCCGGCGTCCGTTGGCCCAGGGCTGGATGGCGGCGGCGAAAGCGGCGGTGCGACGGTCGGCTTCGCTCGTGAAAAGTTGGTCGATCAACTCGGGCTGGCGGCGGAGCAGGCCTGCCAGAGGGCGGGGCCAGACGCCGTTGGTGTCGCGCTTCCAGAACAGGTAGCGCTCGCCATTGGTGTCGATGAAGATGTGGGAATCGATGACGCCGCCGCTCATCATCGGCTGGGTCGGATCGTCGGGCATGCCGCTGGTGTTGTAGGCATGGCTGTTGACCAGCGGGTGTCCAAGGTCGGTCCAGGGCCCGGTCGGATGCGGCGCGCGGGCGAGGCCGATCGCGAGCGCGTTGGACTTCTGGCGGGCAGTGTAGACGATCCAGTATTCATCGCCGCATTTGGCCATTTCCGGTGCCCAGAAATCTCCGACGAACCGCCCATGCGCTGTCCAGGCCGGAGCTTCGCCGCTGGGGAAGACAAAGCCGCGATGGGTCCAGCTCATCAGGTCGTCGGAGTGGAGGATCGGAAAGGCATCGGGCGCATCGTTCGACGTCGCGACGAGGTAATAGCCTTCTTCGGTCTTGAGCACGGCGGGATCGCCATAGCCGGCCGTGGTGAGGGGGCTGAGGTTCTCGAGGATGAGCGGGCGCCATTCGGGTTCGACACCTTCGGTCGGAGGCAGCGACCGGTGCATGTCGGGCGAGCGGGTGCCGAAATCACGGGAAAGCTCGCTGTGGAACAATGCGTAATGCTGATGCTGTCCGGTGGGGATGCGATATGTGACCGATCTTTCGCCATGACGAACCGTCAGGCGGGTGGCGATGCCATCGGCAACGGGTTCGACCTGGAATGATTCGCTCTTGCTCATGGCCTTCAAATAGCCGTCTCGCCATCGACTGGAAAAGAGGATAAATCATAATTGTCATACAAAATGGAATTTTGTGCAGATGAATGGTGGTGCTGCCGCGACGATCGAGCCGTCCGAGATCATGGGCGGGCTCTTTGGCGACGGGATCATCGGGTTGAAGGGGGCTTTCGAGCCGCGTTTTGCCGATGGTCTTCATCATGACCTGATGACGCTTTTTGCCGAGGCGCGGCAGGTAACGGGCGGCGCGCTGCCGCGTGGGCCGCAGCGCTGGTATGTCGAGGTGCAGCCCGAGCGGATCGGCGGGTTTGTCGCCATCGTCACCCATCCCTGGTTCGTGGCGGTGTGCGAGACGGTGCTGACGAAGCGCTATCGCATCGTCGAGGTCGGGTTCGACATTCCGTTTCCCGGCGCTGCCGACCAGCCGTGGCACCGGGATTTCGCGGTGCCGGCGGCGACCAGCCGCGATCGCCGCCTCGATTCCCTCGCGTTCAACCTGACGACGGTCGACACCAGGCCCGAGCATGGGCCGTTCGAGATTGCGCCCGGCACCCAATGGGACGAGTTCGACGGCTGCGAGCAGGGCATGTTTCCGCCGCAGGCGCTCTGGGAGCGCTACCGGGCACGGGCGGTGCGCAAGATGCCGCAACGTGGCGATATTTCGGCACGTTCGGCGCTGACCGTGCACCGCGGCACGGCGAACCGGTCGGACGAGCCGCGACCGGTGCTGGTGATCGGTGTCGATGCCCCCGACGCCTGCAACGCCGACCACCATGATCTGCAGGTGACGCGCGGCTGGCTCGACGCGGCTCCGGCGCAGGTGCGCGAGCATCTTGCTGCGCGCGTCGTCGAGCGGCTCGAGCCAGTCATCCAGCACCATGTCATCGAAGGCCTGCTTGCGGCTGACGATGATGGCGGGGCGTTGACGCAGGCCCCGATCTGCTCGACAACCGAATAAGTATGATAATAAGGGAGAGCCCGTGGCCAGCCTTGCGCTGAAGGACGTCCACAAGTCGTATGGCGATACGCTCGTGCTCGATCGTGTGTCGCTCGAGGTTGCAGCGCGTGAGCTGATCGCTTTTCTGGGGCCTTCGGGAAGCGGCAAATCGACGTTGCTCAGGATCATTGCCGGGCTGGAGACGGCCGATGGCGGCGAGGTGTGGCTGGAGGGCCGCCGGATTGATGCGCTGCCGCCGGGGGACCGCGGTGTCGCGATGGTGTTCCAGCATTATGCGCTCTATCCGCACATGACCGTGCGCGAGAACATGGCCTTCGGCCTGCGCAACGCCGGCGTGCCGAAACCCGAGATCGACGCGCGGATCGCGCAGGCGGCGCATGTCCTGGAGATCGAGGCGCAGCTCGAGAAGAAGCCCGGCCAGATGTCGGGCGGGCAGCGGCAGCGCGTCGCGATCGGCCGGGCGATCGTGAAGCAGCCCAAGCTGTTCCTGCTCGACGAGCCGCTGTCCAACCTCGATGCGGCGCTGCGCACGCGGACGCGGGTGGAGCTTGCGCAGCTGCGCCAGCGGGTCGATGCGGCGCTGATCATGGTGACGCACGACCAGGCCGAGGCGATGACGCTGGCCGACCGGATGGTGGTGCTGAACGAGCGCCGGATCCAGCAGGTGGGCACGCCGATGGACATCTATGCCCGCCCGGCCAATGCCTTTGTGGCGCGGTTCGTGGGGTCCCCGGCGATGACGCTGGCTCCGGCGACCGTGATGCCGGGGAATGACAGGTTCGCACGCGTTAGGCTGGCAGGTGGTGCCGAGGTGATGACCCGGGTGCCGCGGAACGGGCTGGTGGATGGCGCGCCGGTGTCGCTCGGCCTGCGGCCCGAGCATGTTTCGCTGGCGCCTGCCGAGGCGGCGACCTTGCAGGCCGAGGTCATCCTGGTGGAGCGGCTGGGCGACCGGACGTTTGTTTATGCCTGCCTTGCCGATGGGCTCGAAATGATCGCGCAGGATATCGGCAGCAGCGCCGTGCGCGTCGGTGACCGGGTGGGGCTGCGGATCGATGGCGATGCGGCGCATCTTTTCGAGGCGGACGGCACGGGGCGGCATGCGGATGCGGCCACATGAAGTCCGGCGGCGCACCCCGGCGGCTCGAGGGCCTGGCCTTTGTGGCGCCGTTCCTGCTGCTCTATGGCGTGGTGCTGATCTGGCCGCTGCTGATGGGCATCGGCATCAGCTTTCACCGCGCCGACCTGTTCGGCGCGCGCGAATGGATCGGGCTCGGCAATTATGCCACCGCCTTGGCCGACCCGGTGGTGCATCAGGCGATCGGCAACACGCTGCTGCTGGCGCTGCTGATCGTGCCGCCGCTGACGGCGCTGGCGCTGCTGCTGGCGCTGGCGCTCAACCGCGCCACGCGCGGTGCGGCGGTGTTCAGGGGCATCTTCTTTTCGTCCTCGGTGCTGTCGGTCACCATCGTCACGCTGATCTGGCGCTTCATCCTGACGCCCGATGCCGGGCTGCTGGCGGTGGCGGCGGATGCGCTGGGGCGGGAGCCGCTGCCGTTCCTGAGCGACCAGGCGCTGGTGATCCCGGCGATCGCCATCACCACGATCTGGTGGTCCTTGGGCTTTCCGATCATGCTGTTTCTGGCGGGGCTGCAGCAGGTGCCGGCGGATGTGTATGAGGCGGCGGCGCTCGACCGCGCCGGGCGGTGGACGACCTTTCGGCACATCACGCTGCCGGCGATCCGGCGCACGCTGCTGCTGGTGGTGATGCTGCAGACGGTGGGACAGCTGCAATTGTTCGGGCAGGCGCAGCTGCTCACCGGCGGCGGGCCGGGGGGCGGGTCGCGGACGATCGTGCTCGCCATCTTCGAGGTGGCGTTCGGGCGGTGGGAGCTGGGCTATGCGACCGCACTTGCCGAGATTCTGTTCGCGATGATCCTGGTGGTGACGCTGCTGCAATATTGGCTGGTGACGCGCCGCGAGGATGCGGGGTGAGCGCGACATCACCGCGAGCCGGGCTTTCGGGGCCGGTGCTGGCGTTGCTGCTGGTGGGGGCGGCGGTGATGCTGACGCCGATGGTGTGGACGCTGCTGCTTTCGGTGAAGAGCAATGCCGCTTTGCTGGGCGACAGTGGCGCTGCGCTTTCGCCACCCTATACGCTCGACAATTACCGGGCGATCCTTGCGGACCGGCTGACGTCGCGCTGGCTGCTGAACAGCCTGATCGTGTCGCTTGGCACGACGGCGGGGGTGCTGGTGCTGTCTTCGCTGGCGGGATTTGCCTTTGCGCGGCTCGAATTTCCGTTCCGCCGGTCGCTGTTCCTTTTCGTGCTGCTGGGGCTCGCGATTCCGGAGCAGGCGGTGATCCTGCCGCGGCACCAGCTGTTTGCAACGCTGGGGCTGCACAACAGTTATCCGGGGCTGATCCTGCCGGGGCTGACAGGCTCGTTCGGCGTGTTCTTCATGACGCAATATTTCCGCGCCATCCCGCGCGACCTCGATGAAGCGGCGCTGCTGGACGGGGCCTCGCGCCTCCGGCTGTTCTGGAGCGTGTTGTTGCCGCTCACGATCCCGGCGCAGGCGACGCTCGGCGTCTTCACGTTCCTGGCTTCGTGGAACGATTACTGGTGGCCGCTGATCTCGGCGACGACGAGCGACTATTACACGCTGACCGTGGGCCTCGCATCGGCGCAGATGAACTATGCCCAGACGAGTGGTCTCGGCTTTCTGATGGCGCAGGCGGTGTTTGCATCGGTGCCGATCCTGATCGTGTACATCGTCTTCCAGAAGCAGATCGTGCGCGCCATGGCCGGGACCGCGGTGCGATGAGGTGGTGCGGGCTGTTGTTGCTGCTGCTGGCGGGGTGTGCGGCGCCGGACCAGCGCCCCGAGATCGTGGTGCAGCGCTTCTTCGGGGAATGCGGCGTCATTCATGGCGGCAGCACCGATGTCGCTGCGGCCGACACCGAGTGCGGCATCCTGACGACGCTGTTCAACCGGTTCGAGGCCGAGAATCCGGACATTCGGTTGAAGGTGAATGTCGTGGCCTGGCCGGGTTATCCGCAACTGGCCGCCCAGATTGCCGCCGGTGACCCGCCAGACCTGGTAACGATGCACCAGTCGGTGATTTCGGACTATCAGGACCGGGGCCTGCTCGAGCCGATGGACGGCGTTCTTGTGGAGGCGGGCGTGGACGCTGCGACCTTCACCCCTGCCGCGCGGGCCGGGGTGGTGAAATACGGGCGGGTTTATGCCATGCCCTGGGACACGATCGGGCGGCTGTTCCACATCAACACCCGGCTGATGGCACAGGCCGGCTTGATGCGGGATGGCAAGCCGGTGCTGCCGCGATCGCCCGACGAGCTTCTTGCCCAGGCCCGGCAGTTCAAGGCAGCGACGGGCAAGCCCTATCTTGTGCAAGCGCATGTCAATGCGCCCGATTTTCATGTGGCGCTGCTCTACACCTATTTGCTGGCACAGGGTGATACGATCTTCCCCGATGCGCGGCATGTGCGGCTCGACACGCCGGCGGCGCGGCAGGTGGTAGCGTTGTTCCGCCAGCTGCATGCCGAGGGGCTGACGACGCGCAACCAGGATTTCCCCGCCGCGACGGCGCGCTTCGTGCAGGGCGGCGGCGGCATCTTTCCGGTCGGCACCTGGATGATCGGGCCCTATGATGCGGAGGCGGCGCGGCCGGGATCCGCACTCTACCGGAGCTATGCGATCGCGCCGTTTCCGAGGTTGTGGGGGCAGGATGCCGCCTTTGTCGATGGCCATGCCTGGGTGATGCCGCGGGCGGCGCGCAGCCGCAGCGAACGGGCCGCGATCGCGCGGTTTCTGGGGTTTCTCGCGCGGTACAATGCCGATTGGTCGCGGACGGGGCAGCTGCCGGCGTTTCAGCCGGTGCTGGAGACGGACAGCTTCCGCGCGCTTCCGCACCGGGGCGACATTGTTGCCATCGCAAGCACCGGCACCCAGCTTCCCGAGCATGTGCGGCGCCAGAGCGCGATCCAGGGCCTGATCGGCGAAGAGCTCGAGGCGGCGGTGACCGGGATAAAGCCGATCGACCGGGCATTGGCGGACGCCGAGCGCAGGGTGAACCGGCTTTATGCTGAACTTCCCTGACTTGTGCCGTCAACATCATCGTGTTTCCATGAAGGTTGCGCACGACGCGATTGCGGGGGGTTGCCGATGAGCAGGACGATCAGGGACTATGTCGTGATACCCGAAACAGCGTCGCTCGACGCGCTGATCGAGCGGTTGACGGCCATCCGCGACGGCGCGGCGCACGGGCTGGATGCCAAGGTGCGTCTGCGCGGTGATGATGATTTCGGTCGGCATATTGCCGTGGTATTCGATCGGCCATTGACGGCTGTGGAAGCAGGGCTGGAGCGTCGATACGCCGAGGTTGCGCTGAAGGTCGCGGCCTGAAGCGGATGTGATGGGCGAGGTCAGGGTGCGCTGACGAGCCCCATCGATTTGATCGGCAGCGCAAGACAGTGGCTGGAGGCGGGCAGCAGATCGCGCCAGTCTGCAATCAGCTTCTTGTAGGCGTGGCCGACCGGGCGGCATTTGCGATCGAGATCGAACAGGCCGACAGGGTGGACGCGATTGTTGACCTCGCGCAGCGCCGTGTCCCAGTCGGTCTGGTCGGTGAGCGAATACCAGGTGAAGCCCATGGTGGGAATGCCGACGTTGCGGATGCGCAGCACGTTTGCCCATTGCTTCCAGAGCCATTGCACCGCCTCGAGGCCGGTCGGGCCTTCGCGCATGTTGGTTTCGGTGTGCATGATCGGCAGGCCGTAGCGCTCGTGATACTGGCGGGTGATCTCGCCATAGCCGAACACCTCGCCGGCGGATTCGGTGTGGCCATCGGCGAAGACGCGATGCTCGTTGGTGGCATAATAGTCGTTGCCGAGAATGCAGTGCTGTTTCAACCGGTGCGACAGAAACCACTTGTATTCGTCGCGGGTCATGCCGTTGTCGAGCAGATACTCGTACATGTCGCTGTTGACGCGGTTGCCGTAGTTGAGATCGAGCGACAGAAAGCGCCAGCGGTTGCGCAGCTCGGCGTGATGGATGGCGGCCGGGCTGTCGGCATGGAAATATTCGGAAGATTCGCTCTGGATGAAGATGGCGTCGGGACGCCGCTTGAGGATCTCGGTCATCGCCATGACATTGGCCTTGACGATATGCTTGAGCGCCGTGACGAAGCCGGTATCGCTTTGCAGCTGTTCGTTCCACCAGCCGTACATGCCGGAGAAGACCGCGCAGACGAACATCTCGTTGATCGGTGTGTAGAGCTGGACCCAGGGAAAGCGTTCCGCGAATTCGCCGGCATAAAGCGCGAACAGCTGGGGAAAGTCGGGGTTCTGGAAGTTGCCGATCCAGTCGGGGACGCCGAAATGGCACAGGTCGATGATGGGCACGATGTTGCGGCGCCTGAGATCGGTCAGTGTCTCGTCGGCGAAGGCCCAGTCGTGACGGCCGGGACCGAGATAGGTGGTGTGGAGTGGCGGGCCGTAGCGCAGATAGTTGATTCCGATATCCTCGACACAGTCGAAGTCGGTGCGCCAATGGCGATAATGGCCACAGGACTCCATCTGGTCGACACGGGTGCGCCCGCCATTGATCGTCGGGATGCTGTTTTCGATCCCGGTCGCGAACAGGAAATTGGCGATGATCTTTCTCCTTTGACTGGCAATCAGCCTTGGAAGGGCACGTCTGCGATGCCGCTGACACCCGGTCTGGCCATGAACAGCCCGCCGGCACAGGGCTGGTCGGCGCGCTCCTGTGCCGAGAGGTCGCGGCTGGCCGATGTGATGAAAAGGCAATCGAGATCGCGGCCTCCGAAGGTGCAGCTGGTCGGCCGCTGAACGGGCACTGGAAGTTGGGCAATGCACTCGCCGGTCGGGGCAAAGCGCGCGACGCGCCAGCCGTCCCAGAAGGCGATCCAGAGACAGTCCTCGGCGTCCACCGTCATGCCATCGGGGTAGCCGTCGCCAGCGCCGAACTGCAGATGCACGCGCCGGCCGGTGGCCGAGCCATCGGCCGCCAGATCGAAGGCATGGACAGTCTGGCGGGCGGAATCGGTGTGATAGAGGGTTCGGCCGTCGCGGCTGAAGGCCGGGCCGTTGGTCACGCGGTAGCCGCTGTCGATGCGCTGCCAGCTAAGGTCGGGGTCGAGGCGGTAGAGCGAACCGCTGTCCTTGCCCTCGGCATTGTCCATGGTGCCGGCCCAGAGCCGGCCCTGGCGGTCGAGCTTGCCATCGTTGAAGCGGTTGCCCGGCAGATCGGGCTCGGGATTTCCGATCAGTTCGACCGCGAAATCGGCGCTGATCGCCAGAAAGCCGTCATGGCCGCCGCCGATGAAGCCGCCGCGGGCGCGCGGCAGCAGCGAGCAGACGTCTCTGGGGAGTGCAATGGCGCGGTGGCCATCGGCGTGCGACCAGCGAAACAGGCGCTTTGCGGGAATATCGACCCAGTAGAGTGCCGCTTCGCGGCTGTCCCACACCGGGCCTTCGCCCAGCGTGGCGCCGACATCGGCGATGCATTCCATCTCAGGCCTTTCGTTCGGCGTCATCGATGAGAACCATCACATCGGCGATAAGCTCCACCATTGCTGTCTTCGCGGTTTGGGAATCGCCATCTTCGATCGCTCCCAGCACGGCATAGTGCTGGGAAAGGCTGGCGGTTCGACCCTTGAAGCGGTTGGTGAAGCGGATCGAGGTGCGCAGCGCCGTGGTCACCACATCCTGGAACTGCGCATAGAACGGGTTTGCCGAGGCACGGAGGACCGCGATGTGAAAGGCGATGTCGGATTCGAGCGGATCATCGTCCCCGGCTTCGGCGGCGGCCATGCGATCGAACCCGGCGTGGATGGCGGCAATGCGCTCCTGGTTGGCCGCACGGGCAGCGAGCGCTGCCGCTGCCGGCTCGATGGCGATCCTGAGCTCGGTGAACTGGCGCAGCAGATCGAGCGAGAACTTGCGCTCGAGCAGCCAGCGCAGGACGTCGGGATCGAACAGGTTCCAGTTGACCGCGGGCTGCACGCTGGTGCCCTTGCGCGGACGTGCCGTGAGCAGACCCTTGGCGGTGAGCATCTTGACGGCCTCGCGCGTGACCGAGCGGCTGACGGCATATTCCTTTGCCAGATCCGATTCGGTCGGAAAGGGCGCGTCGTCGTAGCGGCCGGTGACAATGGCCTTGCCGAGTGTGTCGAGCATTCCATAGGTGAGATTGCGGCCGGCCCCCGCCGGCTCAGATCGCGCGCCAGTGCCGTCCAAAATGCCATCCCCCCGGATATCGTGATTCATGCCCTGTTATCCGGCATCATGCGCGATCACTCCCCTGCGGTCCATACGAAGGGCTCGACCATGGTGCGGCGGGCGAGGAGAAGCGCGTCGGCAACGATGCGCAGCGGTTCGACATCGACGTCGCTCTGACCGGCGGCGACCAGCTCGGCGAAGCGGGCATAGATCGACGGGTATTCGGCTCGCGGCTCGACGGGGTGCGCAATGCCGTCGACGAACAGGCTGGCGCCGCTGTCCCCGAGCTTGATGTGCCGATTTGTAGTCGTCTCGATCTCGATCGTTCGTTCCTCATCGCCCTGATGGCGCCAATCGAACGCGGCCGAAAAATCTTCGCCGGCGAAGGTGAGATCGGCTGCGATCGGCGTCTGCCGGTTGCCGGGCAGCTGCAGATCGGCGGCGCGCACGATCAGTCGTTCGGGCAGGATCGCGGTGGCGATCGAAAGCGCGTTGATGCCGGGATCGAAGACGCCGAAGCCCCCCGGCTCCCAGATCCATTCCTGGCCGGAATGCCATTTGCGCACGTCCTCGCGCCAGGTGATGCGGAGGCGACGAACGACCGTGCCGCGGAGCAGCGCCGCGGCGGCCCTGACGGTGGGGGCGTGCTGCGAATGCCAGCTGGCATGGAGCGGCTGGCCGCATGCGGCGGCGCGTTGCACGAGATCCTCGATCTCGCCCAAGGTTGCGGTCGGGGGCTTTTCCAGAAGCACGGCAAGGCCCGCATCGAGCGCATCGGCGGCAATGGCGTGGCGGACATCGGGGGGGGTGCAGATGGCGACTGCATCGATCTGGCCGGGCATGGCGGCGAGCAGCGCGCCGAGATCTGCAAAGCAGGGGACGCCATCGGCGGTCTCGCCACTGCGGCTGGTGACCGCCACCAGCTCGAAATGCGGATCGGCTGCAATGGAAGGCACATGCTGATCGCGCGCGATCTTTCCGAAGCCGATGAGAGCGATTCGGATTGTCATGCGCAGTTCCCGTGCACCGCGTTGATCACAGCGTTTCCACCAGCTGGTGCATGCCGGCGAGAAAGGCTTGCGCTCCATCGACCATCGATGTTTCGCGACCGGCGCGGGCGATGGCAGCGGCATAAAGCGCGCAAAGATCGGGCCGGCCGATGAGTGTCACGTGTCGCGCATCGCCCAGGGTCAGGCCGACGCGGACATCGCAGCCGATGAGCAGGCCGCTGGCGTAGGACGCGCCCTCGCCGCTGCGCTTTTCCTCGCCGAGCAGGTGACGGGCGCGGATGCGGAACAGGCCGGAGAGGACATCGCCTCCGGCAAGAGCCTCGTCGACGCCGGCATGAAAGGCTTCGCCGGCAGTGACGTCCGCCTCGAGCTGGGCGGCGAGAATGCTGTGGCGGCTGAGGAGGGCGAAGAGCTCGCCGGTCATCATGGTGCGGAACATGGTGATCTGCCGCTGCGCGATCCGGATCCATTTGGCGTGGGTGCCGGGGTGGCAGACGAGGCCATCGGGCGCCATCAGGCCGGCGGCAATGGCGCCGAAGACCTGCACCTCCTCGCCGCGCATGACATCGGCGCCTGCGGCGCCCTGCTGGCTGATACCCTGCTGGCTGATTCCGGGGACGATCCCGGTCCGACCAGATTCGATCCACAGGATGTTTTTGGCGACGGTCTCCATCCCGGCGGGAGCGGAGGCATAGGGTGCTTCGCGCCAGCCACGGTTCGAGCCGACCATGCCGCCGAGCAACATGGGGAGATCGCCGAGGCGAGTGCGTACCTCTGCTGCGGCTTGCTCGAAGCGCCCGGGTGGAACGGCCATGATGCCGATATCGTCATCGAACTGAGCGACGATTTGCCCATCGGGCGCGACATGCCAGGCGCGGCGGTTGGTCGTGCCCCAATCCACTGCGATATAGCCGTCGCGCCAATGCATTTTCGAGATCCTCCGTTCGGGCTGCCGTTTGATCTGGCGAGCGGTTTGTCGCAATAGCGCTTGCTGCCGCAGATTTATCATATAATTGTCGTTGGGGCCTGCGCCAGCGATAAAGTGCCCAAGATGAAGATTGCCCGTATCGAGACTTTCTTTGTGCCGCCAAGGTGGCTGTTCGTCCGGGTCGAGACCGGCGATGGTGCAATCGGCTGGGGGGAAGCCAGCCTGGAGGGCCATGCGGAAGCGGTGGACGGCGCGTTTGCAGCACTGCGCGATCGCTTCATCGGTGCCGACCCGCGGCGGATCGAGGACATATGGCAGATCGCCTATCGCGGCGGCTTCTATCGTGGCGGGCCTGTGCTGATGTCGGCACTCTCGGGGCTGGACCAGGCGCTCTGGGATCTGAAGGGCCGGCTTCATGGCCTGGCGGTGCATGAGATGTTCGGCGGCAAGGTGCGCGAGCGGGTTCGCGCCTACGCCTGGATCGGCGGCGACCGGCCCGATGATGTGGCCGAGGCCGCAGCGGCGCGCAAGGCGCAGGGCTTTTCGGCGGTGAAGATGAACGCCACAGGCGAGATGGACTATCTGTCGCCGCCCAGAGTCGATGAGGTGATTGCGCGGGTGCGTGCGGCGCAGGCGGAAGGCGTCGATGTCGGGCTCGATTTTCATGGGCGGCTGCACCGGGCGACGGCCAAGCAGATCGCCAAGGCGCTCGAGCCTCTCGGCCTGATGTTCATCGAGGAGCCGCTGCTGTCGGAGAATGCGGAAGGGCTGGTGCAACTGGCGAGCCATGTCACGACCCCGATCGCGATGGGTGAGCGGCTTTATTCACGCTGGGACTTCAAGGCGATCCTTGCGAGCGGTGCTGTCGACATCATCCAGCCCGACCTCAGCCATGCCGGCGGGATCAGCGAGTGCCGGCGGATCGCCGCGATGGCGGAGAGCCATGATGTCGCTGTCGCGCCGCATTGTCCGCTGGGACCGCTGGCGCTCGCGGCCTGCCTGCAACTGGCGGGCTGCACGCCGAATGTGGTGCTGCAGGAGATGTCGCTCGGCATCCACTACAACGAGGGGCATGATCTCTACAGCTTCGTGAAGGATGCAGGTCCGTTGACGCCGGTCGATGGGCACCTTGCCATTCCCGAAGGCCCGGGGCTGGGGATCGAGATCGACGAGGACAAGGTGCGGCTGGCCGACAAGGACCGTCACCGCTGGAGAAACCCGATCTGGCGCCATGCAGATGGCAGTTTTGCCGAGTGGTGAACGCTCGTGATGCACGAAACACATTAATATGATAAATACCTTTTCCTCTCGGGAGCCTTCGGGTATGAACGCGTGTTGAACAAAGCCGGCTAACGGCGTTCGCACCTGGGGAGGTGATCATGCAGTTCGAAATGATAATGCGGTCGTCTGTGTCCTTGGCCGCATTGGCAATGTGCCCTGCGATCGTGCATGCACAGGAGGTGGGGCCGACCACTGCCGGCCAGCAGGGCACTGCCGCGCCGCAGGGCGCTGTGGCGGCAGACGCTGCAGACGACGAGACGATCCTCGTCACCGGCTTGCGCAGTTCGTTCGAGTCCATCCGCAATATCCGGCGCAATGCCCCGCAGGTGATTGACGCGATTGTCGCCGAGGATATCGGCAAGCTTTCGGACCTCAATACTGCCCAGACTGCGGCGCGCATTCCGGGTGTGCAGGTGTATCGGCAAGGAGGCGAGGCACAGAATGTGGTGGTGCGCGGCCTGCCGAACTTCACCACCACCTACAACCGCCGGGAAATCTTCACGGCCGAGACGCGCTCCGTGGCGCTGCAGGATTTTCCATCCGCGAACGTGGCGGCGCTCGAAGTGTTCAAGACGTCGAGCGCTGATCTGGTCGAGCCCGGGCTCGCCGGACTGGTCAATGTGCGGTCGCGGATGCCGTTCGATTTTCGCGATGGGCAGATCGCCGGGTCGGTCTGGGGGCTCTATACCCGGCAGGGCGACAGGCTTTCGCCGAACTTCAACGTGTTGGCGACGAAGCGCTGGGACGTGGGTGACGGCGAGTTCGGCATCCTGGTGAACGCCTCGCGCACCGAGATGCAGTATCTCGATGCCGAGATTTCCAACACCGATTTCCTGCAGACCTTCCGCAACGAGAATGGCCAGATCATCGCGGATGGCGGCGCCGGGACCGCGGCGCGCTTTCCCGACATCCAGCGAATGTTCTACCGCTCGGGCAATCGGGTGCGACCATCGATCAACGGCGCCATCCAGTACAAGCCGAACCCGGACGTGGAATTCTATCTCGATGGCCTTTGGCAGGGTTTTCGAAACAAGGTGGATGACCGGCTGCTCGCTGCAGAATTGTTCAACGGGGCGCAGGCTTCGAGCCTGACGTTTCGGGAGGGCACGAACATCGTGAACAGCGGGACGGTCAATGCGCCGCCCGGCTCGCTGTTTTCGTTCCAGGGCGGCACGCTGAACGAAACCGACACCTTCCAGTTCGCCGGCGGCGCCCGCATCAAGCTGGAGCAGCTCGACATCAACATCGATGTGGCGCGAACCCGGTCGACGTTTCGCGGATCGACCGAGTCGGTCGACCGCCGATGGATCGGCGCGCCGACGATCCGGTTCGACACCGCGACGCCGCGGTTCGACATCGACCGCATCGATTTTCTCGACCCCGCCGCGCAGTCCTTTGACGGCTTGTTCGAGGAAAACCAGCGGTCGACCGGCGGCGACTGGCAGTTTCGTGGCGACCTCCAGTATAATTTCGACAGTCCGTTCATCAAGAACATTGCGGTGGGCGCGCGCTATACCGACCGCAAGGCTGACCGCCGGTACAGCAACCGCTTCGGGCAAGCGTCAGCGCCGGTGAACGCCGCAGCGCTTCCGCTCGAGTTCCGGGTGTTCGATGGGGTGAATCTGGGCGGCACGACGGTATGGGCCGCACCGACATATGAGAGCATTCGCGAGAACCTTGTTCCACTGCGACGGCTGGTCGGGTTCAGCGATGAACCGGTCAACGCAGCGCTTCTTTACACGGCGACCGAAAAGAACCTGGCGGGCTATGGGCAAATCACGCTTGGGAACGAGGATCTCGAAGCCATAGCCGGCGTGCGCGTGACTCGCGTCAGGACCAGGGTTGCCGGCCCGCAACCGACGGGAATTGCTGACATCGATGATGGCAGCAGCAACACGTCGGTGTTGCCCAATGCCAGCTTCCGGGCCCGGCTCAGCGAGGTGGTGCAGCTGCGCGGAGCGGTCTCGAAGACGCGTACGCTGCCGACTTATGCCGATCTCAATCCGGCGCTGGTGATCGGTGCGCCGCCGCCGGGGGGCATCGGCACGCCGAGCGCGCCTTTCCAGGCCTTTGGCGGCAACCCGTTCCTGACGCCGTTCACCTCTTGGAATTTCGACGCGGCGGCCGAGATCTATTTCTCCCCGACCGGCTTTGTGTCGCTGACCGGCTTTCATCGGCGGATCGACGGGTTCATCCAGCAGGATAGTTTCCGCGTCGAGGATCCGACACTGGGGACGGTGCAGATCTCCGGCCCGGTGAACACCGGCGAAGGGCGCATCTATGGCGTCGAGCTGCAGGGGCAGGCGTTTGCCGATTTCGAGACCCTGCCGGACTGGGCGCGGGGCTTCGGGCTTCAGGTCAATGTGACGTATCTGGATGCCAAGACCGAGCAGCCTGACGGGCAGGGTGGCCTGACCTTCCAGCCGATCACCGACCAGTTCAACGGTGTGTCGCGGTGGAACTACAATCTAGTCGGCATTTATGAACGCTACGGCTTTTCCACGCGACTCACATACAATAATCGCTCGCGCTTCCGTGCGACACAGCAGTTTCGCGGGGATGATATCTATACCGAGACTGCACGTCCGGCAGGCCGGCTCGACCTTTCGATGAGCTATGACCTGAACGAGCGGTTTGCTTTGTTCGGGGACTGGACCAACATCACCCAGGAAGCGTTCAGGCAGGATTTCACTTCGGCCCGCAACGGGGCGCCGCCGGCGGATTTCATCAAATATCTGCGGTATGACGAGAGCACGATCTCGGTGGGACTGCGCTTCCGCTTCGGCGGCTAGAGCGACTATAATTTTTGGTTCCGGGGCCGCAGGCTCTGGCCGAGGACGGGTTCGCCATCCTGCCAGAGCAGCGGCGCCACATACATCTGCCGGCCGGAATGGGCGTTGCGGCAGCCGGGCCGCGCGGCATGTGCGTGGAAGACCATGTACTGGCGCCCGCCCGCCTCGAAGATGGCCTGGTGGCCAGGGCCGCTCAGGCACCCTGCCTGCCGGTTGTTGACGCTTTGCAGCAGCGGGTTGCCCGGAGCCTCGGTGCACGGGCCCATCGGGGTATCGCAGCGGGCATGGCCGATGGCATAGGGGGATAGTCGCTGGTGCTTCTCCCAGCCGAAATGGTTGGCCGAGTAGAAGAGGATATAGCTGTCGCCTTGCCGGACCATGGTGGGCGCCTCGATCACATGCGCTTCCCACGGCTTGTCGTTGCGCAGCAGCAGCTCCTGCTCGCCGACCAGCTGCAAGCCATCGGGAGTGAGTCGCTGAACCATGATCTCGGTCGGCTTGCCCACCGCGTTGGCATCGGGCTTGAAGTAGAGATACAATTGTCCGTCGGCATCCTGGAAAGGGTTGGCGTCGATGGTGCCGCCGAGCTCGCGCTGGCAGAGCAGCGGTTCGTCCGCTTCGGACACGAACGGACCACGCGGGTTGTTGCTGTGGGCGACGCCGGTGCATTGCCGCTGGCTCGTCCGTTCGCGCGCGGTGAAATACATCAGGTAACGGCCACCCAGTTGCATGACCTCGGGCGCCCAGGTCCAGCCCTGCTGCGCCCAGCGCGGCAGCTCCGGCATCGCATCGTGGAGCTTGCCGTCCCGGCGAAGCGGCGCCCAACTCACCAGGTCGTCGGACACGGCCATCTGCACGTTCGCCTGCAGCCGCTCGGCATTGGTCGCATAGGCCAGGAAGCGGCCGTTATGAGGCAGGATGAAGGGATCGGGAAAGTTTGCCGCATAGACCGGCACGAACGCCGGGGAGGGTGAATCGAGATCGGGGGCCGCGCATCCGGTCGCCGATATCGCCAGCATCAGTGTGGAAAGCATTCTGATTGCAGGTATTCGCACTTTCGCTCCCTGTGCTGGCGCAGACGGACGACGCAGGCGCCGCTTTCGGGTTGTGGCATTACGATATTATCATATAATTGGCCATGGCATGAAAGGGTGTTGGCGTGACAGGCAGACGAGAAGGTGACCTGTCTGGCGCGGACGTGATCCGCGCGCCGTTCGGTCGGCTGCCCGATGGCCGCATGGTCGAAGCGATCACGCTTGTGAACGGCGCTGGCATGCAGGCGACGATGATCAGCCTCGGTGCGGCGGTGCAGTCGGTCCTTGTCCCTGGTCGCGATGGCGTGATGGCCGATGTGGCGCTTGGGCATGCCGACCTCCGACCGTATCTCGACCAGCCGCAGTTCCTTGGCGCCACGGTCGGCCGCGTCGCAAATCGCATCGCCAGCGGTCGTTTCACGCTCGATGGCGTGTTGTACCAGGTGCCGGTCAATGATGGCCCCAATGCGCTGCACGGCGGCCCATCCGGATTCGACAAGGCCAATTGGGAGGTCCTGGAGATCACCCGCGACCCGGTTGGCGTGACGTTCGGCCTGACCAGTCCCGACGGTGACCAGGGGTTTCCGGGCGCCTTGCAAGTGACTGCGACCTACACGCTGACCGAGGCCAATGCGCTCTGCGTCGATTATCGCGCCGAGACGGATGCGCCGACACTCGTCAACATCACCAACCACAGCTACTGGAACCTCGCCGGCGAAGGTGCGGCGGGCGGTGCCATGGATCAGCTGCTGACCATCCAGGCCGAGCATTTCCTGCCGACGGATGCCGGTGCGATTCCGACCGGCGAGATACGGCCGGTTGCGGGGACGGCGTTCGATTTTCGGACGCCTGTTCGTATCTGCGAGCGTGTGCGCGATGCACGCGACGAGCAGATCCGCATCGGGCGGGGCTATGATCACAACTGGGTCGTTGCGCCCCGGCCGGCGCTCGAAGTGCAGCGGGTCGCGCGGGTCGAGCATCCGGGCAGCGGGCGCGTGCTGGAGCTATTGTCCAACCAGCCAGGCCTGCAATTCTATTCGGGCAATTTTCTCGATGCGACGAGCATGGGCAAGGCCGGCTGTTTGTATCGCATGGGGGATGCGATCGTGCTGGAGCCGCAGCAATTCCCCGACACGCTCAACCGGCCGGCGTTCGGCTCGCTCCGGCTCGATCCAGGAGAAACCTATCACAACCGCATGGTCTTTCGGTTCAGCGTCGCGGCCACACGCTGACATGCGCCGCGTCGCACTCGCCCTCGCAATCGCCGTCACGGGCTGTGCTTCCGTAGAGGCGCCCATCGCGCGCTATTCCAACCCGGTGCTCGATGCCGAATTCGCCGATCCAGCGGTGGTGCGCGCGGCCGACGGCTTCTTCTATGCCGTTGCCACGCAGGGCCGTGTCGACGGTCGACAGTATAGTATCCAGCTGGCTCGCTCCTCCGATCTCGTCAGCTGGCAGCGGTTGGGAGATGCGCTGCCTGAAAAGCCGGTCTGGGCACGTCGAACGCAGGACTTCTGGGCGCCCGATATCTCGGTGCATGAGGGCCGCTACTTCCTGTATTTTTCGGCCAAGCCCGATGCAGCGCTGGAGGACAAGGATCGGGGGCTATGCCTTGCCGTCGCGACGTCGAACCGGCCGGAAGGCCCTTTTGTCGACAGTGGCAAGCCACTGGTGTGCGGCGAAAGCTTCATCAACATCGACCCTTTTGCCTTTTTGGACCCGGCAACGGGGAAGCGGCTGCTCTACTGGGGATCAGGCTTCGGTCCCATCAAGGTGCAGGAGCTTGGCCTCGACGGGCTGGGCTTCGCCTCCGGCAGCAGCCCGATCGATCTGGTGGCGCCTATCCGCAACGAGGACCCGTCGAACTACCAGCGGTTGGTCGAGGGCGCCTGGGTCGTGTTGCGCGATGGCTGGTATTATCTGTTCTTCTCGGGCGACAATTGCTGCGGTCCAGACGCGCATTATGCCGTGATGGTCGCGCGATCGCGCAGCGCCACCGGCCCGTTTGAATCGCGTGCAGATGCTACCGGATCGGGGAACAGTGTGGTGATCGAGCAGGGGGGACGCTGGCTGGCACCTGGCCATAACGCCGTCATCACGGACAAGGCCGGCGAGCACTGGCTGCTCTACCATGCGGTGGACCGCCGGCACGACCGGGCCGCGGAAAGCGATGCGCCGAACTCGCGGCGCGTGATGCTGCTCGACCGGCTGGTGTGGCGCGATGGCTGGCCGCAGGTCGCCGGCGGCGTACCATCCGGGGGTGATACGCCGGCGCCGGGCGAGAGGTGACCGCGGCTTGCGGTCAGGCGGGCGAGTTTGACCGGCTTCAGCCGCGGGGGTGAGTTGTGAGCCAGCGCAGGACCGTCTCCGGGTCCGAGACCTCGTAGGGGTCCTCGTCGGTGCCTTCGTCGTTTCGACCGGGCTCCTCGAAGAAGGCGCGGATCACGCCGTCATCGACCACCATGGAATAGCGCCAGCTTCGCTCCCCGAAGCCCAGATGGTCCTTGTTGACCATCATCCCCATCGCCCGCGTGAAATGGCCGGAGCCATCGGGCACGAACCGGATGCGTTGCACGCCCAGCTTCTGCTTCCACTGGTGCATGACGAACGCATCGTTGACGGCGATGCAGACCACCTCGTCGACGCCGGCAGCCGCGAAATCGTCGAAATAACGCTCATAGGCCGGGCATTGCTCGTTCGAACAGGTGGGCGTGAAGGCGCCGGGCAGCGAGAAGACAACCACGCGCTTGCCGGCAAACAGCTCTTCGGTGGTAAGGTCCTGCCAGCGAAACGGATTGTCGCCGCCGACACTGTCGTCACGGACGCGCGTCTTGAAGGTTGCCGAAGGAACAGGCTGCCCCTCCTTGCTTGCATTTCTGTCCATCGTCATTCGTATCCCTGACTTGCTGTGTACATTGTAGTTGAGTCTTACTGCGACCGACGGCATGGGTCGAGTGAAACGGGGCGAATTGCTGCGTGGCGCGAACGGCCATTTCTTGGCAGGACGATGCCCATTGTGCGCGCAGCCGCATCGGATCGTGTAAACTCGCAATCCTGGTGGACAAGTGCAGGCGCCGCCCATTTCTCCATGGAAGAAACAGACATCTTTGGCGCGAAAATGCCAACACTCGGACGTGCCGATGGCAACGCCGCCATCGCTCCAGCTGTGCCGAACCAAGGACATGAGCAGGATTTCAGGCGGCAAGCCGTCCAGATCGCGCACGGCGTCGAAGCCCAATCGTCGCAGGGAGGAGCACGGCTTGCAATTTTTGCCTGCGCAGAGCCATGAGAAGTGGACGCAAAAACGTCGCACCGCGAACAATTGTTCGCTATTGAGTGAAAATGCCGTCGGGCAGCGTTGCGTCGCCGAGGGTGATATGCAAACCAGGCGGGATGCCGACGCACTCCTGCATACCAAGTATCGAGGCCACATGACTTCCCCCATCGATCTCAGCGGCAAGACGATTTTGCTCACCGGCGCCAGCAAGGGCATCGGGGCGGCAACGGCGGCGATCCTGGGGGCGAGTGGGGCATATCTGGTTGCGCATTATGGCAGCGACCGGGCCGGGGCGGAGGCGGCCACGGCGGCGATTCCGGAGGAGCGGAAGCTGCTGCTGGGGGCTGATCTGGCGGATCTGGACGCGGTGGAGGCGATGTGGGCGGCGGCACTTGCGTGGCGTGGGCGAATCGATGTGCTGGTGAACAATGCCGCCATCATGCCCTTTGATGGTGGCTTCGATGCGCCGCTGGCGGATTTCGACCGGGCCTGGGCCGATGCGCTGGCGATCAATGTGATGGCGCCGGCGCGGATGATGCGCGCGGCGGTGAACCATTTTCTTGAGAGCGGTGGCGGCAGCATCGTGACCATCAGCAGCTGGGCGGCGCAGCGCGGGGTGACCAACCCGGCGACGATTGCCTATGGGGCCTCGAAGGCGGCGGTGAAGTCTGCCACCCAGTCAATTGCGCGGGCTTATGCCAAGGATAACATTCAGGCTTATGTCGTGGCGCCCGGCGTGGTGCGGACCCGACTTTCCGAGCAGTTTGCGGCGACCCAGGGGGGCGAGGAGAAGATTTCCGCCACCTTGGCGACTGGCGAGTGGGTGACGCCCGATGAACTGGGGCGGCTGGTGGCGTTTCTGGCGAGCGGGGCGACGCCGCAGCTTTCGGGCAGCACGCTCGATGTGAATGGCGCGAGCTACGTCCGCTGATGCGCGTCGAGCAGGCCGGCATTTCGCGCGGGGCGGCGTTCGACTTCCGGTTCGAGGGTCGGGCTGTGACGGGCTATGCCGGGGAGTCGATTGCAGCGGCGCTGATCTCGGCGGGCGAGGCGGGGCTGCGTGAGACGGCGGGGGGCGGCCGGCGCGGGGTGTTTTGCGGCATGGGGGTGTGTGGCGAATGCATGGTGCTGGCGGATGGCGTGCCGGTCCGGGGGTGCATGACCGGGGTGCGGCCGGGGATGGATGTGCAGCCGGCACCGGCGCGCGCCGTGGCGCATGCCGAGCCGCAAGTGGCTGCGCAGGTTGAACTTTTCCCCGATCTTCTGGTGATCGGTGCGGGGCCTGCGGGGCTGGCGGCGGCTTCGGCGGCAGCGGCGGCGGGGCTCGATGTGCTGGTGGTGGATGAGCGGGGCCAAGCGGGGGGGCAGTATTTCAAGCAGCCGGGCAAGGGCTTCGGCATCGAGCGGCGGCGGCTCGACGCGCAATTTGCCGAAGGGGCGGCGCTGGCGGAATCGGCGGTGCTGGCTGGGGCGGAATTTCGTTTTGGCACAAGTGTTTGGGCAGCGGCGTTGGTCGATGGGGCCTTGTGCATCGACTTGTCGGCAGCCGGCTCCACGCAGCGGGTGCGGCCGAAGCGGCTGGTGATTGCGACGGGTGCCTATGAGCGGCCGATGGCGTTTCCGGGGTGGACCTTGCCGGGCGTGATGACCACCGGGGCGGCGCAGACGTTGCTGCGGGCTTACCAGACTTCGCCCGGAAAGCGGGTGCTGGTTGCGGGGAATGGGCCGCTGAATTTGCAGGTAGCTCAAGAGCTTGTGCGCTCTGGCGTAGAGGTGGTGGCGGTGGTGGAGAGTGCCGCGGCGCCGGGCCCGCGCCATGCCGGCCAGATTTTGCAGATGGTTGCGACGGCGCCGGGGCTGGTGGCGGATGGGGTGCGGCATGTGGCGGCGTTGCGGCTGGCCGGGGTGCGGATGCTGCATGGTCAGGTCGTTGCCGAGGCGCGGGGTGAAGGGCGGGTTGACGAGGTGGTGCTGAGCGGGGGGCAGCGCTTTGCGGTGGATGCGCTGTGCCTGGGCTATGGCTTTGTTCCGCAAGCGGAAATTGCGCGGGCGCTGGGGGTGCGCGAGGGCGTGCGCGATGGCGATGGGCGATCGAGTATCGCTGACGTTTTCATTGCCGGGGACGGTGGCGGGCTGGGCGGGGCGCGGGTTGCGCTTGCGCAGGGGTTGCTGGCGGGGGCGGCGGCGGCGGCGGACCTTGGCTGGCCGGTGCCGCCGGCTGAAATTGCGCGGGCGCGGCGCGATCTGGTGCGGCATCGGCGGTTCCAGGATGCGCTGTGGCAGCTGTATGCGCCGGTGGTTCCTGCCCCTCGGCCGACGGCGGAGACGGTGATTTGCCGGTGTGAATCGGTCACTGCAGGGGTCGTCGAGGGGCATCTGGGGGCAGGAATGGGCGATCTGGGGAGCATAAAGCGCATGTGCCGGGTCGGCATGGGGCGCTGCCAGGGGCGCTATTGCTCGGTGCTGGTGGCGGATGTGCTGGCGGCGCATGGCCATGTGCCCGACGAGCCGGGCTTTGCGCCGCGGCCGCCGTTCAAGCCGGTGACGATTGGCGCGGTGGCGGGCAATTCGGCGAACAATCGTTCGACATCCGCACAAGTTTCTTGACGATTTGTCGCGGCCCTGAAAGGTTGCCTCGCATCATGCGGGTGCTTTTCATTTTGTTGCTCTGGCTGGTCGCGATGCCGGCTGCGGCGCGGCCGATGGCCGAGATTGCGGCGAGCGGCGAACTGCGCGTGGGGGTGAACCCCAACTTCCCGCCGATGAGCAGCTATGGCGCCGACAACACGCTCGGCGGGTTCGATGTCGATGTGGCGCGGGCCCTTGCGGGCAAGCTGAAGGTGCGGCTGGTGCTGGTGCCGACCGAGGCGGCGCAGCGGGTGCCGTTCCTCACCGCGGGGCGGATCGACATGTCGATGGGGGCGCTGACGATCACCCCCGAGCGCGCCGCGCTCATCGATTTCACCATGCCGCTGCACTCCGAAGCGATGGGGGTGATCACCACGTCGCGCACCAACATCACGCGGTGGCAGGAGCTGGACCGGGCGGACATCACCATCGTCAACATGCGTGGCAACCAGTCGGTGGAGCTGCTCAAGGAAAAGCTGCCCAAGCCGCAGCGGCTGCTGGTCGATGGCAATGCCGATACCATCCGCGCGATTGCGCAGGGGCGGGCAGATGCGCTGGTGGAGAATGTCGACTTCTTCCTCGGCTTCACGCGCAACTATCCGGAAACGCAGTGGAAAGTGCTGTCTGACCCGATTTATGTCGCCTGGTGCGCGATCGGGGTGGGCAAGGGGAATGACAGCCTGCGCATCGCCCTCGATACCGCGCTGGCGGGGCTGCACCGCGATGGGACGATCCTGCGGCTTTGGAGCAAGCATTACAACGCGCCGATGACGGTGCCGGTGAGCGAGGCGCAGATCGAGGACGCCGGCAAGACCATCGTGGCGGGGGGGAGCGGGGCCTATCGCTTCGATTTCAGCGATGTGCTGGGGCGGGTGCCGTATCTCCTCGGAGGCGCAGTGATTTCGCTGCAGATCGCGTTCCTGTGCTTTTGGCTGGGTGCTGCGATCGGGCTGGCGGGGGCGATCGGGAAGCTCTATGGGCCGGCGCCGCTAGCGAAGGCGATCAACGTCTATGTGCAGGGGTTCACCAACACGCCGGCGCTCGTGCAGATTTTCCTGCTTTATTATGCGCTGCCCGATGCCGGGGTGATGCTCGGCGCCTTCACGGCGGTGGTGATCGGGCTGACGCTCAATGCAGGCGCCTATCTGACCGAGATCTTGCGGGCCGGGGTGGCTTCGGTGCGGCGGGCGGAGATCGAGGCGGCGCAGGTGCTGGGGCTCTCGCGGCTCGGCATTCTGCGGCATGTGATGCTGCCGCATATCTTGCAGACGGTGTACAAGCCGCTCGCCAATTTCTTCATCATCCTCATCCTCGGCAGCTCGATGGCGGCCCTCTTCGGGGTGGAGGAGTTGACGGGGCGGGCGATCAACATCAGCACGGTCAATCTGCGCACGATCGAGACGTTCAGCGTGGTGGCGCTCATCTATATCGGGCTCACACTCATCGCCTCGGCGACGCTGGCGGTGATCGGCCGGCACTGGTTCCGCATCGGCGTGAAGCGGGTGGCGGCATGATCGAGCGGATTGTTGCGGAAGCGCCCGCGTTCTTTTCAAGCGCCAATCTGGGGTTTGTGCTGGCGGCCCTCGGGCGCACGCTGTTCATGACCTTTGTCGGCTGCGGGCTGGGGTTCGGGATCGGGCTGGGGCTGGCGGTGCTGCGGCGCACACAGGCGCCGATGCTCGCACCCGCGCGCTGGCTGGCGATGCTGTGGGTGGAGACGTTCCGGCGGATACCCTTCCTCGTCATCCTCATCATGGTGCTGTTCGGGGTGCAGCCGCTGGTGCCGGAGATTTCGCTGATCGGCATTGCCACGATTGCGGTGACGCTGGTGGCGACGGCGTTCCTTTCGGAAATCATCCGCGCCGGGCTGGAATCGGTGCCGCGGGCACAGGTGGAGGGGGCGGCGGCGATGAATTTTTCGGCCTGGCAGTCCTTCTGGCTGGTGGTGCTGCCGCAGAGCTGGCGGGTGATCCTGCCGCCGGCCGCCGCCTTCATGGTGATGTTCATCAAGGATACGTCGCTGGCGTCGCATCTGGGGGTGGTGGAACTGACGTTTTCCGGCAAGATCCTCGTCAACCGCGGCAGTTCGCCGGTGCTGGGCTATGGCATCGTGCTGCTCGGCTATTTCATCCTGTCCTGGCCGCTGGGGCGGCTTGCGCGAATGCTGGAGGTTCGGCTTGCGCCATCTCGAAATCAATGACCTGACCGCCGGCTATGGCGGCACGCCGATCCTGCGCGGGGTGAGCCTGGGCGTGGACAAGGGCGAGGTGGTGAGCCTGATCGGGCCATCGGGATCGGGCAAATCCACGCTGCTGCGCGTGCTGATCGGCCTCACCCCGCCAAGTGCCGGCGCTGTGCATGTGGGCGGCGAGGCGGTGGACTATGGCAAGCGCGCCAGCGTGGCGGCGCTCAGGCGGCGGATGAGCATCGTGTTCCAGCAGTTCAACCTGTTCCAGAACATGACCGTGCTCGGCAACATCACCATTGCGCCGATCAAGACACGCGGGCTTGCGGCGGCGGCGGCGGAAGCGCGGGCGCGCGCCCTGCTCGACAATGTGGGGCTGGCGGACAAGGCGGACCAGTATCCCGACCAGCTTTCAGGCGGGCAGCAACAACGCGTCGCCATCGCTCGCGCGCTGGCGATGGACCCGGAGATCCTTCTGCTCGACGAAGTGACCTCGGCGCTCGACCCGGAGCGAGTGGGCGAAGTGCTCGATACGATCCGCACGCTGGCGGGCGGCGGGATCACGCTGATCCTGGTGAGCCACGAAATGCACTTTGTGCGGGAGATTTCGACGCGGGTGGTGATGATGGACGCGGGCGCCGTGGTGGAGACGGGGCCGCCGTCACAGATTTTCGGCGAGCCCGAGGCGGCGCGGACGCGGGCGTTTATTGGGTCGATTGTTGGGGGGCTTTGAGGGAGGCGCTTGAGGAAGGGCCTCCGGCGGCTGGGGCCTTAGGCCCCAGACCCCAATTCTTGAGCGCCAAGTTTGCCGAGCCGTAAATGCAAGCAAAAAAGCCGATGCAGCGTCGCAGATGGTTCTGTCTGAATATGGGCTTGTATCTTTGCCCTCTGCGAATATGAATTACGCAATGGCCCACCCATTATCACATCGTACACCCGCCTCAGGGGAGGCTCTTTATTATCAGCTGGGGCAGATAATTGCTGTTGAGCCCGAGGTGCCTACTGGTAACGAGCGAGGATCCAGCGAAGTACTTCGCTGGTTAGGCCAAGCTCAACATTTGATTGAAACAGTTAGTGGTATTGTTGATCATAATCGATTCTGCAGTATGCGCAGCACGATGTTGTCGGCCACTGCCATCAGTGCCGAAGTTCAGATGAGGCATATTCGTGGACTGCTCTACTCAGCTTTAGCTAAAGCCGAAATGATTGCTCCGACGGCTGCACGTGGCGCGTTCATACCAGCAGGAAATACGTTCGACGCGCTCACGGCGATCGGAGGAGT
Organism: Polymorphobacter multimanifer; assembly: GCF_014205635.1. GTDB lineage: Bacteria > Pseudomonadota > Alphaproteobacteria > Sphingomonadales > Sphingomonadaceae > Sandarakinorhabdus > Sandarakinorhabdus multimanifer. Next base: position 130,681 of record NZ_JACIIV010000012.1, read on the forward strand.
TTTGCGGGATTGCAAAGGTTTTGTGCTTGTTGTGGATCCATATCTGGATGTTGTTGCGCTTACGGACTTTCTACCGATGGTGCCAGCGGGCGTTCCGCTCCGTCTGCTTGCAAGTACCAAGCAAAGAAATAATGGCCTTGCTGAGGCTGTCGCACGCTGGGAAGTGCAGTATGGACCAACCCGGCCATTGGAACTTCGGTTTGCGGCACCACGCCTTCTGCACGATAGGCTGATAATAGATGAGGAAAAAATTTGGTCTCTTTCTCAATCGTTTAACGCAATTGCTCAGCGATCTCCCGCGATGGTACAGCGCGTGAGCCCTGAAATCGACACAGTCAAGCGTGCAGCGTTTTCTGATATCTGGGATAATGCTGCATCTACTACGTAAACAGCGGGTCAGTCAACTTCGAAACGGAAGGCACGCATCGGTGGACGCATACGAATTATCGGTTCGCGATATCGGTCGCATGTACTTTATGCCTGATGACTTATACTATTTTCACGAGCATTTTGTTTGCAAATCGATGGCAGACGGGTGGAGCGCACCGCGTTTCACTGTAGTTCGTAAGAGAACGAGACCAGCCGACTTCTCGTCATGGATGCTAAATGCGCCTGTCGTGCGCGAAAACGTTCGGATCATTCTAGAACCATTCTTGGGGTGCTGTGTCGAATTTCTAGACTTTTACACTACAGATCGCGGGGAACGGCTTTATGCGATGAACGTTCTTACAACCGATCAGTCAGTCCCGCTGTTCAAGACACACAGGAATAGCGTCGTATATGCGCGCCATGAATTTGGAATAATTGCAAGAGACAATAAATTCACTGGCTTGGCGTTAGCCGACCCAAACGCAAATAATCTGAAGATGATCGTGCATCGGCAAAATATCAACGTATTTCCTGGCTTGTAGATGTTGCAAGTGAAATTGAAATTCTGGCAAAGAGAGTTACTGCTAGAGAAATTATTGTTTCTGTTTTTGTTGGGGTCTGGGAACCGAGGCCCCAGCCGCCGGAGGCACCCTTACTTCGGCGCAAAAGCCGCGAATTCTGCTGCCACCGACGGCGTGCGGCCTTGGACCATGTCGGCCAGCGCGCGGGCGACGGCGGGGCCTCGGGAGAAGCCGAGCCAGGGGACGTAGTTGATGTAGGCGCCGGGGCTGCCGGGGAGGGGTCCGAGGATGGGGAGCCAGCCGGCGATGCCGGTACCGTCGGAGATAAGTCCACTTGTTGTGTCGATGCGAACCTGCCTGATACACATGGCGTTCTAACGGTGTGAGAGGAAAGCGATGCGTAAACCAAAGTCGCACCGCATCCGCTTCTCGAATTGGCGTAAACTTGGCGGCAAGCCGTTGATGACGATGGCATCTCTTGTAGAGCAGCGGTTGGTCGAGCCGCTTCTTCAGGACGGGTTCGAGTGGACAGACGTCTATTTGCGCGATCCAGACTTTCCCAACAACGGGAACGAGATCGTGCTGGAGCGCGGTACGGGCGGTGAAATCGCGGTCATCATATTCAACTTCGACAAATATCATCGTCCGGCGTTTGAGATGCATCTGGCTCGGCGGGAGGCACAGCCTCCATACGCGTTTATCCATTCTGCAAGCTTGGTGCGGCGGACGAGCCAGTATTTCCACTTTTGGGGGAAGCCCTGGTGGTTACCGGTGAGGTTCTGGACCGAGGGCATGTCGGAGCGTGCTGTCGCCCGGCTTGCAGGAAAACTGGATCAGGCTCTGGCGTTTGTGGAGCGCGGTGAATGCGGGCCAAATATCGGCCGGCTTGTGCACATGGTTCAGCGCACGACGAATGCATCGTAGGATTGCGGCGGCCTATGTTTCGGGGTCTGGGGCCTAAGGCCCCAGCCGCCGGAGGCATCCTTCTTCTCCCCTCACTTCGGTGCAAAAGCCGCGAAATCCGCTGCCACGGACGGCGTGCGGCCTTGGACCATGTCGGCCAGCGCGCGGGCGGCGGCGGGGCCTCCGGAGAAGCCGAGCCATGGGACGTAGTTGATGAAGGCGCCGGGGCTGCCGGGGAGGGGTCCGAGGATGGGGAGCCAGTCGGCGGTTCCGTTGACGAAGGCGGCCCAGGTTCGGAGCAGGGTAAGCGAGGCGACGCCGGGGACGACGGCGCAGGCGAGGGCGAGATTGCTGGCGAGGGAGTCGCTGTCGACGACCGGGCGGCCGCGGGGGTCGATACGGGCGTTCCAGCCGCCGCCGATAAGGACGCTGCCGATGCGGGTTTGCTTCATGGTGAGCTTTTCCCCGGCGCAATAGACGAGGTGGGGGATGAAGGGGGTAGCGGGCTCGGTGACGCTGACCTGGATGGGGAAGGCCTGGATGGCGAGCTGGAGGCCGAGCATTTCGAGGAGGGCGGGGGTGCCGGTGCCGCCGGCGATGACGATACGGCGGGCGCGATGCGTCTGGTTGTTGGCGGTGACTGTGTAGTGGGTGGCTTCGCGGGTGATGGTGGCGTTGCCCTGGGCTGACAGGATTTCGGCGCCGAGGCGGGTGGCGGCACGTGCGTAGGCGGGGGCGACGAGGAGGGGGTTGGCCTTGCCTTCCTGCGGGCAGAAGGCGCCGCCGATGGCGCGATCGGAGAGGTAGGGGGCGCGACGCCGGGTTTCCTCGCGGGTGAGGAGCTGGATTTCGAGGCCGGCGGCGCGTTCGATTTCGGCTTTGCGGGCGAGCTCGGCCATTTCGGATTCTGATGTGGCGACCATGAGGCCGCCGCCGAACTTGATTTCGAGATCGGTGCCGAGCTCGGCTTCGAGGCTGCCCCACATGCGGAGCGATTCGACATAGAGGGTGAGGGCGGGCTGGAACTGGCGGGCCCAGGCTTCGCCGAGGTGGCGGAAGGGGTCGGCGGGGATTTGCGCGTGGAGGCTGCCGGCGTTGGCGCCCGAGGCCTCCCCGCCGAGGCCGCCGCGCTCGATGAGGGTGACGGAAACGCCGTCCTGCGCCAGATAGAAGGCGGTGGCGGTGCCGGCGAGTCCGCCGCCGATGATGATGACATCCTTTTCAGCCACTTATCATGATCCCATCCGCCACCAGAGGCTTGCGCCGGAAAAAGTGGGCGCTATGCTGACATTTGTTCGCATTTCGCATAAACCCTGATCAACGAACAGGGGCAATCAGGCCCCGTTATCAAGCTCGGAAGACTTACATGCCCAAAGAATTTCGCGGGAGCTATACCGTTGCCGTCACCCCCTTCACGGCCGATGGCCGCGATGTGTGCGAGGGGAGTTTGCGCGCTTTCATCGACTGGCAGCTGGAGTGCAAGGTGCCGGGGATCATCGTGCTGGGCACGACCGGCGAGTTTCTGACGCTGACGCCCGAGGAGCGGCGCACGGTGGTGGAGACGACGGTGCGCCATGTGGATGGCCGGATGGATGTGCTGGTGGGGACGATGGATGCCTATACGCCGCGCGCGGTGGGGTTCAGCGCCGATGCGCAGGCGCAGGGCGCCGATGGGCTGATGATCATCCCGCCCTATTATTATACGCCGACCGATGACGAGATCTTTGAATATTATCGGGCGATCTGCGATGCGGTGACGCTGCCGATCATGGTGTACAACAACCCGGTGACCTCCAACCGCGACATGAGTGCGAAGCTGGTGGGCAAGCTGACGCGCAGCTTCGAGAACATCCGCTACATCAAGGAAGCGAGCATGGATGTGGCGCGGGTGTATGATGTGATCGAGGAAACCGGCGGCGTGATGAACGTGTTCGCCGGCGAGCGGCCGGTGGAGAGTTTTCTGCTGGGGGCCGTTGGGTATGTGAACCCTTATGGCAATTACCTGCCCTATGCGACGACGCGGATGTGGGATTTGCTGGTGGAAGGGCGGATTGCCGAGGCGGGGCATATCCAGCGGCTGGTGCACAAGGTGGACATGATCATCGCCGAGGGGCACCCGACCTATGGGCACCAATGCTATTCCAAGGCGCTGGCCAAGGCGATGGGCTATCCGGTGGGCGATGTGCGGCCGCCGCTGACGAAGTTCTCGAGCTTGGGCGCCGAGGGCGAGGAGCGGCTGGCGAAGATGCTGGTGATCTTCGAGGAGATCGACGCGCTGATGGTGGACATCGATGCGCGGAGCAAGGCGGCGTGAGTTCACCCGTACTGTTCACGCCGTTTGCCTGCCGGGGGGTGACGTTTCCCAACCGGATCGTCGTCGCGCCGATGTGCCAATATGCGGCCGAGGAGGGGCATGTCGGGCGCTGGCACCGCGCACATCATTCGCGGTTTTCGCTGGGTGGTGTTGGGGGTGCCATCCTGGAGGCGTCGGCGGTGACGCGCGATGGGCGGATCACGCCGGGGTGCCTTGGCATCTGGGATGATGCGCATGTGGCGGGGCTGGCCGAGGTTGTCGAGCTTTACCATGACCATGCGATTCCGGTGGGAATCCAGTTGGCGCATGCCGGGCGCAAAGCGAGTGCCGCGGTGCCGTTCGAAGGCGCGCAGCCGCTGCCGGCGGACGATCCGCGCGCCTGGGTGAGCGTGGCGCCGAGCGCGCTGCCGTTCGGGGAGAAGTGGCAGACGCCGCAGGCGCTCGACGAAGCGGGTATTGCGGAGATCATCGACGCATTTGCCGATGCTGCGAAGCGGGCGGTGACGGCGGGGTTCGATTTTCTCGAAATTCATGGCGCGCATGGCTATCTGGTCAACAGCTTCATGTCGCCGCTGGCCAACCAGCGTGAGGATGCCTGGGGCGGCAGCCGGGAGGGGCGGTTTCGTTTTGCCGTGGAGGTTGCGCGCGCGATCCGGGGCGTGGTGCCGGGGACGATGCCGTTGTTCTTCCGCACGTCCTCGGTCGACGGGCTGCCGGGTGGGATCGAGATCGAGGACAATGTGGTGCTGGCGCAAATGCTCAAGGCCGAGGGAGTCGATGTGATCGATTGCTCGTCGGGGGGCATCGCCACAGCCTCGGGCCTCGCCGGGCGCAAGCCATCGCCGGGGTATCTCGTGCCCTATGCGGCGCAGATCAAGCGCGAGGCCGGGATCGCCACGATGGCGGTAGGGCTGATCATGACCCCCGAACTCGCCGAAGCCGTGGTTGCGAGCGGCGATGCCGATCTCGTTGCCATGGCGCGCGAAATGCTCGCCGACAGCAATTTCGCGCACCGGGCCGCCGTGGCGCTCGGCCGTGAGAATCCGCACCAGGTGCTGCCGCGCGAGTTCAGCTTTTATCTCGATCGGCGGCGCTGGGAGTGATGCTTCCCGCCCCGGGTTCGAGCCCGGGGCCGGAGCCTGACCAGGCTGCAAGCCCTTGCAATGGAGACAACAGGTCCTGACCCGAGGTCAAGCGCGCATGAATGATCATTTTTGCCCGTCGTGTGGGCAGTTTTCTGTGCCACATGTCGATTGTAATATTTGCGCCCTGATCTAAGAACCGCCGTGCCGGAAGCTTTTGGACAAAATGTGGACCTCATGGATTCTGCGAACACCGAAATGCCATTTCAAGGACCTGTTGCTGCCACTGGCCTACCCGCATTGGTGCCGCGCAAGCTGGTTTCGCAGCTCAAGCCGTTCTCCCGGCCTCACACTGTCCGCAGCATCTGGGAACTGGCGATTACGCTTGTCCCGTTTTTCGGTGTTGTGTCAGCCATGCTGGCCGCCATCAACGCAGGCTATCTGATCGCCCTTGCGCTTGCGCCGCTGGCGGGGTTGCTGTTGCTGCGCATCTTCATTATCCAGCATGATTGCGGGCATGACGCGTTTCTTTCCAGACGCTCCGGCAATGACTGGATTGGCCGCGCGCTGGGCGTGTTGACCTTTACGCCATATGATTGCTGGCGGCGCTCGCACACGCTGCATCATGCCAGCACGGGCAATCTCGATGCCCGCGGCTATGGCGATGTCGACACGCTGACGCTGAGGGAGTTTCAGTCCCGCAGCAGGCTTGGGCGACTGGGCTATCGGCTGTATCGTCACCCGGCGGTGCTGCTGGGGATTGGCCCTGCTTACTTGTTTTTGCTGCGGCACCGTTTGCCGATCGGGTTGATGCGGGCCGGGGTGCGATATTGGGTCAGCGCCATCGCCACCAATCTGGCGATAGCCGCCATGATGGGCGGGCTGATACTCCTGGTTGGATGGGGCACGACCCTGTTGGTCGTGATCCCCACCTTGCTGATCGCGGCATCGACCGGTGTCTACCTCTTCTACATCCAGCATCAGTTCGAAACGGCGCATTGGGACAAGGCTACGGCCTGGTCGTTCCACGATGCCGCCTTGTACGGGAGCACCCATCTCGATTTGCCGCAACCGCTGCGCTGGTTCACCGCCAATATCGGCGTACATCACGTCCACCATCTCGCCAGCCGTATCCCCTTCTATCGCCTGCAAGAGGTGCTCAACGCCTATCCCGACCTGCGACATCTCAACCGCTTCACCTTCGCGCAGATGATCCGGCCGCTTGCACTCACCTTGTGGGACGAAGATCGCCGCCGGCTGATCTCCTTTCGCGAGGCGGCGGCAGTCGCATAGCGCTCGCGTCAGGTCAGCTCCACCTCGTCGCGCGCCCCGGATCGGACAGTCGGTTCCCGGCCCGATTCTGTTGAAAAACCCTGCTTGATCGATGGTTGATGGCGTGATTCACTCTGCTTGAGGCGAGCGGAGACGGTCTCATGATGGGTGAGCGAACG
>NZ_JACIIV010000013.1 GCF_014205635.1 Polymorphobacter multimanifer
GTCACGCTGTCATCCATGGCAGCATGATCAACCCGGCCAAGCCGGAGATCAAAGCGGCGAGACCGCGAACCTACACCACGCTGTGGGACACGATCCGATGGTGGGCTCGCCGATCATGACATGCCAAGCTGATACAGGAAGCTGGGCGGTGATCAGCGTCGATTTGCGGCGGTATCGCTCCTCGAAGATTTCGAGCAGGTCGAGCCGCTGCTGACCGTTCAGCGTGTGTGTGCCCCAGTCGTCCAGAATGAGCAGCTGGACGCGGGCAAGCTTGTCGACAAGCCGCGGGAAGCGGCCGTCGAGGCGGGCCAGCGCGAGATCCTCGAACAGGCGCGGCATGCGAAGGTAGAGCACGGAATGGTCGTCGCGGGCGGCTTGGCGGCCGAACGCACAGCCGAGCCAGGTCTTGCCGGTGCCGGTTTGACCGGTGATGATCAGATTCTCCTGAGCCTTGAGCCAGCCACCCTGGGCGAGCGACAGGACGGCGCGGCGATCCATCCCGCGCGGTGCGGTGAAGTGGATGTTCTCGATGCAGGCGTCCGGGAAGCGCAGCTTTGCGGACGCCAGGCGGTTCGACAGGCGACGATCCGCGCGTACGGCGATTTCGCGATCGAGTATCAGGCCGAGCCACTCCTCGCGGCTCAGTTCGCCAGCACGGTCCTGCGTGACAAGATCACGCCAAGCCGCCGCCATGCCGCCAAGGCCAAGTGTTTGCATCTGCTCGAGCATTGGATGCGTCAGCATCGGTTGGGTCCTTTCATTGATAATAGCTGCTGCCGCGGATGTTGGTGTGCGCCGGTGTCGGCTTCGCCGGCGCGGCGGCCGGCGCAACCTTGTCGAGCCCGGCCTTGAGGATGGCGCTCACCGACGAATAACTCACCGCGTTGATGATCAGGGCGCGGTCGCAGGCCGCCTCGACCCGCTCGCGGTCGTACTGGCGGGCAGCGACAGGATGCCCATTGCCGAGCGGTAGCCCTGCTCGGGGTGGGGACGGTCGCGCATCAGCCGCTCGACCAGTATCGCGACATTGTCGCCAACCCGGCCCGCTTGCTCGATCAGGCTGGCCGGCGTGCGGTTGGCATAGCGCTGGTGCGCCTTGGGCATGTGCTCGTTGACTGTCGCATAGCCGCCGCGCTGCGAGCGATGGACATGGCTTGCTACCCGCACATGGTCATGGAAGATCTCGACGACGCGATGCGTCAGCCGCACCTCGACCTGGCGTCCGATCAGCCGATGCGGGACCGAGTAGAAGGTCTTGTCGGCCTCGATGTGGTAATCGGGATGGACGCGGGCGCGCTTCCACTCGGCATATTCGAACGCCGTTGCCGGCAACGGCCCCAGCGCTGCCCGCTCGATGTCCTCGAACAGCTCACGCCGTGACTGGCCGACATGGCGCATCGACCGCGCGTTGAGGTCGTCGACGAACAGCGCGATCGCCGCGTTGAGATCGGCCAGCGAGTGGAAGGTCAGGTTGCGCAGCCGCGCCAGGATCCAGCGCTCGACGATCAACACCGCCCCTTCGACCCTGCCCTTGTCGCGCGGGCGCCGGCTGCGCGTCGGCAGGATCGTGGTATCGTAATGCTCGGCCATGGCCGCAAAGGTCTGTGTCAGCGTCGGTTCGAATCATAGTGCCCTGGTCACACCGGACTTGAGGTTGTCACAGACGATGGCACGGGGAACCCCGCCAAAATAGGCCAGTGCAAGGCACTGCCCATCGATCCAGTCGGGAAGCCGCTGGCTCAGACTGGCCATCGCATACGTCAGCGAAGATGCGCCGAGTACCGCGACGAAGACCTGCGCCGACGTGATCTCGCCCGTCTCGGGATTGATCACCGGCACCGTCTGGCCGGCATATTCGGTCTGCATCACCGACCCGGCTTCATGCCGGTTGCGAAAGCTTGGCTGCCGACGCTGCTGGTACGCGGCAAAAGTCACGCAGAACCAAGTGTAACCATAACCGTCGGGATGGTCGGCACGGTACTCCTGCCACAACAGCAGCAAGGTCACCCCCTTACGCTTGAGCTCGCGCTCAACCCGCTGCCAGTCGGGTTCGTGTCGATCGCGCGGCGGGCGTCCCACGCGGTGGAACAGCAACCGCGCCAGTGCGGCATCGTCGTCGTGCCCGGGCGGCAGCGGCCAGGCGCATAGACCGGCCTCCCGAGCCCGCAGCAAATACGTCGAAACCGTCGCCTTGCTCAGCTGCAGCCGCTCCGAGATGGCGCGGACCGACAGCCCTTGCTTGTAGCTCAGCCGCAGGATGGATCTCAGGTCCTTCACGTCCGCTCGTCTCGCTTGCTTCCGTCTCGGCATCACCCGCTCCCATCACCATGATGAAAGCCGGCTTTGCCATATCGGCGCTCCCTAAAACGAACCCCTGTCCCGCCAAATCCCCTGTCCGGGATTTACCGAAATCACTGTCCCGTATTTACTGAAATCAATGTCAGGGAATTACTGAAACGCCTGTCCCGGAATTTGCGAAACACGCACTCCAGCGACAGATCAAGGCCTGGCGGCAAAAGTTCTTCCTGTTCCTGACCAACAGCGACGTGCCGGCCACCAACAACGGATCGGAGAGGGAAATCCGACCATCCGTCGTGTTCCGCAAGGTCACCAACGGGTTCCGATCAGACTGGGGCGCCGAAGTCCATGCCGGCTACCGATCCATCACCTGCACCGCGCGCCTCTACGGCAAATCCGCCATCGAGGCCATACGCGAACTCACCGAAGGCCGCTTCGCCCTCGCTTGAAAGCCAGTCCCCGTGCCAAGGACGCGAGCAATAACGTCTAAGCAAGAATGTCCGATTGAACGACCCTGATTTTTAAATTTTATCAGATCGTTGTTTCGTAAACGGAGATTGTGCGCGCAATGCACTCCGGCCACCCATAGCCCGCGGCCACCGCCCGACCCGCCGCCCCCGCCTCGGCCTGCCATGCCTCATCCTCCAGCGCCGAGGCCAAAGCCTCCGCAAACCCCGCCTCGTCGCGCGGATCGATCACCCGTGCCGCCCCGCGCGTCACTTCGGCAAGGCAGGCGGAGTTGCCCACCAGCGTCGGCACGCCATGCGCCATCGCTTCCAGCGGCGGCAGCCCGAAGCCTTCATATTGCGAGGGATAGACGAACAGCCGCGCCCCCGCATACAGCGCCTGCAACTGCCCCTCCGGCACATAATCAAGCCGCCGCACCCAGCCCTCAGCCTGCGCCACCGCGATCGCCGCGTTGAGCGCCTCGTTGCGCCATCCGCTCGCCCCCGCCAGCACCAGCGGCGTGCGCCGCCGCAGCGCCGGCTCCAGCCGCGCATAGGCCGCCAGCAGCAAGTCGATCCGCTTGCGTGGCTCGAAGGTGCTCACGCACAGCGCATAGCCCCCCTCAGTGGACCCCATCCCTGCCAGCCCCATCCCTGCCAACGAATCCGCCACCGCCTCCGGCGCGATTGTCGGCGGCGTCACCCCCAGCGGCACCGCGGTGATGCGGTCCGCCGCCACGCCGAACATCGCCACCAGCTCGTCCTTCACCGTCGCGCAATCGGTGATGATCGCGCTCGCCTGCCCGATCGACCGCAGGAAATCGCGCTCGAACGCTCGTACCCGCTCCACCGGATGCGTCTCGGGAAAGTGAAACACCGAAAGGTCGTGCACCGTCGCCACCCCGCGCTCGGCCCATTCGGGAAGGAAGAAGTTCGGCCCATGCACCACCGCCCCGGCCGCAAAGCGCCGATGCCGCCATGCCTCGATCGTGCTCCGCCAACGCCGCACCCGCGTCGGCCGCCAATGCTCCGCCAGCAGCGCCTCCGGGTCGGTCACCCAATGCTTTCCCCGGAAGAACCGCACGTCCTCCATCCCCGGCTCCAGCGGCATCCGCCGGGCCAGCTCGAGGCAATAGCGCCCGATGCCGGTCAGCCGCGGCTCCAGCGCTTCCACCGAAAGCGCCAGCCGCAGGCCGTTACTCATCCAGCATCCAGGCCAGCGTCTCCTCGATCGTCGGCGTCTCCAGCGCGCCGATCACCGCTTCCAGCCGGGCGCGGCTGCCGCACAGGCTGCGCACCTCGTCCGCCCGCACCGCCGCCGGGTTCACCCGCACCTCGAAGCGGATCCCCGCCAGCTGCTCAACCAGCCCGATGATCTCCGAAAGCGGCCGCGCTACCCCCGAGCACACGTTGAACAGCCCGCCGATCGCCGCCGGCTCCACCAGCAGCCGCGCATAGGCATCCACCACGGCACGCACATCCGAAAAATCCCGCGCCACCCCGATGTTTCCAAGCTCGATCACCGTTTGCCGCGCCCTTGCATGCGCGATGATCTTGGGCACCACGAACTGCCCCGCCTGCCCCCGCCCGGTATAGTTGAACGGCCGCACCGTGATGATCGGCAGCCGGTCGGCATACACGCCCGCCAGATGCTCGCACGCCATCTTCGTCACGCCATAATCATTGGCCGGCGCCGGCGGCAGATCCTCGGTCAGCACGCCCTCGCGGCGGTTGCCATACACATTGGCGCTACTCGCCAGCATCACCGCCGCCGGCGGCTGCGCCAGCGCGGCCAGCGCATGCAGCAGGTTGCGCGTGCCCAGCACATTCGTCTCATACAGCGCGCGCACATCGTCATGCGCCACAAAGGCAATGCCGGCCAGGTGCACCACCCGTTCCGGCCGCACGGCCGCCACCAGCGCCGTCATCGCCGCCGGATCGCGCAGGTCCGCCACATGTTGCCCGGCCAGGCCGTCGATCGGCGCCCCCTCGCGGTGCACCAGCCCGTGCAGCTCATGTCCCTCCGCCGCCAGCCGCGTGATGAGGTGGCGGCCTGTGAAGCCCTCCGCCCCGGTGATGAGAACGAACGCCATCCGATTGCGCTAGAAGGAGAAGCCGGCGGCGTTGCGCCGCAAGTCCGCCTCCACCATCATCCGGCACAGCGCTTCCAGCGTCGTCTCCGGCGCCCATCCCAGGTCCGCCTTCGCCTTGGCCGGGTCGCCGATCAGCAGCTCCACTTCCGCCGGCCGGTGGAAGGCGGGGTTGATCCGCATCACCGTCGCCCCGGTCGCGGTGTCCACCGCCGTCTCCTCGGCACCGCTGCCCTTGAACTCCAGCGCGATGTCGGCGGCAGCAAACGCCAGGCTCACGAAATCGCGCACCGTCTCGGTGCGGTTGGTGGCGAGCACATAGGTGTCCGCCACATCGGCCTGCAGCATCCGCCACATGCCTTCGACATATTCCTTGGCAAAGCCCCAGTCGCGCTTGGCATCGAGGTTGCCCAGCTCGAGGCAATCGAGCTTGCCCAGCTTAATCTTGGCCACCGAGTCGGTGATCTTGCGCGTCACGAACTCGCGGCCGCGCAGCGGGCTCTCGTGGTTGAACAGGATGCCGCTCGTTGCAAAGATGTCGTAGCTCTCGCGGTAGTTGACCGTGATCCAGTGCGCATACAGCTTGGCCACGCCATAGGGGCTGCGCGGCCAGAACATCGTCGTCTCGATCTGCGGCACCGCCTGCACCTTGCCGAACATCTCGGACGTGCTGGCCTGGTAAAAGCGGATGCCCGGATCGACGATGCGGATTGCCTCCAGCAGGTGCAGCGGCCCGATGCCGGTGATCTCGGCGGTGGTGATCGGCTGGTCGAACGACACGCCGACGAAGCTCTGCGCCGCCAGATTGTACACCTCGCTTGCCTTGCTCGTCTGCAGCAGCCGGATGGACGAGGAGAGATCGGTCAGATCATGCTCCACCAGCCGCAAATTCGGATGCGCCGCGACTCCGAGTTCCTCGAGACGCCAGAAATTGACCGAGCTGGTCCGCCGATAGGTGCCGAACACGGTATAGCCCTTGCCCAGCAGCAATTCGGCCAGATAGGCCCCGTCCTGTCCGGTGATGCCGGTGATGATGGCGGTTTTCATGAGCGCAGTTCCCTTGAAATGAGATTAATTGACAAAATCACTGATCGTCAATTCGAATTTCGTTCACACTTAAATCAGAGTTCGCGGCAATTTTAATTCTGAACTCAAGGTCAGAAATATCTTTGTCGATATCCAAAGTGTAATTTGCACTCCAATCGCCCAATTTACCACGTAGAAGCTGATGTAATACGATCTTAGTCCCAGAATCACATGTAACGTCAAACGTTTCATTTCCATTCCAGCGTGCGGTATTACCAGAAACCACGATACGATAGCTGCCTGCCTTCAGCGCCACGTAAGGTCCGTAAATTAAGAAACCTGACTGGCCGGTGCTGTGCATACCGTAGCCATGCCGCTTGCCTACCTGAGTAAACAGTCGTTGGTCATTCCCCCAATAGATCATGCTCTTACCGGGCAGCCAGCGATGATAGGGTTGAGTTTTGCCAGTCAGAATATCACGAAACATGTCGGCGCTTTGTGCCCAGGTAAGCCACTTAACCTTCTCGGCGCGAGGATGCCGCCTGCGCGCCTTGACCTTTAGCCATGACATGATGCTGCCCGCTAACTCCATTGGATTGGGATCGGACGGAAAGTATGCTGCTCCATCGCCCGCCACTTCGCGAAAAACGGGGATGTCGCGCACGAGAAGCGGAACGCGGTGCCGAGCCGCCTCGATTAGTGGAAGTCCAAAACCCTCACCCTCGCTTGCAGCGATGAGACATGTGGCTTGTAGATAGATGTCATCCAGCTGTTCATCGCTGACAGATTCAATCCAGAACAACCGCTTCCCAAATTCCTTATGGCTTTGCAACCGGTCAACCAGACTTTCTACAAGCCAACCCCGTTTGCCAACGATGATCAAGCATGCATCGCCGCCCGCCATCCAGAGCTCCTCAAATGCATCCAAGACAAGCGCATGGCCCTTGCGAGGCTCGATAGTACCGACCATCAAAAACCTTGGCTCTTGTCCAATAATATTGACACTAATCGCCGGCTTTTGTTCTGCTGCCGGTTTTATCCGCGAATACTCAATATCTGCGCCGAGATGAAAAACGTACACATCAAATGGATACTTTCGATCTTTGCTCCCGTTTGCGTGCAACCAACTTCCGAGATCGTCAGCTACTGCTCGAGAAATACAAATAGCGCCATCCAAACTTCCAATACTCCGCAGCCAATCTTGGTGCATGGAAGTGCCTAGCGCAGGAAACGCGTGAGGAAGCAAAATGGGAAGAAGGTCATATACGACACCAAAAAGTTTTACACCGCGCAACTGCATTCTGCGCAAAGTTTTATTCTGTTCTGTTAATATCGTATGATGCAAATCTAGTGCGACGTAGACGTCTCCAGGCCAACTTTCCACCAACTCGTCTTCAATCCATTCGTCCGAAAACCCAAACATCGCCGAAAGAAATTTATTCGCGCGGTAAAATCCTTCTTTTCCCTTCAACGCATAGACCGGCTCCACACGGACATCACACGCAGTTCTTAACAATATTTCAGAAACTAATGATCGTACTACCCTTTGAATACCGGACTTATCATCAACTTTCACTAATGTTGAAATATCAATTAGCCAGCGCACTTTGTGCAAAGCGGGAACAAAATTTTCGCTGATAGCCGTTGCGACAGCTTGCAAGTCAACGTCGGAAAGTTGCTCCGACAGTCTCGCTGTATCTCGGATAAAATTGAAAACATGATCAGCGTTGTTGCTGTAAAATTCTTCGATCGCGGAAGCGTAGCTTCTGGCGCAGAGTCTCGGACTGTGATACAACAGCAAGTTGGCGCGAGCTTTTTCCCCAATATCTTGACGAAGTTTATTGTTCTCATAAAGAGAATTCAACGCATATACTAGTTCAGTTTGGTGAAATGTGTCGTCGATTTTGAACACACAATCATTTGGTAGTTCCGCTAATGAGCCGTGTGAGTTAACAATCGTCGGAACCATATAATTCCAACAGTCTAGAACCGCTGCTGAGGTCTCGCCACGAGAATCTGCGCGCAACTGGACCGCCACATCCGAGGAGGCGAGCCACTGCTTATATTCTTCTGCTGACACAAACCCCGTAATGCGAATACGACTGCTCGTAGACGCAATTAACTTGGTCATCTTGGTGCCGTACTCCCCACCCTCATTTTGCCCAACAAAAACTAATTGACAGCGCTGATCTTTGGCGAGCTCTGACAAGCCCCATGCTTCAAGCACGTTTCGATTTAATTTTGTCATGCCCATATGGCCGAAACTACAAACGACAAAGTCATTAATGCCTATACCTAATTTTTTCCTAGCCTCAACGCGTCGTACTGCGAGCATTCTATCGGTATCTTGTACTGGCGCCCTCAATAAAGGAACATAAGCATACATTTCAGACGCCTTAGCTCCATACCATTTCTCGGCAAGAATATGAGCATAGTCCGAATGACCAATAATACCGAGCGCGTTACGATGTACCGATCCACTACCAGGATAGTGAAATATCACTTGTTTCTTGTCGGTCGCCTCGAACCAACGCCTCACCGCAGGCCATCCGTGATCCTCCAGAAGCGTTTTTGGCCACTCATTACTTGTTTCACCAGCCCAGTCCCTATAATCTAAAGCACTTGAAAGAAAGAAATCATGCAGAACAACGACACCTGCAATATCTTCAAGTAATTTGAACATATGTAAATGAAAGGACGAGTTACCAAAATGATAAAGAACGCGGTCAAATTTATTGTGATTTGCGCGGAACCAAGAAATATCTCTTATCACGCCGTTGCCCAACGTCCAAGGATCGGTAAACGGCTCGTCTTGTGCTGAAATAATCTCAATATCATAGTATCGCGAGAGTTCTGGCAGCAACTCGGCACTATAGTCTGCAATTCCACTCTTTGCTGATGGGAGTGGCGATACAAACGCCATTGTCGGCCGGATTGCAGATGGTAGTCTTGGTTCGCATTTCGGCCGCTGTCTTGCGGCAAGGTTCTCGATTGCGTTCCATGCATCAACCGCAGTGTTTTTCCAGGTGAAAAGCTTGGCCTGTTTAGCAGCATGCCGTACAAGCGCCTGCCTAAA
Organism: Polymorphobacter multimanifer; assembly: GCF_014205635.1. Classification (GTDB taxonomy): domain Bacteria; phylum Pseudomonadota; class Alphaproteobacteria; order Sphingomonadales; family Sphingomonadaceae; genus Sandarakinorhabdus; species Sandarakinorhabdus multimanifer. The sequence continues at coordinate 8,937 of NZ_JACIIV010000013.1, forward strand.
AAAGCCGTCGGTCAGCGCCTTGGTCAGCAACCCGACTATCGATTCCTCGTCAAGCGGATCGAATTGCGCCTCCTCCCAGCCAATCACTTCCGGCAGGCTGGAAGTATTCGAGCCAATGGTGGGGCGTCCGCACGCCATGGCTTCCAGCGCCGGCAGACCAAACCCCTCATGCCATGATGGGAACACGAACAGGTCGCAGCCATTGTAAAGCGCCAGCAGATCATCCTCGGGCACATAGCCCGTCATCACCACGTCACCCTCTGCCATCCCGCTGTCCTGCGCGGCGGCCAGCAATCTCTGCCGCTCAGCATCCTGCACCGAGCACACGATGGCCAATTGATATTCACTGCGCAATGCCGGCGATAGCCGTGCGAACGCCCGGATCAACCCTTCGATGTTCTTTCGATGGTCTATCCCGCCCGTATACATGACGTAGGATTTCGACAGGCCATAGCGTTGCGCCAGCTTCTTGCGCCGCTCCGGCGTCAGCTTGATCGGCCGGAATTCGTCATTGCACGCAGTGCTGATATTGACGACCTGATCCACCGGAAAGGCGAGGTGCTCGACGGCTTCGCGCCCGGATGCAGCGGAAATGGAAAGCAGCAGATCTGCACGACGCAAATGATCGAGCTTGCGATGATACCAGCGCGCGACATCTGGATTGGTCAGATAGATATGGCTGTGTATCAATGGAATGAGGTCATAGAGGATCGTGGCCACCGCCATGCGTTGGCCATGACTCCCGATGCTCGTGACGACATCATCACCAAGACCTTCGAACAGCGATGAAACGAGAACAACATCGGGCTTCAGGCTGCCCAAGAAAGCCTCGTAGATCTTTTCGGCTGCGATGCGTAGCGCATCATTGGGGGCCCCGAATCCCTGACAGGGCCGTGGTGGCATCCAGACCCGGATCGCATCCGCTGGCAGCAAGTCAGCAAATTCGGCCCGCAATGAGTCGACTGTGTCCGCAAACGCGCCGTTGAGCACCAGCAGAACCTCGCGGTCACCCCGTTGCCGCACCAGTTCCTTGCTCAGTGCCAGCACATATCGGCCAATGCCGCGGTTGCGGCTGCCGCTCGATTGCGCACCCTGCATGTCGATGACGAGGCGCATTGGTCAGGTCCTTGGGAGCGTGAGACGGCGGTAGAGCTGGCGGGCATGGGGCGGCAGGTCGGGCGCATCAGGCGCTGCCGCTGTCTGCTGCGGCGACGCCAGGGCGTGAGGCGGCACGGCTTCGGCACGCGCCAGCGCCGCCGGCAGCGGCATCGGCGTCGGTGCCCCGCCGGCGCGAAGGAGGCCGATCTCGTTGGCGAGCGCTGCCAGCTGCTGTTCGATCGCGCTGTTCCCGGGCCAGCCGGTGAGCGCGCGGATGAGCGGGCCGACAAGCGGGAGGGCCGCGAGCCGGTAGCGGGATAGCGCAGCATCCAGTCCGGCTATCGATTGTGCCCGGGAACGACCCTCGGATGACCCCTTGAGGTCCCTCAACAGCCCCAATTTGCCCCTTCCCGACCGCAAAAGGGCGAGATAATGCCCCTCTCCATTCGGGTCCGGCGCCCGCCCCAGCACCGCGTGATACGCCGCGGCGATGAACGCCCGGTCGTGCAAGGCCATCAACCCGGCCAGCGTCGAAGGCCGCGCGTCATGGTCCATATCAAAGCCCCCCAGTTTGCAATTCGCGGCCAAGCCGCTCTATTTCAACACGAAACGCCTCGGCCTCCGCCGCATGCGCCGCGACCAGCCCCCCGGCCGCAAAATGGTTCGCCGTGATCTGGAACCCGTCGAAAACATTCGGCGCCAACGCTAGCGCCTCGCCCAGCGCCGCATGATCCTGATGGACAAAGAACCGGCTAAGTCCATCGAAAGCCACATCAATATAGCCCCGCTCCGTCACCATCCCGTGCCAGGCCAGATGCGACTGCTGCTGTGTATTGGGCGAAGTCGCCTCGATCACCAGCGCCTGCGGCCGCGCCGGATGCTCTCCCCAACTCGCCAGCACCTCGGCCTCCATCCCCTCCACATCGATCTTGAGCCAGTGGATGGGGGCATCCCCCATCTGCGAAAGCACCTCGGCAAGCGTGATCGTCGCCACTTCGATCACCCGGTTCTCCCACCCGGCCGCTGCATGAATCGCCGCCAATTCCGCACATCCGGTGGACAGCCCCGAGCCAGAAATCTCGAAAAACGACATGGTTTCCAACCGGTTGGATACCGCTGCTTCGATCACCACCTCGTCTGGCCGCGCCAGCCGCATGGCCGCTGCATAGGCCGGGGTCGGCTCAACATGCACCCCCCGCCAGCCCCGCCCGTAAAAGGCCAGGCTCACCGAATCCAGTGTCGGATCCTGGGTGCCGATATCGAGATACCGCCCCCCATCCACATTGCCGAACGCACGCCACAGCCGCACATCCTCGAAGTTCTGGGCATGGCTGACAAAACTCATGCGCGCACCGGGCTTGCGGAAAACCCGAGCAATTTCAAAAGTGCAGCGGCACTGTCCGACCAGCGAGGCAGCGCCGCAACCGCCACTGCAGTCGGGCGACGCGCTTCCACCAGCCACGCCATCACGCGGCCCGAAAGTGCAGCAGGTGTATCGTCCTCGAAGTAATCGAGCCAGCGCCCGCCGATTTCCCGAAACACCGGCAGATCGCGTGCCAGCACCGGCGCACCGTGCACCAGCGCCTCCACCAGCGGCAGCCCGAACCCCTCCCCCCGCGACGCGCTGACCAGGCCCGCGGTCGATCGGTAGAGCTCGGCGAGCAGCTCGTCGCTGGCCGATTCCAGCCACCGAAGCCGGTGGCCCTGCTCGCCGTGCGTGCGCAAGCGCTGCTGCAGGCTTTCGGTCTTCCACCCAGGGCGACCGACAACGAGCAGTTTGACCTTGCTATGGGGATCATTCTGCCAGTGCCAGTCGAGCGCATCGAGCAGCACATCATGGCCCTTGCGCGGCTCGACAGTGCCCACCGAGAGCAGCACCGGGCCGGCATTGAGCCATTGGCGCAGCTCGCTTATATCAGCCGGGAACCCGGTCGTGAGCTGGCTGGAGCGAAGATCGGCGCCGAGCGGGATGGTCCCGATATCGACGCTTCGACGTCGTGGCGCGAGCGACAGCCGGCGCGCCAGGTCGCCGGCCACGACATCGGATATGCAGATGCAACGGTCTGCCTGCCGCGCCAATACGCCCATCCACCGCCGGAAATTCTGGACCGTGCGCGGCGCAAACCACTGCGGATTGGTCATCGGCAGCAGATCATAGACCATGATGTTGAGGCTGACGCCGGCGCGCCGCCATTTCGCCAGTTCGAGCTCGCAGTGCGGCATGATGTTGGCAGCGAGATCGAGGCCGAGAAACACATCGCCCCGGCGCACTTCGACCCGCCGCCGCAGACCGGCCGGCTCCCCCGGAGCCGTCGGCCGCAACGTTCCGTCGGCGCCGACATGCGCATAGCAATAGCCATGATCGCGTGCGGCAAACACAGGGCGCACGGAGATGCCGTGCAAGGCCGCCGGCTGCTGCACAAGCTGACCCATCAACGCGCGCACCGATCGCTGGATGCCGGTGTGTGCATCTTCCCTGACAATCACGGACACATCCACCAGCAATTGGCGGTTGGACGGGGCCGGGGCCGCGCGAAACTGGTAGCGGCCTGCCCGCAATCGCCTGCGCAACTGCGTGGTGGCTGCAAACAATTGCGGCGGCGCCTTGCCGACAGCGATCACGACTGCTGCTCCGTGTAGAAGGCGAATGCTTCGTCCACGCTGGGAAAATGCAGCAGCTGCCCCTGATGGAGCACGGCCGCTCGCTGGCAATGGGCTCGGATATAGCCCGGATCGTGCGACACGATGATCATGGCGCGATCGGCGCGCTTGACGAAAAGCTCCTCATGGCATTTCGCCTGAAAACGGGCGTCGCCGACTGCAACGATCTCGTCGATGAGAAAGCAGTCGAAATCGACGACCATCGATCCGGCAAATGCCAGACGCGCGCGCATACCGGCGGAATAGGTCCGCACCGGCTCGCGCAGATAGATGCCGAGCTCGGCAAAATCTTCCACGAATTGCAGACGCTCCTCGAGGTCGACGCCGTAGACCCGGCAGATGAAACGGAGATTGTCGAGGCCGGTCAATGAGCCCTGGAAGGCGCCGCCAAACGCGAGCGGCCACGATACGCTCATCGTTCGCTCCACCGTGCCGGAATCGGGTTGCTCCGCGCCGCTGATGATCCGGATCATCGTGGACTTGCCAGCGCCGTTTCGGCCGAGGATGCCGATCGATTCACCACGGCCGAGCACCATGTCCACACCGTCGAGAACCACCGAAGGTCCCGACGCGGTGGCATAGGCCTTGTGCACGTTCGACAGCGCAATCATTCCGGGGTGACATCGCCCGCGATGGCTCTCACCCGCAGCAACCCCGCTATGGTGAGCGCCGCGTTCCATGCGGCCATGTAGCCGATGTCGTAGTGCGCATTGATTGCGGACCCGAAGAAACCTTCGCGAAGCCATTCGACGCCGTGGACCATGGGCAACAGCAGGATGAAATCCTGTGCCCTCGTCGGCAGGCTGTCGACGAGGAACGCTGCTCCGGAAAGCGGAAACAGCAGATATGCCATCGGATGCCAGATCTTCTCGACGATTTCGCTGGTCCAGGAGAGCGCTCCCAGCAAAAGCGCGAGGCCGAAGCCGAACCATGCAAGCATCGCCCAGGCGCCGGCAACAGCAAGAACGTTTTCGGGAGGCTCGATCCACTCGATGCCCCAGAACACCAGAATGAGGACCACGAAAGACATTGTGGTGCCGGCCGCCTCGAGCAGCAGGCGCGCCATGAAGACATCGAGCACGCGCACATTGCGGTGGTAGAGCAAGGCCAGATTGGGCTCGATTGCGGAGATGCAGCGTGCCGGCATGTTACGCCAGAGCAGGACGCTGGAATAACCCGTCATCGCAAAGGCCACGATCGGCAGGGTGGAAATCTGGTCGATCTTGGCGACCGACCAGAGCGCCGTGACACCGAGGGTGAACATCATCGGCTCGAAGAACAGCCAGAGGAAGCCGATGTTGTGACGGCCATAGCGCGTCAACACTTCGCGCATCAGCAGCGCGCCGACGACCCGCGACTGGATCACCCAGGAATTGGCCGATCCCTGGCGCACGGAGCTCAATTCCGGTGCTCGCGGACGCCTGCCAGAAGCATCGACAAGATGCCCCAGGCCACCAGGCCGACGATGAAGGTGGCGATGATGCCACGCAAGCGGCGCGGCTCCATCGCATCGTCGGGCATGCTGGGCTGGGCAATGCGCTCGACATAGGCGCGCTGGCGTCTTGCTTCATTGCGCGCATCCTGCAGAGCGGAGAGCGCACCGGCCAGCTGCCGATCTGCAAACTCCCGCTGCAGCTGCAAACGCTGATACTGGGCGGCCGTGGCTGAAAGCGAGCGACTGTTGCCTGCTACCATGCCGAGTTGCTCGTCGACGGCCTGCTGCAGGCCGGCGATACGAACTTTCAACAGCGGGATTTGCGGATTCTGCGCGGCGATCGACGACAGTTGCAGCAACTGCATCCGCGCGCCGATCAGCTCGTCCTGCAGCTTGGAGATCATCTGCAACTGCACGGTGGCCTGGCGCTCCGGATCGATCACACCGGCGCGGTTGCGATAGCTTGCCAGTTCCAGCGCGGCCTTGCGCGCCTCTTCCTTCGCCTCGTCAACTTCGCGTCCGGCGAAGCGGATCAGATCGCCCTGGCCGCGTTCATTCAACTGGTTGACCAGCGCCTCTGCCTGCTCCAGCAGTCGAAGGTTCATGGCCTGGGCATCCCTGGCCGAAAACGCCCTGACGGTCAGTGCGGTGATGCCCGTGTCGGTGTCGAACTCCGCGCCGATTTTCTTGCCATAGTATATGAACAATTCTTCGAACGAGCCGGATAGGCCGAACGGGTTGAAGCGGTTGAAGATCGATATCTGGGCATTGCCCCAAGACCGTTGTGCCAAACCGTCCGCGTTGAGCGCACGAAGGGCATCGCGCGACTGGATATAGCCTTGTGCGGCGCGGACTTCGTCACTGGCGTTGGCAAAGCCGGCCGTGTTGAGCAGCATCCCAAGTCCGCTCTTGGCCGGCTTGTCGGGACTGCGGACGACAAAGCGACTTTCCGAAATATAGACGTCGGACGCGATCATACCGAAGTAAAGTATGCTCAGCATCGTCGGAATGATCACGGTGAACAGGAACAACGGCCCCATTCGGCGCATCCGCGCGATTCCGGCCGCGGACCAATGCCCACGCCCACTGCCCACCCCGGCCTCGGGCGCGGCAGCTTTCTGCGGCGAGCGTCCCTCGAATGCAACGACATCGGCCAACGGCGGCGCCAAATCTGGTTTTGTGCTCATCGGCTCTTGCAACACTTCCTGTCACCCACGCGGTGATATGCGCTCACACGGCCTCCGTGCGCGCATAGCGGTCCGAATACCGCACAATATCGTCTTCGCCTAGATAGTCACCGATCTGCAACTCGACCATCATGATTGGCTCGTCATGGTGGTTTTCGAGGCGGTGGATCGCGCCGACCGGGATGAAGACATAGTCACCCGGAACCAGTTCACGGACCATTTCGTCAACGGTCACTCGCGCCGTGCCGGCAAGGATGATCCAGTGCTCCGCGCGCTGGTTGTGCGATTGCAGCGACAAGGCCTGGTGCGGCTCGACGACGATCTGCTTCACCTGAAAGCCATTGCGTACTGCAATGCTTTCATACCAACCCCACGGACGATGATCGCGTCGACCGCCATCGGCTTGCGGACGATCGAGCAGCCGGAGCTGGCTGACCACGCGTCCAACCTGCTGGCTGGACCCGCGCGGTGCCACCAAGACGGCATCGGCGGTTGCGATGACGATCATCTCGTCGAGATTCAGGCCAACGAGCATCTGGTCGGACACTTCACTGCGCAACAGGGTGCCAGTGCAACCAAAGGCCAGGGCATCGCCCTCGATCACATTGCCATCTTCATCCTCGTCGCTGTCACGCCATACACTTGCCCAGTCCCCGAGATCGGACCAGCGGCCGGCAAAGGGCATCACGGCCATGTTGCTGGCCTTTTCCATGATCGCATAATCGATCGAGATATTGTCGGCCTTCATCCAGCCAGGCTTGCCGAGATGCAGGAAATAATGGTCGCTGTTCGCATCGGCGACTGATTCACGCACTGCCTGGTAGATTTCGGGCGCATGGGTCTGAAACGCAGCAATGACGCTCCGGGCCGACATCAGGAAAATGCCGGCATTCCAGAGATGGACACCGCCCTGCAGCATCGCTTCCGCGCGTGCGGCATCAGGCTTTTCAACAAAGCGCAACAGGTCCTGCGGGCTTTCGGCATCGCGCGCGGCGGGCGTTGCCAGTTCGAGATAACCATAGCCGGTTTCCGGCCGCGTGGGGCGAATGCCGAACGTTACAAGGTCACCGGCGCGTGCCCGCGGCTCCGCGGCCGCCACTGCACTCCGAAAGGCCGCGATATCGGCAATACGATGATCGGACGGCAGCACGAGCATCACCGCATCAGGATTGCCGGCACCGAGCGTCAGTGCTGCTGCAAGAACCGCAGGTGCGGTATTGCGTGCATCGGGCTCGACAATGATTTCCCCTGCAGCACATTCGATCCGCGCAAGCTGCTCGAGAACGCGGAACCGCTGGCCGGTACCAACGATGGCGAGCGGGGGGGAAAAGCCCTCGCCGTCCACGAGCTTCACGGCATGCTGGAACAGGCTGTGGCCATCAACAATCAGGCTGAACTGCTTGGGCTGCGCCCGCCGTGACGTGGGCCAGAGCCGCGTTCCGGCACCGCCGCAAAGGATAACGGGGTGAATCGGACTGGCGGTGACGCTGGTCAAGCTAGACATGTTGCTTCTCCAAGTACCCAATTAGCAAGGTCATACAAAAAACCGGAGCATTAAGCTATGTACCTAAGCATCACACAAGATGCTGCAGGTGCACAAAGCTAGACTGCCAATTGAGGGGAATGCAACAAAATTTGGATGCAAGGTGCATCATGTGCGGTGAATACTCGATGGCCATTGCTCGATACCATTTTTAAAAACTCCGCAACTGATGTAACAAATCGGTAAACAACCGCCGTCGGTGGCAGTCATTCGATAACAACGACGTTGTAGCACAAATTCATGTGCGTCAACGGCCCATAGCTGCCTTGAATTTGGTTTGCACCAAGAAGGTTGCAGGCAGAAGCATTTCGACCGCGCTTTCCAAACGATCCGCCGCATCGGCCATCGAACGCGGTAACCGCCGCGTCTCCCCCCAAGCCATCGGCGACCGACGTCAGGCAAACATTCTTTGACAAGGCATGGGCCCGGTGCCAATCCGCATGTGTCTAAGGACCATTCGGGTGTTGCAGCGCGGCAAAGCGTGACCACCACTGTCGCAAGGGCACAGCCATGAGTAATTTTCGTCGCAACCTGATACGTTTTCTGGTTGCCGGTCTTTCTGGCACCGTTCTGGCGGGCTGTCAGCCCTTCGGGCCGAGCAGGGGCGATATCGATCGCGCAAGTCGGATTGCGCCGCAGCAAGGTTCGGCTGCCATCGAAGTGATTCAGGTCGGCCCGACGACCGCGCCGCTTCTGGCCGCTCCCGCCCCCTGGCCAGCCTTTGCCGATGTCCTGACCGGCGCGCAGGCTGTCGGCACCGTGGTGGGCGTGGGGGACGCGCTCGAAGTCACGATCTGGGAAGCGCCGCCGGCGACGCTGTTCGGCGCCCCGGCCAGCGACACACGGATCGGTTCACCGATCTCGACAGCACGGCCGACCAGCCTTCCGGAGCTGGTCGTCGGCCCCGACACGACGATCGGCATTCCGTTTGCCGGCGCCGTTCCGGCTGCAGGGCGCACGCTTCGCGAGATCGAGACCGAGATCGTCCGCCGGCTGCGCGGTCGCGCCAACGCGCCGCAAGCCCTGGTGCGCGTCGTCCGAAACGCCACTGCAAACGTCACCGTGGTGGGTGAAGTCAACCAGTCCACCCGACTCCCGCTCACACCGCGCGGCGAGCGACTGCTCGATGCGATCGCACAGGCTGGCGGGGTCAAGGCGCCAGTCAATCTCAGCACCATCCAGGTGACCCGCGGTGCCAACACCTATCGCATGGCCCTGAGCGACATCATCGAGCGCAATGAAAACAATATCGTTTTGGCGCGCGATGATATCGTCACCGCCTTGTTTCAGCCCTACAGCTTCACGGTGCTGGGTGCGAGCGGCCGCAATGACGAGGTTCGCTTCGAAGCGTTCGGCATCACGCTGGCCCAGGCGCTCGGGCGCATCGGCGGCCTGCAGGATGGCCGCGCCGATCCGCGCGGCGTGTTTCTTTTCCGACTGGCACCACCAGCGCAGCCCGGCGGACCGCTTCGCCCGATCATCTACAGTTTCGACCTGAAGGATCCGTCGGTCTATTTTCTTGCCCAGCAGCTTCGGGTCGAGGACCGCGATCTGATTTACATCACCAATTCACCTGTCGCCGAACTGCAGCGCTTTGTGGGCATCATTTCCTCGACCATCCTGCCGATCGCGACGGTGGGTACCGTGGTCCGTTGATCGGCTGAGCCGGCATGGCCGCCAACAATGCCCCGCTGCTGCTCGATGCCACCCGGCTTGTCTGGCGGCGCTGGGAGGGACTGCGACCGACGGGCATCGATCGGATCTGCCTGGCGTGGCTGGCGCATTATGCGCCGCACGCGCAAGCGGTCATCGTGCAGCGCCGTGCCAAGGCGATCCTGCCGGTCGCAGCGTCGCGGAAACTCTTCGCGTTGCTTGCCGAGGACGAAGGCACGGCTGCGGACAGGACGGGCTTTCGCTGGCGGATGGCCAGGCTTGCCGCGCGCCATGGCACCGACCTTGCCCGCAGCCTCCCGGGGCGTGGGCGGATATGGCTCAACCCCGGCCACACCGGGCTCAACACACCCGGTCTCGACGGCTGGTGCCGAGCAACCGACATCAAACCCGTCTATCTGGTCCATGATCTCATTCCGATCACCCATCCGCAGTTCTGCCGGGCAGGCGAAGCTGAGCGCCACCACCTTCGGATGCGCGCCATGCTTTCGACGGGCCATGGGCTGGTGGCCAACAGCGGCCACACCCTCGAGACAGTGGTCGATTTCGCGGGCAACCATGGTCTGCCAATGCCACCGGCCATTGTTGCCTGGCCCGGTACCCCTGAACTGCGCGCAGTGCGGCTGGCGGCCAGCAAGGCACCGCCGACCTTCGTTGTGCTGGGCACCATCGAGAGCCGCAAGAACCACATGCTCCTGCTCGATGTATGGGAACAGCTGTGGAAGGCGCATGGCCCGGCAGCACCGCAATTGACCATCATCGGCCGCCGCGGCTGGGCGTGCGACGATGTTCTTGCCCGGCTCGACGCCGGCGGCTTCGGCACCAGTGTCCTCGAAGCGGGCGCGGTCGAGGATGCCGATATCGCGCGCTTGCTGTCCGGGGCACGGGCATTGCTGTTTCCGAGCCACGCCGAAGGTTATGGCCTGCCGCTGGTCGAGGCGCTCGGGGCCGGGGTGCCGGTGATCGCCAGCGACCTGCCGGTGTTCCGCGAGATCGGGCAAGCTGTGCCCGACCTTCTGCCGCCCGACGATGTTGCGGGATGGACATCAGCCATTGTCGATTACGCCGCCGCAGACAGCGAGCGCCGCGCAGCGCAGATGGCGCGGATGCAGGGCTTTTCGGCGCCCGACTGGCCCAGCCATTTCGCCAGGGTCGACGCCTTCATCACGCAACTCGCCGCCGCCGGCGGCAGTCAGGTCCTTGCCTAGGTCCTAGGCCACAGCGGGGCGCCCGGCGCCGAGCGCTATGGCGCGGCTGAAGATGACCAAGGCGACGAGGCTGAAGCCGATGGCGAGCAGATAGGGCGCGCCGGGGAAGTAGATCGGTGCGGCTCTCGACGAGAAGGCGGCGAAGCTCTGGGTCATCAGCGGTGGCCCCACGATCGCAGCGAGGCTCTGCAGGCTGGCAACGGCCCCTTGCAGCTCGCCCTGTTCGGAGGGGGCGGTGCCGGCCGACATCAGCGATTGCAGCGACGGGAACACCAGCCCCTGCAGCGCCGCGACGACGATGCCGAGGTACATGATCCACGGCGCCACGGCGAAAGCATAGCAGAGATAGCCGCCGATGCCCGAAATGACCCCGGCGATGACGATGTTGCGGGCGCCATAGCGCGGGATCAGCCGCCGAGCGAGCACCCCCTGCACGAGCGCGCCGACGATGCCAACGGCCGCGAGGCTCCAGCCGACCTCGCCGGGCGTCCAGTCGAAGCGCTCGATCGTGTAGTAATTCCAGGTGGCGTAAAGCGACTGGTAGCCGATGGTCCAGACCAGCACGGTGAGGCCGAGCATCAGCACCATGGGGGCCGACGCGCGGAAGCGGATGAGCGCGCCGACCGGGTTGGCACGCCGCCAGTTGAAGGGGCGGCGGTTTTCGGCTGCCAGGCTTTCGGGGAGGACGAAATAGCCGTAGGCGACATTGGTGAACGCCAGCCCGGCCGCAAGGAAGAACGGCAGCCGCTCGCCCCAACCGGCGACGATGCCGCCGAGTGCCGGGCCGATGATGAAGCCGAAGCCGAACGCCATGCCGATGAGGCCGAAATTGGGGCCGCGTTTTTCCGGCGGCGAGATGTCGGCGATATAGGCATAGGCGGTGGAGAAGCTGGCGCCGGTGACGCCGGCGAAGAAGCGCGCCACAACGAGCCAGGTGAGCGTGGGCGCATAGGCCATCACCAGATAATCGACCCCGAAGGCAAACAGGCTGGCGAGCAGCACCGGGCGTCGGCCGAACCGGTCCGACAGGCCGCCGATGATGGGGCCGCAGATGAACTGGGTGACGGCATACAGCAGCATGATCATGCCGCTGACTTCAGCGGCCCCGGCGAAGCTCTTGCCGGTGAGGCTGACGATCAGCCCCGGCATCACCGGCACGATGATCCCGAAGCCGATGGCATCGATGAGGACGGTGACGAAGATGAAGGCGAGCGCGCGGTTCATGCGGTGTGGGCGGGCATCATGGCAGCAGCGAGAGCCAGGTCACATGCCCCATCTTGCGACCCGGCTGCACGGCGGCCTTGCCGTAGAGGTGGAGATGCGCTTCCGGATCGGCGAGCAGCCGCGCCCAGTCATGTACCTCCTCGCCGAGCAGGTTCTGCATGCGGATTTCCCGCGCGGTGAGGTCCGGCGCGCCGAGCGGCAGGCCGCAGACGGCGCGGACATGGTTTTCGAACTGCGAGGCGCGGGCACCTTCGATCGTCCAGTGGCCGCTGTTGTGGACGCGCGGCGCGATCTCGTTGAAGCGCGGGCCATCGGCGGTTGCGAAGAATTCGAGCGTCAGCACGCCGACATGGCCGAGCGCATGCGCCACCCGCTCGGCGATGGCGCGGGCCTCCGGCACCTGGCGCAGCACCGCCGGCGGGGCGGGGACATGGCTGGAGGCAAGGACGCCCTTCACATGGCGGTTCTCGGCCACCGGCCAGTGGCAGATGGCCCCATCCAGCCCACGGGCGAGGATGATGCTGAATTCATGGGAGTATTCGAGCCAGGCCTCGAGGATGGCGGGGCTGCCGCGCATCGCGGCAAAGGCCTGGTCGGCATCGGCGGGGGTGGTGATGCGCGCCTGGCCCTTGCCGTCATAGCCCATGCGGCGGGTCTTGAGGACCGAGGGACAACCGATGCCTGCAAGGGCGGCATCGAGATCGGCGCGGCTGTCCACCGCGGCATGGCCGGCGGCGCGGCCGCCGTGCGCCTCGGCGAAGCGCTTTTCCGCCAGTCGGTCCTGCGCCACTTCGAGGCTCTCGGCGCCGGGGCGAACCGGCACGAGTGTGGCGAGGTGGCGGACGGCGGCAGTGTCGACATTCTCGAACTCATAGGTCGCGACGTCGATCTCGTCGGCGAAGGCTTCGAGGGCGGCGAAATCGGTATAGTCGGCGCGGGTGACGCGCGCGGCGACGTCCCCGGCCGGCACTTCGGCTTCGGGTGCGAAGATGTGGCAGCGATAGCCCATGTTGGCGGCGGCGAGCGCGAGCATGCGGCCGAGCTGGCCGCCGCCGAGGATGCCGATGGTGGAGCCCGGGGGAATCATCGGAGACGTGCTCACGGCAGCCGATCGGTTGGGGTGTCGGCAACGCTTGCGGTCTGGGCGGCGCGCCAAGCATCTAGGCGTGACGCGAGCGCCTCGTCGGTGGTGGCGAGCATCGCGGCGGCGAGGAGCGCTGCGTTGATGGCGCCTGCCTTGCCGATGGCCAGCGTGCCGACGGGGATGCCGGCGGGCATCTGGACGATGGAATAGAGGCTGTCGACGCCGGACAGCGCCCTGGATTCGACCGGCACGCCGAGGACCGGCAGCCGGGTGAGTGCGGCCGCCATGCCGGGCAGGTGCGCTGCCCCGCCGGCCCCGGCAATGATGCAGCGCAGGCCGCGCGTCACCGCGCTGCCGGCATAGTCGTAAAGCCGCTGCGGGGTGCGGTGGGCGCTGACAACGCGGACTTCGTGGGCCACGCCGAGCTTTTCAAGGGTTTCGGCGGCATGGCACATTGTTGCCCAGTCCGACGTCGATCCCATGATGATGCCCACCAATGGCTGCGTCACCGCACCCTCCCACCTGTCCGGAAAGGCCGGACGAAAGGCGGGGACATTAGCCGGGACGGGGCGAAAGGCAATGTGCGATCAGAAGCCGGCGCCGACGCTGACGAGCACCCCTGTGCCGGCGATGCGGCTGCCGCGCGGGGTGCGGAGCAGCGCATCGGCACGCTCGGAAAGGTCGGTGCCGGTGACGGCGGCACCGATGGAGAAGGGGCCGGTGGCGTAGGTGGCACCCAGCCGCCAATCCCAGGCGCGCGCCGAGCCGAGCAAGGCCCCTGCCCCGCCGAGCCCGGGACGCCCGCGCGAATGGCCGATGCGGGCATCTAGGGCGAGCGGCGTGCCGATGATGTCGGCATGGGCAGCCCCCCAGGTGTAGAGATTGCTGCCGCGCCGTGAGGTGGCACTGGCCAATCCGCGCTGTGGCGGCGCCCAGGCGGTGCCGGCGGTCAGCCGCAGCGGGCCGATGCCACCCGAGATTTTCGCCTGTGCTTCAGCGACGCTCGCGGGCGCGTCGGCATCGATGAAGTTGTAGAGTGTCACCCCCAGATCGAGCGACGCCAGCCCGAGCGACTGGCGCACCCCGGCACTGATGTCGACCTCGGCTTCGGCGCCGCCGAAGCGGCCCCAGCCGCTGAGGGAGGCGGCAAAGGCCTCGGCATAGACGATGCCGAGATCGACACCGAGCCGGGCCGTGGCAGCCGGCTTGGCATCGGAGCGCGAAATGCCGCGGAAGCGATAGTCCGACACCACCATCGCCTCGCCGGACACGATGGGGGCCGCCTGAACGGGGGCAGCGACAAGGGCGAGAAGCAGGGCAACACGGATCATCCTGCTCGACTGCCGCAGTGGCTTCGCCGGGTCAACCGCCAGCACGGGCGGCTGCATCGGCCCTTGCGGTCACCGCAGCGCCTTCGGCGGTCAGGCGCAGGCTGGCGCGCCAGAAGAAGAAGGCGGGCAGCAGCCCCAGCCAGGCGGCCCCCCACAGCACCCAGCGCACACTCTCCGCCCCCGCCAGCGGCTGGAAGGCATCGGACATCATGCCGAAGAACAGCGGACCGAGGCCGAGACCGATGAGGTTCTGCGCGAACACCAGCGTGGCCGTGGCGACGGCGCGCGCTTCCTTGCGGACCAGCCCCTGCACTGCGGCATAGGCGGGGCCATAGTACATCGAGTTGAAGATGGTGGGCACCACCAGCAAGGCGAGCGCCATCTGCCAGCTGGTGGCGTTATAGGCGACGAAGAGGATGGGGGCGGCGATCACCATGCCGATGGCGGGCGCGGTGAGCATGTGGCGCTTGTCGGTGCGGGCGAACCTGTCCGACACCCAGCCGCCGGCCCAGGTGCCAAGCAGGCTGGAAAGACCGGCGACAATGCCGAGCGTGAGCCCGGTCTCGCCCGGCGTGAGGCCGAAGCTGCGGATGAAGAAGATGGCGGACCAGGCGGTCTTGCCATAGCCGAGGAAGGCGACAAGCCCGGAGGCGATGGCGAGCAGCACGAAGGCGCGGCTCGAGAAGACCTCGCGGAGTGCCGCACCCGCCGAAAGTGCCGGCGGGGCCTTGGTGGTCGTTATCAGCCCGGCGCGGCGCGGATCGCGGAGCGCGAACCAGACGAAGGCGGCGAGCAGCACGCCGGGAAGGCCGACGACGAGGAACGCCGAGCGCCAGCCGACAGAGTCCGCAAGCAGGCCGCCAATGACCATGCCGAGCAGCGAGCCGATCGGGATGCCCATGCCGTAGAAGGCGATGGCGCCGGCACGACGCTCGGGCGGCACGGCGTCGGCGATCAGGCTGTGGGCTGCCGGGGTGCAGCCGGCCTCGCCAACGCCGACACCGACGCGGGCGAGGAGCAGCTGGGCGAAGTTCTGCGCCAGCCCGCACACCGCGGTCATGCCCGACCAGAGCAGCAGCGACACGCTGATCAGGCCGACGCGGTTGGCCTGCGGCCGGTCGGCATAGCGGGCGATGGGGATGCCGAGTATGGCATAAAAGAGTGCGAAAGCGAGGCCGGTCATCAGGCCGAGCTGGGTGTCGGACAGCCCGAGATCGCGCTTGATCGGCTCGGCGAGGATGGTGACGATCTGCCGATCGAGGAAGTTGAGGATATAGACGGTGAGCAACGTGCCCAGCAGCAGCCGTTCGGAGGTGACGCGCGTCTGCCCCGCGGCGATGGTGCCTGCGACTGACCCGGCAACTGGTTCCGACGCCATGCGTCTTCCTTCCCCGAACATTGGCTGCACCTCTGGCGGGAGCATGCCTCCTCTCAAGACTGCCGGGCTGGCGCGCTGCTGGCAAGCGCCGTAGTGGCTTTTGGATGACCGCATCGATGACAATGTTTGCAGACGATGTCCGACTGGCGCGGAGCCTGGCCATTGCTGCGGGCAATCTGCTGCTGGCGTTGCGGCGTGACCAGCGGCTGCAGGGCGAGGCGCTCGGCAAGGCGGGCGATCGCCAGGCCAACACGCTGATCCTCGATGCCCTGCGCGCGGCGCGGCCCGATGATGCAATCCTTTCCGAAGAATCGGTCGATCATCCGGCGCGGCTGGCGGCGCGGCGGGTGTGGATCATCGATCCGGTCGATGGCACGCGCGAATTTGCCGAGCGGCGCGATGACTGGGCGGTGCATGTGGGGCTGGCGGTGGACGGCATGCCGACGGCGGGGGCCGTGGCGCTGCCGGCGTTCGGCCGCTGCCATGACAGTTTGGAGCCGCCTGCCCTTCACGACGAGGCGCGGCCGCTGCGCCTGCTCGTCAGCCGCACCCGACCACCGGTGATAGCATTGCGTGCCGCCCCGCTGCTCGGCGCCACGCTGATGCCGATGGGGAGTGCCGGGGCGAAGGTGATGGCGGTGATGAACGGCGAGGCCGAGCTGTATCTTCACGCCGGCGGCCAGTCGGAATGGGACAGTTGCGCGCCCTTTGCTGTGGCGCTGGCGGCCGGGCTGCACTGTTCGCGGCTCGATGGCAGTCCGGTCACCTACAATCACGCACAGCCGTTGGTGCCCGATCTGATCGTCTGCCACCGATCGCGCGCTGCGGGGGCACTGGCGTTGCTGGCATCGCTCGGCTGACGCCCGTGCGGGTGCTGACCTTTCTCCACGCCTTCGGTCCCGGCGGCGTGGAGCGCGATGCGCTGCGGCTGCTGCAGGCGCTGACGGCCGCCGGCCCAAGCGAGCAAGCGATGGATGTGCCGCTGGTGATGGGGCGGCTGACAGGGCCGATGGCAGACGATGCGCGGGGGCTGGAGGTGCATGCGCTCGACGGCGCCTCCGACCGCACCGCCGGTTATGAGACGCTGTGGATGATCGCGAAGCTGCCGGCGCAGATCAGGGCGCTGCGGCCCGATGTGCTGTTCTGCCCCGGAAATGCCTATGCGGTGGTGGCGGCGGCCATGCGGCTGTGGCTGGGGCGGCGCTGCCCGCCGATCGTGATCAAGATCAGCAACGATCTTGAACGCCGCGACCTGCCGGTGCCGGTGCGCTGGGGCTATCACCTTTGGGTGCGGCTGCAGATGCGGTTGTTCGATGCCGTTATCGCCATGGCGCCGGCGGCGGTGGAGGAGATAAGCCGGATCGGCCGGATCGCGCCGGACAGGATCACCATGATTCCCAACCCCTGTTTCTCGGAAGCCGAGCTTGGGCGGCTGGCGGCCACCGCTGCTGCACGCAGGCCCGCGGCGCAGGGCACGCGCTTTCTCTGCATCGGGCGGCTGGCACGGCAGAAGAACATGGCCAATTTGCTGCGCGCGTTTGCCGATGCTGCCGGGCCGGATGACCGGCTGACGATCATCGGCGAGGGCGGGGCGCGGGCGGCGCTGGAGGCGCTGGCGGAGGAGCTTGGTATCGACGCGCGCGTGTCGATGCCCGGCCATCTGTCCGATCCGGTGCCGGCGATGGCGGCGCATGATGTGTTCGTGCTGGCATCGGACTATGAAGGGCTGGGCGTGGTGGTGCTCGAAGCGCTTGCCGCCGGGCTGCCGGTGGTGGCGACCGACTGCAGCATCAACATGGCCGACCTGCTCGCCGAGGGGCGCGGGTTGCTGGTGCCGGTGCGGGACCCGGCGGCGCTTGGGGCCGCGATGCAGGTGATGGCGGCGCGGGTGCGCGCCGGAGACGGCCCTGATCCGGCGGCGATGCTGGCCATGGCGCGGGCATTCACGGTCGAGAAAGGATTGCCGGCGCATCGGGCCTTGTTTGCGGGAACGAGTCGGCATGCCGCTTCGTAGAGTCGCGAAAATGCCATATTGCGGTCCTAGGGCCGCAGGCGTGCAATGAAGGCAGACCAACGCGTGTTGACAGCCAATCCCGGCGCCGCTCCCCCAGCTGCCGCCACCATCATCGACCCCAAGCCGCTTGCTGTTCCGCAGCGCAGCTGGACCTGGTGGCTGGGGGCTGCCATTTCGCTGGCAGTGCTTGTCGTTTCGGTGCGCGAGCTGGCACGGGTCGATCTGTCGGAGGTCATGGCGATGGTGCCGGCGTCGCCGGCGTTCTGGCTGGTGTTCGCGCTTGCCTATTTCGTGCCGGCGGCGACCGATTTTGCGATCTTCCGGCGGCTGTGGCGGATCCCGGCAGACGGCTTTACCGCGCTGGTGCGCAAGATGATCGGCAACGAGTTGCTGCTGGGTTATGTCGGCGAGGTGTATTTCTACACCTGGGCGCGGCGGCGCACCGAGATGGTGAGCACGCCGTTCGGCGCCATCAAGGATGTCGCGATCCTGTCGGCGTTGATGGGCAATGCCGTCACGCTGGTCATGCTGGTGGTTGCGGCACCGCTGCTGGCGACGCTTTCGTTCGGGATCGAAGCGAAGACGCTTGCCGGTTCGATCGGCGTCGTGCTGGTCACTTCCAGCCTGCTGATATTCTTCCGCAAGGCGCTGTTCAGCCTCCCCGGTGCCGATCTGCGCTTCGCGGGGATGATGCATCTGGTGCGCATCCTGGTGAGCACGGCGCTGGTGGCGGTGTGCTGGCATCTGGTGCTGCCACAGGTGGCGCTGCAATGGTGGCTGATGCTGGCGGCGTGCCGGCTGTTGCTGTCGCGGCTGCCGCTGATGCCCAACAAGGATATCGTCTTTGCCGGGCTGGCAGTGTTCATGATCGGCCATGACGCCGAGATCGGCGCGCTGATGACGATGATGGCGAGCATCACGCTTGCGGCGCATCTGGCGCTCGGGCTCGTGCTGAGCCTTGTCGAGCCGCTGGGCATGAAGCGTTGAAGCGGCTGCTGCTGGCTCCGCTGACGCTGTTGCTGGTTGCTGCCGACCTGCCGAAGGAAGGCCAGCCGGGGTATTTGCCGAGCACCCCCGATCTGGGCAAGAGGGAGGCGCAATGCGGCACGCCCGAGAATGGCCCGGCGGTGATCATCACCGTCGACGGGCTGAAGGACCGCGCCGGCAATCTCAAGGCCGAGCTCTACCCGGCCAATGACGATGATTTTCTCGAGGATGACAACAAACTGATCATGGCGGGCAAGACGTTCAGGCGGGTCGAGGTGCCGGTGCCGAAGTCCGGCCCGGTGCAGCTGTGCGTCCGCATTCCCGGCCCCGGCGCCTATTCCTTCATCCTGCTGCATGACCGCGATGCCAACCGCAAGTTCGGGCTTTCCACCGATGGGGTGGGCTTTGCCGGCAACCCGAAGCTGGGGCTCTCCAAGCCCAGAGCCGCGAGTGCCCGCATTGAGGCCGGCAACGGCTTGACCCGAGTCAATGTGCGGATGAACTATCGGCGGGGGCTGTTCAATTTCGGCCCGATCGAACGCTGAGGCGGATGCACATCGTCGATATCTCGGCGCTCTATTCCCCCACCGGGGGGGGCATCCGCACCTATACCCGCCGCAAATTGCAGACCGCCCAGCGCTTCGGTCACAGCCTGACGGTGGTGGCCCCCGGCAATGATGCGGCCGACGACATGGTGGCGCCCGGTGGCCGACTGCTCACGATCAAATCCCCGCATTTCCCGCTCGACAAGAGTTACTGCTATTTCGAGAGCGACGCGATCATCCGCCGGCTTCTGAACGAGCTGAAGCCCGATTTCGTCGAAGCGTCGAGCCCCTGGGGGAGCAGCACTTCGGTGGCGGAATGGCCAGGACGGGCTCCGCGCGCACTCATCATGCACGCCGATCCGCTCACCGCCTGGGCGTATCGCTGGTTCGAGCGGGTGGCGAAGCGCGAGACGATCGATCGGGGGTTCGACTGGTTCTGGCGGCATTTGCGGCGGATGGACGCCAGCTATGATGCGATCATCTCGGCGAGCAACAACTTGTCGGACCGGCTGGTGGCGGGCGGGCTGCAGCGGGTGCACACCATTCCCATGGGTGTCGAGCCGGGGTTCTTCTCGCCCGCCTTGCGCGATCCTGCCTTGCGGGCACGGCTGCTGGCGCGGTGCAACCTGCCCGAGACGGCGACACTGCTGGTCGGTGTGGGGCGTTTCAGCCCCGAAAAGCGCTGGCCGATGGTGATCGAAGGGGCAACGGCGGCCGGGGTGCGGCGCCCGTTGGGGCTTGTGATCATCGGCGATGGCCATGCCCGGCGCCGCGTGGTGCGCGCCGCCGACAACAACCCGCATATCCTGCTGCTTGCACCGCTGGGCGGCCGCGAGGAGATGGCGCAGGTGCTGGCGAGTGCCGACCTGCTGCTGCACGGGTCTTCGGCGGAAACCTATGGCATGACGCCGGCGGAAGCGCGGGCTTCCGGACTGCCGATCATCGTGCCCGATGATGGGGCGGCGATCGACCAGCTGACGCCGGGTGCCGGCCTCGCCTATTCGGCAGGCGATCCGGCGCGCATGGCCGACACGATCGTTGCTGCCATCGACTCGCTGCCGGCGCTGCGGGCGGGGGCATTGGCCGATGCGGGGAATGTGCAGGAGATGGACCGGCATTTTGCCGAGCTGTTCGCGCTTTACGAAAGCCTGGTGACAGCCCCGGTGGCGGCGCGCGCGGCCTGACGACAAAAGGCCGGCGCGGTCATCAACCACGCCGGCCTTTCGGTCAGGCTTCAGCGATCAGGCGTCGTCGCTGACGTCGGCTTCGATATTGACCGTCGTCTCGGCGAGCTTGGTCATGTATTCGTCGCTGTTGTAGATTTCGTCGGTGATTTCGGCGAGCTGCTCATGCGCGTCGTCGAGGCCGAGCGTGCGGGCGTAGGAGGCGGCGGTGCCGAAACCGGCGATGCCGTAGTGGCTCATCCGCTGATACTGCGCGATGATGAGCGCATCGAGCACCGGGCCTTCTTCGGGGGCATCGCTGCCGGTGGTGTGCTTGAGCGCTTCGGCTGCGAGGCCTTCCATGCCCTTGCAATGCTCCTTCTTGACCTTTTCACCCAGGTCTTCGAGCAGCGACTGCAGCGTTTCGGTGTGCTTCTCGATGCCGGCCTGCGACTCGTCGAGCATGTCCTTCAGGTCTTCGTCACTGGCCTTGGCGGCCATCTTCTTGACCGTGCGCTGCATCTGGTCATTTGCCGACCACAGGTCGGCGAGTTCCTCGGCGAGAAGGTCGTGGAGGCTGGATGGTGCTGACATTTCGGTTCTCCGCTGCGGCCCCAATGCCGCTTCGGTCCACCAACCGCTGCGCTGCGCCGAAGTTCCCTCAAATGCGCTCGATGATCACCGCCGGGGCCATGCCGCCGGCGGCGCACATCGTCACCAGCCCCCGCTTGAGATCGCGCCGCTCGAGCTCGTCGAGAACGGTGCCGATGAGGATGGCGCCGGTGGCGCCGATGGGGTGGCCAAGCGCGATCGACCCGCCGTTGACGTTGACCTTGTCGCGGTCCAGCCGGAGATGGCGGATGAACTTTTCCGCGACCACGGCAAAGGCCTCGTTGATCTCCCACAGGTCGATGTCGTCCACGGTGAGGCCGGCCTTTTCGAGCACTTTCCGCGCTGCCGGCACCGGGGCATTGAGCATCAGCGTCGGGCAATCGCCCATGTTGGCCATGGCGACGATACGGCCGCGCGGCTTGAGGCCATGCTTTTCGGCATAGGCCTTGGAGGTGAGCAGCAGCGCCGCGGCGCCATCGACCACGCCCGAGGAATTGCCGGCGTGGTGAAAATGCTCGATCTTCAGCTCCGGATAGCGGCGGTTGATGAGCGCGCGGAACGTCGTGCCGTCAGCATCGATCGGCATGTCGGCAATCATCTGGAACGCCGGCTTGAGCCCGGCCAGGCCTTCGGCGGTGGTTTCCGGGCGGGGATATTCCTCGCGGTCGAGCGCGACCGAGCCATCCTCGTTCAGCACCGGCACCACCGAGCGTCCGAAACGCCCCTCGTCGATGGCAGCGGCAGCGCGCTTCTGGCTCTCGAGGCCAAGCGCATCGAGATCGGCACGGCTGATGCCTTCCATGGTGGCAATGGCATCGCCGCACACGCCCTGGTGCGATTGGGGGTGCAACGCCTGCAGATGCTTGTTGCCCGAGCCCATCATCATCGGCGGGCGGCCGGCGGCCATGTCCTCGGCGGCCATGGCAGATGTGAGGCTCATCATCTCGGTGCCGCCGGCGATGAGCGCGTCTTCCATGCCGCTCATCACCTGGGCCGCGGCGAGATTGACCGCGGTGATGCCACCGCCGCAGAAGCGATCGAGCGTCATGCCGCTGGCCCGGATATCAAAACCCGCATCGAGCGCTGCCATGCGCCCCAGATCGCCGGCCTGCGGGCCCCGTTGGCTGCTGGTGGACCAGATGATGTCGTCGATGGTGGCGGTGTCGATGCCGTTGCGGTCTCGCAAGGCTGCCAGCACGGTGGCGGCGAGGTGCTGCGGGTGCAGATGGCTCAATGCCCCCTTGCCCGGCTTGCCGACCCCGCGCGGGGTGCGGACGGCGTCGATGATATAGGCTTCAGGCATGGTGAGGCTCCCTCTTGGCGCCAACATCGCACCCGCCACCGCGGCGCGCACCCCCCTCATTTGAAGGGCTCGCAGCCACCATCCAATGTTTCAGTCCTGTAACCACTCTCGCATTGAAATTCCCTGGGCCGGGGTTCATCCCACGGGGAACAATGGGGGTTGGGAACATCATGATGCCGTTAGCCGGCCGCGCGCTTGCAGCAGCGCTGCTCGTTGCCAGCCCGGCGGCTGCCCAGCGTGCCGGGGAGAACATCCTGACCAGTGCCGCCGATGCCTTTGGCACATCGCTGGGGCGCGACAATTTCGGCCTCTACACCACCACCAGCGTCCGCGGTTTCTCCCCGACGCAGGCGGGCAACAACCGCATTCTGGGGCTGTATTTCGATCAGCTCGGCGGCGTGACGCGCGGCATCCGCCAGGGTGCCAGCGTGAAGGTGGGACTGAGCACGCTGGCAACCCCCTTCCCGGCGCCCACCGGCATCGTCGACACGCAGGTGCGGGTACCGGGCGAGCTGGGGCTGGGCAGCACCACCATCGGGCTGCAGGAGAACTGGAAGGCCAATTACGAGATCGAAAAGGAGCTGCGGTTCGGCGAGCGTGCCGCGATCACGTTCGGCGGGCTCGCCGAATATCGCAACATCGTCAATGGAGACCCCGGGAGGCTATGGGGCGTTGGTGCCACCGGCCGGTTTCGCCCCGTCGCTGGTGTGGAGATCATCCCGTTTCTGGGAACGTTCAGCCGCTACAAGGAATTCAGCGGAGCGCGCTGGTTCACCCGTGACCGCGAGCAGCCGCGCCAGCAGGTGGACAGAAACCGCATCATCGGACCGACATGGGCGGATGACGGCGAGACCTCCACCAACGGCGGCGTGGTGACGCGCATCCGGCCGACGTCCGACCTCGACATCGACATCGGCCTGTTCCGTGCGGTGCAGATCCGCCAATCATCCAACTCGACGCTGGTGCGCGATATCGATGCCGAGGGTTTTGGCCAGCGGATCGTCATCTCCGATCCGCGCCAGCTTCGCACCTCCTGGTCGGGCGAGCTGCGGTTGGCGCGGCGGTTCGTCACCGGCAATCTCGCGCACACCGTGCTCGCCTCGGTGCGGGGACGCGAGGTCGATGCCCGGATCGGCGGCAATGCCCGGGTCGATCTCGGTCGCTCATTCCTCAACGACCGGATCGATGTCCCGCGCCCGGCCTTCGCTTTCGGGCCCACGACGAGCGACAAGGTGAGCCAGCGCATCTACGGGGTCGGGTATCAGGGCAAATGGGGCACGATCGCCGAACTGGCAGCGGGCGTGCAGTACAACGACTATCGCAAGCGTATCGATGCGCCCGGCCAGCCGCTGGTGCTGCTCGAAGACAAGCCGGTGCAGTTCAACGGGATCGCCGCGGTCAATGTGTCTTCGAAGCTCGCGGTCTATGGCGCCTTCACCCAGGGGCTTGAAGAGACCGGCGCCGCGCCGCCCGAGGCCGTCAACCGCAACGACTTGCTGCCGGCGCAGCGCACCCAGCAGGTCGAGGCCGGGTTGCGCCTGAGATTGCCGGCCAACCTCACCCTCAACACAGCCGTGTTCAAGATCGAGAAGCCGTTGATCGCGCTCGACGACCAGCTTTTCTTCCGGCCGCGGGGCACGCTCTTCCACAAGGGATGGGAAGCTTCGCTGGCAGGCAATCCCATGCCGGGCCTGACGATTCTGGTCGGCGGGTTGCTGCTCGATGCCGGCAACACCGGCGAGGAAGTGAATGTCGGACAGTTCGCCTGCCAGGGACCGAGCGCGGGCCTTGTGCCGGGCTGCGGGCTCGGGCGGCGACCGGTCGGCCGGTCGCCGGTGTCGGGACGGCTGGCGGTCAACTGGCGGCCCGACCAGGGCAAGAGCCGCTGGTCATTCGACCTGGTTGTGGAGGGCAACAGCCCGCAGCAGGCGACCCGCGACAATCTGGTGACGAGCGTCGCCGGCGTCGATATCGACCTCGGGATGCGTTACCGCTTCAAGGTCGGGGAGAATGCCGCGGTGTTCCGGCTGGCGGTCAACGACCTGACCAACGCCTATCGCTGGACGGTTGCGGGCGACGGCGCATGGGCGCCCAACACGCCGCGCTCGGTGCTGGCATTCGTCACCGTCGACATCTGAGGCTGTGTCATCATTCGCGGCCGTGCGGGGCATCCCAGTCGAGCAAAGGCCCGGCGGGCACGATTCCGGTCGGGTTGATGGTGGGATGGCTCTCGTAATAATGCCGCTTGGCGTGCTCGAAGTTGGTGGTGCTGCCGAAGCCGGGGGTCTGGTAGAGGTCGCGGGCATAGGCCCAGAGTGCGGGATAGTCGCTGATACGCCGCAGATTGCACTTGAAGTGGCCGTGATAGACAATATCGAAACGCGCCAGCGTGGTGTAGAGGCGGATATCGGCCTCGGTCAGCCGGTCGCCAACCAGAAACCGTGACGTTGCCAGCCTGGTTTCGAGCCAGTCGAGCGTGTCGAACAGCGGGTGGACGGCTTCTTCATACGCCTCCTGCCCGGTGGCGAAGCCGGCCTTGTAGACGCCGTTGTTGAGCGTGTCGTAAACCCGGTCATTGACCTCGTCGATCTCGGTGCGGAGGTCGGCGGGGTAAAAGTCACCCGGCCTTGCACCGACGTCATCGAAGGCGGTGCCGAGCATCCGGATGATCTCCGACGACTCGTTGTTGACGATCATGGCCTGCTGCTTGTCCCACAGGATCGGCACGGTGACGCGCCCCGAATAGCCGGGGTCGACCGCCGTATAGACCTGGTGCAGATAATCGGCGTTGTTGATCGGATCGGCCACCACGCCGGGCCCGTCCTCGAAGGTCCAGCCGTGTTCGCGCATCCGCCAGTGGACGATCGACACCGGGATCGCGTCTTCAAGGCCCTTCAGCGCTCGCATGATGAGCGTGCGCTGGGCCCAGGGGCAGGCAAGACTGACATAGAGATGATAGCGTCCGGGCTCGGCCTTGAAACCGCTGTCGCCGGTCGGGCCAGCGGCACCATCGGGCGTCACCCAATTGCGGAACTGCGCGTCGGAGCGGACGAACCGCCCGTCCGATTCATCGGTATCATACCATTTGTCGTGCCACGCGCCGTCTACCAACAATCCCATGACGGGTCCCTTGCATTGTTTCTGCTTGCGGGAACCAACGGGAAAAGCTGCCACGGGTTGCAACCGATGGTGATCCCTACGGGAATCGAACCCGTGCTTTCGCCGTGAGAGGGCGACGTCCTGACCGCTAGACGAAGGGACCGCAGCGGGAAGCGGCGTTTCGCGCTTCAGGCCCCTAAAGTCAAGCGGCGCGCGCCGGCCGGGCTTCGCGCTCGGCTTTGATTGCCTCGGCGAGCAGGAAGGCGAGTTCGATCGCCTGGCTGGCGTTGAGGCGCGGATCGCACTGGGTTTCGTAGCGTGCCGAAAGCCCTTCGTCGGTGATGGCGATGGCGCCGCCGGTGCATTCGGTGACGTCGAGGCCGGTCATCTCGATATGAACGCCGCCGGCATGCGTGCCCTCGGCGCGGTGGACGGCGAAAAAGCCCTTCACTTCGGCAAGGATGCGCTCGAACGGGCGGGTCTTGAGACCGCCGGCGGCCTTCACGGTGTTGCCGTGCATCGGGTCGCACGACCAGATGACCTTGCGGCCCTCGCGCTCGACGGCGCGGATGAGGCGCGGCAGGTGCGCCTCCACCTTGTCATGGCCGAAGCGGGTGATGAGGGTGAGACGGCCGGGCACATTGCCGGGATTGAGGGTGTCGATCAGCCGGAGCAGATCGTCGGGATCGAGGCTGGGGCCACATTTGAGGCCGAGCGGATTGCCGACGCCGCGCAGGAACTCGACATGCGCCGAGCCGGGGAAGCGCGTGCGATCACCGATCCAGAGCATGTGCGCCGAGGTGTCGTACCAATCGCCGGTCAGGCTGTCTTGCCGGGTCATCGCCTGCTCATAGCCGAGCAGCAGCGCCTCGTGGCTGGTGAAGAAGCTGGTGCCCTTCAGCTGCGGCACGGTCTCGGGCGAGATTCCGCAGGCGGCCATGAAATCGAGCGATTCCCCGATCCGGTCGGCAAGTGCTCGATACTGGTCCGACCAGAGCGAGCGGCCGGTGAAATCGAGGTTCCACTTGTGGACCTGATGGAGGTTGGCATAGCCGCCGCTGGCAAACGCCCGCAGCAGGTTGAGCGTGCTCGCCGCCTGCAGATAGCCGCGCAGCATGCGCTTGGGATCGGGCGTGCGCGCTTCGGGCGTGAACGCCATGTCGTTGACATTGTCCCCGCGGTAGCTCGGCAGGCTGACGCCGTTCACTTCCTCGAAGTCGCCCGAGCGCGGCTTGGCGAACTGGCCGGCCATGCGGCCCACCTTCACCACCGGCAGCTTGGAGGCGAAGGTGAG
Source organism: Polymorphobacter multimanifer (assembly GCF_014205635.1). Taxonomy (GTDB): domain Bacteria; phylum Pseudomonadota; class Alphaproteobacteria; order Sphingomonadales; family Sphingomonadaceae; genus Sandarakinorhabdus; species Sandarakinorhabdus multimanifer. The sequence goes on from NZ_JACIIV010000013.1 coordinate 35,774, forward strand.
GACGACCGCCATCTGCAGCAGCACGCGGAAGGTATCGCGGATGGTGTTGGGGTGGAAATCGGCGAAGCTCTCGGCGCAGTCCCCGCCCTGGAGCAGGAAAGCCTTGCCCGCCTCGACATCGGCAAGTGCTGTGGTCAGATCACGCGCCTCGCCGGCGAACACCAGCGGCGGATAGGATTTGATCTCGGCTTCCACCGCGGCCGCGGCAGCGGCATCGGGGTAGCTGGGAAGCTGGCGGGCTTCATGGTGGCGCCAGCTTTCGGGGGTCCAGGCGGTGTTCATGGCGCGGTCTTTGCCTTTTCGGGTGCGGTTGCGCAAGCGGGGGCCGCTTCTAGCGCATGAGGACCAGCTCTTCCGACATGGTGGGGTGGAGGGCGATGGTATCGTCGAACTGTGCCTTGGTGAGCCCGGCCTTGATGGCGATGGCGACGGCCTGCAGGATTTCGGGCGCATCCGGCCCGATCATGTGCGCACCCACCACCTTGTCGTCGCTGGGGTTGACCACGAGCTTGTAGAGGGCGCGTTCGTTGCGCCCCGCCAGCACGTTGCGCATCGGGCGGAAGTCGCTGGTGAAGACCCTGGCGCTGCCGAAGGCGTTGCGCGCCTCGGCCTCGGTCATGCCCACCGAGCCCAGCGGCGGGTTGCTGAACACGGCGCTGGGGATGCACCGATAGTCGACGCGCCACGGCTTGTTGCCGAACACGCTGTCGGCAAAGGCATGGCCCTCGCGGATGGCGATCGGGGTGAGCTGGACGCGGTTGGTGACGTCGCCGACGGCATGGATGTGCGGGACGTTGGTGCGGCTGTCCTCATCGACGACGATCGCGCCGATCGAGCCGGTCTCCACACCGGCAGCCTCGAGGCCCAGGCCTTCGGTGTTGGGCACCCGGCCGACGGCCCAGAGCAGCTGGTCCGCCTCTTCTTCACTATCGTCGTGATAATGGACGCGCACCCCGGTCTCGGTCTTATCGACGTGCTTGATGAGGGTGTTGAACTTGAAGCCAAGCCCCTTGGCAAGGGAGATGGTGAGCAGCCGGTCCCGAAGGGCGGGCTCCCATTCGCGCAGGATCGTGTCGGACCGATTAAGGAGCGTGACCTTGGTGCCGAACTCGTGGAAGACACCGGCGAATTCGTTGGCGATATAGCCGCCACCGGCGATGAGCATCGACTTGGGCAGCGTTTCCAGATGGAAGATCTCGTTGGAGGTAATGCCATGCTCGGCACCCGGCACATCGGGGACGGCGGGGCGGGCACCGGTGGCGATGAGGAAGCGGGCGGCGGTGATGCGCTTGCCATCGACCTCGACGGTGTGCGGATCGATGAAGCGGGCGTGGCCGTTGAGCACGGTGACCTTGTTGTTTTCCAGTGTGTTGCCATAGAGGCCGTTGAGGCGATCGACTTCGGCGAGCACATTGTCCCTGAGCGTCGGCCAGTCGAAGCTGCGCTCATCGACCTGCCAGCCGAAGCGCTGGGCATCGACGAGGTCCTCGGCGAAATGGGCACCATAGACGAGCAGCTTCTTGGGCACGCAGCCGCGGATGACGCAGGTGCCGCCGACGCGATACTCCTCGGCCACCGCCACCCGGGCCCCATGCCCGGCAGCGATCCGGGCTGCTCGCACGCCGCCCGAGCCGGCGCCGATGACGAACAGATCATAATCATATTCGGACATGCTGATGGTCTCTTGTTGCCTTGCCGGGAGGGATAGGGGCTGGGCGCCGGCAACGCCAATCGAAAGTCCCGATGGCAGCCATCGACCGCACCCCTCAGCCGAGCTGCAGCAGCACCGCCCCCGCCAGCACGCCGATCCACAGGCCGGTGAGCAGCAGAAGATTGCGGCTGAAGGTGGCCTCGTCGGCCTTGTGGCCGTGCATCGCCTGCACCGCCAGCATGTCGCCGCCGCCGCCGGCTGCCGCCAGCAGCGTGAAGGTGGCGTTGGACAGGCGACGGTGGCGGCGCTGCTGCTGGGGCGGGCTGCGGGCGATGCCGAGATCATGCGCCATCAGGGCGAAGCCGAGCAGATTGACGCCGGCAAACAGCAGCAGCGCCGCCGGCAGCAGCCAGGGGGGCAAAGGCGAGCCGGGGGTGGCATCGGGAGGAGCGAAGTAGCGCCTGGTGCGATCGGGCTTGCGCACGACCTCAGGGGCTTCGGCATTGGCTGCGGGTGCTGCGACGGGCGCCGGATCGACGGCGGCCACCTGGACGCCACGGTCGCAGTTCAGTCGTCCGTAGCGCTCGACCGCATGGCCGGCTTCGACCATGGCGCAGCCGAGATCGATCTCATCGGCGACGCATCGAGCCACGACGCGTCCATAGCGATCGACGTCCTTTTCTTCGCAGCGCACATCGCGGTCTTGTGTCAGGCTGCGAAGATAGTCGCGTGCGGCATATGGGTTGCCGGGCGTGCACTGGCGGCCGGGGCGGCAGGCGCCGGGCATTTCGGGGGCATCGATGCCGTGCATCCGCATGGCCCGCTCCTGGCCCATGCAGCGGATGGCATCGCCATCATGATGGGTGGGGCGCTCGCAGGCGAATACCAGAGCTGCTGCCAGGGGGATCAGCAGCGACATGCTGTCAATCGAGGAAGGGATCGCGGACCAGGATGGTGTCCTCGCGCTCGGGGCTGGTGCTGACCAGCGTCACCGGGCATTCGGTCAGCTCCTCGATGCGGCGGATGTACTTGATCGCCTGCGCCGGGAGATCGGCCCAGCGCCGGGCACCCGCTGTCGACTGGGTCCAGCCTTCGAAAATCTCGTAGATGGGCTCGACCCGGGCCTGATCATGGGCATGTGCGGGGAAATGGTCGAGCGTTGCGCCATCGAGGCGGTAGCCGGTGCAGATCTGCAGGGTTTCGAAGCCATCGAGAACATCGAGCTTGGTGAGCGCGATGCCGGTGATGCCCGAAGTGGCGATCGCCTGGCGGACGAGCACTGCATCGAACCAGCCGCAGCGGCGCTTGCGCCCGGTGACGGTGCCGAACTCATGGCCGCGTACCCCAAGCTTCTCGCCGGTCGCATTGTCCTGCTCGGTGGGGAAAGGGCCGCTGCCGACACGGGTGGTATAGGCCTTGGTGATGCCGAGCACATTGCCCATGGCGCCCGGGCCAAGCCCGGAGCCGCTTGCCGCCTGCCCTGCGACAACGTTGGACGAGGTGACGAAGGGGTAGGTGCCATGATCGACATCGAGCAGGACGCCTTGCGCGCCTTCGAACAGGATGCGCTTCCTTGTGGTGCGCGCCTCGGCCAGAACCTTCCATACCGGCTGGACATAGGGCAGCACATGCGGTGCGATTTCGGCCAGCTGGGCGAGCAGCTCGGCGCGGTCCACCGCTTCGATGCCGAAGCCGGTGCGCAGGGCATTGTGGTGCGCCAGCAGCCGATCGAGCTGGGCTTCGAGCTTGTCCAGATGCGCCAGATCGCAGACGCGCAGCGCCCGGCGGCCGACCTTGTCTTCATAGGCCGGGCCGATGCCGCGCCTGGTGGTGCCGATCTTGCCGGCGCCCATCGCATCCTCGCGCAGCGCATCGAGGTCGCGGTGGAGTGGCAGGATGAGCGGGCATTGCTCGGCAATGGCGAGGTTTTCGGGCGTGATCGTCACCCCCTGCCCACGCAGCTTCTCGACTTCGGCCTTGAAGTGCCAGGGATCGAACACCACGCCATTGCCGATGATGCTGAGCGTGCCGCGCACGATTCCGCTGGGGAGCAGGCTGAGCTTGTAGGTCTGGTTGCCGACGACGAGCGTGTGGCCGGCGTTGTGGCCGCCCTGGAAGCGCACCACGACATCGGCGCGCTCCGAGAGCCAGTCGACGATCTTGCCCTTGCCTTCATCGCCCCATTGGCTGCCGATGACGGTGACATTTGGCATGTGTGGCGGTCCTCAGGCGAGCGGCCGGGCATGGCCGGCCTCATAGATGTGGGTGCAGCCTTGCGGTGTGCAGGCTTCGCAAAGTGCTGCGACGGTGATGAAGCCCTGGGCGCGCAGTGCCTCGCCCTCGGCTTGCGGCGTGCCGAGCGCCAGGAAGACGCGAGGGCGCTCGGTGGTGCCGAGCCCGGCTTCGACGAGACTGTCGATGTAGAGCGAGAAGCCGAGCGCGGCTTCGGGCGTGCCATCGGGGTGGAGCAGGGTGTAGCTGCCGCCGCGGCCGATCTCGAACGGCAGGCCGGCGCCGAACAGCGAGAAGCCGAGCCAGCTTTGATACTCGAAGCCGTGGCGCTCGGTGGGATCGAGGGTGACGCTGATATCGAGCGGGGCAAGGGCGGCCACGACTGCCGCCACGGCATCGAGGCGCCCGGCCGGCAGTGGCAAGGCGGCGAGGCGGGCAAGGGCGGCATCGGCGGGGCCGGCGGCAGCGATGAGCGGTTCATAGGCGCTGGCACCATGGGCGCGGAGCGAGGCGGCATCCTTGCCATCGAGCAGCGCCTGCAGCGTGGGCAGGTCGGCGGTGCCGGCAGGCAGGCCGGCGGCGTGGAGATCGGCGACGAGGGTGGGCAGCGTGAGATCGATGCTGAGATCGGGGACGCCGGCGGCGAGCAGTGCTTCGACGGCGAGGGCGAGCATCGCCCGGGCGGCGGCGGGGCTGTCGAGGCCGATGAGTTCGGCGCCGATCTGCTGTGACTGGCGCTCGGGTGCCAGCTGGCTGCCGCGGACCCGGAGCACCGGGCCGGCATAGCTCAGCCGCAGCGGGCGGGGGGCTGCTGCCATCCGGGTGACGGCGATGCGGCCGACCTGGCCAGTGATGTCCGACCGCAGCGCCAGCGTGTGCTGGCTGACGGGATCGGTGAAGCGCAGCAGCTCGCGGCGCTGGGCGCTGGCCAGCCGCGAGCCGAGCGACTCCTCATATTCCACGAGTGGCGGGCTGACGCGTTCATGGCCATGGGCGGCGAACACCGCCATCATCGTTGCGGTGAGCGTGGCTTGCGCTTCGGCTGCGGGGGGCAGCCGATCGCGCAGGCCTTCGGGGAGGAGACCGGGGGGAAGCATGGCGCGGGGTTTAGCAGCAGGGGCCAGGAAAGGAAGGGGCGTGCGGATGCAGGGGCAAGACGTCCATTTGCGCCGGGCCGGCGGCGCGCGAAATTGTCGAAGTTGACACGAAACGCGGTTTTTTTGGTGGCGCGCCGCTCAGGCCATGAGCTCGTCGTAGGGCGGCAGGTTGAGAATTGCGCGTGACGCCGTGTTGTAGGCGGCCTCCAGATCGTCCGCCGCGGCTTCCCATTCCTCCACCAGCTGGTCGAGCTCGGGCGGAGCATCGTCCTCCTGCGCTTCGGCCCGGAGCCCGCGCAGCTGCTGCGAGACCGCCTGGATGGCAATGACCATGGTGTTGACGGAGATTTCGGGCATTCTGGCTCCTGCCTTGCTCAGCTTGTTGCCAGCTCGACCTGGCGGACAACGGCTGCCCGGGCCATGTTGTCGAGATACCCGCTGAAGGTCTGCCGCGTCATCCGGGTCCGTGCCGTGAGCATGTAGTGATAGCCTTGGCGGCCATCCTTGCAGGTTTTCTGGTACCTGTCCTTGACGATGAGAATTTCGTCTGAATATTCAGTGCCTTGTGGGATGTAGAATTCGGCACAGTTGAACCATTTGGAAATGTCGTGAAGCGACGTGCCCTTGCCGTTGTTGTCCACGAGCGGCAATCCCGTGGGGCCGGTGACGAAGGAGACATCGGCGTTGCTGACCTTCGTCACGCCCTGTGACTTGAAGGTCGTCGCCTCCCAGCGCGGATCGAGCATGCCCGCATCGGGGGTGCCATCGCGGACCTTGAGTTTGCTCGCAGCGCCCATGAGTGATCGGTACAAATCGACATCGGTTGTTGCCATCCGACCCTCCCCAGAGCCAATCAACCGAGGCAGAATAGCAAGACAATCGTCCGAATTCAAGATAAATTGGCAAGCTCTGGCGGCATGGAAAAACGGTCAATACTGTGCGAATGTTATTCTGTTCATAAGGATTGAGAAAGGCAGGGGCGCTGCGCCCCTGCCTTTCGATTGCCCTGCCTTTCGATTGCGCGCCGGCTCAGCCGAACTTGAGAGCCTTGGCGATCTTGACGCCGGGGAGGCGGCATATCGACCAGAGGAGCGGATCGGGGATCTCGCCATCGACCGAGAGCAGCAGCACGGCTTCCGCACCCGCATCGCGGCGGCCGAGGTGGAAGGTGCCGATGTTGACGCCCGCCTCGCCCAATGTGGTGCCCAGCCGGCCGATGAAGCCCGGCTTGTCCTCGTTGACGATGTAGAGCATCCGCCCCGCCAGATCGGCCTCGACGGTGATGCCGAACAGCTCGGTGAGGCGCGGCTTGGCGTTGCCGAACAGCGTGCCGGCCACCGAGCGGTCACCGGCGGGGGTGGTGACGGTGACGCGAAGCAGCGTGTGATAGTCGGTCTCGCGGTCGTGGCGGACTTCGGCGATGTCGATGTTGCGTTCGCGCGCCAGATAGGGTGCGTTGACCATGTTCACCGTGTCCGAATGCGGACGCATCAGGCCGGTGAGCACGGCCGCCGTGATCGGCTTGATGTTGAGGGCTGCGGCAGCGCCCTCGACCTCGACCTTGACCGCGGTGATGGTGGTGCCTTCGAGCTGGCCGATGAGCGCGCCAAGACGCTCGGCGAGCGCCATGTAGGGGCGGATGCGCGGAGCTTCCTCGGCGGACAGGCTCGGCACGTTGAGGGCGTTGGTCACACCGCCGGTGAGCAGGAAATCGCTCATCTGCTCGGCGACCTGGATCGCGACATTGACCTGGGCTTCATCGGTGCTTGCCCCCAGATGCGGCGTGCTGATGAAATTGGCCGTGCCGAACAGCGGCGACGCCTTGGCCGGCTCTTCCTTGAACACATCGAGGGCAGCACCCCCGATATGCCCCGAATCGAGCCCGGCCTTGAGCGCATCCTCGTCGATCAGCCCGCCGCGCGCACAGTTGATGATGCGAACACCCGGCTTGGTCTTCATCAGCTTGGCAGCCGACAGGATGTTGCGGGTGCTGTCGGTGAGCGGGGTGTGGAGGGTGATGAAATCGGCCTGCGCCAGCAGCTCGTCGAGCTCGACCTTCGTCACACCCATCTGCTCGGCACGCTCGGGGGTGAGGAAGGGATCGAAGGCGATGACCTTCATCTTGAGGCCGAGGGCACGGTCGGCGACGATGCTGCCGATGTTGCCTGCACCAATGAGGCCGAGCGTCTTGGCGGTGAGTTCGACCCCCATGAAGCGGTTCTTCTCCCATTTGCCGGCCTGGGTGCTGGCATCGGCTTCGGGGAGCTGGCGGGCGAGCGCGAACATCAGCGCGATGGCGTGTTCGGCAGTGGTGATCGAGTTGCCGAAGGGTGTGTTCATCACCACGATGCCCTTGGACGAGGCAGCGGGGATGTCGATGTTGTCGACGCCGATGCCCGCGCGGCCGATGACCTTGAGGTTGGTGGCGGCTTCGATGATGGCAGCGGTCGCCTTGGTAGCGGAGCGGACGGCGAGGCCGTCGTAATTGCCGATGATCTTGGCCAGCTCGTCCTTCGACAGGCCGGTGATTTCATCGACTTCGACGCCGCGGGCGCGGAAGATTTCGGCGGCCTTGGGGGACATTTCGTCGGCGATCAGGACTTTGGGCATGGGGGATTTCCTTGAATTGATGCTGTGGGGAAGGCGCGCGCAGGCGCGTTATCCTCCCCGGCCTCCCTGCGAAGGCAGGGAGGGGAGTTCAGGCGGTGACTTGGGCGTGGGCCCAATCGAGCCAATGGGTGAGCGTCTCGATGTCCGAGGTGTCGACGGTGGCGCCGCACCAGATGCGCAGGCCCGGCGGCGCATCGCGGTAGGCGCCGATGTCGTAGGCGGCCTTTTCCTTTTCGAGCAGGCTGACCATTGCCTTGACCTGATCGGCGCTGGTGCCCGGCAGGGTGAGGCAGACGCTGGTGTTGGAGCGGGTGGCGGGCTCCTTCGCCAGATGCTCGACCCAGGGGGTGCGCTCGACCCAGCGGGCAATGGCTTGCGCATTGCCATCGGCGCGCGACATCAGCTCCTGCAGGCCGCCGCTGTGCTGCGCCCAGGTGAGGGCATCGATATAGTCCTCGACGGCGAGCATCGACGGCGTGTTGATGGTTTCGCCCGAGAAGATGCCTTCGATGAGCTTGCCTTTCGACGTGAGGCGAAAGATTTTCGGCAGCGGCCAGGCGGGGGTGTAGCTTTCCAGCCGTTCGACGGCGCGGGGGCCGAGGATGAGGACGCCGTGGCCGCCCTCGCCGCCGAGCACCTTCTGCCAGCTGTAGGTGAGGACGTCGGTCTTTTCCCAGGGGATCTCCTGCGCGAAGACTGCACTTGTGGCGTCGATGAGGGTGAGGCCCTCGCGATTGTCGCGAATCCAGTTGCCACCGGGGACGCGCACCCCCGAGGTGGTACCGTTCCAGGTGAAGCAGAGATCGTGGCTCTGGTCGATGCGGGTGAGATCGGGAAGTTCGCCATAGGGAGCGGTGACGATCGTCGGATCGAGCTTCAGCTGCTTGGCGGCATCGGTGACCCAGCCCTCGCCGAAACTTTCCCACGCCATCATGGTGACGGGGCGGGCACCGAGCATCGTCCACATCGCCATTTCATAGGCGCCGGTGTCCGACGCCGGCACGATGCCGATGCGGTGGGTGCTCGGCACTTCGAGGACTTCGCGGGTGAGTTCGATGGCGTGCTGAAGGCGCGCCTTGCCGAGCTTGGAGCGGTGCGACCGGCCGAGCGATTCGATGGCGAGTTGATCGGGGGTCCAGCCAGGACGTTTTGCACATGGCCCGGACGAAAAATGCGGACGCGCCGGAAGCGCTGCTGGTTTGTCAGTCATGTTCTCTCCTCACAGAGAGCTCGCGCCGCGTTGGGGCGGCGTGGCCCGTGGCCGGTCTTAGTCGCGAATGACGCAGGGTCAAGCATTTGCTAGAATGGCGGTAGCGGTGAACATGCGTGGGGGGAGCGGCGATGGCGGAGTTTTCGGTCAATCCGGGTCGGGTCGATCCGTACAAGAACTTCAAGTTCCGGGTGAAGTGGGACGGCCGCCACGTGGCGGGCGTGTCGCGGGTGAGCGGGCTGAAGCGGACGACCGATGTGGTGGCGCACCGCGAAGGCGGCGATCCTTCGGCGCTGCATGTGTCCCCGGGGATCACGCGCTTTGCGCCGATCCGGCTGGAGCGCGGCGTGACGCACGACGGCGCCTTCGAGGACTGGGCCAACAGCGTCTGGGCGGTGGGGCGTGGCCTGGGGTCGGAAGTGTCGCTGGCGAACTTCCGCAAGGATGTGGTGCTGGAGCTGTACAACGAGGCGGGGCAGCTGGTGATCGCCTATCGGATATTCCGTTGCTGGCCATCGGAATATCATGCGTTGCCCGACCTCGACGCCGGCACCAGTGCTGTGGCGATGCAGGTGCTGGTGCTCGAGAACGAAGGCTGGGAGCGCGACACCGATGTGCAGGAGCCGGCCGAGCCGAGCTTCAAATAGCGAGCGATTCGACCAGCGCGCGGGCGATCGGCGGGTAGTGGGCGTTGCGCTCGGGCTGGGTGGTGCCGACGCCGGCCATGTAGATGCTTAGCAGCAGGGGTGGCCTTCCCGGAGGCGTGACGATGCTGACGGTGTTGCGGATGCCATGGTCCCCTGCCCCGGTCTTGTTGCCCTCGGTCCAGCCCCCGGGCAGGCCGGCGCGGAGCATGGTGTCTCCGGTTTCGCTGGCGTGCATCCAGGCGATGAGCTGCTGGCGATTCCTGGCGGCGAGCGCGTCACCGAACAGCAGGCGGTGGACGAGGCCGAGCATGGCGCTCGGGCTGGTGGTGTCGCGCGGGTCGCCGGGCGTGCCTTCGCTCATCATCGTCTCGTAGCGATCGAGGCGGGTGACACGATCCCCCTGCCCGCGAACCCAGGCGGTAAAGGCGGCGGGGCCGCCGAGGCGGCGAAGGACGAGATTGGTGGCCGGATTGTCCGACGTGATCATCATTGCCGCCGCCAGATCGAAAAGGCTGGCGCTGGTGCCGATGCGGGGCTGGGTGAAAGGCGCGTGGCTCACCATGTCTTCGGCGGTGATCGGCACAGTCGTTTGCAGATCGAACTTCGAGTCGAGAAGCTGGGCGGCGAGTGCAAGCTTGAAGGTGCTGCACATGGCGAAACGCTCGTCGCCGCGGATGGTAAAGCGCTGGCTGGTGGCGGTGTCGAGCAGGGCGAGGCCGCAGCGGCCGCCGGTGGCGCGCTCGGTGGCCGCGAGAGCTGCGGCGATCGGTGCGAAACTCGGGGGTGAAGCGGCGGCGGGGAGAAGCGCCAGCAGCGGAAGGGGCAGGACGGCGCGGCGACTGGGGAGCATGGTCTCCAGTCTAGCCGCGCCGTGATTGCCGTCTAGTGGCCCTTGCGGTTGGTGAGCTTGCCGAAGGTGCGATCGAGGGCGGTGATCATCTTGTTGGCGGCGCTGGCGACAGCCAGATCGACGGTGGCGCCATTGCCGTCCACGGTGAGCGGATCGAGGCCGTTCGGGCGCGCTTCGAGAGTGCATACCGTATCGGGGGCACCGGCGGAGGTGCCGTTGACGTCCTTGAGGTGCGCCTCAACGCGTGTGAGGCGCGTTTCGAAGCGGCCGAGGCGATCGCGCAGGATGCGGTCCATCGCCTCGATGGTGCCGGCGTCGGCCTTGATGATATTGTCGGAATTGATCTGGATCTGCATGTCTGTCTCCTGTTTCAGCGCGCCTTGCGCGAGCGTTCGAGCACCGGGCGATGGCCTTCGGCATCGAGCGCGCCCGATGGCGCCATGTCGGGGCGATCGGTGTTGATCATGCCTTTGTTGGCGGTCGGCTCGGGCTCGGGGCGGGGCGCGGGCTCGGCGGCTTGCTTCGTCGCGGCGGCCTTGGCGGCAAGGTCGGCCTGGGTGGGTTCGGAGGCATTTTTGCCCATGATCTCTCTCCTGTTTCGATTGCGCGCAGCGGCCGAGACGGTGCTGGCTGGGTCCTTGAGGAACCGGAAAGCGACGCCGGGGTTCCGATGCAGCGATCGTGCGGCCATGGGTGACATATGGGCGATAGGCGATTAACAGCGCGCAACCTGCAACGAGAATGAGTGTTTTTCGATGATGAACCCCCCGCCGCTGAAAGTGCCGGACCGGCTTTTTCCCAGTGCGGCAGAAGAAGCGCCGCGTGCCAACCAGCCTACCGCCGTGCCGCAGACCGAGCATCCGGCATATCGTCTGGCATTTCAGGACGAGGAATTTCTGCTGCGCGAGGAATTGCGGCCGGTGCGCTTCCAGCTGGAGCTGTTGAAGACCGAGCTTGCACTGACCGAAGCTGGAATCGACTCGACCTTCGTCTTTTATGGTTCGGCACGCATTCCTTCGCCCGAGCAGGCGGCCGGGGTGCTGGCGGGTGCCGTGACCGACCGCGACAAGGCGGTGGCCGAGCGGCTGGTGGCGAAGAGCCATTATTATGAAGTGGCGCGCAATCTGGCGAAGCTCGCCGCCTGTGTCGATGAGCAGGGCCATGAGCCGTGCCTGACGGTGTGTTCGGGTGGTGGCCCCTCGATGATGGAAGCTGCGAACCGTGGGGCGTGGGAGGTCGGCGCGCAGTCGCTGGGGCTGAACATCGTGCTGCCGCACGAGCAGGTGCCCAACCCCTATGTGACGCCGGGGCTGAGCTTCCAGTTCCACTATTTCGCGCTGCGCAAGATGCACTTCCTGATGCGCGCCAAGGCGGTGGCGGTGTTTCCCGGCGGCTTCGGCACGTTCGACGAATTCTTCGAGCTGCTGACGCTGGTGCAGACCGGCAAGGTGGCGCCGATGCCGATCCTGCTTTACGGGCGCGAGTTCTGGAACCGGGTCGTCGATTTCGAGGCGCTGGCCGATGAGGGCGTGATTGCGCACAGCGACCTCGACCTGTTTCGCATCGTGGAAACGGCGGAAGAGGGCTGGGCGATCGTGAAGGACTGGTATTCCGACAGCGTCCCCGCGCGCTAGCCTCGGGGGAAGATGCCGATCAGGCGGCGGTTTCGGGTGCCGCGGCCTCTTCGGCGGGTGCTGCATCGTCGGCCGGCGCTTCGCCTTCGGCGGGAGCGGCTTCTGCCGGCGCTTCCTCGGCAGGAACCGCCGGCAGCGGCAGCGGGTTGGCCGACTGGCTGTTGAGCCAGAGCATGACCGAGGCGCGTTCCTGCGGGCGGCTCAACCCGGCGAAGCTCATCTTGTTGCCTTCGGCATAGGCGCGCGGGTTCTTGAGCCAGGCCGAAAGCTCGTCCCATGTCCAGGGCTGGCCCTTCATGGCGGTGAGTGCGGCGGAATAGGAGAAGCCGGGCTTCGAGGCGTGTGGCGCGCCGACGATGCCGTGAAGATTGGGCCCGATGCCATTGGCACCGCCGGCTGCCGCGTTGTGGCAGGCTGCACACTTCTTGAAGGCGGCTTCACCCTGCTCGGGGGTTGCAGTTGCGAGGTAGAAGGCAATCGGCCGTTCGGCCTCTGCGGCGGGTCCTGCGTCGGCGACCTCTTCGGGAACACCCTCGACGGCCCAGCCCTGCTTTTCGGGCAGGTGCGGGGTAAAGGCTTCTCCGGTGACGATGGAGATGCCGAGCAGCGCGACACAGGCTGCCAGCGTGGCACCGGCAACCTTGTTGAACTCGAAACTGTCCACCTTGGGGATCTCCTGACATCGTGGCCGGGCGGACGAAAGCCGTTCACCGCGCTGCATCATTTTGTGGCGGCTCTATAGCAGTGGAGGGGTGCGGGGCAAGCATATGCGTTGCCGCAACTGCGACGGGCGGCTAGGCGAAAGGGATGACAAGCTATTCTCCCTGCGCTGCGGCCCTTGTGGCCGCAATGGAATCTGCGGCTGCTGTCGATCCGGCGGCGGCGGTGGCGTTCCAGGGGGCGCCCGGCGCCTATTCGCACCAGGCGGTGCGCGAGGCGTTTCCGGGCCGCCCTGCCCTGCCGTGCGTGGCGTTCGAGGATGCGATGGAGGCGGTGCAGACCGGGCGGGCCGGGCGCGCGGTGATCCCGATCGAGAATTCGCTGCATGGCCGGGTGGCGGATGTGCATTTCCTGCTGCCCGAAGCCGGGCTGCATATCGTGGGCGAGCATTTCGTGCGGGTGCGGCACTGCCTGCTGGGGCTGGGGACGCTGGCGGAGGTGCGCGCGGCGCAGAGCCATCCGCAGGCGCTGGGCCAGTGCCGGCAGCGGCTGCGCGGCTGGGGCATCGAGCCGATCGGCTATTTCGACACCGCGGGTGCGGCGGCGGCGGTGGCGGATGTCGGCGATCTTTCGCGCGGGGCGGTGGCCTCGAAGCTGGCGGCGGAGCTTTACGGGCTGAACGTGCTCGGCGAGGGCATCGAGGATGCCGACCACAACACCACGCGTTTCGTGATCCTGGCGCGCGAGCCCGAGCCGGTGGCCGACGGGGTGCCGGTGATGACGAGCTTCCTGTTCCAGACGCGCAACGTGCCGGCGTCGCTGTTCAAGGCATTGGGCGGGTTTGCGACCAATGGCGTGAACATGACGAAGCTGGAGAGCTATTTGCGCGATGGCAGCTTTTCGGCAGCCGAATTCTATGCCGATATCGAAGGTGCGCCTGCGGATGTGGGCGTGGCGCTGGCACTGGAGGAATTGGCGTTTCACACGAAATGGGTGAAGCTGCTGGGAACCTATCCGCGCGCCCGTGCGCGCGACTGAAACACAGGAGATGATGATGCGCGTGATGATGCTTGCGGCGGCCCTGCTGATGGCTTCGCCGGTGCTGGCACAGCCGGCGGGGTTTGCCATCCCGTCGGGCGCCTATGAGGGCGACCCGGCGCACACCAGCGTGACCTTCAAGATCGAGCATTTCGGGCTCAGCTTCTACACGGCGCGGTTTGCCAAGGTGAGCTCGAAGGTGATGCTCGATGCCGCGCGTCCCGAAGCGAGCAAGCTCGAGGTGAGCATCGATGCGCGGTCGGTGCGGACCGATTTTCCGTTTCCGGAGAAGACCGACTTCGACAAGGAGATCGGCACCGACCCAAAATTCCTTGACGGCAACACCCACCCGACCATCGGTTTCGTGTCGACGAAGGTGACGAAGACCGGCGCCAGCACCGCCGACATCACCGGCAACCTGACGCTGCGCGGCGTGACGAAGCCGGTGGTGCTGAAGGCGGTGCTCAACGGCCAGGTTGCGAATCATCCGATGATGAAGAAGCCGGTGTTCGGCATTTCTGCCACCACGGTGGTCAGGCGCGCCGACTTCGGGCTGACGGCCTTTGAGGGCGTGCTGGGCGACAATGTGACGGTGCTGATCGAAGCCGAATATGGCAAGACCGCCGGATGAGCCGTTATTCGCGGGTTGCCATCGCGCTCCACTGGCTGATCGCCTTGATGATGATCGGAAATCTGGCGGGTGGGCTGCTGCTCGACACGTTTCTGGACAGCCCGGACCCGGACATGGTTGCCATCGGCCGCACTGCGATCGGGCTGCACAAGAGCTTTGGCCTGACCGTGCTGGTGCTGACGCTGGCGCGGATCGGCTGGCGGGTGGCGAACCCGCCGCCGCCGCTGCCGGGGCATATGACGCCGGCGGAGCGCGTGCTGTCGAAGCTCAGCCACTACGGCTTTTATGCGCTGATGCTGCTGATGCCGCTCTCGGGCTGGGCGTTCGTGTCGACGGCCAAGGTGCTGCGACCGCTGCCATGGTTCGGACTGTTCGAAGTGCCGAAGCTGCCGCTGCCGACCGGCATCTATGGGCTTGCGCGCGAGGGGCATGAGGTGATGGGCTGGGTGGCGATCGGGATGATCGTGTTGCACGTGGCAGCAGCGCTCAAGCACCATGTTCTCGACCGGGACGATGTGCTGGCGCGGATGCTGCCGCTGGTGAGACGGCGGGCCTAGCGGACTTTCGCGCCAAATACGGTTGACGTGAGACACTGTCACAATTAACCCTCGGTTCCGGGTTCACCAAATAAGGTTATATCATGTCAAACAGCGTTTTTCGGATCGGGCTGCTGCTTGCCTCCGCCTCCTTGCCGCTTGCCGTGCAAGCACAGACCAGTGGTGCGCCGACGCGGTCGGGATCGGTGCTGCATGACGGTGTTTCGCCCGAAATCATCGTGACGGCGCCTTTCAACCGTGATCGCTTCAGCCTGACCACAGCCGCCAGCGTGCTGGAAGGCGAGGCGTTGATCCGCGAGACGCGGCCTTCGATCGGCGAAACCCTGCAGCGGCTGCCGGGTGTGAGCAGCAGCTTCTTCGGCCCCGGCGCATCGCGGCCGATCCTGCGCGGCCAGGATGCCGAGCGGGTGCGGGTGCTGACCGATGGCATCGGCAGCTTCGACGTGTCGAACACCTCGGCGGACCATGCGGTGGCGATCAACCCCTTCCTGATCGACCGGGTGGAAGTGGTGCGCGGGCCGGCGGCGCTGCTGTTCGGCAGCAACGCCATCGGCGGCGTGGTCAATGTGCAGGACCGGCGGATTCCGCGTGAAGTGCCCGATGAGCCGCTGCACCTCGATCTCTCGGGCTTTTATGGCTCTGCGGCCGAAGAGCGCGGCGGGGCGGGATCGGTCGATGTGCCGCTGTTCAGGAGCGCTGAAGGGTCCGCCCTCGTGCTGCATGCCGATGGCAGCTATCTGCGCACCGGCAACTACCGCGCCGGTGGCTTCATCTTCTCGCGCGATCTGCGTGACCAGGCGGCGGCGATCGGTGGCGAAGTGGCGGAGGATGCGCAGGCACGCGGCCGGGTGGACAACAGCGACATCGAGAGCTGGAACATCGGTGGCGGGCTGGCGTGGATCGGCGCGGATGGCGGCCAGCTTGGCATTGCCGTGAGCCATTTGCGCTCCAACTATGGCGTGCCGAATGGGCTGGAGCTGGGCGAGGACCATGACGACGACCATGATGACGACCATGATGACGATGACGATCATGACGGCGACCATGATCATGATGAGGGCCATGCCCATGGCCATGAGGACATCAGGCTGAACATGCGGCAGACGCGTGTCGATGCGCGGGCGCTGGTGCCGATGGACGGCGCCTTCGAGGCGTTGAAGGGACGCTTCGGCTATGCCGATTACCGGCACGACGAAATCGAGGCGAATGGCGAGATCGGCACCAGCTTCTTCAACCAGGCGCTCGAAGGCCGGTTGGAGCTGGTGCAGCGCGCGGTGGGCGGCTGGCGCGGGGCGAGCGGCGTGCAGTATCTCTCGCGTCGGTTCGAGGCGATTGGCGAAGAAGCGTATATTCCGCTCAACCAGACCAGCCAGTTCGGTGTGTTCACGTTGCAGGAATTCGACCTGGGAGCGGTGAAGATCGATGGCGGGGCGCGTTATGAGAACACGCGCGTCAACTCGCAGCCGCTCAACGTCGAGCGTACCTTCAATGCGTTTTCGGGCTCGATCGGCGCGTCGGTGGGCCTGGGCGAAAGCTGGCGGCTGGGCGTTTCGGCAACGCACAGCGAGCGCGCGGCTTCGGCCGAGGAGCTGTTTGCCAATGGCGCGCATGCCGCGACGCAAGCTTTCGAGATTGGCGACACCAGTTTCGGCAAGGAGATTTCCAACGGCATCGAGGCGGTGTTGCGCGGCCGCGGCACCGGCTGGCGGATCGAGGCGAGCGGCTTCTTCACCCGCTTCCGCGACTTCATCTATCTGAACCCGACCGGGGAGGAAGAGGATGAGCTGCCGGTGTTCGAATATACCCAGACCGGGGCGCGGTTCTGGGGTGCGGAAATCGATGCGGCGGTGACGCTGGCGCGGCTGGGGACGACGCGGATCGACGTGACCGGGCTGGTGGATTTCACTCGCGCCGATATCCTTGGCGGCGGTGGCCGGGTGCCGCGGATTCCGCCGCTGCGGATGCTGGGCGGCATCGAGGCGACCGGCGGCGTGATCGGCGGCCGCGTCGAGGTGGAGCGTGCCACGGCACAACGTCGCACCGCGGTGTTCGAAGGCGATACCGATGGCTGGACGATGGTCAATGCCAGCATCAACTGGCGGCCGCTCGGGCAGGACAGCAACACGTTGCTCCTGCTGTCTGCCAACAACATCTTCGATGTCGAGGCGCGGCGGCATTCGAGCTTCCTCAAGAATGTGGCACCGCTCGCCGGGCGCGACATCAGGGTGACGGCGCGGTTGAGCTTCTGAGTCTTGCTGAAAATCTTCGGGAGGGGGATTGAAACGTCTATTTCGGCTCTTATCTCGAAGGTGTAGCGGCGCCCTTCCCCCCCTCGGCGCCGATGCAAGGACGGTCCGGCCCCCCCGCCGGACCTGAATCCCCGAACCCTGGCCGCTCCGCGCTTCCCTGCGGAGCGGCCACTTTTTTGGGTTCAGCCATTCAGGATCATGCCCGCGACTGCGGTGCCGCTGGACCAGGCTTCGCCGACGCGCGGGCTTGCGAGCCAATCTCCGCAAAGCCCCAGCGCGCGGCTTTCATCCCAGATCGGGGCGGCGCCGGTTGCGGCCGGGAAAGCGTAGCGCCAGCGGTGTGCGGCGGTTGCGACGGGTATCGGCAGATCGGTGCCAAGGGCTTGCAGCAGGGCTGCGATGACCACGTCCGCCGGGCTTTCAAGATGGGTGTATGACCATTCGGCCGTGGCCTGCAGCACCCAGCTTTCCGGGCTCGTGCGGCCGGGCTTGGCGCTGTTCCGGGCAGCCCAGCCGAGTGCGCGCGAGACCTGCGGGACATCGGAGAGCGGCAGCGGCTCGGCAAAGGCGGCCATCACCGTCCAGCTTGGCGCGGAGGTGACCGCCGCGGCGGAGGCAGCGAGGTCGGGCGCTGCGGGGCCAAGCAGCCGCGCGGCCTGTTCGGCGGGGATGGCGATGACGAGCGTGTCGAAGCGGCCTTCGGTGCCTTCAAGATGCCAGCCGCCATGGCTGTGCGCGATGGCGGTGATCTCGGTGCTCCAGTGCACATCGAGGCCGGCGGCCATCGCGCGCAGCGGGGCGTTCATGCCGGGCGTGCCGACCCAGGCATCGGGGCCGGCGGCAGGCCAGCGCGCCGCAAGGCCCTCGCTCACCCAGCGCTCCACCTGTGCTGCAAAGGCAGGATCGCGCGCAGTGAAGAATTGCGTCCCGTGATCGAAGCTGGCCTCGCCGAGCGGGGTGGGCATCCGGCGTGTTGCCATGCGGCCGCCGGGGCCGCGGCCCTTGTCGAACAGCACTACCTGCCGGCCTGCGGCGGCGAGGACAGTCCCGGCGGCAAGGCCGGCAATGCCGGCGCCGATGATGGCGATGCTCTTGTCCAACGGGGTTTCCTCCGGCTCGCAGCTGCGCCTATTGTGCGCGGGCAAGCGGGGAGCGTTAGGCGATGCGGATCATCACGGCCATGTTGGGTTTTGTCGCGGCGTTGCTGGCGGGGCCGGCGCTTGCCCAGAAGGCCGACAAGGTGGCCGCACTCGCCCCTCAGCTCGATGCGCTGTTTGCCGAATTTACCGCGGCCCAGCATGTGCCGGGGCTGGTGTGGGGCGTGGTGGTGGATGGCCGGCTGGTGCATGTGCGCGGGCTGGGGGTGCAGGACCTTGCCTCGAAAGCGCCGGTGACGGCCGACACGCGGTTTCGCATCGCGTCGATGTCCAAGGCGTTCACCGCGCTCACGATTCTGGACCTGCGTGACCAGGGGAAGCTGCGGCTCGATGCGCCGGCCGAGGATTATGTGCCCGAACTGAAGGGCTGGCGCTATCCGACGAGCGATTCGCCGAAGATCCGGGTGCGCGACCTGCTCCACCATGTCAGCGGGCTGGTGGAGGATGACCCCTGGGGGGACCGGCAGACGCCGCTGCCCGAGGCGGATTTTACCGCGATGCTCGCCGCCGGCGTGCCGTTCAGCCGGGTGCCGGCCGAGCGCCATGAATATTCGAACTTCGGCTATGCGACGCTTGGCCGGATGATCCGCAACGTGACCGGGCGGCCGTTCGAGGCGGTGGTGGCGGACACGCTGTTCAGGCCGCTGGGCATGGCGCGCACCGGCTATGACGTGCTGGCGGTGCCGCAGGGCGAGCGGGCGCTGGGCTATCGCTATGAGAATGATGCTTTTGCGCGCGAGCCCGAGCTGGCGGCGGGGGCGTTCGGGGCGATGGGGGGCGTGGAGACGACGGCGAACGATTATGCCCGCTACGTCGGCTGGCTGCTGGGCGCCTGGCCGGCGCGCGATGGCGCGGAGACGGGGCCGATGCAGCGCGCGACGGTGCGCGAGCTGGTGCAGGGGCTCAATTTCATGCGCTTCGCCCCGCGCCGTGCCGATCTGGGGCCAGCGTGCGCGCAGGCGGTGGCCTATGGCATGGGCTTCCGCATGATCGAGGATTGCGACCTCGGCAGCTACATGACGCACACCGGCGGCTACCCCGGCTATGGATCGGTGCTGATGATGCTGCCCGAGGCCGGGGTGGCAGTGTTCGCCTTTGCCAACCGCACCTATGCAGCACCCGTGGCGCCGGCCTATGCGGCGCTGAAGCGGCTGAAGGCGGAAGGGCTGGCCGCGGTGCCGCCGCTGCCGGTCTCGCCGGCGCTTGCCCGCAGTTTCGATGCGGCGAAGGCGGTGTGGGCGGCGGGGGACATCATGGCGGCGGGGTATGCGCTGGCGATGAACATGCTGCTCGACCGGTCGGCGGCCAATTGGAAGCTGGAGCTTGCGCGGCTGCGGACGGCGCTGGGGACGTGCCGCACCGAGACGCCGATCGAGGCGACGAGTGCCATGGCGGGGCGGTTTGCATGGGCGTGTGACCGGGGGCGGCTGGCGGGGTCGCTGCTGCTGGCGCCGACCAATCCGCCGACGATCCAGGCACTGGGGCTGCGGGTGGAGCCCTAATTCCTCGAGATCGCCTGCCAGAGGATACCGCGCTGGATCTCGTTGGTGCCGGCGTAGATCGAGCCGGCACGGTCGTTCAGATATTTGGGCATCGCGTGCGCTGCCCAGCCGGGGCCGACGCCTTCGGCCTGATCGGGGGGTGAATAGCCGGGGACGGGGCCGCCAGGGGTGGTGACGTGCGGCTGGAACACGGCCGCCGCATGGCCTGCCGCCTCAAGCTCGATTTCCGAAAGGCGCTGGCTGAGCTCGGTGCCGAGCACCTTGAGCGCCGAGGCCATGGGTCCGGGAGGCTGGCCGTGCGACAGCCGCGCCATGGTGGTGAGTTCAAGCGCATCGAGCGCGTCGATTTCGGCGGCGATGGCGGCGAGGCGCGGGCTGCTGCCGGGTGGGGCGTGGCGGCGGAGGCGCTTCAATCGCGCGAGGATCGAGGGGGCGTAGAGCGCGCCGCCGCGCTCGAACTCCATCAGATATTTGGCGACCGTCCAGCCATCGTCGATACGGCCGACGACATTGGCGGCGGGGACGCGGACGGCATCGAAGATCACTTCATTCTGCACATGCTCGCCCGACAGCGAGACGATGGGGCGGACGGTGACGCCGGGGGACGCCATGTCGATGAGGATGAAGGTGATGCCTTGCTGCGGCCTGGGCAGGCTGGAGGTGCGGACGAGGGCGAAGATCCAGTCGGCGAATTGCGCGTGCGTCGTCCAGATTTTTGCGCCGGTCACGATGAAGTCGTCGCCGTCGCGCTCGGCCTTCATGCGCAGCGAGGCGAGATCGGAGCCGGAATTGGGCTCGGAATAGCCCTGGCACCAGAAATCGTCCCCGCTGAGCATGGGGGGCAGGAAGCGCGCCTGTTGTTCGGGCGTGCCATGGCCGATGAGCACGGGGCCGCACATGCCGAGGCCCATCGGCGAGAGCGGCGGCGCATCAGCCTCCGCCATCATCCGCGTGAAGATGTAGCGCTGGGTGGGGGTCCAGTCGGTGCCGCCGAAGACTGCCGGCCAGGCGGGAGCGGCCCAGCCGCGCGCGTGGAGCTTGCGCTGCCAGGCGAGGGCAAGGGGCGGCGGTGCATAGACGCTGGTCATCCGCTGCACGGCGTCGCGGGTGGCTGGGTCGAGCTCGGCGTCGAGGAAGGCGGCGACCTCATCGGCAAAGGCCTTGTCGGCGTCGCTCCAGCGGAGAGTCATCGGGGTGTCGGGCATCGGCATTGTCCTCGGTCTGGGCAGTCTGGCACAGTTTTGCAGCGGCCGACGCTGTCAAAAGCCGGAGCGCTTGCGCGCGCCCCCGGGTTGGGCTTTGCTGCGGTGATGACTGTCGATCGCCATACCGCCGAGGGCGGCTGCCACTGCGGCGCCGTGCGCTTTCGCGTGACCTTCGACAGCCCGCCCGAGCTGCTCGATTGCAACTGCTCGATCTGCAGCAAGACGGGGTTCCTGCATCTGATCGCGGCGGCGTCCGACTTCGCGCTGTTACGGGGAAGCGATGTGCTCTCCGACTATCGCTGGGGCACCGGCACCGCGCGGCATCTGTTCTGTGCGCTTTGCGGGATCAAGAGCTTCTACGTGCCGCGCTCGCACCCGGACGGGTTTTCGGTGAATTGGCGGGCGCTCGACGGGGTGGAGGCGGTGGTGCCGGTGATCAGGGAGTACGACGGGCGCGATTGGGAGGCGGCGCGGGCGGATCTGGGGTGATTTTCGGAGAATCCTTGATTCCGCCTCCTGTTTGTGCATTATAAGTTACATGTTTGAGATCCGTCGAACAGCAGAATTTGCCGCGTGGTTGACAGCTTTGCGGGACATTCAGGCCAAGGCGCGGATCGCAAAGCGCATCGATCGGCTTGCAGACGGCAATTTTGGCGATTCAAAGTCGATCGGTGAGGGTGTCGGCGAGCTGAGGTTCACCTTCGGGCCGGGGTACAGGGTTTACTACACAGTGCGTGGGCAATTGGTGGTGATCCTTTTGTGCGGTGGCGACAAGGGATCGCAGCAACGGGACATCGAGCGCGCCATTTCCATTGCGAAAGAGGTTTGACGATGACGATCGAAACCAAGCCCTGGGACGCGGCGGAGGTGTTGAATACGCCGGCCGACATCGCCGCGTACCTTGATGCCTATCTGGAAGATGGCACGCCGGAAGAATTGCTTGGCGCGCTTCGCACCGTTGCGCGGGCGCGGGGCATGGCTGAGCTGGCGCGGCAGACCGGGGTCAGTCGCGAGGCGCTGTATCGGGCCTTGAGCGAGAGCGGCAATCCGACACTCGATACGCTGGTGCGCGTGCTGAAGGCGCTCGGTGTGCGACTGGCTGTAGCGGCTTAGACCGACTACCGCCCCGTCTGGCCCCGGTGCATCAGCGCCGCATCGGCGAGGACCAGCGCGACCATCGCTTCCATAACCGGGGCGGCGCGGATTCCCACACAGGGATCGTGGCGGCCCTTGGTGAGGATTTCGGTGGCTTCGCCGGCGCGATCGATGGTCTCGACCGGGGTGAGGATCGAGCTGGTGGGCTTAAGCGCCATGCGGACGACGATGGGCTGGCCAGTGCTGATTCCGCCGGCGGTGCCGCCGCTGTGATTGCTGAGGAACTGCGGGCCGTCTGCACCGGGGCGCATGCGGTCGGCGTTCGTTTCGCCGGTGAGGCGGGCGGCGGCGAAGCCGTCGCCGATTTCCACGCCCTTGACGGCGTTGATGCCCATGCAGGCACTCGCAAGCTGGCTGTCGAGCTTCATGTAGAGCGGGCTGCCCCAGCCGGCGGGGACGCCGGAGGCCGTGCATTCGACGATGGCGCCGAGCGACGAGCCGGCTTTCCGTGCAGCGTCGAGGGTCTCCGCCCAACGCTCCGCAGTCTGCGCATCGGGGCAGAAGAAGGGGTTGCGGTCGATTTCGGCGTCGTCGAAGCGGCTGCGGTCGACGGCGATGCCGCCAAGCTCCACGAGACAGGCGCGGATGCGGACTTGCGGAATGACCAGCCGCGCGACGGCGCCGGCGGCGACGCGGCTGGCGGTTTCGCGGGCGCTCGAACGGCCGCCGCCGCGCGGATCGCGCAGGCCGTATTTGGCATCATAGGCATAGTCGGCATGACCGGGGCGATAGGCGCGCGCCACGTCGGAATAGTCCTTCGAGCGCTGATCGACATTCTCGATCATCAGGCTGATCGGGGTGCCGGTGGTCTGGCCCTCATGCACCCCCGAGAGGATGCGGACCTGGTCGGGTTCCTGCCGCTGGGTGGTGTATTTCGACTGGCCCGGGCGGCGCTTGTCGAGCCAGGGCTGGATGTCGGCTTCGGAGAGCGACAGCCCCGGCGGGCAGCCGTCGACCACGGCACCGATGGCGGGGCCGTGGCTCTCCCCCCAGGTGGTGAAGCGCAGGAGATGTCCGAAGCTGTTGTGGCTCATGCCACGCTGATATCCGGCGCGTCTTCGGCCTTCATGCCGATCACATTGTAGCCGGCGTCGACATGGTGGATTTCGCCGGTGACGCCCATCGCAAGGTCCGAGACGAGGTAGAGACCGGCACCGCCGACATCGTCGATGGTGACATTGCGGCGCAGCGGGCTGTTGTATTCGTTCCACTTCAGGATGTAGCGGAAATCGCCGATGCCGCTGGCTGCAAGCGTCTTGATCGGGCCGGCGCTGATCGCGTTGACGCGGACCTTCTGCGGCCCCAGGTCCATCGCGAGATATTTCACGCTGGCTTCGAGCGCGGCCTTGGCGACGCCCATCACATTGTAGTGCGGGACGACCTTTTCGGCGCCATAGTAGCTGAGGGTGAGGAGGCTGCCGCCCTCGGGCATCAGCGGCAGCGCTCGCTGGCAGACGGCGGTGAAGCTGTACACGCTGATGTTCATCGTCTGGGTGAAATTGCCTTCGCTGGTATCGACATAGCGTCCGCGAAGCTCGTTCTTGTCCGAAAAGCCGATGGCGTGTACGAGGAAATCGATTGTCGGCCAATCGGCGGCGAGGGCGGCGAACATGCTGTCCATGCTGTCGGCGTCTGCCACGTCGCATTCGTAGAGGCGGGCGGCGCCAAGGCTTTCTGCCAGCGGTCGCACGCGCTTTTCCAGCGCTTCGCCCTGGTATGAGAAGGCGATCTCGCCGCCCTGCGCTGCGATGGCCTTGGCGATACCCCAGGCGAGGCTGCGATCGTTGGCGACGCCCATGATGAGGCCGCGCTTTCCGTGCATCAATCCGGCCATGTTATCCGATCCAGCCTGTTGTTTCCGAACCCGGCTTTAGCCGGGTTTGGCCTGCTTTCGCCAGTGCTGCGTTGAAATGGGTGCCGAAGACCAGCCCCAGCCCCAGAACCCAGAAGTAGAGCAGCGTGACGATGACCCCGCCGAGCGACCCATAGGCGATCGATGCGCCCATGAACTGGGCGAAGAGAATGGGCATCGCCATTGTAGCACCCACCCACCAGGCGGTGACGAGCAGGGCGCCCGGCCAGAGCCAGTGTGGCCGGCGCAGCCGCGACGGCGTGAGGCCGAACAGCGCCAGCGCCAGCCCGGCGAACAGCAGTGCTGCGGGCAGCAGGCGGTTCAACCCCAGTTCGGCGACGCGCTCGGCGCCCATCGGCAGCAGCCGCAGCATGAAGGTCTCGATGCCGGTGAGCACCACCTGGGCGGCGAGCGCCAGCAGCATCAACAGCACGCCGCCGAGCACGACGAGCAGCGAGAGCAGCCGGTAGCGCCAGATCGGCTGGGTGGGCGCGGCGCCATGCGCGCGGCGGATGATGTCCCGCACCGCTTCGGCATAGCTGCTCACCGTCCAGAGCACGAGAAGCACGCCGAGGGTGACGACGCTGCCCGATGCGGGACGCTCGATGACTTCGCGCGCCGGCGCTTCGAGCAGCGCCGACACATCGGGCGGCAGCGCCGAGAGCACGGTGCCGACGAACCTCGCACCCATGCCGGTGCGGCCGAGCGCACCGGCGGCGGCAGCGACAAGGACGAAAAAGGGCAGCAGGGTGAGGAGCGCGAGATAGGCGAGGTTGCCGGCATGGGAAAAGCCCTCGCGCCACACCGAGCCGACGGCGGCACCCAGCGCCTGGAGGCCATCCTTCGCCCAGGCCAGCCAGAGGATGCGCCGGCTCAACTGCGCCTCGTCAGACGCCGAGGGCGGTGCGGAGCGGCCGTGGGTCGTGCCAGCTGCCGATGAAGGCCTTGAGTGCTGCATCCTCGGCAGGCACGTCGATCAGCACGGTGACGAGCTGGTCGCCCCGCGCGCCATCGGGTCGGCTGAAGCCGCGGCCCTTGAGGCGGAACACCCTGCCCGAGGCGGTGCCGGGGGGCAGCGTGAGGCTGACTGGGCCTTCCACGGTGGGCATCCGCACCTTGGCGCCCTGCACGGCTTCGACAAGGCTGATCGGAAGATCGAGCCGGATATCGTCGCCATCGCGCTTGAAGAACTTGTGTGATCCCACGTCGAGCGTGATCAGCGCGTCGCCGGGGCCGCCGGGGCCGGTTTCGCCCTTGCCGGCGAGGCGCAGTTGCACACCGGGCCTGAAGCCGGCCGGCAGGCGTATCTCCGACGTCTTGCCGTCTCGCAATGTCACCCGCTGCGGCGCCAGCGTGGCGGCATCCTCGAAGGAAATCGTGAGCTTGTAGGTGACGTCGGGTCCGCGTGCTGGCGCGCTGCGGAAGCCGCCGCCGCGCGCCCCGCCCGCCCGGCCGCCACCCAGGCCGCCGAACAGCTCAGAGAACAGATCGTCGGCACCGCCGAATTCGAAGCCGGCGGCGCGGCCGCTCGAGGCGCCGCGTGCAAAGGGATCCCCGCCGCTGCCCGAGCCGCCGCGGAAGCCGCCGGCAAACGGCGAAGTGGGATTGCCCTGGGCGTCGATCTCGCCGCGATCGAAGCGGCCGCGCTTCTCGGGATCGGAGAGGATTTCATACGCCGCACTCGCCTCCTTGAAGCGTTCGAGGGCGGCGGCATTGTCGGCATTGCGATCGGGGTGGTTTTCCTTGGCAAGCTTGCGATAGGCTTTCTTGACATCGCCTTCACTGGCGCCGCGCGCCACACCGAGCACCGAATAGGGATCTCGCATTGTCATTCCTGTGTTTGCCCTCCGCCGGTATTTGTGGTCCCGGCACCGCCACTGCAAGGCGCGTGTGACATCCATAGCACGGCGGCGGTCTCTCACCAGCCTGTCGCCATCGGGACATGGATGCGGCATAGGAATGCCCCATGCGCATGTTGTTCGCCCTGTTGATCGTTTTGACCCCGGCGCCCGTGCTGGCCTGGGGAGGTTATGCGCACAGGATGACCGCAAGCATCGCCATGGCAGCGCTCACACCCGAAGCGCGCGGCGAGGTGCGGCGGATCATGGCCGGGGCGGCCAGGGTGGAGACGCCGGAGTGCGAACTGGCGAGCATCGAGGATGCCTCGGTGTGGCCCGATTGCGTGCGCGCGCTGGGCCCTCGCTTCGCCTTTTCCGCGCCCTGGCATTATCAGAACATCAACATCTGCCGGGCGTTCGACATCGGCACCAAATGTCCTGACGGGAATTGCGTGACGGCGCAGATTCCGGTGCAGCTCGACATTCTGTCCGACCGGCGCCGCAGCCCGAAGGCGCGCGCCGAAGCGCTCGCTTATTTCGTGCATTTCATGGGCGACATGCATCAGCCGCTGCATGTGGGCGAGAAGGACGATCTCGGCGGCAACCGGGTGCTTGCAGACTATGGTGCCAAGGACATGCCGCGCATGAACCTGCATCGCATCTGGGATTCGGATCTGGCGGAACGTGCGCTGACGACGCCGCCGGCGGTGGCGCCGGTTCGGCAGGTTGCACCACCACTTGGCGGCGATGTTGCCACACAGGTGGCGGGCTGGGCGGAGGAGAGCTTCGCCATCTCGCGCGAGCTCGCCTATCCGCTGCTGGGTGGCGATGCAGCGAGCTGCGTCGTGGAGGCGGAACGCGACGTGCGGTACCGCGTTGACGAGGCCTATATCGAAAAAACCAGTGCCGCGGTGCGCCAGCAGGTGCAGCGCGCCGGGCTGCGCACGGCAGCGCTTCTCAACGCCGCTCTCGGCCAGAATATTCCAGACAAGCAGGATTGATCGCATGCGCCTCGATGACCAACGCGAAAGCTCCAATGTCGAAGACCGCCGCGGGATGGGCGGCGGCGGCGGGCGGGGCGGCGGCAATCTGCTCGGCGGGCTGATTGGTGGCCGCATGGGCATCGGCGGGCTGATTGTGGTGGGCATCATCGCGCTGGTGCTCGGCATCAACCCGCTGACCCTGCTTGGCGGTGGCGGTGGTGCGCCGGGGGGTGGTGCGCCGCGCGAGCAGATCGGCCAGCCCAACCCTGCCTCGGGCCCTGCGCTGCAGCCGGCGAGCGACATGGACCGGTTCGTTGCGCGGGTGCTCGCCACCACCGAGGACAGCTGGGGCGAGGCCTTCCCGCGGGAAGTCGGCGCGCCCTACCAGCCGCCCACGCTCGTGCTGTTCAGTGGCGGGGTCGATTCGGCGTGCGGGAGCGCCAGTTCGGCGATGGGGCCTTTCTATTGCCCGGGGGACCGCAAGGTCTATCTCGACCAGAGCTTCTTCGACCAGCTGGCGCAGCGCTTCGGAGCGCCGGGCGATTTTGCCGCCGCCTATGTGATCGCGCATGAGGTGGGGCATCATATCCAGACGATCACCGGCATTTCGGAGCAGGTGCGCGGCGCCCAGGCGCGCGCCAGCAAGACCGAGGGGAATGCGCTGCAGGTGCGGATGGAGCTGCAGGCCGATTGCCTGGCGGGCGTGTGGGCGCAGGCGCACAAGGACCTGCTCGACGAGGGCGATGTCGATGAAGCACTGGCCGCGGCCAATGCCATCGGCGACGATACGCTGCAGCGCGCGGCTCAGGGAACGGTCGTTCCAGAAAGCTTCACCCATGGCAGCAGCGCGCAGCGCAAGAGCTGGTTCATGAACGGTTTCCGTGGCGGCACGATCGCGAGCTGCGATACCTTTGCGGCGCGGCGCCTCTAGCTGTCCTCGCGGACCCGGAAAAGGCCGGCGGTTCCGCGACCCGACGGGCGTGCTGTCAGCTCGAATGCCTTGCCTTCGGTGGTGCGACCGAGGAGACGGTCACCACGTCTCTCGAAGCGCGTCCCCTTTTTACCAAACTCGCGCTCATACCAGTTGATCACGGTGCGCGGTGGCGCTGGTGCGTCGAAGCTCATCTCGACCTGCGCGCGTTTGTTATCGCCACTACGGCCGCGGCCATCCTCGAAAGCACGGACCCGCAGTCCGTTCATGCTAGCACCGGGGAACGGGCCGACTCCATCGACCTTGAACCTGTCGGCGTCGTCCATCTTTTCGTTGAAGGGCACCTTGATCCCGAAACCGCCGGGAAGGTTCAGCGCCATGCTGTTCCTGCTGCCGGCGCCGGTATCGAGCGCAAATACTGTGTTCTCTTCATCGTTCCAGGCCGGATCATCCCAGTCGATCGCAGCTGCGTCGGCGGCGGCAGCACGCGCCCGGCTGGCAGCGTCGAGCACATCGGCACGGGCGTTTGTGGCGGCATCGAGCGAATCGGCGCGCGCGTCTTCTGCCGCCTGGCGGGCATCGGCAATTGCCTCGCGGCGGGTATCTTCCATTTCGTCCATCGCGGAGCCTGATCGATCGAACAGGCGGCTCGGCACTTCGTAATAGGCTCCGGCCGCCGAAAGCCCGAGGACGACGACGACGGCAGCGGGAACCCAACGCATTCTGTGCACTCCTGTGGTATTGGTGCAATACAGCTATTCTCCGCAGGGCGTAAAGCCCTCAGTGCTGGCCGGCGGCAGATTCCCTGTTCGGAAGGAGGTGCATCGCCGCGACAATAATACCGCCGAGCAGCACGCCGAAGACCCCTGCCCCGGTCGCTCCCGCCAGCCATCCGAGGATGGGGCCGAGGACACTGCCGCCGATGCGGGTGGCCCCCACCGCCAGATCGTGGAGTGCATGACTGGGCCAGCCGAGGCCGAATGTCTCGAGCCCGTGGAGAACGATTCCGCCGCCGACCCAGAGCATGGCCGCCATGCCGATGGTGGCGAGCGCGCTGAGCATTTTCGGAACGGCCAGCACGATGGTGCGGCCGGTGCTGCGACCGAACTGGCCGGTGAAGCCGGGGTTGCGGTAAAGGGCGACGCCCATGTCGTCCGCTTTCACGATGAGCGCCACGACGCCGTAGACGAGGATAGTGATGGCCACAGCCACCACCGCCAGCACCAGTGCCTGCTGGCCGATCTCGGCATCGGCGACGGTGCCGAGCGAGATGGCCATGATCTCGGCGGACAGGATGAAATCGGTGCGGATGGCGCCAGCCACCATCATCTTCTCGCGCGCCACCGGATCGGCATCGAGTATTGCGGCCTCGCCGTCATCGTGTGGGCGGATGAGTTGCAACAGCTTCTCCGCCCCTTCGTAGCAGAGGTAGGAGCCGCCGAGCATGAGCAGCGGCGTGATCGCCCAGGGCGCGAAGGCGGACAGCGCGAGGCAGCCGGGGAGCAGGAACAGCAGCTTGTTCTTGATCGAGCCGGTCGCGATCTTGGCGACGATCGGCAGTTCGCGTGCCGCCGAAAAGCCGGTGACATAGCGCGGCGCCACGGCGGCATCGTCGACGACAACGCCGACGGCCTTGGCGCTGGCCTTGGCGGCCATGCCCGTGACGTCATCGACCGACGCCGCCGCCACCTTGGCGATGACCGCGATATCGTCCAGCAGTGCAAGCAATCCGGCGGCCATCGAACACTCCTGTTTCAACATGCCGTGTTAGGGGCGCCGGTGTCGCACGGCAAGCGGCCTGCTCTTGCCGATGGCGCCGACTCGCGGCACATCGCCGCCATGACGATGCCCGCCCTCGCCCGCCTCCTCGGCCTTGCCGGGCTCCTGCCGCTGCTTGCGCTGGTGGTGCTGCTTTCAACTGGTGCAGCGCCGGCGTGGCAGGGTGCGGCGGTTGCGCTGGGGCTGGGCTATGCGATGCTGATCCTGAGCTTTCTGGGCGGGCTGTGGTGGGGGCTGGCGGCGGCCACGCAGCGACCGGTGCCGGGATGGGTGTGGGTGGTGGCGGTGGTGCCGTCGCTCCTCTGCTGGGGGGTGATGGGGCTGGTCGGGCTGCAGGTCATCGCCGTGCAACAGGGGTTGGCGATCACCGGTGGCGGGCTGCTGCTGGCGCTGCTGGTGGACCGGGCGCTGGCGGCAGAGGGGCTGGCGCCGGCATGGTGGCTGGCGCTTCGCTATCCGCTGAGCCTGGGACTTGGCGGGTTGAGCCTGGCGGCGGCAGCGCTCGCCTAGAGGATTTTTCCGGGATTCATGATTCCGAGCGGATCGAGCGCGGCCTTGATCGCACGCATGGCGGCGAGATGGGCGGGCGGCAGCAGCCGCGCGAGATCGGCGCGCTTGAGCGTGCCGATGCCGTGCTCGGCACTGATGCTGCCGCCGGCGGCGGTGACGAGATCGTGCACCAGCCGGGTGATGGCGGCGGCCTGATCGGGATCCCAACTGCCGCCGGCGGGGGCGCGGACATTGAAGTGGAGGTTGCCATCGCCGAGATGGCCGAAGGCGATGACGCGGCTGCCGGGAATTCGCGACTCCACCTCGGCGGTTGCCGCGAGGCAGAAATCCGGCAGCCTGGCGACCGGGACCGAAATGTCGTGATGGACCGCGGGGCCATCGAGGCGCTCGGCGGGGGGCAGGTTTTCGCGCAGGCTCCACAGGGCTTCCACCTGCGCGCCCGATTCAGCGAGGGTGGCGTCGGCGATCAGCCCATCCTCGAGGGCCGCGCCGAGCGATTCGGCAAGCACCTGCTGCAGGGTGGCCGGACCGGCGAGCTCGATCAACGCATGCCAATCATGGGCGTCGGCGAGCGGCGCGCGCTGGCCGGGGATGTGCTTCAGCACCAGAGCGAGGCCGCTGCCGGGCACCAGCTCGAAGCTTTCCACCTGGCCGGCCGAGGCGGCGCGGAGCCGGGCCAGCAATGCCAGTGCCGCTTGCGGGCTCGCGAGCCCGGCCCAGGCAACGGCGCGGTGCGCCGGGGCCGGAACGAGCTTCAAGGTGACTGCGGTGACGATGCCGAGCGTGCCCTCGGCGCCGATGAGGAGCTGCTTCAGATCATAGCCGCGATTGTCCTTGGGCAGGCCGGCGAGCTGATCGAGCAGTTCGCCATCGGGAAGCACGGCCTGCAGCCCCGCCACCAGCGCGCGCATTGTGCCGTGGCGGAGAACCTGCACGCCGCCTGCGTTGGTGCTCACCAGCCCGCCGATGGTGGCGCTGCCGCGCGCTGCCAGGCTGAGGGGAAAGGCAAGGCCATGGTCGGCGGCGGCTTCATGGACCGTCTGCAGGATGGCGCCGGCCTCCACCACCATCGTCAACCCCGCCGGATCGATGCTGCGGATCGCGGCCATGCGCTTGAGGCTGAGGAGCACGCCGCTGCCGTCGGCGCTGGGGATGCCGCCGCCGACCAGCCCGGTGTTGCCGCCCTGCGGCACCAGCGGCACCCCATGGGCAGCAGCCGTCCGCACGATCGCCTGCACCTGGGCCGTGGTGCGTGGCATCAGCAACAGCGCCGAGCGGCCCTGATGCTTGCGGCGCCAATCGATCAGATGCGGTGCCAGCTCGTCGGCATCGGTGCTGCTGTTGCCGGGGCCGGCGGCAGCGGCAAGGGCTACCAACGCCTCGGGGGCTTGCGCGGTGGCGGGCGTGGAAGGGCTGATCGGCGCAGAAGCGGGCATCGGCGCAGCATAGGCACTTCCTTTGCGCGGCTCAAATCGAAGGGCATGGGGGTGGACTTGACGGGGGTGGGCATGACGCGGATGGGCTAGACGGGACGGCGCGATTTTCAAGGGGTTCAGCCCGGGTTCAAGCGGCGCGGGGCAGTCGCTCCGCTTTTGTGCAACACGAGATGGTGAATGGCTGTTCCGGCGAGGCGAATGATGGCGATGGGGGTGCCAGCGGTGGCGCTGGCCCTGCTTGCCTCCGCGCTGGCGCCGGCCCTGGCGCAGCGACCCTCGGCGCGCAGCAGCTTCCAGGCGGAACGTGGCCGGCCGGCACCGCAGCCCGCCGAGAGCTTCGACGTGCTCTCGCCCTGGGAGCGGATGAACGTGGAGCCTGGTGCCCCCCTCAATGTGCGGCCGGAACCGCCGACCGAGGGGCGCAAGACTTGCATCCGGGTCGATGGCATCGCCGGTGCACAGATGTTCGGCGACACCGCGATCGAGCTGACGATGCGCAATGGCCAGCATTGGCGGCTGTTCCTTGCCAACCAGTGCCCGGGGTTGAGCTTTTACCAGGGCTTCTATTATCGCCGCGGCAAGGCTGGGATGCTTTGTGCGGGCCGCGATACAATCGGCGCGCGTTCTGGCGGAGAATGCGCGATTGCGAGCATTGTGCGCATCGCTGGCAACTGATGCATTAATGCAACGCTGGCGTCGGATTGTCGCACTTCTGAAATAATCGCCGAGGCTCACACTTTAGCCGAGTGGACAGGCTTCGATCGCCGCAGCAGACTGACCCCCGTTGGTATGGGAGTGCCAATATCGCGACCGGGCGGAAACAACGCTGGCGTGATGAAAGGGCCAATGGGGAGGATTGATAAATGGTGCGCATTTTGGGAGCCCGAGTCCGTCTGGTTGCCGGTGTTTCGGCAATTTCGTTGATTTCATTGCCGGCTTTTGCACAGACAAGCGCGCAGGCGCCCCAGGACACGGGGATCGAGGAAATTGTCGTTACCGCGCAGCGCACAGCACAGAGCCTGCAGGATGTGCCGATTGCCGTGAGCGCCTTTTCGGCTGAAGCGTTGCAGCGACAGCAGATCAACAATCCGCTCGATATCCAGCTCACCCTGCCCAACATCACCTTCACCAAGGGCAACTTCACCGGATCGAGCTTCACCATCCGCGGCATCGGCGATCTGTGCGTGGGCGTGACGTGCGACAGTGCCACGGCCATCCATGTCGAGGGGATGCCGCTGTTCGGCACCCGGCTGTTCGAAGCCGAATTCTTCGATCTTGAGCGCGTGGAAGTGCTTCGCGGTCCACAGGGCACGCTGTTCGGCCGCAACGCCACCGGTGGCGTGGTCAACTTCGTCAACGCCAAGCCGCAGATGGATGCAATCCACGCGACGGGTGAAGTGGAATATGGCAATTACAATTCGCTGCGCGTGAAAGGCATGTTCAACCTGCCGATCGGCGACACGCTCGCCATCCGGGTGGCGGGCACCTATCTCAAGCGCGACGGCTTCACCAACAACCTGTTCGACAACAGCCGCATCGATGGCCGCGATCTTTACGCGATCCGCGGCTCGATCCGCTGGGAGCCGACGCCGAACACCACGGTCGATGCCATGGCCTATTATTTCCGCGAGGATGATGACCGCAGCCGCGTCCAGAAGCAGTTGTGCCAGCGTGATCCGACCGGCGTGCTGGGCTGCCTGCCGGGCCGATCCGAATTCGGGACGACGAATGCGAACTCGACCTTTGCGGGCACGTTGAGCAGCCGGGAATTCTTGACGAGCCAGGCCGGGCCGGCGATCGGCAGCATAGGGCTTGGCAGCCTTTATGGCCCGGACGCCTATTCGTCGGCAATCAACCCGACCGATGTTCGCACGGTCAACACCGCTTTCACGCCGAACTACTTTGCCGAGGAGCAGCAGTACATGCTGCGCATCGCGCATGATTTCGGCAGCATGAAGGTGCAGGCGACCGGCATGTACCAGAAGAATGCGGTGGACAGCCAGGTCGACTACAGCCTGGCCGTGCAGAACCGGGCAGTCTATCAACCCGGCATCAACAATCTGATCGGGCTGGCACAGGTGCTGCCGCAGTTCGCGCCGACGGTGGCGGCGATTTTGCCGAACGGCGCAAATGGCGCGATCTGCTCTTCGCAGTCGGAGTTTACCGGCACGGGTGCATTCGGTGGCAACAAGCAGTGCAGCAACGTGCCGCTGGTGTTCGACAGGTCGAACGAGGAGCGGCGCAGCTGGACGGGCGAGCTGATCCTCAATTCACAGTTCGACGGGCCGTTCAACTTTCTGCTCGGCGGCATTTATGTCGATCAGAACCTGCCTGAAAACAGCTATTTCGTGAACGGCTTCGCGATCGACTATGTTGCCGGCGTGCTGGGCGCAGCGACGGCGTTGGGCAATCCGGCGCTCGGCAACGTCTATCTGGGCACGCCGTTCTTCCGCAACAACACCGACGAATATACGTTGAAGTCCTATGGGTTGTTCGGCGAGCTTTATTACAACTTCAGCGACTCGGTGAAACTGACAGTCGGCGGTCGTTACAACAATGACAAGAAGTTCGTGCGAGCGCGCTCGACCTTGGCAAGTTTCCCGGTGCCGGCAAACGCGACCAATGCATTCGCTTCGCCTTTTGTCGGCGCGTTCGATGCCGATCCCGGCACACCGGGCAACCAGTTGTTCCAGGAGCGCCGGGTGAGCTTTTCGGAGTTTACCGGCCGTGCCGTGCTGGACTGGAAGATCAGCGACGACAGCCTGGTCTATGCCTCCTACTCGCGCGGCTACAAGTCGGGGGGCATCAACCCGCCCTTGCAGCCGATTTTTTCGGTGCCGGACAGCTTTGCACCGGAATTCGTGAATGCCTTCGAGATCGGCTCGAAGAACACCTTCCTCGACGGCGCGCTACGGGCGAACATCACGGCTTTCTATTATCAATACAAGGGCTTGCAGCTGAGCCGGATCGTGGCGCGGACCTCGGTGAACGACAATGTCGATGCGACTGTCTATGGTCTGGAAGGCGAGTTCATCGTGCAGCCGACGCGGGGCCTCGCGTTCAATTTCGGCGCCAGCTACCTCAAGACCGAAGTGAACCAGGACAAGTTCCTGTCCAACCCGCGCGATCCTTCGGGCGGGCGGTCGGATGCGGTGATCATCAAGGACATTTCGAATGGCTCGAATTGTGCGGTGATCAACAATGGCGCCGGCGGGCAGGCGGCCACTGCGGCCTTTGTGACCGGAGCCAACAATGCGATCAACGCCGGGGCTATTCCCGGGTTGCAGGCAGGAGCGGGCTTGCGTGGGCCGACCGCCTTTCCGTCTGACTCCGGCATCAATGGCGCCACGGGTGCGTTCGGGATTTGCGGGGTGTTGCAGGCGGTGGGTGCCGGGACCCAGTTCCAGACGCTGGCAGCCGGCGTCGAGACCAACCTTCGCGGCAACCAGCTGCCGCAGGCGCCGACCTACAAATTCTCGGCCGGCGCGCAATATACGGCCGAATTCGACAATGGCATGAGCATGGTGCCGCGCGTTGACCTGGCGCACACCGGCGAGAGCTTCGGCAACATCTTCAACGGGCTGATCAACCGCATCGAAGGCTATACGGTGATCAATGCGCAGGTGCAGTTGAACGGTCGGGACGACCGCTGGTATCTGCGTGGTTTCGTGCAGAACCTGACGAACAACAATGCGACCACCGGACTGTATGTGACCGACCAGTCTTCGGGGCTGTTCACCAACATCTTCACGCTCGAGCCTCGCCGCTATGGCGTGGCGGCCGGCTTCCGCTTCTGAGGTTTTTGCGGCGCGCGAATGGGGGTCTGTGGCGACGCAGGCCCCCATTTTTTGACGGGCGGCTCGCTTTCTCGCGGAAACATGGTAATGCGATTGACTTTCCCGCACTTTGGCGGGATGCGCCGTGCGACGCGCGCGGTGCGCAGGCATTGGGAAAAGCATGAATTCTACTGAACAGGGCGGCTTCGCTGAACTGGGATTGTCCGACGCGCTGATGCGCGCTGTCGAGGACAGCGGCTATACCGTGCCGACGCCGATCCAGAAGGGTGCCATCCCGTCGGTGCTGATGGGGCGCGACATCATCGGCGTAGCGCAGACCGGGACCGGCAAGACGGCCAGCTTCGTGCTGCCGATGATCGACATTCTGGCCGAGGGCCGCAGTCGCGCGCTGATGCCGCGCTCGCTCATCCTCGAGCCGACCCGCGAGCTCGCCCAGCAGGTGAGCGAGAATTTCGACAAATATGGCAAGTATCACAAGCTGAGCATGGCGCTGCTCATCGGCGGCGTTTCGATGGGGGACCAGCTGGCGGCGCTCGAAAAGGGTGTCGATGTGCTCATCGCCACGCCGGGTCGGCTGATGGACCTGTTCGGGCGCGGCAAGATCATGCTCAACCAGTGCGGGCTGCTGGTGATCGACGAGGCCGACCGGATGCTCGACATGGGGTTCATTCCCGATATCGAGACGATCTGCACCAAGCTTCCTGCCGTGCGGCAGACATTGCTGTTCTCGGCCACCATGCCGCCGCCGATCAAGAAGCTGGCGGACCGGTTCATGACCGACCCGCGCATGATCGAAGTGGCGCGGCCGGCGAGCACCAACACCTCGATCACCCAATGGGTGGTGAAGGTGGAGCCACGTGCCAAGCGCGAGACGCTGCGCGCCATGCTCCGCGACGAGGGGCTGAAGAACGCCATCATCTTCTGCAACCGCAAGCGCGACATCAAGGAACTGGTCGACAGCCTGGGACGCTCGGGCTTTGCGGTGACGCAGATCCATGGCGACATGGACCAGGGCGACCGGATCAAGCAGCTCGACCGCTTCAAGTCGGGCGAAATCAACATCATCGTCGCCTCCGATGTGGCGGCGCGTGGCCTCGATATTCCGGGCGTGAGCCATGTCGTCAATTATGACGTGCCGCACCATGCCGAGGATTATGTCCACCGCATCGGCCGCACCGGCCGAGCGGGGCGCACCGGCACCGCCTTCACGCTGATGACGGCCGATGAGGCCGAGAACCTGCATGAGGTGGAAAAACTGATCGGCCAGAAGGTGCCGGTCTGGGGCGCGGCACCGGCCAAGGCAGCACCCGCACCCGCACCCGCAGCCGCAGCCGAACCAGTGGCAGCGCCAGCGGCCAGGGCCGCGCCGCGCGCGGTGGAAGAAGATGAAGCGCGGCCCGAGAAGCGCCCGGGACGGCGCCGCGGTGGTCGTGGTCGCAGCGCCAGGCCGGATGCCGCCGCACCGGTTGCGCCGGCGCGTATCGCGCCAGCGGAACGCGAAGCACCGCGCGCCGAAACGCGGTCTCCGCCGCGGACCGAGGCGCCACGCCGGGACTATCCGCCGCTCGACACCCGTCCGCGTGACAGCCGCGGCCGGGATGACCGCAACCGCGACGGGCGACGGCGCCAGGATGACGATGGCGACCGCTTCGTCGGTTTCGGCGAGGAGGGCCTGCCCGATTTCCTCACCCGCAAGGCGACGATCGAATAGACCCGGCGCTGCGGCACGGCTCGCTTCGTACAGCATGGCCCGATACACTGGCGCCATGCCGCACAGCGCAGCCAGCCTTGCCCCGTTCCGTCGCCACCATGCCACGTTGCGCCTTGGCCTGACGCGGCTCGACATGGCGGACTGGCTCGATTCCGCGCCCGACATGGCGGCAAGACTGGCATTGCGGCGAGCGCGGCTGGCGCGGCACCCGGACGCCTTGCAGGCCCTTGCGCATGCAGGGCCGGCAGTGGCCGAGTTCGCGGCGCGTGTCGGCGCGGCGGCGCCAACGCTCGAAGCGATTGCCACCACCATCCATGAAGATGTGATGCTGCTCGAGCGACACGGCGAGCAGCATCGATTGCTGGCGGGCATCCTGCTGTTTCCATCGGACTGGCGGGTGGCGGACATGATCGGCAAGCCGGTCGCGGCGATCCATGCGCGGGTGCCGGGGTTCGGCGATCGGCTGGCGGCGCCGATCGAGCACATCCTTGGCAATCTGGACCAACCGCTGCAGCGCGCCAATTGGGCGATCACCGAAACGCCGGATCTGGTCTATGCGCCCGATCTGGCGCCCGCCCTGCGGTTCGGGCACATCACCCCGGAAAACGCCGGATCGGCGCTGGCGTTGCGGGTGGAGCGGCAGACGCTGACCAGGATGCCCGAGACCGGCAGCATCGCTTTCACCATCGGCATCCATACCGCTGCGCTGGACTCGTTGCCGCTCGATCTGCTGCCGGCGCTGCTCCACGCGCTGGGTGCCATGCCGGCAGCCGAAGCGGCGCGGCGCGCGGTCGCAGCCTTTGCGCCAGCCATTCGCGGCTGGGCGGCGCAGCGGATGAACGCTTGAGAAGTGCTCGCCAACGACTAGAGTTGTAGCATGCCAGCCATGCTCTCCCCGGCCGTTTCGGTCAGCCCGCAGATCATGCCGGAGGATTGCGCCGGTCTCGCGGCGCAAGGTTTTGCCTTCATTGTGAACAACCGGCCCGATGGCGAAGCGCCCGGCCAACCGGCCGGCGAGGCGATTGCCGCGGAGGCGGATGCGGCGGGAATGGGATATGCCTTCATCCCCATCGATCACAATGGCTTCGCGCCCGAGCAGGTGCATGCGATGGCCGACGCGCTGGCGCGGAGTCCGGGGCCGGTGCTGGCCTTTTGCCGTTCGGGCACACGGTCCTGCCACCTCTGGGCGCTTGCCGAGGCCTCGGTGGGGGCTGATGCGCGGACGCTGATCGAGGCAGCGGCGGCTGCGGGCTATGACATTGCAATGATGGCAGGAACGCTGCGCCATATTGCCCAGGGTGCTGCGGCGCGATGATCTGGACGTCGCTGCTGGGCATTTTCACGTTGGTCGGGCTTGCCTGGGCGCTTGGCTTTCGCAAGAGCGCGTCCCTGACCGATGCCGGAATGGCGGCGGCCGAGGCAGCGGTGGCGATCGCGGGCTTTGACCCGGCAGAAGCCGTGGTGTCGGACTCGGCGGATGCAGCAATCGTGGTGGCGCGCGATGGGCGGTTGGCGCTGGTGCGTTGCTTCGGAGACAGGTTCGTGGTGCGGTTGCTCAAGGGGGCGCAGGCGCGGGTGGAGGGGGGCACCTTGCACCTGCGGCTTGCCGAGCCCGGCTTTCCGGACGCGGCGCTGGTGCTTGGTGCGGATACAGCGCGATGGGGGGCGCGAGTATGACGTTTCCCGATCCGGTGCAGCTTGCCGTACCGGCTTTCATCATTGCCATGATGCTGGAAATGTTCATGATTCGCGCCGGCGTGCGTGGGGGCCAGCGCGGGCAGTACGAGTGGCGGGATACCGGCACGTCCTTGGCGATGGGGTTTGGCAACACCATGGTGGCCGTGCTTGTGGGGGGTGGAATCGTCGCCTCGATGCGCTGGCTGGCGGGGTTTGCGCTCTTCGATATTCCGCTGGTGTGGTGGGTCGTGCCGTTGTGCTTCGTGGCGGAAGACTTTGCCTATTACTGGTTTCACCGGACCGCGCACCGGGTTCGCTGGTTCTGGGCCAGCCATATCATCCACCATAGTTCGCAGCATTATAATCTGAGCACCGCCCTGCGGCAGACCTGGACGGGGTGGCTTTCGCTGAGTTTCGTCTTTCGCATGCCGTTGCTTCTGTTGGGTTTTCCGGTGGAGATGGTGCTGTTCTGCGCAGGGCTGAACCTGGTCTATCAATTCTTCATCCACACCGAAGTGATCGACAAGCTGCCGTTCGGGATGGAGGGCTGGCTCAATTCGCCGTCGCATCACCGGGTGCATCATGGCACCAACCCGCAATATCTCGATCGCAATTATGGCGGGGTTTTCATCGTGTGGGACCGGATGTTCGGCACGTTCGAGCCCGAGGTCGAGAAGCCGCGTTATGGCATCATCCACAACCTGGCCAGCTTCAATCCGCTGTGGGTGGCGGTGCATGAATGGACAGGAATTGCGCGTGACGCGGGTCGTGCGCGGTCGGTCGGGGGGCTTTTCAGGGCAGTTCTGGGTCCTCCTGGGGCAGTTTCCGGCGAAACTTCGGACACGATCCGGGCAGCTTCGGCCAGTTCCGGGGTGCGCCCGGCCGCTGTTCCGGCTGAATGAGCCTCAGCCGCCGTCAGGCGATCGGTTTGGGGGTTGGCGGGGCGGCTTCGCTGCTGGTTGCGCGCGCGGTCGACCAGGGGGTGATCCCGATCCTGGGCAGCCCGGCGCTCAAAGCCTGGGAGGACTGGAACCGTCGCCGGCATTCGGGGCCGCTGGCGCTGGTGGCGGCGGGGATCCTTTCGGCCAGCCCGCACAACACCCAGCCGTGGCGATTTGCGGTGGGGCGGCTGGGGGTCGATATCTTCGAAGTGCCCGAGCGGGCGCTGGGGGCAATGGACCCGTTCGGGCGCGAGCGGCTGGCGGGGCTTGGGGGGGCGATCCATACGATGGCGCTGGCCTCGACGGGCATCGGACGGCTGGGGACGGTGCGGCTGCTGCCCGACCCCGAGCATCCGGGTCATGTGGCGCGGATCGAGCTCGATACCGAAAGTGCCGGGGCGCCGCCGCCGCACCCGCTGCTGCCCGCCATCGGGCGGCGCCATACGCACCGGGGGGCCTGGACGGGGGCGGTGCTGACGGCGGAGGAGATTGCAGCGCTCATGGCGTTTCCGCGGCCGCCGGAGATCGGGCTGCGGCTGTTTGCGGCAACGAGTGCGGACGGGCAGCGGTTCGCGGCGGCCACGACGGCGGCGACGCAGGCGATTGCCGAGGATGCGGCGATGATGGCGGCGTCGCACCGCTGGTTCCGGCACAGCCGCAGCGAGCAGGACCGGCACAAGGACGGGCTGACGCTGGCGACTTCGGGGACGCCGCCGCTGCTGGCGGCGGCGGCCGCGATGCTGCCGGCGCCTTCGGCGGAGACCGAGGGGCGCTACTGGCTGGAGGCGACGCGCGAGGTGCATCTGCCGACCGCGTCGGTGTTCGGCGTGATCACCGCCGCCGACCCCTGGCACCGGCGGCAGGGGCTGCTGGCGGGGATGGCGTGGCAGCGGCTGCACCTCATCGCCACATCGCTCGGGCTGGTGGCGCAACCGCTAAACCAGTTGCCGGAGATGATCGACCGGGCGCGGCAGCTGGGCGTGGCGTCGCCGTTTGCGCGCGATGCCGCTTTGCTGGCGGATGCGCCGATCACGTTCGCGTTCCGGCTGGGCCGCGCGGCGGAGGCGGCGGGGGCGGCGCTGCGGCGGCCGGTTTCGGAAGTGATCGGCGCGCCGGCGCGGCTAGGGTTCGAGATCGACCGGGCGAAAGCGGAGACGGCGGTGCGCGATGCGCAGTTCGATGCGCGCTATCCGGGGCGGCGCTGATCCTGCACGTTGCGGCGGAACCAGTCTGTCAGCGCGTCTTCGGTGAGGTCTCCGGCGGCGAGGGCGAGTGTTGTCAGGATGCTGTCGGCATCGCTGCTCACCAGCTTGAAACCGTTCAGGGCCAGGAAGATTTCGGCGACGACATAGGCGGTGCGCTTGTTGCCATCGACGAAGGGATGATTGCGTGCCAGCCCGAAGGCATAGGCGGCGGCGAGCTGGCTGATGTCGGGCGTGCCATAGGCGGCCAGATTGACCGGCCGCGCCATGGCGGACTCGAAAGCGCCGGCATCGCGCACGCCGGCAGCACCGCCATGCTCGGCGAGTTGCTCATCGTGGATCGCCAGCGCGACGCCGGCGTCCACCCATGTCCAGCCGGTCATTTCGCGAGTTCGCGCAGGACAGCGCGACGCTCCTTCATGATCCGCCGCGCCACCGCCATCTGCTCCTCGAACACCGGATCATGCGGGGTGATCCGATAGCCGTCGGGCGTCTCGACGAGATAGAGCGCATCGCCCTTGTCCATCTTGAGACGCGCCAGAACCTCCTTGGGGAGGATGATGCCGGCGCTGTTGCCGATGGCGGTGATCTTGAGGTGGTGCATGGCAGCCTCGAGTGTGTTTGTACGGGCGTTATAACAATTTGCAGGGGCTGCTGCAACACGCCCCTAGAAACTTTGGGGTGCAGGGGACGAATCCCCTGCCCGCCGGAGGCGCTTTTCCTTGCCCGGCAGGTGGCGAGGGAGTTGGAGTATTGCCGGCGGGGTGTCGACCCCCTCACCCCGCTCGCCTTTGGCGAGTCGCCCTCTCCCGCGAGGGGAGAGGGTTTCGTCCCCACCCTCCCCCGCGTTGCGGGAGAGGGGGTTTTTCCGGGTTACTCGGCGGCGTCGGAGAGCGGCGGGAGGTTGTGGCCGAGGAGGCGAAGGAGGTCGGCGGCGGCTTCGACGATGTTGGTGCCGGGGCCGAAGATGGCGGCGGTGCCGACTTCGCGGAGGAAGTCGTAATCCTTGGGCGGAATGACGCCGCCGGCGATGACGCGGATGTCGGGGCGGCCGGCGTCCTTCAGTTGCTGGATGAGGGCGGGAACGAGGGTCTTGTGGCCGGCGGCGAGGCTGCTCGAGGCGACGAGATCGACATCGAGATCGAGGGCGAGCTTGCGGGCTTCCTCGGGCGTCTGGAACAGGGGGCCGACAGTGGCTTCGAAGCCGAGATCGGCAAGCGCCGAGCCCACGACCTTGGCGCCGCGATCATGACCGTCCTGCCCCATCTTGACGATGAGCACGCGCGGCTTGCGGCCCTTGCGGCGTTCGAACGCCTCCACACCTTCGGCGACGCGGGTGTAGGCGGGGTCGCCCTGATAGGCTTCGGCATAGATGCCCTTGGCCATGCGGACGATAGCGACATGGCGGCCGAACACGTCTTCGAGGGCGCTCGAGATTTCCCCCAGCGTGGCGCGGGCGCGGGCGGCTTCGACGGCGGTTTCGAGCAGATTGGCCGAGCCGGCGGCGGCCTCGCGGAGCGCCTGCAGGGTGGCATCGACGCGGGCCTGGTCGCGGTTGGCGCGCAAGGTTTCCAGCCGGGCGATCTGGCTGGCGCGGACGGCGACATTGTCGACATCGAGGATATCGAGCTTCTCCTCGCTCGATGGCTTGTATTTGTTGACGCCGACGATGACGTCTTCCTGCCGGTCGACACGCGCCTGTTTGGCGCTGGCGGCCTTTTCGATTTCGAGCTTGGGCAGGCCGGTGTCGACAGCGATGGTCATGCCGCCGATGGCTTCGACTTCGGCGATGAGCTTTTCGGCGCCTTGCACGAGCGCCTCGGTGAGGGCTTCGACATAGTG
The DNA here is from genome assembly GCF_014205635.1 of Polymorphobacter multimanifer. GTDB lineage: Bacteria > Pseudomonadota > Alphaproteobacteria > Sphingomonadales > Sphingomonadaceae > Sandarakinorhabdus > Sandarakinorhabdus multimanifer. The sequence goes on from NZ_JACIIV010000013.1 coordinate 78,358, forward strand.
GCTGCCGCCCAAGGGATCGACGACGCGGGTGATGCCGGTTTCTTCCTGCAGCACCAGCTGCGTGTTGCGGGCGATGCGGGCGGAGAAATCGGTGGGCAGCGCGATGGCTTCGTCGAGGGCATTGGTGTGGAGCGACTGGGTGCCGCCGAGGACGGCGGCGAGCGCCTCGATGGTGGTGCGGATGACGTTGTTATAGGGGTCCTGCTCGGCGAGGCTGACGCCGCTGGTCTGGCAATGGGTGCGGAGCATGAGGCTGCGCGGGTCCTTGGCGCCCAATTGCGTCATGATCCTGGCCCAGAGGGTGCGGGCGGCGCGGAGCTTGGCGACTTCCATGAAGAAGTTCATGCCGATGCCGAAGAAGAAGCTGAGGCGGCCGGCGAAGGCATCGATATCGAGGCCCTGGGCCTGGGCGGCGCGGACATATTCCATGCCGTCCGCCAGCGTGTAGCCGAGCTCCTGCACTGCCGTCGCTCCGGCCTCGTGCATGTGATAGCCGCTGATGCTGATGCTGTTGAACTTGGGCATGTGGCGCGAGGTGTGGGCGATGATGTCGGCGACGATCCGCATGCTGGGGGCGGGCGGATAGATATAGGTGTTGCGGACCATGAACTCCTTGAGGATGTCGTTCTGAATGGTGCCGTCGAGCTTCGATTGCGGCACGCCCTGCTCTTCGGCGGCGACGATGAAGAAGGCGAGGCAGGGAATGACGGCGCCGTTCATGGTCATGCTGACCGACATCTGATCGAGCGGGATGCCATCGAAGAGGATCTTCATGTCCTCGACCGAATCGATCGCGACGCCGGCCTTGCCGACATCGCCCGAGACGCGGGGATGATCGCTGTCGTAGCCGCGGTGGGTGGCGAGATCGAAGGCGACCGAGAGGCCCTTCTGGCCGGCGGCAAGGTTGCGGCGATAAAAGGCGTTGGAGGCTTCGGCGGTGCTGAAGCCGGCATATTGGCGGATCGTCCAGGGGCGGCCGGCGTACATGCTGGCGCGGACACCGCGGGTAAAGGGGGCGAAGCCGGGGAGGCCCTCGTCGCCGGCATGATCGGCCGCGGTGTAGAGCGGCTTGATGGTGATGCCCTCGGGGCTGTGCCAATCGAGATCGGCGCCCTTCACTTCCCTGGCGGCGAGCTTCTGCCAGTCTTCATGGGTGGGGATAGTCATTGCATGGTCTCCTGCGCCAAGCTTTATGCAGCCTTGGGCGACTCGTGCAACTGCGCGCGCGCGGAACAAAGGTGCTGGCGGGCGGTTGTGCGCGTGAGCAGCAGTGAAGGATGACCATGGCCGAACAACCGATCAAGCGCACGACCGATGACGCCCGCGCTGGCGAAACCCGTGGAAACGTCCGCTGGATCCTCATCATCTCCACCCTGGTTGTGGTTGGAGTGTTCATCTGGATTGCTTTCGGGACGCCCACCGATTCCGACAATGTGGATTCCGGGCCGGCGCCGGCATCTGAAACGAACTAGGGCGCTTGCTGGCGGCGGATGTTCGATCGCATTCTCGAGTTCCTGGGCGAGGCGGGCTATCTCGGGATAGCGCTGCTGATGTTTCTGGAGAACGTGTTTCCGCCGATCCCGTCGGAGCTGATCGTGCCTTCGGCAGGCTATAGCGCGGGGCAGGGTCGACTGAACCTTGCCGGGGTAATCGCGGCGGCGACGCTGGGATCGGTGACGGGAGCGCTCTTCTGGTATTTCGTCGGCAAATGGATCGGTGACGACCGGTTGAAGGCCTGGGCGGCGCGGCATGGGCGCTGGCTGACGCTGCGGCCGCGCGATGTGGAGCGGGTGGACCGCTGGTTCGATGCGCACAGTGGGAGCGCGGTGTTCTTCGGGCGGCTGGTACCGGCGGTGCGGACGCTGATCTCGGTGCCGGCAGGCATTTTCGGGATGGGGCTGGGGCGCTTCCTGCTGTTCTCGACTTTGGGGTCGGCGCTGTGGACGACGCTGCTGGCAGTGGCGGGCTATCAGTTGCAGGGGCAGCATGCGCTGGTGGGCGAATGGCTCAACCCGGTGGCGACGCTGGTGATCGGGGCGATGGTGGTGTGGTATGTCTGGCGCGTGGCCAGCTGGCGGGCGGAGTGAGCGCTACTCTGCGGCCGCGCGTTCCGGCACTGGTGCGGCGACACTGCGCTTCAAGGTGACGCCGGCGGCGGTGAGGAGGCGTTTTTCCAGCGCGGCGAGGCGGGCGGTGTCGATGATCTTCTGGCCGGTGAGGTCGGTCAGGTAGAAGGTGTCGGTGGCGCGTTCGCCCCAGGTGGCGATATGGGCGCTGTGGATGGTGGCCTTGCCATCGAAGAGGGCGCGGGTGAGCGCATAGAGGAGTGCGGGGCGATCGGCGGCGCCGACTTCCACCACCGTGTAGCGGTTCGAGGCGAGGTTATCGAAAATCACATAGGGCTGGACCTGGAAGACCTCGGCGCGGCGGCGCGCCAGCGGGCGGGCGGCGAGGCGATCGGCGAGGCGGATGCGGCCGGTGAGGACATCGTGGATGATGCGTTCGAGGCGGGCGAGCTGCTGCGCCTCGGAAAAGGGCTGGCCGAGCGGATCGGCGATGGTGAAATTGTCGACCGCCTGGCCATCGCGGGTGGTGTGGATGCGGGCATCGAGGATGTTGGCGCCGGCGAGGCTGATGGCGCCGGCGATGCGGTAGAACAGCCCCGGGTGATCGGCGGCGTGAATGGTGACGAGGGTGGTGCCGCTGTCCGGATCGGGGCGGGTTGCGATGGCGAGCGGCTTGCCCGCGGCTTCGGCCTCGGCGATGAGGGCGGCGTTGGCGGCAAGCACATCGGGGGTTTCGGCGATCCAGTAGCTGTCGGTGAAGCGGCGGGCGTGGCGGCTGGCGGCGTCGGGCGACCAGCCCATCGCCTGAGCAAGGGCGGTCTGCCGCTCGGCGATGCGCTCCGCCCTGCCCTTCTGCTTGTGGCCGCGGCGCAGCACCTCCTCGGCGGCTTCGTAGAGCTCGCGCAGCAGCTGGCCCTTCCAGGCGTTCCATACACCCGGGCCGACGGCGCGGATATCGACGACGGTGAGGATGAGCAGCAGCCGCAGCCGCTCGGGGCTGGCGACGGCTTCGGCAAAGTCGAGGATGGTCTTGAAGTCGGCGAGATCGCGCTTGAAGGCAGTGCGGCTCATCAGGAGATGATGGCGCACCAGCCAGGCGACGGTCTCGGTCTCGGCGGCGGTCAGACCGAGGCGGGGGCAGAGCTTCATGGCGATATCGGCACCCAGCTCGCTGTGATCGCCGCCGCGGCCCTTGGCGATATCGTGGAGCAGCACCGCCACATGCAGCACGCGCCGGCTGGCGAGCTGCTGGAGCAGGGCGTGGGTGAGCTTGTGCTCGGCGCGGAGCGTGCCATCGGCGATGCGCGCGATGAGGCCGATGGCGCGGATGCTGTGCTCGTCGACGGTATAATGGTGGTACATGTCATATTGCATGCGCGCCACGATGCGGCCGAAATCGGGGATGAAACGGCCGAAAACGCCGGCTTCGTTCAGCAGGCGCAGCACCTTGTCGGGCTCCTGCCGGTTGCAGAGGATTTCGAGGAACCAGCCATTGGCGGCCTTGTCGCGCCGCACGCGATCATCGATCAGCACGCTGTCCCGCGCCGCCTGGCGCATGGCCTGGGGATGGATGGGGAGCGCCTCGCGTGCGGCCAGCGCGAACATCTCGATGAGGCGGCTCGGCTCGGCGCGGAAGAAATCGTCCGATGGCACGCCGATCTGGCCGCGGCGCAGCGTGAAGCCGTTGAGGCGGCCGGGCTTGCGGGTGAGGCCGGGGAGCCAGGCAAGGCGCGAGGTCTGCTCCTCGAGCTGGGCCAGGAAAAGCCCGGTGAGATCACCAACGGTGCGCACCATGAGGAAATAATGCCGCATGAAACGCTCGACGGCGGCGAGACCGGCACGATCGGCATAGCCCAGCCGGCGGGCGAGCTCGGGCTGGACATCGAAGGTGAGCCGCTCCTCGGCGCGACCGGCGATATCGTGGAGGTTGATGCGCACTGCCCAGAGGAAACTTTCGGCGCGGCGGAACTGGCGCGCCTCGGCGGCGGTGAGCAGGCCCTTGTCCACCAGCGCCGAGACGTTTTCGGCATCATGGACGTAGCGGCCGATCCAGCCCAGCGTGTGCAGGTCGCGCAGCGCGCCCTTGCCCTCCTTGAGGTTGGGCTCGACGAGATAGCGGCTGTCCCCCATCCGCTGGTGGCGGGTGTCGCGCTCGGCAAGCTTGGCGGTGATGAAGGCGCGCGCGGTGCCGGAAACGACCTCGCGGCGGAAGCGCGCGACGGCCTCTTCGTAAAGGGGCTGGTCGCCCCAGACGAAGCGGGCTTCGAGGAACGCGGTGCGGGTGCTGACATCCTCGCGGACGAAGCGGATGAGCTCGTCGATCGAGCGGGTGGCATGGCCGACCTTGAGCCCCAGATCCCAGAGCAGATAGAGCATCGTCTCGATGATCTGCTCGCCCCAGCCGGTGCGCTTCCAGGGGGTGAGGAAGAGCAGGTCGATGTCGGAGAAGGGCGCCATCTGGCCGCGGCCATAGCCGCCGACGGCGATCAGCGCGATGCGTTCAGCCGAGGTGCGGTTGGATGCTGGATAGAGGCGGGTGGTGATGGCATCGAAGGCGATGCGGATGAGCTGATCGATCAGGAAGGCGCGGGCACCGGCGAGTTCAAGCCCCTTGGCGGGGTTTTCATGCAGACGACGGGTGATTTCGGCACTGCCCAGCGCGAGCGCCTCGATGAGCGTTGCGGTGAGGGCGGCGCGGCGGGAGGTATAATCGGGGAGTGCGGCAAGCGTTGTATCGAGGCCATCGGCCAGCGCGCGACGATCGATGATCGCGCGGCGCGTGGTGACGGCCATCAAGGCCGGGGAGACTGCACGACTTGCCATTGCTCCCCGCAGATAGGGCCTGCCGGACACTGTGGAAAGGGCTGTCGCTCGCACGGCAATTGTCACCATCAATCGAGGTTATCGATAAGCTTCACCAATATAATTGAATTTCCTGATATCCCGAGCTGACATACATTGGACCCATCGTGACATTCATCATGATTTGGGGAGCCCGAAAATGACCAGAACCATGATTTCCTTGTTTGCGCTTGCTGTTGCGTCGGTGGCGCTGCTGGGCAGTGCAGCGATGGCCGCCGATACTGTTGCCGGAGTTGACAATACCTCCAACCGTTTCTGGTGGCCGGAGCAGATCAACCTGGCCCCGCTTCGCGCGCATGGCGTGCAGTCCAACCCGATGGGGGCGGGCTTCGATTATGCCGCCGAATTCAAGTCGCTCGATCTGGCGGCGGTGAAGCGCGACATCAACGAGGCGCTGACGACCTCGCAGCCGTGGTGGCCCGCCGATTATGGCAATTATGGCCCGTTCTTCATCCGCATGGCGTGGCACAGCGCGGGTACCTATCGTATCGCCGATGGGCGTGGCGGCGCCGGCGGTGGCCAGCAGCGCTTCGAACCGCTCAACAGCTGGCCGGACAATGCCAACCTCGACAAGGCGCGGCGCCTGCTGTGGCCGGTGAAGGCGAAATATGGCCGCAAGATCTCCTGGGCCGATCTGATGGTGCTGACCGGGAATGTTGCACTGGAGAATATGGGCGTCAAGACCTTCGGCTATGGCGGCGGCCGCACCGATGATTGGGAGGCCGATCTCGTCTATTGGGGGCCTGAGCAAAAGATGCTCGACGACAAGCGCTATTCGGGTGATCGCACGCTCGCCAAGCCGCTGGCGGCGGTGCAGATGGGGCTGATCTATGTGAACCCCGAAGGCCCCAACGGCGTGCCCGATCCGCTCGCTTCGGCGAGGGACATTCGCGAGACCTTCGGCCGCATGGCGATGAACGACGAAGAGACGGTGGCGCTGATCGCCGGTGGCCATACCTTCGGCAAGGCGCATGGTGCGAAATCTCCGGAAGGGTGCGTTGGCAAGGAGCCGGCGGCCAATCCGACCGAGCGACAGGGCATGGGCTGGGACAACAAGTGCGGCACCGGCAGCGGTGCGGATACGATCACCAGCGGGCTCGAGGGTGCCTGGACCGCAAGCCCGGTGGCCTGGTCGATGATGTATCTGGAGAATCTGTTCCAGTTCGATTGGGAGAAGACCAAGAGCCCGGCGGGGGCCACCCAGTGGATTCCGGCGAATGGCCAGGCGGCCGGCACGGTGCCGGACGCGCATGTCGAGGGCAAGTTCAACACCCCGATCATGTTCACCACCGATCTGGCGCTGAAGGAGGACCCGGCGTACCGCAAGGTGTCGCAGGCGTTCCTGAAGGACCCGAAGAAGTTCGAGCAGGCGTTTGCCAAGGCGTGGTTCAAGCTGACCCACCGCGACATGGGTCCGCGCGGCCGCTATATCGGCAATGAGGTGCCCAAGGAGTCATTGATCTGGCAGGATCCGGTGCCGGCAGTCGATCATCCGCTCGTGACGGCGGCGGACGTGGCCTCGCTCAAGGGCAAGGTGCTTGCCTCGGGGCTGACGACGCAGGAGCTGGTGCGCACGGCCTGGGCGTCGGCGGCGTCGTTCCGCGGCACCGACATGCGCGGTGGTGCCAATGGCGCCCGCGTGCGGCTGGCGCCGATGAAGGATTGGGCGGCGAACAACCCGGCCGAACTGACGAAGGTGCTGGGACGGCTCGAAGCGATCCAGGCAGACTTCAACAAGTCTGCGTCGGGTGGCCGCAAGATCTCGCTGGCCGACATGATCGTGCTGGCGGGTGGGGCCGCGATCGAGGATGCGGCGAAGAAGGCCGGGCATTCGGTGAGCGTGCCGTTCACGCCGGGGCGCACCGATGCGACCGTGGCGCAGACCGATGCGGAATCCTTCGCAGCGCTCGAGCCCAAGGCCGATGGCTTCCGGAACTTCTACACCGCGGACAGCGTCTACTCGCCGGTGGAAGCGCTCGTGGACCGCGCCAATCTGCTGACGCTGACGGTGCCGGAAATGACGGCGCTGGTCGGCGGGCTGCGGGCGCTCGATGCCAATGTCGGCGGCGGCAAGCATGGCGTGTTCACCGACAAGCCAGGCCAGCTTACCAACGACTATTTCGTCAATCTGCTCGGCATGGAGACGATGTGGCGCAAGGGCGGGACCGAAGGCCTTTACGAGGGCGTCGATCGCACCTCGGGCAAGGTGAAGTGGACCGCGACGCCGGTCGACCTGGCGTTCGGCAGCCATGCCGAGCTTCGCGCCGTGTCCGAAATCTATGGCGCCAATGACGGGGCGGACAAGTTCGTCGCCGACTTTGTGAAGGCGTGGGACAAGGTGATGTCGCTGGGCAATTTCAAGGGCTGATCGACGCGCCCGGGTTGAGGAACGGCGGTGCCTGCGGGTGCCGCCGTTTTTCTGTCAGCCGCCTTCGGCAAGCCAGCTGGCGAAATCCCGTTTTTCGTGCAGCAGACGCCAGATGACGATCTGGTCATCCTGCTCCATGTAAAAGGCGAGAAACGGGAAACTCGGGATGCGGCGGGCGCGCAATCCGGGAATGCCCAGATCATAGCCGATATGCGCCGATCCGATCCCCGGCGCTTCGGCAATCGCTGCATAACAGGCTGCAAGGCTAGCGAGAAATCGCTGCGCAATATCGGTGCCGACCTCATTCGCGTAATAGGCAAGTGCGCTACGTGCGTCGGCCGTCGCCAACTGGCTGCGGACGACAGGCTTCAACGTCAGCGCTTGATAATTGTGGCTTCGAGATCAGCGAAATAGGCCGCGTCGGCAGGGCCATCGATTGGCGAGCGGGCGCCAGCGAGCAACAGTGCCCGCAATTGCTCGCGATCCTGCTCCTTGCGGATCAGCGAGCGGACATACTCACTGCTGGTGCCGAAGCCGTGATCTTCGACCTGTGCGTCGACGAAGCGCTTCATTGTGTCGGGAAGCGAGATGTTCATCGTGGTCATGGTGTCGAAAATAGCAGTTTGGCAAAATTTGGCAAGATCATCCCCAAAGCTCGGGCGATGGTGGCCAGACGTCGGAGTGTTCGAAGCGCAGGCCGCCGGGGCGGTCTTCGATGAGCAGTGGCCCGTCAAGGTCGGCGAACTCACTCTGGACGGCGATGTGGAAGGCGGGGGCAATGGCGAGCGAGGAGCCGAGCATGCAGCCGGTCATCACGCCGAGGCCGCGCTGGCGGGCGGCGTGGACGAGTGCATGCGCTTCGGTGAGGCCGCCGGATTTGTCGAGCTTGATGTTGATGAAGCGGTAGCGGCCGATGATGGCATCGAGGCTGGCGCGATCGTGGCAGCTTTCATCGGCGCAGAGCGGCACGGGGCTGTTGACGCCATCGAGCTGCGCATCCTGGCCGGCGGGGACGGGCTGTTCGATCAGCTCGACATTGAGCGCGGCAAGCGCCGCGGCGGTGCAGGCGATGTCGGTGCCGCCCCAGGCTTCGTTGGCATCGACGATGAAGCGCGCATCGGGAGCGGCGGCGCGGACGGCGGCCATGCGCTCGATATCGGCCGCCGGGCCGCCCTCGCCACCGAGCTTGACCTTGATGAGCTCGCGGCCGCGCACGGCGGCGGCCGCATCGGCCATGGCGGCGGGGGTGCCGAGGCTGATGGTGAAGGCGGTGAGCAACGGCCGGAACGCCGGCAGCCCGAGCAGCTCGCGGACGCTGGTGGCGGCGGCCTTGGCCTCCAGATCCCAGAGCGCGCAATCAAGGGCATTGCGCGCGGCACCCGGCGGCATCAGCGCGAGCAGATCGGCACGCGACGCGCCCGACGCGATGGCATCGGCCTGGGCGCTGGCGGCGGCGGCGACGCTCTCGGCGGTTTCGCCATGGTAATAGATGGCGGTGGCTTCGCCGCGTCCGCTGTTGGGGCCTTGCGCGATGGTGGCGGTGACGACATCGACATGGGTTTTCGCACCCCGGGCGATGATGAAGGCGCCGCGCACGGGCAGGCGATCGATGGCGACATGAAGGCTGCGCATGGTGGCTGGTTTGGCGGGTTTTTTGGCGCCGTGAAAGCCCCCTTCCCTTTCGGGCTCGCATGCATACACTCGGGTGGATGAGTGACGAGCGTGATGTCGAGCTGGATGCAGTGGCCGCGGTGGCGCGGATAACAGCACTTGAGATGCTGGTGCGGCAGATGATGATCGTGCAGCTTCGGATTCTCGACAAGATGGGCGAGATCAAGCTCGATGGCGATTACATCAAGGGCATGGCGGCCGCCTATTCGGAGAAGGTGGACGAAAGTCCGATCATCGAATCGAATTGGCCCGAGGTGAATTACGAATTCAAGGCGAATGTGCTGCACAATCTCGAGCGGTTTTTCGATGAGCTTGAGGGGCATATAAGAGAACACCCCTGAAGCGGTTGCCAGCCCTCACCCTCCCACCCGCTGAAAGAGCGGGCGGGCCCCTCCCTCTCCCGCGATGCGGGAGAGGGGAAGGGTTTGCGCTACATGCAATCGCTTGTATAACCGAACCAACAATATCCGGGGAGAAGCGCCATGGTCTATGTGCTGGGCGGGTGGCAGAGCGATTTTGCGGCGAACTGGGACCGGCAGGGCATGGAGATTGCCGATGCCTTTGCAGTGACGCTGCGCGAGGGGATGGACGCGGCGAAGCTCGATGCGAGCGAGATCGAGACCGGGCATGTCGGCAATTTCGTGGCCGAACTGTTTGCGCGGCAGGGGCTGCTTGGCGGGTTTTTCGGCCAGGTCGATCCGGCGTTCGATGGGCTGCCGACGTCGCGGCATGAAGCAGCCTGCGCTTCGGGGAGCATCGCCATATTGGCGGCGGCGGCGGAGATCGAGGCCGGGCGCTATGGGCTGGCGGCGGTGATCGGGCTTGAGCAGATGCGCAATGTGCCGGGGCAGCAGGCGGCCGAGCATCTGGGCGCTGCGGCCTGGACGGGGCATGAATTCAGCGAAGCGCGCTATGTGTGGCCGCGAGCGTTTTCGGACCTGGCCGATGAATATGACCGGCGCTACGGGCTCGATTACAAGCATCTGATGGGCATTTCGGAGATCAACTTCGGCAATGCCAAGCGCAACCCCAATGCGCAGTCGCGCGCCTGGGCGTTCACGCCGGAAAGCTTCACGGCGAATGACGACGCCAACCCGGTGGTGGAGGGGCGCACGCGCAAGATGGATTGCGGGCAGGTGACCGATGGGACGGCGGTGGTGTTCCTGGCTTCGGCCGAGCGCGCGGCGGAATATGCGGCGAAGCGGGGCCTGAGCCTTGAGGACCTGCCGCGCATTTCGGGCTGGGGGCATCGCTCGGCGCCGATCTCGCAGTCGACCAAGATGCGCGCCAGTGCGGGCGAGGATTATGTGTTTCCGCAGGTGCGGCGTGCCGTGCTGGAGGCGCGGGCGCGGGCCGGGGTGGAGCTCGACGGCATCGACGCGGTGGAGACGCATGATTGCTTCACGGTGACCGAATATATGGCGATCGACCATCTCGGGCTGACCGCGCCCGGCGAGGCGTGGAAGGCGGTGGAGGACGGCACGATTGCCATGGGTGGGCGCTGCCCGGTGAACCCCTCGGGCGGGCTGATCGGGCTTGGGCATCCGGTGGGGGCGACGGGCGTGCGGATGGTGCTCGATGCCGCCAAGCAGGTGACAGGCACCGCCGGCGATTACCAGGTGGAGGGGGCGCAGCGGATGCAGACGCTCAACATTGGCGGCTCGACGACGACGACGGTGAGCTTTGTCGTGGAGCGGGGGGCGTGAAGTTTTTTGCGGCGGCAATCGCTTTACTGATGGCAACGAGTGCGGGAGCGCAGGACATGAAGCGGTATGAGCAGTTCAAGGCGGTGATCGATGCCTGGGGCAAGAAGGACAAGGCTTTCGTGCTTTCGAAGATGGATGACGACATCGTCTGGCACATGGCGGCGACCGCCAAGCCGCCGCTGATGGGCAAGGCGGCGGCGTCGAAGTTTCTCGATGCGTTTGGTGCCAATATTTCGGACAAGCCGGGAAGCGTGCGCTGGCGGATCATCCACCATTCCGAAACGGCCGACCGGCTGTTTGTCGAGGGCGTGGATGAGTATGATGATGTGAGCGGCAAGACGATCACCGCACCTTATGTGGGGGTGATCGAGTTCAAGGGCGATCTGATCACCGGCTGGCGGGATTATGTCGACTATGGGACGATCGACCGGCAGCGGCTGGGTGAGCCGCTGCCGGCGCATGTGAAGGCGCTGGCGGAAAGGTGAGCGACGTTCCTTTTCGTGAGGCGAAGTTCATGCCCGTGGACCTCGATGTCCGGCGGGAGGGGGGCATTGTCTGGCTGAAGAGCCGCGTGCCGCTGCCGCCGCACGAGGCCAATCTGGCGGCGGCGCTGATGGCGCGCGCCGAGACCCAGGGCGAGGCGGCGGCGTTGCGCTTCCGCGATGGAGACGGCTGGACTTCGGTGAGCTATGCCACGTTTGCCGGGCTGGTGTGCGCTGCAACCCAATATCTGATCGCCAACAAGATGGCGGGGCGGCCGCTGATCGTGATGGCGGGGAACACGCTGCCCGCCGCGGTCTGGGTGTTCGCCTGTTATGCCAGCGGGGCGATCCACACGCCGGTGGGGCTGGCCTATGGGCTGGCGGGGGGTGACTTTGCGCGGCTGAAGCATGTGATCGCCAAGACCGGGGCGGCGATGATCTATGCCGATCCGCACCCGGCCCTGCAGGCCGCGGTGGCGGCGTGCCGGACCCCCGACATGCTGGTGGCGGATTTTGGCGAGGCGGTGACCTGCGAGCCGACCGCGATGGTGGATTTGAGCATCGAGGCCCGCGACGTGGAAGCGGTGGCGAGCTATATGCTGACTTCGGGCTCGACCGGGCTGCCCAAGGTGGTGCCGCAGACGCTGGCGATGATCGCGGCGGGCGGCGCGCAGGCGATTGCCAGCATCGGACAGGCGGCGAACTGGGGGGGCACGATGCTCGACTGGCTGCCCTGGCACCATGCCGCCGGTGCTTCGGTGCTGCGGTGCACGCTGCTTGAAGGCGGCACGCTGCATGTCGATGATGGCAAGCCGATGCCGGGGCTGTTCGACACGACGATCCGCAATCTGCGCGAGGTGTCGGTGGCCTATTTCAACAATGTGCCGAGCGGCTATGCGATGCTGGTCGATGCGCTCGACGTTGATCCGGTGCTGCGGAAGAGCTTTTTCAAGGACATGCGGCTGATGCTCTATGGCGGCGCGGGGCTGCCGCAGGCGGTGTATGATCGCCTGCAGGCGCATGCCATCGCCGAGACGGGCCACCGCATCCACATGACCACCGGCTATGGCATGACCGAGACGGTGACGGGGTGCATGGTGATCCACTTCCCCACGACCAAGGTCGGCATCGGGCTGCCGGCCCCCGGTCTCGAGGTGAAGCTGGTGCCGCATGATGCGCGCTATGAGGTGCGGCTGCGCGGGCCCAATGTGATGAAGGGCTATCTCGATGACCCGGTGAAGAATGCAGCGGTATTCGATGACGAGGGCTATTATCGGACCGGCGATCTGGCGGTGTTCCATGATGATGCCGACCCCGGGCAGGGGCTGGCTTTTGCCGGGCGGCTGGCGGAGGAGTTCAAGCTTGCGTCGGGGGCCTGGGTTTATGGTGGGCAGCTCCGCGAGCAGTTGCTGGGGGCACTCGACGGGCTGGTGAGCGACCTTGTACTCGCCGATGACAACCGGCCGTATCTGGCTGTTCTTGCATGGCCCAAGGGCGGGGCGACGATGGAGATGGTGCTGGAGCGGGTGCGGGGCTTCAACGCGGCGGCGCATGGTGGCAGCTCGCGGATTGCGCGGGTGTTGCTGCTGGAACGGCCGCCGAGCGTCGATGCGCATGAGGTGAGCGACAAGGGCAGCATCAACCGCCGCGCGGTGCTCGATGGCCGGGTGGCGGAGGTGGAGCGGCTGTTTGCCGAGCCTGTAGGCGTTGGGGTTGGCGTGGCGTAGAATGGGAACCGCACCGGCGTCTGCCGGGGGGGAAATGCCATGGTTGCCACCGAACAGGCGAGGATTGCCCCTGCCAGGGTATCGCATGATCTGCAATTGGCGGACCTGCGAGCCGCCCTTGCCGCCGGCTGGCGCGATTACCGCGCGCACCCCGGCTATGGGCTGTTCTTTGCCGGAATCCATGTGGTGTCGGGGCTGCTGATCGGCTTTGTGCTGGTGACGCGCGGTGAGCTTTCGTGGCTGGCATCGGCGGCGGCGGGTTTTCCGATCCTCGCACCCTTTGCGGCAGTGGGGCTGTATGAGGTGAGCCGGCGCCGCGAACTGGGGCTGCCGCTCGGCTGGGGGGTGGTGCTGGGCGCCGTCCGCGGGCGCGGCGACGAGCAGATCCTGTCGATGGGAGTGATCCTGTTCGTGGCGTTCGCCTTCTGGCTGATGGTGGCGCACGGCATCTTCGCGGTGTTCATGGCCGATGCGGCTGTGGGCGGTGATTTGCTGGCGGCGTTGGGCACGCGGGCGGGCGCAATGATGCTGGCGTTCGGCGGCGGGGTGGGGGCGCTGATGGCGCTGGGCTTTTACGCGATCACCGTGATGAGCCTGCCGATGCTCGTCGACCGCGAGGTGGACTTCATCACCGCGATCATCATGAGCCTTGCGACGGTGCGCGCGAACCCCGCAGTGATGCTCGGCTGGGCGGTGGTGATCGCGGTGCTGCTGGTGGTGGCGATGCTGCCGCTGCTGCTGGGGCTGTTCGTGGTGCTGCCGGTGCTTGGCCATGCCACCTGGCATCTGTATCGGCGCGTGGTGCGCTGACCGGCGGACGCGCTTCGCGATTTGCATTCGGTTTCGGCAGCGGGCATGTGGCGGCGTTGCTTGTTGCAAGAGTATCGGCGTTGAGTGTTTCGCAGAAAATTGCGCGGTTCCGGGCGATTGCACGCGATGAAGGCAGTGATGAAGCCTGGGCGGCAATGCGCTTCTGGCTGCGAATGCAGCTGGGACTGCGGGTGCATGATCCGGTCGAGGATCGGCGGGTGGTGCTCGCCCGCCGGATCGAGCGCATTTTCGGTTCGACCGTTGCGCATGGGCCGTTTGCGGGGCTGAAGCTGGCCGGCGACAGCTGGTGGGGTGGTGCCGACCGCGCGGCGATGCTGCTGGGGCTTTACGAGCAGGATCTGTTGCACGCGCTGATAGCGGTGCCCGATCGCTATCGGCTGTTCGTCGATCTGGGTGCGGCCGATGGCTATTACGGGATCGGCATGCTGCTGAACGGGCGCTTCGACACATCATGGTGCTTCGAGATCAACCCCAAGGGCCGCGAGGTGATTGCCCGCAATGCCGCCCTCAACGGCGTGGCGGAGCGGGTGGTGATCGAGGGCGAGGCGCTGCCCGATTTCCACACCCGGCTGAGCGATGCCGAGCGCGCGCAAACCGTGCTGCTGGTCGATATCGAGGGGGGCGAGTTCGGGCTGCTCACCGCCGACGTGTTCCGGGCTTTCTCTGGCGCGATGATCTTCATCGAGGTGCATGATTGGGCCGTGAAGGATGGTGCGCGAAAGCTGGCCGGATTGCGTGCCGATGCCGCGCAAACGCATGATATCAAGGTGATCCGCACGGGTGCTCGCGATCTTTCGGGCTTTGCCGAACTGCAGGGCTGGACCGATACCGACCGCTGGCTGCTCTGCTCGGAAGGCCGGCCGGAGCTGATGCAGTGGCTGCAGCTGACGCCGAGGACCGGCGCCTAGCGCCTGAACAGCTTCGCTTTCGCCACAGAGACGGCCAGCGCTGCATCATACTCGCGGACAAGCTGGTCGGCGATCATGGCCAGTGGCTCGGTGCCGTGGATGGCGTGGAGGCCCTGGCCGGCGGACCAGACGTCTTTCCACCGCTTCTGGACGTCGCCGCCATAATCGCGCGCGATGGGTGCGGACAGGTTTTCAAGATCATAGCCGGCAGCCTTGAGGCTGGGCTTGAGCCAGCTTGCCGCGGTGCCGGTGACGGCCGGGCTGACGACGAGATCGTCGATCGCGCAATCGGCGAGCATGGCCTTGTAGGCGGGCTGGGCGAGGCTTTCTTCGGCCGCGATGAAGCGCGTGCCCATGTAGACGAGATCGGCGCCTGCTGCGGTGGCGCCGAGGATGCCGGCACCATCGGCGATGCCGCCGCCGACGCAGACCGGTCCGTGGAAGAACTGGCGCAGCGCCGATACGAAGGCGAAGGGCGAGAGCTGGCCGGTGTGGCCCCCTGCCCCCGCACTCACGCACACCAGGCCATCGGCGCCGACCACCGCCGCCTTGCGCGCGAGGCTGATGGTGGTGACATCGGCGAACACCAGCCCGCCATAGCCGTGCACGACCTCGATTGCGGGCTTCGGGCTGCCGAGTGCCGTGATGACCATCGGCGGCTTGTGCTTGGCGACGAGTGCGAGATCCTCGGAGAGCCGCGGATTGCTGGCGTGGGTGACGAGGTTGGCAGCCCAGGGGGCATCGCCGACGGCGGCGGTGATCTGCGCCATCCAGCCATCGAGCTCGGCCGCGGTGCGGGCATTGGGGGCGGGGAAGCTGCCGATGAGCCCGGCCTTGCATGCGGCGATGACCATCTCCGGGCCGGAGACGAGGAACATGGGTGCGACGACCACAGGCAGCCGCAGGCGGTGGAGAATATTGCGGAGCATCAGAGCCTTTCCCCGAGGCGTTCAACGATCATCGCGACGCCGACGCCCTGCGCGCCGCTGGCCACCACCAGCCCGTAGCGACCATCGACATGATCGAGCGCATCGAGCAGCGTTGCGGTGAGGATGGCGCCGGTGGCGCCCATCGGGTGGCCGCGCGCGACATGGCCGCCGGCGATGTTCACCCGCGCCGGATCGACCGGAAAATCGCGCAGGAATTTGGCTTGCGTCACGGCAAAGGCCTCCATGAACTCGGTGGCGTCCATCTGTTCGAGGGTAAGGCCGGTGCGGGCGAGGACGCGCTCCATGGCGGTGAAGCCGGCGGTGAGCGAGGCGCGGACATCGCCGCCGGCCTCGGCAAAGGCCAGGATGCGGGCGCGGGGAGGCGGCAGCGCGGCGTCGGCGGGGCCGATGAGGGCGACGGCGGCGCCATCGGCGAGCGGTGGCGCATGGCCCATGGTGTGGCGATGATCGATGGGCGCATCGCCGAGGATCGACCGATATTGCGCGGCGAGGCCGGGGAAGGCGGGCGGCAGCGCGGCCAGCGATGCGGCGCTGGTGGTGCGCGGGGTTTCGTCGGCGGTGAGGCCGGCCATCGGGACCACCGAGGCGTTCATTGCAGCGGGGGCGGCGGCGGCGCGGGACTGGCTGGTGAGAGCGACGGCATCGAGCTCGGCACGGGTGATGCCCTCGGCTTGCGCCAGCAGGTCGGCGGCGAGGGCGACGGGGATGTAGCGACTGAGGTCGGGAAGATCGGTGGCGGTATAATGGGCGGCATTGTCGGCCATGAAGGGCACGCGGCTGAGCATTTCCACACCGCCGGCGAGGCTGTGGATGCTCTGGCCGCTGTCGGCGGCGGCATGGGCGATGCCGATGGCGGTGAGGCCACCGGCGCAGAAATTGTTGAGGCTCTGCGCGGCGGTGGTGGCGGGGAGCCCGGCCTTGAGCTTGGCGACCATGGCGATATGGCCGCCCTGGGCTGCCACCTGGCCAACGCAGGAGAGGATGAGCCGCTCGGCACGCGCGCGGACCGGACGGCCGCGGGCTTCGAGATGATCGATGCAGGCGGCGACAAGCTCCTCGGGCATCATGCCGGCGAGGGCGCCGCCGGGCTTGCCCTTGCCGCGCGGGGTGCGGACGGCATCGTGGATGAAGATTTCGGTCATGCGAAACGGCCCTTCCAGGGCGAGGCGGGCATGTGCGCGAACAGCCCGGGCGGGGCGGCGAGCACATCGGGAATGGCGTTGAGGGCGACCGCGATGGTGGCATCGGAGAGGGCGCGGCTGGGCGGGGCAGCGGGATCGGCCTCGGAAATGTCGAGCGTCATGTGCACATCGGGGCGGCCCTTGATGGTGATGGTCCAGTGGCCGGGGGCAGTGTCGCCGTGGAGGGCGCGGTCGGCGGTCCAGAGGATCGACATGGTGAGGGCAATGCCGTTGCCGTAGTGGCCGGTCCAGCGCCAGCGGGTGGCAGCGACGGTGCCTTGCGCGATGCGGCCGGCGGCGATGGCCATGTCGTGCGGGGCAAGGGTGAGCTCGTGATCGGGATCGAGCCGGTCGAGCGAGGTGCCGAGGGCGGCGGCGGCGTGGTGGAAGACCTCGCTGAACAGCGCCGTGTAGAGCGTGGCGAGCGGGCCTTGGCGAATGTCTCCGGCGGCGGGATCGGAGCCGAGGCCCATCAGATCGAAGACGAAGGCGGGGCTCGCCATCGCGCTGGCGTCGACGGTTTCCTGCATGGTGATGCTTTCGACATGGCTGCAGAGTGCCGTGGCGCCGAGCGCCAGCCGCTCGACGACGAAGCCGGGGGAGACGCCGATGCCCGCCAGGGTGACACCGCCTTCGATGGCGGCGGCCTTGAGCTTGTCGGCATAAGCCGCACCTTGGGCGGCGGGCCAGTGGAATCCCGCGGTGCTGATGACGTTCTTGCCCGAGGCGAGCAGGCGGCAGACATCCTCGGCGAGCGCATCATAGGGCAGCGTGATGCGCGGGGTGTGGATGACGATGTCGGCCGGGGTGGCGAGCGTGGCTTCGATGTCGCTGGTCGCGAGCACGCCGGTGAGCGGGCGGCGGGCAATGGTGCCGGCATCGACACCGGCCTTGGCGGCGCCATAGACATGGACGCCGACGAGCTCGATATCCGGGGCGTCGATGAGGCGGCGAAGCGATGTGCGGCCGAGCGCGCCGGTGGCCCATTGGATGGCGCGAATCATTCTTTGCCCCTCATGGTTGCACCTTGCATTGTCTGCCCGAGTGAGTCGACTTATGAAAGTGGCGGGGAGAGAGCAGCATGTATCTGACGTCGAAAACGCGGATTGCCGACTATGAAGCGCGCGGCTGGTGGCAGGGCCGGTCGGTCGATGCGCTGTTCCAGCAGGTCGGGCTGACCGGCGGTGACGAGCTGGCGCTGTGCGATCCGCTTAACCGCGAGGCGCTCGATGGCCGGCCGGCGGAGCGGCTGAGCTGGGCGGCGCTGCATGACCGGGTGGAGCGGGTGGCGGGGAGCCTGCTGGGCGCCGGGTTGGCCAAGGACGATGTGGTGGTGGCGCAGCTGCCCAACACGGTGGATGCGGTGGCGCTGGTGCTGGCGTGCGCGCGGCTGGGGGTGATCATCTCGCCGGTGGTGATGCAATATCGCGCGCATGAGCTGGGGCATATCGTCGGCAAGACGCGCCCCAAGGCGTTCGTGACGGTTGAGCGGTTCGGCGGGCATGACCATGCGGCGATGGCGGCGGCGCTGGGCGTGCGCGTGCTGCTGGCGCATGAGCTGGCGGCGGGCGATCCCGCGCCGGTTGTCGACTATGTGATGGCACACCCGACCGAGGGCGGCGAGGTGATGACGATCTGCTGGACGAGCGGCACCGAGAGTGCCCCCAAGGGCGTGCCGCGCGACCATAACCACTGGATATTGAACGCGCAGGTGGTGGCGGAAGCGGCGGGGATGGCGGACGGCGATGTGATCCTCAACCCCTTCCCGCTGGTGAACATCGCTTCCATCGGCGGAATGATGCTGCCCTGGCTGTGGCTCAGGGGACGGATGGTGCTGCATCATCCTTTCGATCTGCCGCTGTTTTTACAGCAGATTGCCGCCGAGCGGGTGACTTACACGATTGCGCCGCCGGCGGTGCTGACGGCGTTGCTGATGCAGCCGGCGATTTTGGCGGCGACCGATATTTCCAGCTTGCGGGCAATCGGCTCGGGGTCGGCGCCGCTCTCGCCGTTCCTGATCGGCGGGTGGCGGGACAAGCATGGGATCGAGATCTGCAACATCTTCGGGTCGAACGAGGGGTGTTCGCTGTTCTGCGGGCCGGTCGATGTGCCCGACCCGGAGCTGCGCGCGCGCTATTTCGTCCACACGGGCCAGAAGGGCATTACCGGCGAGGTGGTGCACACGCGGCTGGTCGACGCGGCAACCGAGGCGGAGATCACGGCGCCGGGGCAGGTCGGCGAGTTGCGGCTGGCGGGGGGCAATGTGTTCTCGGGCTATTGGGAAGACACCGAGCTCAACGCCCGCGCCTTTGACGACAAGGGCTATTTCCGCACCGGGGACCTGTTCGAGATTGCCGGCGAAGGTGAGCTGGCGCGCTTCTACCGCTTTGTGGGCCGCTCGAAGGAGATCATCGTGCGCGGCGGGGTGAACATCTCGCCGGCCGAAATCGACGATCTGCTGGTGGGGGCGCCCGACCTGCTCGAAGCGGCGACAGTGGGCATTCCCGACGAGGTGCTCGGCGAGCGCGTGGCGGTGGCGGTGGTGCCGCGCGAGGGGGCGACGCCGTCGATCGCGTCACTCGGCGCCTGGCTGGAGGGCAAGGGCTGCGCGATCTTCAAGCGCCCCGAACGGCTCGTGGTGGTGGAAAAACTGCCGCGCAATGCGATGAACAAGGTGGTGCGCGATGTGCTGCGGGCGGAGGTGGTCAAGCGGATGGGGTGAGTGCGGCTGGCTGTGCAACGCTTCTGTCATGTTTGGCAGACCAGATGGCGGCGTTTTCAAAAGGAGGCAGACCATGCCCTATGTGACCGCAAGCACCGACAAAACGCAGATCCATTATGTCGAGCAGGGCGAAGGCCGGCCGGTGGTGCTGGTGCATGGCTGGCCGCTGAGCCACCGGATGTGGGAGGCGCAGATCGCAGCCCTCGTCGATGCGGGATATCGCGTGATCGCCTATAATCGCCGCGGCTTCGGCGACTCGGGCAAGCCCGGCGGCGGCTATGATTATGACGTGTTCGCGGCCGATCTCGACGATCTTGTGACAGCACTCGACCTGCACGACCTGGCGCTGGTCGGCTTCTCGATGGGGGGCGGCGAGGTGGCGCGCTACATCGGAAGGTATGGAACCGGCCGCCTTGCCAGGGCAGCGTTGCTCGGCGCGGTGCCGCCCTTCCTTCTCCAGACCGACGACAATCCGCATGGCGCGCCGCGCGAAATGTTCGAGGGCATGGTGGCGGGGCTGAAGGCGGATCGGATCGGCTTTCTCGACCAGTTCTTTCCCAATTTCTACAACAGCGACGCCGGCTATCCGGGGCATGGAGCCGACCTCATCGCGTTCAGCAAGTGGATCGCCTGGGCGGCCTCCCCGCTGGCGACACAGGCTTGCGTGATGGCGTTCGGCACGACCGACTTCCGCGCCGATCTTGCGCGGTTCGACGTGCCGACGCTGATCGCGCATGGCGATGCCGACCGGATCGTGCCGATCGAGGGGTCGGCGCTGCTTTCACACGCGCTCATCCCGGGCAGCCGGCTGGAGGTTCTGGAGGGAGCGCCGCATGGGTTTGCCGCGACGCATGCGGGGGCGCTGAATGCGCTGCTGATCGACTTCTTGCGCGATTGAGGGCGCTGCTTTTGGCTTGGGGAACGGCTTGGCGGGAGTGGTGGATAAAAGCGGGATGGATGATTTTCGGAGGTCGATGCAAGCGAAGCGGACGCAGTTTGGCGATATCGGTAATGACCGAAAGCGACCAAATTGCGAACATGCGCGAGCTAGTCGCAAATGTGGATGGTCACTCGCCCCCCTGAGGAGGGTTCATCTGCTTCGGCCAGATAACCTGACCAGGACTTTCCGATCCAGGGAATTGAAAGCCAAGGGAAGTCACCGTATCGAGGACATCGCAAGCAAGGCCCACAACGGCCTTGCGGGTAGCACGAAGAAAGTCAATGTCGACCAAGGTCTCGAAGACTGCCAGCTTACGATTGACGAACTTAGGCAACGTCTTTCCTTGATCATCAGGCTTTCCCCAAGAACCATGACAAAGGACGTTCCGAATGTCTTTCGCATTCATCAAGTTATCGATGAGGCCTTCGTAGTCCTGCCCCTTAGTTTTGTCGTTCTCGGCGAGCGCTTTCTTATATGCGAAGAGGAGACCTCCAAGCTGATCGGTCAGCGTCTTTTCAAGCGTCTTGATCCATTCGCTCAAAGCATCGGGGTCTGCGTCGGGATCGAACTCCTTCATACCCGTGAGCGCAAATATCGCCTTGCCAAGCATCTCTTCTAGGAAGCCAAAAACTGCCACCGTGCGGCCCAATTCCTCCCAAAACTGCGCACTGTGAGCGTTCGTGGGATAATCGTCCGGTAGCTTTTCTCGGGCGATGATATGCCCGCGATGTTGTTCTACGTGTGGCATCTTTGACCTCCGTCGCCTCCACAAATCAACTAACTATCGAACCATGACTTTTCGTATACATAGATACAACCGTCTGGACCAATGCTACTCTTCGCGATGTCAGCTTTACCCAAATTCGGCCATCGAGTTTCTAATCAGTCTCGTCCGCTTTAAGGTTGAAGGCCCGCTGCCGCCCGTCCGTCGGCCAGCTCCTGCCACCATCCAGCCCGCGCTCTGGAGCCGTCGACCCTGCCCAGAGCGGAGTGCAACAGAAGCAAGAACCACCGTCTTCGCCTGATTGACGCGGGGTACCGCTTTGCTTGGGGAGCAAATCGATCGGGATGCGATCTAATGCATTGCAGCGTTGGAGAAGCGGGGCCCCGGATCAAGTCCGGGGCGACGGGTGGGTGATTACCTTGCGCGGTGTAGACCGCCACGCCTGCGGGATGCCTGTCATCAGCGGGGCCGGGTGGCGGATGAGGTCGGGGGTCCAGGCGAAATCGGTGTCGATGGTGACGTGGACGTGGGCGATGGCGGGGATGGCGAGCAGGGCTTCGCGGGCGGCTTGGGCGAAGTGGGGGGCCATGGTGCAGCCGGCGAAGGTGACGGCGAGGTGGAGGTGGAGGGTGCCGGCGGCGTAGCTCCAGCCGCGGACGAGGCCCATGTCGGGGAGCGAAAGGGGGCGGCCGGCGGCGACGCTGCAGGGATCGTGGATGCGGGCAAGCGTGGCTTCGATGGCGGGGCGGAGGCTCATGCGGCGGTCCAGATCGACCATGGGGCTTTGAGGGGGGCACCTGTATCGAAGGCGTCACCGGCCTGGGCGGCGGCGAGGGTGGCGGTGGTGAGCCCAAGCATCCGCGCGTAATTTTCGCCGAGGATCATGCGCTTGACCGCGTCGGTGATCGGCGGAATGCCGTGGCGGTCCTGCGTTTGCGCGCTGAACGCGAACGCCCACATGAGCTCGATGAGGTGCTGGGGGTGGGTGACGGTGCAGCCGGTGCCCCAAAGCAACTTCTCAGGCCCGCCCCATTGCATGAGCAGCGCCAGGGCGGCTTCGAAGCGGCCGGGGGCCTGCCAGAGGAGGGCCGTGGTGGTTTCCAGATTGGCATAGACGTTGGGGAAGCGGCTGATGGCGAGGGCCGTCTCCTCGATGAAAGCCATGCCCGAGTGGACGATTTCGAACGCCATGCCGGGGAAATTGTCGGCCGCGGTCTCGAAATCCTCGCCGATGCGGTAGGGGGCGAGCGGCACCGAGCCGTTGGGGAGCGCCTTGTGGATGGCGACCGACTTCAGCCCGAGCGCCTGGGCGCGCGCGATGACGGCGCTCGCCACTTCGCCATCGGTGCGCCAGGGGCGATAGGGGTCCATCTGGTGCGGGTAGAGCTTGACGCCGACCGCGCTTGGCAGGGCGGCGACCTGGGCTTCGAGATCGTCGAGGACAGCGTTTTTCTCGCCGCTGGGGTCGACGCCGACATAGCCGAGGACGCGGCTGGGCCAGCCGCGCACCATCGCCTCGGTCTTGTGGCGGGCGGCGAAGCCATCCTTGAACCAGCTGTCGAGCGTGAGGGTGTGGGTGGCGACCATGCGCGTGGCGCTCTCCTCGAACATGGTGCGGACGAGCGTTTCGGGGGCCATATCGGTCATGTAGGTGGCCTGGGGGACGTGACGATCGGGCGGGGTCATCATGCAATGCAGGCCGTAGCTCATCTGCCAGAGCTGCTCGCCGTAGCGCGAGGCGATGTTGGCGGGATCGAGGTTGAGCGCATGGACCACGGCATCGATGACGAACAGGTCGGCCGGCAGCGGCGGGAGATTGTCGAGAGCAGCGGGCATGGGTGTCTCCGGGGTGTGGAACCATAGTGCGCGGGCGGGGGGGCTGCCGCCAAGCCCCTTGGCGCCCGGCCCGATAACCGGAATGCATGGGGGCAAGGGTCGGGGCGATTAGCCGGGCCGGGCGGCGTGCTTATGGTCGGCGGCATGGCGACCTTGCTCAATTCTCCCCCCCGCTTGGACCCTTCGGCGCTGGTGCGGCCGGGGCGGGTGCATCGCTCGGTTTATACCGACGCCGAGATCTTCCGGCTGGAGATGGAGCGCATCTTTTCGCGCGCCTGGATTTATCTGGCGCATGAGAGCGAGATGCCGGCGGCGGGCGATTATGTTCGGCGGCATATCGGCAGCCGCCAGGTAATCCTGACGCGGGACCGCGACGGGGCGGTGCATGCGATTCCCAACCGCTGCTCGCACCGGGGAACCACGCTGTGCGCCTTCGATCGCGGCTCGGCGCCCGGCGGGCACAGCTGCCCCTATCATGGCTGGAACTTTGCCGCCGATGGCCGGCTGCGCGGGGTGCCGCAGCGGAGCAATTATGAGGGCGTGCTGGAACTGGGCGACTATGACCTGCAGCCGGTGCGGGTGGCGGCGTATCGCGGCTTTCTGTTCGGGACGCTCGACGCCGAGGCGGTGCCGCTGGTGGAGTTTCTCGGGCATATGGCGACGTCGATCGATGATCTGGTCGATCGCTCGCCTTCGGGCGAGGTGGTGTGTTCGCCGCATGTGCTGCGCCACCATTATCGCGGCAACTGGAAGCTGAGCTTCGAGAACCTCAATGACACCATCCATCCGGGCTTTGCGCATTCGGCCTCGGTGGTCTCGGCCAAGGCGGTGGCGGCGGGGCTGGAGGAGGGCGAGCCACTGGCGGCGTCGCTGGGGATGATGCTCGCCAACGGCAAGCCGATCCAGTTTTTCCAGGATCTTGACATGGTGACCACGCCGCGCGGCCACAGCTATATCGGCGGGCATATGGGGGCCAGTTACACGGCGGACACGCAGAGCGCCTATGCGCAGGCGCTGATCGCGCATCATGGGCCCGACAAGGCGGCGCGGGTGCTGGGCACCGACCGGCATCTGATGCTGCTCTACCCGAGCTCGACCTGGCATGCGCGTTACCAGACGGTGCGGATCGTGCGGCCGGTGCGGCACGATCTGACCGAGATCATCGGCTATACCTTCCGGCTGCCGGGGGCGCCGGAGGAGACGTATCGCAACGCGGTGGAATATTGCACCGGCGCCAACAGTGCGGCGTCGCCGGTGATTGCCGATGATCTTGAAGTTTATGAGCGGATCATGGACGGCAACGGGTTTGACGCGCGCGAATGGGTGCCGATGAGCCGGGGGTTGCGCGAGGACCGCGAGGCAGTGCCGGGGTTGACGCGCAGCCCGGCGACCTCGGAGGCGTTCATCCGCAACCAGTTTGCGGCATGGGCCGATTATATGGGCGCTGCGGCATGAGCGACGCGGGTTTGCGCGAGCGGGTTCGTGCGCTGATCGAGGATGAGGCGCGGCTGCTCGATGACCAGGATTTCGAGGCCTGGCTGGCGCTGTTCACGCCCGATTGCCGCTATTGGGTGCCGGTAAGCCTGGACCAGACGACGCCGGGGGACGGGGTGGCGCACTTCAATGATGACAAGCAGTTGATGGCGGCGCGCACGCACCGGCTGCTCAACCCGCGGGCCTTTGGGGCGGAGCCCTCCCCGCGCACGGCGCATGTGGTTTCGGGGGTGCGGATCGATGCGGTGGATGACGACGGGACGGTGCATGCCAGCTCGTCGCAGATCATCCTCGAATATCGGCGGCGCGACCGTTTCGAGGAGGATAGCCGGGTGTTTGGCGGGCGGGTGCGGCATGTGCTGCGGGCGACCGGGAGCGGGCTGCGGATTGCCTTGAAGCGCGTCGATCTGGTGAACGCCGAAGGCTCGATGAACGCGCTGGCGGCGCCGTTTTGAACGCGTTTCTGCCTTATGGGGCGTGGTGGTCGACGCCGTTCGCGCGCTGGCAGGGGCCGCTGGCGCATCTGCATTCGCTGCGCTTTGCGGCGTTCACGGCGCGGGGTGCCTTGGCGGCGCGGGGGATTGGCGCCGACGCGCTCGATTTCGGGGTGCTGGGGTTCACTGTCCCGCAGCCGGGGAGTTTTTACGGGCTGCCGTGGGTGGCGGCGGAAGCGGGGGCGGCGCATCTGGCGGGGCCGAGCATCATGCAGGCGTGTGCCACCTCGGCGCGGTGCTTGCAGGTGGCGGCGGCCGAGGTTGCGGGCGGCGGGGCAACGGCGGCGCTGGTGCTGGCGGCGGACCGGGTGTCGAACGGGCCGACGCTGGTTTACCCGCGGTCCGATGGGCCGGGCGGGGCGGCGCAGGTGGAGAATTGGGTGCTCGACAATTTTGCCGCTGACCCCTGGGCGAAGTGCGCGATGGTGCAGACGGCGGAGAATGTGGCGGCGAAATGGGGGCTGCAGCGCGAGGCACAGGATGACCTCGTGCTGATGCGGCTGGCGCAATATCATGGCGCCCGCGAGCGGGGGTTTCATGGCAGCTTCCTGATGACCGCGCTTCCGGAGGGGCATCTGGAGGGTGATTTCGGGGTGCAGCCGGTCAATGCGGGCAAGGTGCGGGGGCTGCGGCCGGTGCAGCCGGGGGGCATCGTGACCTATGCGGGGCAGACGCACCCTGCCGATGGCAATGCGGGGGCGATTGTGGCGACGCGCGATGCGGCGCGGGCGCTGAGCCGGCGGCCGGAGATCGAGGTGGCGCTGCTCGGCTTTGGCACGGCGCGGGTGGAGGCGGCGATGATGCCGGCCGCACCCGTACCCGCAACGGCGCGTGCGCTGAAAGCGGCGGGGCTTGAAATGGCGGCGGTGGATGCGGTGACGAGCCACAATCCGTTTGCGGTGAATGATCTGGTGTTTGCGCATGAGACGGGGTTTCCGCTCGAGCGGATGAATGTGAACGGGTGCAGCCTCGTGTTCGGGCATCCGCAGGGGCCGACGGGGTTGCGCTGCACGATCGAGCTGATCGAGACGCTGGCCGAGCGCGGGGGGGGCGTGGGGCTGTTCCAGGGGTGTGCGGCGGGGGATACGGCGATGGCGCTGGTGCTCGAGGTGCGCGATGCACGGCACTGAGGCGCTGCCGAGCCCGTTGGCGCTGCTGGCGCGCGCGGCGGCGCAGGCGCCCGAGGCGCTGGCGCTGGCGGCGGGGGCGGTGCGGCTGAATTATCGCTGCTATGCTGCCGCCGTGGCGAGCCTGGCGGCGCAGCTGGTGGCGGCGGGGGCGCGCGGGCGGGCAGTCGTGCTGCTGCTGCGGAACGGTGTGGAACTGCCGATCGGGATTTTCGGCGCACAGGCGGCGGGAGGGCAGGCTTGTGCGCTCAACCCCGATTATACCGAGCGCGAGCTGGCGGAGATGCTGGCGGTGGCGCGGACGGCGGTGGCGATTACCCATGTCGATCTGGCCGAGCGGTTGCGGGCCGCACTTGGGGCGGAGTTCCACGGCACGTTGCTGGTGTTGCCCGATGATGCGGCGGCCTGGGTGGCGAGTTTGCAGGGGGTGGCGCCCGCCCTGCCGGCGCCCGATCCGGACAGCATTGCGACGCTGCAGTTTACCGGCGGCACCGCCGGGGTTCCCAAGGCGGTGATGCTGAGCCACCGCGCGATTGCCGCCAATGTGGCGCAGCGCGAGGCGGTGCTGCCGACACTTTGGCAGGATGAGCGGGTGATCTGCATGATGCCGCTGTTCCACAGCTTTGCTGCCGCCATGGGGCTGCATCTGGCGGCGAATTGCGCGGGGAGCTTGCACATCCTGCCGCGCTACCGGCCCGACTGGGTGGTGGAGACGATTGCCGCCGAGCGCATCACAAGGTTGCCGGCGGGGCCGACGGTGTTCAACAGCCTGCTCGCGTATGACGGGCTGGCGGGGGCGGATCTTGCGTCGTTGCGGAGCGCCTGGTCGGGATCGGCGCCGCTGTCGGCCGAAACGCTGCGGCGGTGGCAGGCGCAGACCGGGGTGCCGGTTCTTGAAGGCTATGGCCAGTCTGAGGCGGGGCCGATCCTGACGTATCACGGTCCGGGGATGGTGCAGAAGCTCGGGAGTGTGGGGCCGGCGGTGCCGGGGACCGAGGTGCAGATCGTCGATGTCGAGACGGGGGTGCGGGTGCTGGGGCCGGGCGACCTCGGCGAGGTGCGGGTGCGGGGACCGCAGATCATGGCGGGGTATCTGGACGATGCGGCAGCGACGGCTGAGGCGCTGCGGGATGGGTGGCTGCATACCGGCGATATTGGACGGCTCGATGGGGATGGCTGGCTGTTCATCGAGGATCGCAAGAAGGATATGGCGATCATCGGCGGCTACAATGTCTATCCCCGCGAGGTGGATGAGGTGCTGATGGCGTGCCCCGGCGTAGGCGAGGCGGCGGCGGTGGGGGTGCCCGATGCGTATCGGGGTGAGCTGCTCTGGGCGTTTTACAGTGCCGATGCGGAGCTGCCGCTGGCGGAGTGGGTGGCGGCGCGGCTGGTGAAGTACAAGCATCCGGCGCGGTTCGTGCGGCTGGACGCACTGCCGAAGACGGCGGTGGGGAAGATCGACAAGCAGGCGCTGAAAGCGCTGGCGGCGGCCGGCTGATGTCACTGGCGCAGGTCGAGGCGTTGCGGGCGATGTTGGCGGGGCGGCCGAAGGATGCGCCGCTCGCAGCCCGGCGCGCCGGGTTCGAGGCGATGATGGCGCGGGATGTGCCGCCGAAGGAGACGCGGGTGGAGACGGTGGCGATCGGCCCTGCCCTGTCCGGCGAGTTGGTGATGGCGGCGGGGGCGGACCCTGGGCGGCTGCTGGTGTGGTTGCATGGCGGGCAGTTCGCGCTCGGGTCGGCGGCGAGCTACCGGGCGTTTGCCGCGCGGGTTTCGGCGGCTAACGGCTGTGCGGTGCTGACGCCGGATTATCGGCTGGCGCCCGAGCATCGCTATCCCGCCGCGCATGACGATGCGGAAGCGGCGCTGCGCTGGGGGCTGGCAAATGCTGGGCGGGTGGCGATTGGCGGGGATTCGGCGGGGGCCAATCTGGCGCTGGCGGCGGCGCAGCGGGTGGCAGGGGCGGCGGCTTTGTGGCTGCTTTCGCCGTATCTCGATCTGACACACACAGCACCGAGCATAAACGCACGGAGTCCGCGCGATCCGTTCGTCGATCCGGCGGAGATGGATGCGGTGGCGGCGCGCTATCTGGGGGATGCCGACCCGGCCGGCACGCGTGCATCGCCGCTGTTGGGGCCGCTGGACGCACTGCCACCGGTGCTGGTGCAAGTGGGCTCGGATGAGGCGCTGTTCGATGATGCGGCGCGACTGGCGGCGCTGGTGCCGGGGACGGTGTTCCAGGAGTGGGTCGGGATGATTCATGTCTGGCCGCTGTTTGCAGCGCAGATCGACGAGGGGGCGCAGGCGATTGCGCAGGCGGGGGCCTTCCTGCAGCGGGCGATGGTTGAAGCCTGAAACATATGCCTTGCAATCATTCCTGATTGGAATGACACTCAAGCCATGGAACTGCGCCAGCTTCGCCATTTTCAGGAGATCGTCCGCTGCTCGAGCTTCGGCCAGGCGGCGGAGAAGCTGAACATCACCCAGCCGGCGCTTTCGAAAAGCATCCGCAATCTGGAGCGGTCGCTGGGGTGCCAGCTGCTCGAGCGGCATCCATCGGGGGTGACGCCGACCGAATATGGTCTGGTGTTCCTCGATTATGCCGCCCTTGTCATTTCCGAGCTCGAGCGCGCGGTGGAGGAGCTGAATGCGCTGCGCGGGCGCGGGCGCGGTGTGGTGCGGGTGGGGGCCGGCTCGACGATGATGCGCTATCTGCTGCCGCAGGCGGTGCGGCGCTTCATGGCGCAGGCCGAGGGCAATTCGGTGAGCTTTCGCCAGGGGCTGAAGGACGAGCTGATGGCCTCGCTGCGGCGTGGGGACATCGACATCATGGTGGGCAGCACCAACCCCGACCAGCTTCCCGACGACATGCGCCATGAGGCGGTGCTGCAGGACCGGATCGTGGTGGTGGCCGATGCCAAGCACCCGCTGGTAGCCGAGCGCCGGATCGCGTTGGCGGCGCTGGCGGCATGCCAATGGGTGCTGCCCGAAGGCAATGAGCCCGAGGGCGAGCGGCTGGTGCGCAGCCTGCGCCGCGAAGGGCTGGCACCGCCGCGCGTGGCGGTGCGGACTGGAAGCTCGGTGTTCATGGCGGCGCTTCTGAAGGACAGCAGCTATTTGAGCTATCTGCCGGCCGCGCTGATTTCGCTCGATCCCGACTTTGCGCATCTGGTCCCGCTCGATCTGGCCGAGCCGATCTGGCCGCCGGTGCTGGTGGGGGTGACCTATCGCCGGCGCGGGGTGATGCTGGCCCCGGTGCGGCGCTTCATCAACCGGCTCAAGGATGTCGCAGGCGAGGTGCCGGCGAACTGACCGGTTGGCGCGGGACGATATTTCAACTATAAAATGTCCAAGTTGAAACTATCGAGTCGCTGATGCCCGAGGCTGCTTCTCCCCGCCATGCGCTGATCACCGGTGGTGGCACCGGCATCGGTGCTGCGATTGCGACGGCCCTTGCCGCCGAGGGTTGCCGGGTGACGCTGCTGGGGCGCCGCGAGGGGCCGCTGCGGGCGGTGGCGGAGGGATTGCCCGACGCCGGTTTTGTGACGGGCGATGTGACCTGCCCCGAGAGCATCGACACCGCCTTTTGCGCGGCGCGGGCGGCGCGGGGGCCGATCGACATCCTGGTGGCCAATGCGGGGGCGGCGGAGAGCGGGCGCTTCGCGGCGCAAGGCCGGGCGGTGTGGCGACGGATGATGGCGGTCAACCTCGATGCCGTGCATGATTGCGCACAGGCCGCCCTCCCCGACCTGCTGGCGAGCCCGGCAGGGCGTCTGGTGGTGGTGGCGAGCACCGCGGGACTGAAGGGCTATGGTTTTTCGGTGGCCTATAGTGCCGCCAAGCATGGCGCCATCGGGCTGGTGCGGTCGCTGGCGATGGAACTGGCGGGGACGAAGGTGACGGTGAATGCCGTATGCCCGGGCTTTACCGATACCGACATCGTGGCCGAGGCGGTGGCGACGATCAGCGGCAAGACCGGGCGGTCGGCGCAAGCGGCACGCGCCGAGCTGGCGCGGTTCAACCCGCAGGGACGGCTGATCGACCCTTTGGAGGTGGCGCGCGCGGTGGCGTGGCTGGCGTGCACGGACAGTCGCAGCATCACCGGACAAAGCATTATCGTGGCAGGCGGAGAGATCATGTGACCGATAGCATTGTGACGTTCCGCGAAAAGCATGATGGCGAATTGGGGGATGCAGCACTCGATTCCGAGACGCGCGAGGCGGTGCGGCTTTGGCTGCGGCTGCTCAGTTGCACGATGGTGATCGAGAAGCGGGTGCGGCGCGGGCTGGCGGAGCAGTTTCAGACGACGCTGCCGCGCTTTGACATATTGGCCGCGCTCGACCGTGCCGAACAGGGCCTCAGTATGGGCGCGCTTGGTCGGGCGCTGCTGGTGTCCAACGGCAACATCACCGGGCTGGTACAGACGCTCGTGCGCGATGGCGACGTGCGGCTGTCGAATGCACCGGGGGACCGGCGGACGGCGATCGTGCAGTTGACGCCCGAGGGCCGTGAGCGGTTCCGGGCGATGGCAGCGACGCATCATGGCTGGATTGCCGAGTTGCTGGGGGGGCTGACCGGGCCCGACAGGGCCGCCCTGCTCAAGCAATTGGGCGGGCTGCAGGCGTCGATTGCGGCGGCGGGCACGGAGTTCGACCAGTGAGTGCGGCGGATTTTTCGCCGCGGCATTTTGGCTGGGGGCTGGCGGACGGCGTGGCGACGATCACGCTGAACCGGCCCGAGCGCAAGAACCCGCTGACCTTCGAGAGCTATGCCGAGCTGCGCGACCTGTTCCGGGCGCTGGTCTATTGGCCGGAGGTGAAGGCGGTGGTGCTGACCGGGGCGGGCGGCAATTTTTCGAGCGGTGGCGATGTGTTCGAGATCATCGGGCCGCTGACGAAGATGGCGATGCCCGAGCTGCTGGCGTTCACGCGGATGACCGGCGATCTCGTCAAGGCGATGCGCGGCTGCCCGCAGCCGATCGTCGCGGCACTGGACGGCGTGTGCGTGGGAGCCGGCGCGATCATGGCAATGGCCTCCGACCTGCGGCTGGCGACGGAGCGCACGAAGACGGCGTTCCTGTTCACCCGCGTCGGGCTGGCAGGATGCGACATGGGGGCGTGTGCAATCCTGCCGCGGATCATCGGCCAGGGGCGTGCGTCCGAGCTGCTGTTCACCGGGCGGACGATGAGTGCCGAGGAAGGCGAGCGCTGGGGGTTTCACAACCGGCTGGTGGCGGCTGACGCGTTGATTGACGAGGCGCAGGCGCTGGCAGCGAGCCTCGCGGCGGGGCCGGGCTTTGCGCATGGGATCACCAAGACGCAGCTCAATATGGAATGGGCGGTGAGCCTTGATGTGGCGATCGAGATGGAGGCGCAGGCGCAGGCGATCTGCATGAAGACGCAGGATTTTGTTCGCGCGTTCGAGGCGTTTGCGGCGAAGCGGTCGCCGGTGTTCGAGGGCAATTGACATGGCCGACCGCAGCTTTCTCGACTGGCCGTTTCTGGGCGCGCAGCATCAGGACCTGGCCTGTGCGCTGGAGGATTGGTGCGCGCGGGTGCTGGGGCCCCTGCCCCACTCGGACGATGATATCGATGGGCAATGCCGGGTGCTGCTGGGGCTGTTGGGGGATGGTGGATGGCTGCGCCATGCCGTGCCGGCGGCCTATGGTGGGGCACATGAGGGCTTTGACGTGCGGTCGCTGTGCCTGATCCGCGAGACGCTGGCGCGCTGGTCGGGGCTCGCCGATTTCGTGTTTGCGATGCAGGGGCTGGGATCGGGGACGATCAGCCTGTTCGGCAGCGAGGCGCAGAAAGCTTTGGTGCTTCCGGGCATCGCCTCGGGTGCGCGGATGGGGGCGTTTGCGCTGACCGAGCCCGAGAGCGGCTCGGATGTGGCGGCGATGACGACGATGGCGCGGCGCGACGGCGATGAGTGGATTATCGACGGCGCCAAGACCTATATCTCGAACGGCGGAATCGCATCGCAATATGTGCTGTTCGCGCGGACCGGCGAGGCGCCGGGGGCCAAGGGGATTTCGGCGTTTCTGGTGCCGGCCGACACGCCGGGGCTGGAGATTGCCGCACGCATCCGGGTGATGGCGCCGCATCCGCTGGCGACTTTGCGCTTCGACGGGATGCGGCTGCCCGGCGATGCGCTGATCGGCGAGGCGGGGCGCGGCTTCCAGCAGGCGATGGCGACGCTCGACATCTTCCGCACGACCGTGGGGGCGGCCGCACTTGGGTTTGCGCGCCGCGCGCTCGACGAGGCGACGGCGCGGGTGCAGGCGCGCACCCTGCAGGGCCGGCCGCTGGCGGAGAATGCGGTGGTGCAGGCGCAGCTGGCGGACATGGCATTGGATGTCGATACCTCGGCGCTGCTCATTTATCGCGCGGCGTGGCTGCGCGATGTGATGGGGCAGCGCAACACGCGGGAAGCGGCGATGGCGAAGCTGCATGCGACCGATGCGGCGCAGCAGGTGATCGACAAGGCGGTGCAGCTGCATGGCGGGCTGGGGGTGGAGCATGGGCATATCGTCGAAAGCCTGTTCCGCGAGGTGCGGGCGCTGCGGATTTATGAGGGCGCTTCGGAGGTGCAGCGGATGGTGATTGCGCGCGAGCATCTGGCGCAGGCGAAGGGAGGCAATCGGTGAAGATCGAGGTTATCGGCGCCCGCGCGCGCAGGCGCGCAAACAGGGAAACCGCCGCCCGTCATGGAGCTGGAGCATGAAGATCGAAATTATCGGCGGCGGCCCGGGTGGATTGTATCTGGCCATCCTGACCAAGAAGGCGCGGCCCGATTGGCAGGTGGCGGTGCATGAGCAGAACCGCGAGGGGGATACGTTCGGCTTTGGCGTGGTGTTTTCGGATGACACGCTCGACGAGTTCCTGAGCCGTGATCCGGAATCCTATGCGATGATCCGCGACCGCTTTGCCTATTGGGACGATATTCGGATCGTGCGGAGCGGGACGGAAGTGCGCTGCGGGGGCAATGGCTTTGCCGGCTGTGCGCGGCTGGCGCTGCTCGAGGTGCTGTTTGCGCGGTGCCGGCAGCTTGGGGTGGCGCTGTCCTTCGGCGAGGTGATCGATCCTGCGGAGCTTTCCACCCGCTTTGCCGATGCCGATGTGATCGTGGCGTCGGACGGGATCAACAGCCGCATCCGGACGCATTTTGCGCAAGCGTTCCAGCCCGAAGTGCGGCTGATGGCGAACCAGTTCACCTGGATGGGGAGCACGCGGCCGCTGACCGACTTCACCTATTTCTTCCGCGAAACGCCGCACGGGATCATCACCGCGCACACCTACCAATATGAGCCGGGGCGCTCGACCTGGATTTTCGAGACCGATCCGGCGACCTGGGCGGGGCACGGTTTTGCCGGCATGGGCGAGGACGAGGCAGCGCGCTATCTGGAGGGGGTGTTTGCCGACGAGTTGCAGGGGCATGGGCTGATCACCAACCGCTCATTGTGGCGCAATTTTCCGCGCGTGGAGTGCAAGGCCTGGTCGCATGGCAACATCGTGCTGCTCGGCGATGCCAAGGCGACGGCGCATTATTCGATCGGCTCGGGCACCAAGCTGGCGATGGAATGCGCGATTGCGCTGGCCGATGCGCTGCTGGCGCACGAGCATGATGTGGGGGCTGCGTTTGCGGCGTATGAGGCGGCGCGGCGGACGCCGGTGGAGATCACCCAGCACAATGCCGCAGTGAGCCTGGCCTGGTTCGAGCATGTGCGGCGCAGCTGGGACATGCCGGTGATGCAGTTTGCCAATGTGGTGATGAGCCGGGCCAAGGCGATCACCTATGACAATCTGCTGCTGCGTGACCCGGATTTCGTGGACGCGGTGGACAGCGAGTTTTACGACACGCTGCTTGCCGAGACGGGGCATGATGCGAGGGATTCGCGCCCCACCCCGATGTTCACGCCGTTGACGTTGCGCGGGCTGACGCTGGCGAACCGCGTGGTGGTTTCGCCAATGGCGCAATATCGCGCGGTGGCGGGCGAGTTCACCGACTGGCATCTGATGCATTATGGGGCGCGGGCGCAGGGCGGGGCCGGGCTGGTTTACCTGGAGATGACCTGCCCGAGTGCGGACGCGCGGATCACGCTCGGGTGCCCGGGGCTCTGGAACGATGCGCAGGAAGCGAGCCTGAAGCGGATTATCGACTTTGCGCATGCCGATGGCGGGGCGCGGATTGCGCTGCAGCTGGGGCATGCCGGGCGCAAGGGCTCGACGCAGCTTGGCTGGGAGAAGATGGACCATCCGATTGCGCGGGCAGAGGACAATTGGCCGCTGGTTTCAGCGTCGCCGATCGCATGGTTCGAGGGCGAGAGCCAGGTGCCCGCCGAACTGGACGAAGCCGGGATGGCGCGGATCACGGCGGATTTCGTGGGCGCCACGGAACGTGCGGCGCGGGCGGGGGTCGATCTGCTCGAGCTGCACTGTGCGCATGGCTATCTGCTGGCGAGCTTCCTGTCGCCGCTGACCAACCTGCGCACCGATGGCTATGGCGGTGCAATCGAGAACCGGCTGCGGTTTCCGCTTGAGCTTTTTCGGGCGATGCGGGCGGTCTGGCCCGAGGAGCGGCCGATGGCGGTGCGCATTTCGGCGTCGGACTGGGCCGAGGGCGGCTTGAGCGAGGCCGATTGCTTTGCGATCGCGCGCGGCTTTGCGGACGCGGGCGTGGACCTGATCGATGTGAGCAGCGGGCAGACGGTGCCGCACCAGGCGCCGACCTATGGCCGCATGTATCAGGTGCCGTTTGCCGAAAGCCTGAAGAACGAGTTGGGGGTGAAGACGATATGCGTGGGTGCCATCACCGAGCCGGGGCAGGTCAACACCATCATCGCCTGCCGGCGCGCCGATCTGGTGGCGGTGGGGCGGCCGCATCTGACGCACCCCAATTGGACGATGCACGCGGCGGCCTGGTATGGGACGAAGCGCGGGCTGGCGGTGCCGAAGCCCTATCTTTCCGGCGCGGCGCAGCTTTGGCGCGAGACCGAAAGGACCCGCGAGAAACAGGCCGAGCTGCAGCGCAAGGCCAAGCCCAAGCGCCACCACACCGAGCGGACGCTGGCGTTCAAGACCGGCGTGCAACGGGCGGCGGCGGAATGAGCATGGTGCATTTGCAGCCGGCTGGGTGGCCGCGGCCCAAGGGCTATGCGAACGGCGTTGCGGTGACGATTC
Organism: Polymorphobacter multimanifer; assembly: GCF_014205635.1. Taxonomy (GTDB): domain Bacteria; phylum Pseudomonadota; class Alphaproteobacteria; order Sphingomonadales; family Sphingomonadaceae; genus Sandarakinorhabdus; species Sandarakinorhabdus multimanifer. The sequence goes on from NZ_JACIIV010000013.1 coordinate 113,629, forward strand.
AGCCCGGTGACAGGCTGATCGTGACGGCCGGCGTGGTGGGGTGGGATGCCGAGGAGCGTTTTCCCGCAGGGATGACGGCGCAGGCAGAGCAGGCGTTCCGCAACATTGCCGCGATTCTGGCCGAAGCCAGTGCTGGGCCGCATCATATCGTGCGGATGACCTGGTACATCACCAGCCGCGAGGCCTATCTCTCCGAGGCGCGGGCGATCGGCGAGGCGTGGCGCGCGGTATTTGGCAAGCTGTTTCCGGCGATGGCGGTGGTGGAAGTGACGGCGTTGATGGAAGCCGACGCGATGATCGAGATCGAAGCGACGGCGGTGGCGGGCGCCTAGAACTGCTCGCTGCCGATGTCGCGGGCTGCGTGCAGGATGCGGACAAGCTCGATGCCGTGGCCGGTGGGACAATAGAACAGGGTGTAGCGCCCGACGACGAACGACCGGAGGCCGGTTGCCAGCTCTGGTCTGGGTGAGCCCACAAGCGGCTCGTCGCGCAGCATCGTCAATTTGCTGTCGAAGAGCCGGACAAGCCGGTCAGCTGCCGTGCGGTCGTGCTGCGCGACGTAGCGCCAGATTTCGATCGTGTCCCGCCGTGCAGCCGGACTGCGGACGATGTGCGCCACTAGCGACCGGCGGTCGATGCCCGGGCTTCAGCGAGCAGGGCTTCCACATCCCAGGGTTCGGCCGGGCCGCTGGCAAGGCCCTCCTCGATGGCGCCGCGCAGCCAGGCGAGGCGTTCGGCGTGCTCGGCTTCGCGGGCTTGCAGCAGTCGCAGCGCATCGCGGACGACTTCACTCGATGTGGCGTAGCGGCCGCCTTCGACAGCGGTGCGGACGAAGCTGTCGAGCTCGGGGGTGAGCGATACGTTCATTGCGGCCATGGCAATCTCCTGAGTGGAAGATACCATCCGCAAAGGCTATGTCAAAGACTGACAATCAGCCGAGCTTGAGCTCGAAATCGAAGCGGTAGTTGGGGGCATAGGCGCCGGGGAAGTTGGAGAAGCTGCGCAGCGTGCTGCTGTTGCGGCCGTTGCGCGATTCGACGACCTGGCCGGTGACGAAGCGGAAGCGGCCGGTGCCGCCGGTGATGGCGCGGACGAGCACTTCCTTGTCGACATCATTGCCGTCTTCGACGCCGCTCGAGATGAGCATTTCGGGGGAGAGATTGTCGGGGCCGAAGCGACCAAACACGTAGTTGTGTTCGGACAGGAGGTGCGGCTCGGTGCGGGCGGTTTCGATGACCGTGCCCCTGGTGTCCTTCGCCGGCTCGCGGTTGCCGTTGATGAGCACCCAGCCGCGGCTGAGCCAATGGCCGACGGGTTCGGCACCCTTGAAATCCCAGTTGATCTGATATTGCACGCTCGATTTGCCGCCGGGCCGGCCGGGCGTCATCACGCTGGCCCTGGGGATGGTGCCGCCGGGATAAAGCGCGCCTTCGACCTGATAGGTGTCCCCGCGCACATCGATGTTGAAATAATCCTGGCTGTCCTTCGGCCCGATGCGCCCCGATGCGTCGATGGCATCGCTGTTGCCGATCACCGCCACATCGATGGCGAAGCGGACGATGCCGCGCGCATCGGGGGTGAGGCTGAGCCAATCGGCAGGGCCGGGCATCACCATCTGCGTTTGCTGCGCCAGCAGCGGCCGGCCGGCGGCGAGCAGCCCCATGGAGCCGGCGAGCCCCAGCATCGTGCGGCGCGAAGCATCGGTCATGGTGGCGTTCCTCACAGCAGCAGGTCGAAGGTGAAACGGTAGTTGGGCGACATCACATCGCCCAGATTGGAGAAGCTGCGCAGCGGGCTGGTGTTGCGGCCGATGCGATCCTGACGGCAGCTGCCGCGCGCGAAGCGGAACGGGCCGGTGCCGCCGGCGATCGCGCGGACGACCACCTCGTCATCGGGATCATTGCCGTTCTCGACCCCCTTGGCGATGAGCATGGGCGGCGAAAGCTGGTCTGCAGTGAAATCGCCGAAGAAGAAGCTGTGGGTGCCGAGAAGGTGTGGAACCTGGCGTGGGAGATCGATGGGCGTGCCGCGGGTATCGAGGCCGGGCTGGCTGCCGTTGATGAGCACCCAGCCGCGGTCGAAGTGGTGGCCGATCGGCCTGGTGGCGGTGAAATCCCACACCACTTCATTGTTGAGCCTGGGTGGCGCGCCGCGAAAGGCGCTCACCGGCATCGGCTTTGTCGGTTTGGGGATGATGCCGCCGGGATAGAGCAGCCCGGCGACGAAATAGCTGTCCCCGCGCGTGTCGAGCGCGAAATAGTTCTGGCTGGTCTTGTCGCCGATGCGGCCCGAGGGATCGGGAGCATCGGTGTGGCCGAGCACTGCCATGTCGATGATGAAGCGGGCGCGGCTGCCCGCCACCTCGACCGGGAACGGCAGGGCTTGCAACGCCGCCAGATCGTCGGCCTCCAGCATCAGAACGCGACCCGGCCCTGCAGCGTGAAGCTGCGGCGCGGATCGGGGACATGGGCGCGATCATTGGGGCCGACGCCGACGGGGAAGACCTCGAAGATGAGCGACGAGGTGCGCACGTCGAAGAGGTTGCGCACGAGCAATGCCAGCTCCCATTTGCGGTCGGCGCTGCCGACGCCGAGGCGCACATCGGTCCTGGCGAAGCCGGTCTGCACTTCGAGCGGGCTGCCCGATTCCTGATAGTTGATGTCCGACTGGAAATTGAGGAAGCCGCTGCCGAACACCCGCAGCGAGTCACTCACCGGGCGGTCGTAATCGATGGCGAGATTGCCGGTCCAGGTCGGCGAACTTTGCAGCCGGTCCCCCTGCCGGCTCTGGGTGCAGCCCGGCACCAGCCGTGCCGGGTTGTCGAAGCGGCAGGGGCCGTTGGGCCAGCTGGTGTAAAAGGCATCGAGATACGCCGCGGCCGCCGAGAGGCGCAGCCCCTCCACCGGCGACACGCTCGCTTCCAGCTCGACACCGCGGGTGCGCGCGCCGGCGGCGTTGCTGGTGATGAAGCTGGCGGTGTTGATGTCGAGGGCCGACTTCTGCAGGTCCGAATAGTCGGTGGTGAAGGCGACGAGGCTGAAGAAGCCGTTCACTTCAGGGAATTGCGCCTTGAGGCCGGCCTCGAACACGTCCGACTTTTCGGGCGCCAGGATGAATGTGTCGGCGGTGACGTTCTGGAACTCGCTGAAGGCGCCGCCCTTGTCCCCGCGTGCATAGCGCAGGAACAGGTTGAGATCGCGGTTGGGGGACCAGCTGAGCGTGGCGGAGGGCGCCCAGGCGTTTTCGGTGAAGCGGCCTTCGAGATCGGCGCGCGGGATGGTGAGGCTGGCGGGGGCGGGGGGCACGTTGAACAGCCGGGTAAAGCCGGTGACGAGGCCGCGCTTGCGGATGTTGGTCCAGCGCAGGCCGCCGCTGAGCTTCAAGGTATCGGTGAGCTTGTAGCCGGCCTGGGCGAAGGCAGCGAGGACATCGGTATCCTGATCGAAGGTGCGGAAGGTGATGGTGTTGATGCCCGGCGGTGCCGGGGTGTCGATGGTCGATTGCCGGCGCACGCGGCTGCGGCCCCATTCGGCATAGGCACCGACGATGTAATCGAACGCGGTGTCGCTGGGCGAGACCAGCCGCACCTCCTGCGACCATTGCGAGAAGCGCTCGCTGTTGTCGACGACGAGCCGGGCGGGGCGGCGCGCCTGGATGTTGAACGCCTGCTCATAGCCATAATAGGAATAGCCGGTGATGGCGGTGAGGGTGTGGGTGCCCAGCTCGACATCGAGCTGCACGGCACCGTTCCAGTTGTCGCTGTTGTCACGCTCTGGGGAGAAGGCGTCGTCGGTGTCTTTCAGATAATCGGGACGGGTGCCGGCGGGGACGAATTCGAAGGCCGAGCCGGTGATATCCTGCTTGGTATATTCGAGCTTGGCAAACAGGGTGACCGTGTCCGAAGGGGTGAACAGCAGCGAGCCGCGCAGCAGATACTGGTCGGCGACGGGCTCCTTGCGGTCGAGCGTCGTGTTGTCGAGCCAGCCGTTGTTCAGCGCGTAGCGGCCCGCCAGGCGGACGGCGAGCTTGTCCGACACCGGGGCATTGATGATGCCGGTGACGTTGGTGCTGCCGCGCACGGTTTCGTATTCGGCCGAAACTTCGCCGCCGAGCGTTTGCGTCGGGCGGGTCGAACGGATGGCGATGGCGCCCGCACTTGTGTTGCGGCCGAAGAGTGCGCCTTGCGGGCCGCGCAGCACCTCGATCTGCTCCACATCGAGGAAAGGCTGGTTGTACTGGCGGTTGCGGCCGCCGTAGACGCCATCGACGAACAGCGCCACCGATTGCTCGAACGAGAAGCTGTTGCCGCTGGTGCCGATGCCGCGGATGGTGATCGACTTGTTGGCCGGGGTGTCCACGACCACAAGATTGGGCACGCGGCTCATGATCTGGTTGAAATCGTTGATGCCGCCGTTCTTGAGCTCTTCGCCGGTGCGGACGACGATCGAGAGGGGCACGTCGACGAGGCGCTCGGCGCGCTTCTGGGCGGTGACGATGATCTCGCCGCCCTCCGCCTCGGACGCCGTGGCTGTTTGCGCGATCGCCGGGCTTGCGACACCGGCGAGCAGGGCCGCCATGATCATCGTCCGCATTGTCTTTCCCCCTCCGGACCGGCCGCATGTGGCGCGGCCGCACTTGCAAGGGCAGACTGACTGCAGGCGCAGTTGTGCCCAAATCACTAATCCCGCCGCAGCCATGAATTTTAGTTCCGCCGCCGGGTGTGGAAGTGCGCTTGTGCGGGGTCCCCTGCCCCTGCAGCCTTGCGAAAATCGCTCGGAGACCTGCATGATCACTACCATTGTCCGCTTCAGGCTGGCGCCCGGCGAGAGCCATGAGGCGGCGCTGGAGGAAATTCGCCGCACGATTCCCATTTATCAGGCGGCGGGGCCGGCGCTCATTCGCAAGGCGATCCATCTTGATGCTGCGAAGGGGGAAGGCCGCAGCATCTATCTCTGGGCGGACCGGGCTTCGGCGGAGGCGTTCTTTGCGCGCGCAAGCGTGATGATCGAGGCGAAGACCGGCCATGCTCCGCAAGTCGAATATCTCGATTGCCATGTGCTGGTGGACAATGCGGCCGGCGAGGTGCGCTTTGGTTGAGGCTCACGCTGCCGAGGCGATCCGCCAGGCGCTCTACACCTATGCGCGCGGGGTGGACCGGCGTGACCCCGACCTGATCGCGGCGGCCTTCTGGCCCGATGCGGTGATCACGCTGGGGAGCATCTATTCGGGCGCGCCCGCGGGCTTTGTCGAGGTGGCGATGGGGTTCATGGGGATGTTCGCGGCCACGCGGCATGACATCGGCAATGTGCTGCTGGTGCCTGTGGGGGACGGGCGGATCGCTTATGAGGCCTATGTGCGCACCTGGCATTGGCAGGAGGCAGACGGGCGCGAGCTGGTGGTGCTGGGGCGTTATCTTGGCCATGCAGAGCAGCGCGACGGCGTGTGGCGGAGCGTGGCGCACACCGAGGCGATGGACTGGGGCGAGACCCGTGCGGTCGATGCCGGATGGTTCGAGGCGAATGGCGAGCTGCCCAAGGGACGGCGTGACCGGGATGATGAAAGCTATCGCTGGCTGGCGGCCAGATAGGGTTTGCGCGCCCGGTGGAGGAGCCAGGCTGACGGCAGGCCGGTGATGGCGGCGGTGAGCGCCAGCGACAGGCCGAGCTTTGCTTCGTCTCCGAACAGGAAATCGGTGAACAGGGCGGGCAAGGTGGGGCCGAGGCCGATGCCGAGCAGGTTGATGACCAGCAGATAGAGCGCCGACACCTGGCCGCGCATTTCGTTGGGCACCACGGCACCGATGGCCGAAGGAGCCGCACCGCTGGCGAAGGCGCCGAAGAAGAACAGCGGTGCCAGCAGCGCCTTGGCAAGGGCTGGATCATCGACAAGCGGGAACATCACGCCGGGCACCATGCCGCCGAGGCAGGCGAGGGCGCCGGCGATCAGCGTGCCGTCCCGCCGGCCGCGGCTGGCGAGCCAATCGGCGAACCAGCCGCCCGCCAGCACGCCGACCGAGCCGGCGACCGCCATGATGAGGCCGATCTGCACCCCGGCATCGCGCGGTGATACGCCGTGGCGGCGGATGAAGAATTCGGGCGTCCAGGCGAGGGTGGCGAAATTGGCGAGCACGACGATGCCGAAGCCGAAGAACCAGGGGCCGAACAGCGCGCGCCGTGTCCAGACATAGCGGAGGGTTTCGCGGACGCGGAGCTGCTCGGGGGTTTCGGCGCGGCCGCGGCGCACTGGCTCGGGGAGGAGCAGCAGGAAGGGGGCGAGGAGGAAGGCCGGGGCGGCGATGACGAGGAAGACGGCCTGCCATGCCTGCACCGTGCCGATGAGCGGCAGCGTGACCTGCGGGTTTTCCGCCACGGCACCCACCACCAGCCCGCCGGCGCCGAACGCCAGGCCGGCGCCGAAATAGATGCCGAGGCTGTAGACCGAAAAGGCGCGGGCGCGGCTGGCGGGGGGGAAGAGATCGGCGAGCATCGAGAAGACCGAAGGCCCGAGCGCGGCATCGGCGGTGCCGGCGAAAACCCGGCCGCCGAACAGGGCCGCAAAACTGTTGGCGAGGCCGCACGCCGCCGCTGCCATGCCGCCGGCGAGGGTGCCGACCACGACGATGAGGCGACGGCTGGCGCGGTCCGCCAGCCGGCCGAAGGGCAGGCCCATCACCGTGTAGAAGATGGCGAAGGCAAGACCGGCGAGCAGGCTGAACTGGGTGTCGGAGATCTGCAAGTCTGCCTTGATGGGGCCAACCAGCAGGCTGAGGATCTGCCTGTCGGCGAAGGAGACGATATAGGCGAGCAGCAGTGCCGCCACCGACCCCCAGGCGATTGCAGGCGACGGCCAGTCGCCATCGGGATCGCTCATGCAGCGCGTGCCGTGCGCGCGCGGTCGAAGGCCTGCGCGAAGGCGGCGATGCTCGTCTGGTTGATGATCTCGGACCGGCCACCGCCCGAGGTGAGGATGTAGTGCGGCATCGAGCTGACACCGGAAGCGCGCCAGGCCTCGGTTTCGCGGAAGGGGGCTTCGAGATCGGCGTCGGATTCAAGATGCGCGCGGGCGGCGGCGGCGTCGAAGCCATGGCGACCGGCGAGGGCGGCGAGAAAGTCCATGTCGATGACCTTGGCGTGTTCGAAGAAGCTGCCGGCGATCTCCTCGATCATGGCGCCGGCAACGCCGGGGTGCTGTGCCTCGGCCCAGCGGACGAGGCGGTGACCGTCGATCGAGGGGGGTCCGCGGGTGATCTTCTCGAAGACGAAGTTGATACCGACGGGCTCGGCGACGCTGCGGATGCGGTCCCACATCGGCACGCGCAGGCCTTCGCCATATTTCTCGCGAAAGAAGTCGAGAAATACATGCCCGGCGCGGTCGAAGTGCGGATAGAGCATGAACTGGCGCCAATGGACCTGAATGGGAAGCGCATCCGCGCACCCGGCCTCGGCGGCGAGCGCCAGATCGAGATGCCGCTTCCCGACATGGCACCAGGGGCAGAGGAAATCGTAAACGGCATCGATACGCATCGGTGGGGCTCCCTGATGAGCCGCTATTCGGCCCTTTCGGGCGGCCTCACGCAAATAGCCTGTGCAGCGGTGGCCATCACTGCCGGGCATGGGGATGGGGGATTGCGAACGGCTGCCGGACGTGCAGGATGAATGCATGGACCTCAACGCTGCCCAGCAAGACATGCGCGCCGCCTTTGTGCGCGGAGCACCGGGGGTCCTGGTGTCCGGGCTGGTCTGGCTTGCCAGCGGGCTCGTCTGGCTGCGCGCCGGGGTCGACATGGCGTTTGCGGTGCTGTTCTTCGGTGGCATGGCGATCGTGCCGCTGTCCCTCCTCATCGCGCGGACCGGGTTTCGGGCGCCGAAGCTGGCGAAGGGCAATCCGCTCGAACGGCTCGGGCTGGAAAGCACCTTCATTCTCTTTGCCGGCATCTTCATCGCCTATGGGCTGCTCGGCATGCTCCCGACAGCGGTGTTTCCGGTGATGGCGATCATCATCGGCGCGCGCTATTTCGTGTTTCGCACGGTGTATGGCGAGGCGCTTTACTGGGCGCTGGGGGCAGCACTTGTGGCCGCCGGCGTAGTGGCGACGGTGCTGGGGCCGATCTGGCCGGGCAATCTGGCGCTGATCGTGGGTGCAATCGAATGCGGATTTTCCGCATTGATCTTCAGCCGTCGCGGCCGTGGCTAGAAGAACACATCGTCGGGATTATAGACGAAATACGCCACCTGCGTCTTGGTGCGCCGGATTCCGGGCACGGCAGCAAGCTTTTCGTTGACGAGCTGGCCGACGTCGAAACCTTCCTCGATCACCAGCTTTACCAGCAGATCCCATTTGCCGCTGATGGCCGAGACTTCGCGGACGCCGGGGACAGCTTTGAGGATTTCGCGGCCCACGGTGTAGGTCTGGCCGCGCTCGCAACTGACCGAGATGAAGAATGTCTGCATGGGGTGAACCTAGCCGAGCGGAGGCAACGAGGGAACGGTCTTGCCGGGGTTCATGATGCCATGGGGATCGAGGGCGGCCTTGATCGCCTGCATCACCGCCACCGCCTCGGCGCCATGTTCGAGCAGCAGCGCATCGAGCTTGTGGACGCCGATGCCATGCTCGCCGGTGCAGGTGCCGCCCATGCGGATGGCGCGCTCGGAGACGCTGGCGGCGAGCTTGTCGGCGCGGGCGCGCTCGTCCGGATCGGCGGGGTCGAACAGCACCAGCATGTGGAAATTGCCGTCCCCGACATGGCCGACGATCGGGGCGACAAGGCCCAGCGCCTGCGCCTCGGCATGGCTTTCGGCGATGCAATCGGCAAGCCGCGAGATGGGGACACAGGCATCGGTCGTGAAACTGTCCTTCCCCGGCGCCAGCCCGCGTGCGGCGTGATAGGCCTCGTGGCGGGCGCGCCACATCGCCGAGCGCGCCTCGGTGGTGGTGGCGAAAGCGAAGGCGCTGCCGCCATGCTCGCCGGCCAGCGCCTCGACCATGGCGATCTGCTCGGCGACGGCGGCTTCCGACCCGTGGAATTCGAGGAACAGCGTGGGTGCCACGGCGAAGCCTTCGAGCCTCGACCAGGCGATGCATGCCTGCATCTGCAGCGCATCGAGCAGCTCGATGCGCGCCACGGCGATGCCGCACGCCATCACCGCCATCACCGTCTGCACGGCACTGGCGAGATCGGGGAATTGCACGCGCGCCGCGGAAATGACTTCGGGGACGCCGAACAGCCGCAATTGCAGCTCGGTGATGACGCCGAGCGTGCCTTCCGAGCCGATGTAGAGGCGTGTGAGATCATAGCCGGCGGAGGATTTGCGGGCGCGGCCGCCGGTACGGATGATGCGGCCTTGCGGGGTGACGACGGTCAGCCCCAGTGTCACCTCGCGCATGGTGCCGTAGCGGACGGCGTTGGTGCCGCTGGCACGGGTGGCGGCCATACCGCCGAGGCTGGCATTGGCGCCGGGATCGAGCGGGAAGAACAGCCCCTGGTCGCGAATGGCATGGTTGAGGGCTTCGCGGGTGACGCCGGCTTGCACGCGGCAATCCATGTCGGGGGCGTTGATGGCGAGCACCTTGTCCATGCGGCCGAGATCGAGCGAGATGCCGCCGCCGAGGGCCTGCAGCTGGCCTTCGAGCGAGGTGCCGGTGCCGAACGGGATGACCGGCACGCGCGCTTCGTGGCAGAGGGCGAGCACGGCGGCGACATCTTCGGTCGTCTCGGCGAACACCACGGCGGAGGGGGCGGCGAGATCGCGCAGGCCCTCGCCGCGGCCATGGGCTTCGCGGATGGCGGGCGAGGTGCTCAGCCGGTCGCCGAAGCGCGCTTGCAGGGCGGCGATGACGGCGGCGGTGTTCGGCGCTTCGATGATGGTGGGGGCGTTCATGCCGCTGCACTCACATCTTTTCGGGGATCGAGCTTGCGCAGCACGCCGTCGATGCCGGGCATGTTGAAGCCCTTGTAGCCATCGTTACGCTCGAGGTTTTCGAGGTGCGCGGCGATGGTGCCGCCCAGGCGGATCTCCTCGGCTTCGGCCGCCGACAGATGCCCGCCGGCTTCGAGCGCATCGAGGCGGGCGGGTTCGACCGCGGCCACATCGCCGGTGGTCAGCTCCTGGTAGAGGAAGGGGAAATCGGAGAAGGGCGCCATGACTTCCTGCCCTGCTTCGGACAGGATGCGGCGCAGCGCGCGCTGGTCGTACATGCCCGCGACATGGTTGAGGCCGCCTTCGAGGATCGATTCGCCGTGCATGATCGAGATGATGCCCGCGCGGCGGTGCTTGTCCAGCGGCGGCAGCGGCTGATGGGCAAAATCGACGTCGGTTTCGTGGGGGGCGAGGTCGACATCGGCGAAGATCGTGCTCTTGAGGGCGGGCTGTTCGAGGATCTGCGAACCCCAGCCGGCGAGCGCGCCGGCGTAGAGCATCTCGCGCAGTTCGTATCCGAGCTTTTCGAGGATGCGGATGGTGGCGGCGAAATGCTCGCGCGAGCCATCATAGGTGTGGTGATCGATGTTCGACCAGCCGATGCCGGCACGGTTCTGGCGCTCGGCCTGCACACGGCCTGCAGGGCAGCGGCTCATCCAATAGTCGCGCTCGGCGACGAACCAGAGGTGGCAGGCGCGGTGCGGGCCGATTTCGGCGACGGCGGCATCGACGAGTGCCTCGGTGTGCGCGAGCCCCGCCGCGACATGCTCGAAGCGGCGACGGCGGGTGCGGAAGATCTGCAGGTGCAGCCGGCCGGCGCGGATACTGGCAGCGGGGAGTGCTTCGGGCGTGTGGCCGAGGCCGCCGGCGCGCTCGACGGCGCGGATGGTCCAGCCGCCGCCGGTGAAGGCGTCTGCCAGGCGCAGCGGTCCGTGTTCGGCGCCGTCTATGGCGGCATCGGTGCCGGTGGCGGCCTGAAATCGCGCGAGCGATTCGACGCGGAATGCCAGGGCGGGGGCGCCTTCGAGAACGGTCGGGAAGAAGCCGAGCGGGTTGGCGAGGGCTTCGTTTTCGGGGAGCCAGCCGAGGCTGCGCGCTTCGGCCACTGCATCGGCGGGCAGCACCAGATGATCGAGAATATCACGCAGCCGCACGCCGGTGGTGGTGCGCAGCGCTTGCGCATAGCGCGCGGCTTGCGGCACGGCGGCGAGGGCGGCGGCAAGCTGGGCTTGCACAAAGGCTTCGGCGTCAGGTTGCGGGGTCCAGATGCGGGTCATGGTCGGGCTCCTCCAGAATCCAGGTTCGACGTCATGCCGCATTGTCATGGCGGCGACCGCATTAGTCTTGTTGCCTCCGCGCATGGCCGGTGCCGATATCGGCACAATGCATGCCGCGGTCGCCCTTGCCTCCAGCCTGTTCGAACGGCTCGATGATTGTCCGTTCTTCATCAAGGATGCCGGGCTGCGCTATGTCGCGGCCAATCCGGCGATGGCGCGGCTGTGCGGGGTGAGGGATGCCGCGGCACTCCTCGGCGCGCGGGCATCGGCGTTCTTTCCGCCGCTGGTGGCCGCGCGCTACGAGGCGCTCGATGCGCAGGTGCTGGCGAGCGGCGAGCCGCTGACCGACCGGCTCGATCTGGCCGCGGCCGGGCGCGGGTCGGCGGCCTGGCTGCTGTTTTCGCGGCATCCGCTGCGCGGCGAGGATGGCAGCATTATCGGCGTTGCGGCGAGTGCGCGGCGGCTGGCGGCATCGGAAGCGCGGCAGCCGATGTATGCGCGGCTGGCGCGGGCGGTGGCGCAGCTGGAGGCGCGGCCGTCGGGAGCACTCGATCTGGAGGGGCTGGCGGCGCTGGTGGGCGTGTCGCCGTCGCAGCTGGAGCGGGATTTCCGCAGCGCCTTCGGCATGTCCCCCATGCGATTCCTGCACAAGCTGCGGATCGACCGGGCGCTGCCGCTGATCCGCGATGGCCAGCCGATCGCCGAAGTGGCGCAGGCGGTGGGCTATACCGACCAATCGGCCTTCACCCGGCGGTTCGGGCTGGTGATGGGGTGCACGCCGACCGAATGGCGGCGGGATCGGGGGCAGCATGGATGAGTTTGTGAGGGCATTGGCAGCGGCACGGCTGGGGGGCGGGCTGGTCGATGAGGTGCCGGCGCTGACGCTGGCGCAGGGGTATGCGGTGGCAGCGGCGCTGGCCGGGCGAATGGGGTCGGTGTCGGGGTGGAAGGTGGGGGCGACGAGTGCGGGGGCGATGGCGTTCCTGGGGGTGGAGGCGCCGATCCATGGGCGGCTGTTCCGCCTGTTCCGCGATGGCGACATTGCGGTTTTTCCAGGCGAGCGGCCGCTCGAAGTCGAGCCCGAGGTGCTGCTGTTGCTCGGCGACGATCTTCAGCCGGTGGCGGCGCATGCCGGGGCCGAGTTCAACCGGCCGAGCTTTGCCGCGCCCTTTGCGCACGGCACCGGGGCGATCGTGGCGGACAATGCGGCGAGTTGTGGCGTGTTGATCGGGCCGCCGCTGCCGCTGGCGGCGCTGGAGGATCCGGCGGCGCTGGCGATCTCGCTTTCGGTGAATGGCGCGGTCGCTTGCCGGGGCAGCGCCGATGTGGTGCTCGGCAATCCGCTGCGGGCGCTGGCGGCGCTGCGGGCTGCGCTGGCCGATGACCCGCGCGGGTTGCGGCCGGGAGACTGGATCGCCACCGGCGCCATGTGCCGTGCGGCCGTGATCGGGCGCGGGGATAGGCTGCAGCTCGATGCCGGCTTGCATGGCGGGGCCACGCTCACCCTCGGTTGAATGGAAGTTATGCCTGTTGCCCAAGGTCGATGGTTGAACCTGTCCCCCCTGCAAAGGGACAAGGGCTGCAACACCGATCACGAGAGCGCGCCCATGCTGAACGACCGTATCGAAGCCCGCTGGATCGACAGCTTTGCGGCAGCGCTGAGCCTTTGCGCGCTGCCGGAAGGGGCTGCGGTGGCGATCCTTTCCGAAAGCCAGTCGCGCGGGATCAATGTGCAGCTGGCGGAGCTGGCGGCGTTGCGGCTGGGGTTGCAGGCGTTTCATGTGATCGTGCCGACACCAAGGCAGAGCGTGGCGGTGGCGATCCGGTCCACTGGCTCTTCGAACGCCATCCAGCATATCCGTCCGGTGATCGAGGCGCTGAAATCGGCAGCCCTCGTGCTCGACCTGACGGTGGAGGGGCTGATGCATGCCGATGAAACGCCGGAGATTCTGCAGGCGGGCGGGCGAATTCTTTATGTGTCCAACGAGCATCCCGAGCTGCTGGAGCGGCTGGCGCCCGATGCGAGCCTGATCCCGCGGGTGCGGCGCGGGCGGGCGCTGATGCAGGCGGCGAGTGCCATGCATGTGACGAGTGCAGCGGGGACGGACCTCGCCATCGGGCTGACGGGTGCCCGCATCGGCGGCAATCTGGGGGCGGTGCCCGAGCCGGGGATGCTCGCCACCTGGCCCGGCGGCATCTGCAGCTGTTTTCCAGCACTTGGCTCGGTCAACGGCACGCTGGTGCTGGCGGAGGGCGATATCAACATCACCTTCAAGCGCTATCTGGAAAAGCCGATCCGGCTGGTGATCGAGAATGACTATGTGACCGCGGTGGAGGGGAGTGGCCTCGATGCCGACCTGATGCGCAGCTATTTTGCCGCCTGGGGGGACCGCGAGGCGTATGGCACGTCGCATGTCGGCTGGGGGATGAACCATGGGGCGCGCTGGGATTCGATGATGATGTACGACAAGGGCGACATCAACGGCATCGAGCTGCGTGCCTTTGCCGGCAATTTCCTGTTCTCGACCGGCGCCAACCCTTTTGCCGGCCGGGCAACGCTCGGGCATTTCGACCTGCCGGTGCGGCATTGCACGATCACGCTCGATGGTGCGCCGGTGGTGGTGGACGGTGTGCTGGTGCCCGAGCTGGCATGATGAGATTGAACGACCCGCCGCTTGCGCTGGAGGAAGCCGGGGATGCGGGCGCGCCGCTGCTGGTGTTTCTGCACGGCGTGGGCGGCAGCCGGCACAATTGGGCGCCGCAGCTGGCGCATTTTGGCGGCCGCTTTCATGCGCTGGCCTGGGATGCGCGCGGTTATGGCGACAGCATCGGAACGCCGGTGCGGTGCTTCACCGATTTTGCCGATGATCTGGCGGCGGTGATCGGGCATTTCGGGGGCCGGAATGGGAGTGGCGCGCATCTGGTCGGGCTGTCGATGGGTGGGCGGATCGCACTCGATTGCTGGCGGCGCTATCCGGGGCTGGTGGCGAGCCTGACGCTGGCCGATACCAGTGCCGGGGCAGCACCACCGCCGGATAAGGTGGCAGCCTTCATGGCGCTGCGGCGCAAGCCGCTCGAGGAGGGGCGGACGATGGCCGAGATTGCACCCGGCATTGTCGACAGCATCGCCGGCCCGGGCATTTCCGCCGAGGTGCGGGCGGCGCTGCTGGCGAGCCATTCCGCACTCGACCCTGTGACTTATCTGGCAACACTGGAGGCGGTGACGGCGTTCAGCGACTTTCCGCCGCTGGCGGGAATTAGCGTGCCGGTGCTGGTGATGGCCGGGGAGCATGATCCCATAGCGACGCCGGCGTTTGCGAGCGGCATGGCAGCGGCGATCCCGGGGGCGCGGTTCGAGATGATTGCGGGGGCGGGGCATGTGTCCAATCTGGAAGCGCCCGAACTTTTCAATGCAGCACTCGATGCATTTCTGGCGGAGGCGGCATGAGCAACCTGCAGGTTCAGCTGGTGCGCTATCCGGAAGGGACGCCGGCGCCGGAGGACTTTGCGCTGGTCGATGCGCCGATGCCGGCGGCGCGGCCGGGCGAATTGCTGCTGCAGGTCGAGTGGCTGGGGCTCGACCCTTTCCCGCGGCTGCGGATGCGTTCCGACAGCCGGGTGGGGCCGCCGATGCCGCTGGGTGCGGTGGTGGACGGGCGCGGGCTCGCGACCGTAGTCGGCTCGGACGATGCGGCGTTTCCGCTGGGCACGCTGGTTGCGGCGGAGACGGGGTGGCAGCAGTTCACCGCCCTGCCCGCCGCAAAGGTGCAGCGGCTGCCCGATTATGCCGGGCCGGCGTCGCACCATTTGTCGACGCTCGGGCCTTCGGGGCTGACCGCTTTTTTCACTGCCGAACTGGCTGCGGTGCTGCCGGGGCAGGTGCTGGTGATTGCTCCGGCGGCCGGGTCGGTGGGAGTGGTGGCGGGGCAGCTGGCGCGGGCGGCCGGGGCGCGGGTGATCGGGCTGGCGGCGAGTGCGGCGCAATGCGATTTCCTGCGCCAGTCACTCGGCTTCGAGGCCGCGACCACCGATCCGGCCGAGCTTGCGACGCTGGCGCCGGACGGGGTGCATGGCTTCATCGATGGGGTGGGCGGTGCGCTGCATGACGTTGTGGCGGCGCATCTGGCGCTGCAGGCGCGGGTGGTGCTGCTGGGGTTCATCGCGGCGTATAATGACGCCGCTCCGCCGCGCTATGGCAGTGCGTTGCCGATCCTGTTCAAGCGCGCGAGGGTGCAGGGCTTTCTGCTTGCCGATCATATGCACGATGCGCCGCGTGCGTTGCAGCGCCTTGCCGCAGCCCTTGCCGATGGCAGCCTGCGGGCGGTGGAGACGATCCACCAAGGGCTAGCCGCCACGCCGGCGGCCTTTGCCGGGCTGTTCGCCGATCCGGCGCCGGGCAAGCAGATCGTTCGCCTCGACCATCAGGAGTCCTGACCCATGAGCCTTCCCGAAACCATGCGCGCTGCCCGGCTGACCGGCTATGGACCGCCGGAAATGCTCGAACTGGCCGACGTGCCGCTGCCGGAAATCGCGCCGCACAATGAGGTGCTGATCAAGGTGGAGGCGGCCGGGCTCAACCCGTTCGAGGCGAAGCTGCGGCGCGGCTGGCTGGCGGGGCTGTTCCCGCTGGCGCTGCCGCATATTCTCGGCTGCGACGTGGCCGGCACGATCGTTGCCAAGGGGTTCGACGTGTCCGAGTTCGAGATCGGCGACCGGGTGTATGGGTTGATCGATGTGATGCGGCCGGGCGCCTATGCCGGCTTTGTCGCCAGCCCTTCCTATCTTGTCCGCCACATGCCGGCGAACCTCGGCTTTGCCGAAGCGGCTGCGGTGCCGATGGCGGCGTGTACGGCGTGGCATGGGCTGATCAATCTGGCCGGGCTGAAGGCCGGACAGCGCGTGCTGATCCAGGCGGGAGCCGGCGGCGTGGGCAGCTTCGCAATCCAGATTGCCAAGGCGCACGGCGCGCATGTGACGACGACTGCGAGTGCTGCCAGCGAGGCGCATGTGCGCGCGATGGGGGCGGACGAGGTGTTCGACTATGCGGCCGGGGATTTCCGGAGCTTGGGGCGGCAGTTCGACGTGGTGCTCGATGTGATCGGGCGCGAGACCGGACAGGGTTGCTATGACGTGATCAAGTCCGGCGGCACGCTGCTGGTGGTGCTGCGCGGCGACGATGTCGAGATCATGAACCGCGAGGCCAACATGGCGAAGCATGGCGTGACGACGAAGATCGTCGCGTTCAGCGCGCAGCCGCAGATCCTCGACCTGATGCGACCGCTTTTCGAGTCCGGTCAGTTGCGGTCACCGGTGGGGCGGCGCTTCAAGCTGGATGAGATCGTGGCGGCCCATGCAGCGCTCGATGCCGGGCATGCGCGCGGCAAGATGGTGCTGGAGATCGGCGGATGATCGGCTTTGCACCCACGCCCGAACAGTCGCAGCTGCAGGCAACGGCGCGAGGGTTTGCGCAAAGCGAGATCAGGCCGCTGGTGGAGCGGACACGGCATGCAAAGGCGGGTTGGGACGATGTGAAGCCGGTGTTCGAGGCGGGGGCGGCGCTCGGGTTGACGAAGATCTTCGTGCCCGAGGCGCTCGGCGGGCTGGGAGGATCGTGCCTCGATGCGGCGCTGATCCTCGAGGAGCTGGGGGCGGCGGATGTCGGCATTGCGTCGGACTATTTTTCGCTCACTGCCACCATGCCGCTGCTGCTCCAGCGCGCCGGGGCGCAAGCCGAGCTGGCGGCGTTTTCGGCAGCCCCGGCGATGGTGCTGGCGGGCGCGCAGTCCGAGCCCAATGTCGCCGGCTCCGAGCTTATGCTGGCAGGGGCCGACCCGGCGTTCGGGCCGAAGCTGGCAGCGGTGCGTGAAGGTGAAGGCTGGACGCTGCGCGGCGAGAAATCGGCGTTCATCACCAATGCCGGGGTGGCCGACAATTACCTCATCATCGCGCGCACCGATGCCGCGCAGCCGCTGATGGGAGGCCTCAGCCTGTTCTGGGTGCCGGCCGACACGCCGGGGATGAGCGTGGGGCGCAAGACGCCGCTGATCGGCTGGCCGCTGACCAGCCATGCCGCGCTGCATTTCGACGATGTGGCGCTGCCGGCGTCCGCGCTGCTCGGCCGCGCGGGGGGGGCGGCGATGCTGTTCGCGATGGTGCCCGAAATGCCGGTCTGCCTCGCCGCCTGCTTCGTCGGGCTGGCGCGGGCGGCGCATGGCTATGCGCTGGACTATGCGAAGCAGCGCCGCTCGATGGGGGCGCCGATCGCGCGCGCCCAGGCGGTGGCGATGAAGCTCGCCGAAATGCACCAGGAGGTGACCGCCGCACGGCTGATGGTTTGGCACGCGGCAGCGCTCTGCGAAACCGACCCGATGCAGGCGGCAATGGTCGCAGCACCCGCCGCCAAGGTGCGCGCGGTCGATGCCGCGATCCGCTGCGCGCAGCTGTGCGTGGAAACGCTCGGCGGCTACGGCGTGACCACCGAATATGAGGCGGGGCGGTTTTTGAACGACGCCTGGATCGGCTGGTCGTGCGACTTCACGCGCGATGTGCTGATGCTGGGGATTGCGGCGGCGGTAACGGGGCAGGAGTGAGGCCTCCGGCGGCTGGGGCCTCAGGCCCCTGTATATTGGCTGGACGATCTGGGTTAGCCTTGGTCGCGGCAGCAGCAGCTTGTCAGGCCCCTGGTTCTTGAGATCGTGGTTTGGCT